>JAOTVX010000031.1 GCA_029863175.1 Betaproteobacteria bacterium | reverse complement strand
TTTACTTTTACCCGCGCGATGACACGCCCGGCTGCACGGAGCAGGCCGCCCGATTTCGCGATTCGATGGAGCGGCTCGGGGCTCTCGGTGCGGCCGTTTGTGGGGTGAGCGTGGATGACAGCGATAGCCACGCCGAATTCGCGCGCAAGCACAAGCTGCCGTTCGCGCTGCTGGCCGATCGCGGCGGGGCAACGGCGGCGCGCTACGGCTCGCTCTGGAACTTCGGTCTTGTGAAGCTCGCCAAGCGCAACACATTCGTCATCGATCCGCGCGGCAAGATCGCGCGTGTTTATTTGGGGGTCAATCCCGCGCGGAATGCGGGGGAGGTCATTGAAGACCTCACGCGACTCCAACAGCGGTGAACGATGAACGATGAACGGTGAACGGCAAACGGCAAGAAAAGGAAAAGCCTCACCGCCGAGGGCGCTGAGAACGCCAAGGAAAACAAAAGCCTCACCGCGAAGGACGCCGAGGACGCCAAGGAAAAATAGTTAGTACAGATCCCAGGGTCGCGAAGGCAGCGCCAAGGGTGGCGTACAGGGAAACCGGTGGTCCGGATACTTTGGATAGACCTGCCGTATTTTGAGTTCTTAATTGGGGATCCTCCGCGTCCTTTGCGCCCTCCGCGGTAAAGCTTTTTTCTTCCTCTGCGACCTTGGCGTCCTCTGCGGTAAAGCTGTCCGCTTCCTCCGCGGCCTTAGCGTTCTTTGCGGTGAAGCTTTAGCGCATCATCGGCATCACCCGTCACCCATCACGCACTTTTCGTAGAGTGTCTTGAGTGCCCCCGTGGGGTCGTACTTGGCTTTTAGCGCCGCGTACGCCGCGCCGTTATAAATGCGATTGAATTCGTCCTCGTCCAGGAACGTCGAGGAGTAGAGCATCTTGATGCCGCCCAGGTCAAAGCATTTCCGGTCGATGATCTTCGTGTAGTAATAGTCGCCCTTGTCCGGCTGCTTCTTGACCTGGCAATAGCAGCCCAGGTTGAAGTAAAGCTCACCGGGCGCGACGGGGTAGAGCGTTGGCGCTCGGACCGGGCGTATCGGTGTGGCGATCCAGGGCTTACCCGACAGATCGGCCTCGCGCATCGTGAAACGCAGGAGTTCGGCGGCCTTGTCCCACGGCACTTCCCAGTCCTGGATGAGGGGCTCCTCTAAGTCTCTGGCGCGCTTGGGCATGGCGGCAAGCAGGCGGTGCTTGAATTCCGTGTAGCGCTTGTAGAAACCTGAGCGCCGCATCGACGCGGGCGCGTAGCGGCGATAAAGCTGGTAGGGCCCGGTCTCGGGAATGTTCCAGAACCACTCCGGATCGTAGCGAAAGAGGTAATCCTTGGTGGTGAGATAGACGTCACGCTCGCGCTCGATCAGCTTGTAGAAGATGTTCTCGCGCAAGATATCGTCAACCCGCGGCACGCGGTCGCTGAATCGCGCGAGCGTTACGAACATCCGCTTGCCGTTGTAGACCATGCCCTCGATGAAATCCACATTGTCGCGCCGGGTGGCTGCATGCATCGTTTCGAGAAAGTCGTCGACGCCTTTGCAGTGCGTGGTTTCCAGATGCACGTAAGGCGCTGCCGGCATCAGCTTCATCCTGGCCCGCAGGATATAGCCGAGCGTGCCGTATGAATTGGGCAGGGCCTGGAACAGATCCGCATGATCATTGTCAGGGGTGCACGTCACGATGCGCCCGTCGGCGAGCAGGACCTCCGCTTCGAGCAGTCCGTCATGCACGAAGCCGTGCCGGAAGGAGTTCGATTCGATCCCGATTCCGACCGTCGCGCCGGCAATCGTGATGTTCTTGAGCTCGGGGGTAATCAGCGGCACCAGGCCGCGCGGAAGGGTCGCATCCACGATCACCTCGAAAGTCGCGAGCCCTTCGACTTCGATAGTTCGTGCCTGCGCGTCCGTGCTTAGCACGTGATTGAATTCGCGGAGGTCGAGGACCGGGCGTGCGCCCGGACGCCGTTTGTAGCGGAAAAGGTTGGAGCTAGAGCGTTTGCGGATCCCCGCGCTGCTGCCCTGCGCCGCCAGTCGCGAAACGAGCTTCGCTTTACGGATGGCAAAGGCGTCGGGTCCGTTCAACGTGGCGCATCCCCGGTGTAAAGATGGGCGCGGGACATCGGGTAGTCGCGGCCGACGTTGCCCTTGCTGTAGGTGATCTGGAAGAGGTGCGTGTAACCCCGGGCGGACCGGAACATCTCGGCGCAGGAATAGAGATAGGTGCGCCAGATGCGCCGGAACCTCTCGTCGAATTTTTTCGGATCGAGTGCCCGGATGCGTTCCCAATTGGCGTCGAAGCGCTCCGCCCAGGCGTCGAGCGTCAGCGCGTAATTGCGCCGAAGATTTTCGATGTCGAGGATCTCGAGCCCGGCACGCTCCATCGCCGTGATGGTCTCGGCAAGGCTCGGAATCCACCCGCCCGGAAACACGTACTTGCGGATGAGGAACTCGGTATCGTAGTGCCCGACGTGTCCGATGAAGTGCAGCAGCCCGATACCTCCGGGCTTGAGGCAGTCGGCGTGCGCCTGCACGACCTCCGCGATCTGATCGCGGCCCGCGTGCTCGAGTACGCCAATCGATGCGCACTTGTCGAACTGACTCTGCACTTCGCGAAAATCAGCCTCGACTGCATTGATGCGGCCCTCCAGGCCGCGCCGCTTGATCTGGTCGCGCATTTCTTTCAACTGCTCGGGTATGGTATTGAGTCCCGTCGGCACGACGCCGTAGCGCTCGAAGGCATAGAAGGAGAGTCCGCCCCAGCCGCAACCCAAGTCGAGCAGCGTTTCGCCCGGCTTCAGGCAGAGCTTGCGGCACACATGTTCCATCTTGTTCTGCTGCGCTTCCTCGATCGTGGTGGTGCCGTCTGTCCAGTAGGCGCAGGTGTACATCATGTACGGATGATCGAGCCACAGTCGGTAGAAATCCGTGCCAAGGGCGTAGTGAAACCGCGCGTTCGGCTTCGCCTGGGCGATGGAGGCGTTGCTGTAGCGCACCTCGTGCCAGCGGTTCCGGATACGGACGAGCAGTCGGGGGCGCATATCGAAGCCACCCTCGTACGCGGCGCGGAACGCAAGGGCGAGTTCGCCGTCGATGTCCACGGACTGCGTGATGTACGACTCGATCAGCCCGACGTGCCCGAGCAATGCCGTGCGCCATCCCGCGAAGCGGCTCTTAAAGGTGAGCGTGAAGGCAGGCGTGCCGTCGCGGTTCTGGTATTGCGTCCCGTTGCTGAAGACGACGCGAAAACAGATGCCGGTGCGCTCGCCGATGCTGCGGAGGATCCGATCGACTGTTTTCATGTCCTGTTGGTGGAGGAGGCGGGTACCGCAGCCTGTATTTTAGCTAAAATCGGGGATAAATCAGTGCGCGATCGCCGCCCGCGGGGCAGGCCGCGGCGAGCGGCAAGGAGGCCGGCCAGCATGATCAAGAGCATCGATCACATTGTCATCACCACGGCAAACCTCGAGCGCTGCCTCGAATTCTATACCGGCGTGCTCGGTATGCAGCTGGAGCGTTTCGGAGCGGGCCGCCTCGCGCTGCGATTCGGCGATCACAAGTTCAACGTGCATCCGCCCGGGTTCGACGCCGGCATCAAGGCCCGCACGCCTACCCCGGGATCGCTCGACCTGTGCTTCCTCGCCGACCTGCCGCTCGACGAAGTCGTCGCGCGCCTGCAGGCGCACGGCGTTCCAATCGAGGAAGGCCCGATCGAGCGCACGGGCGCGCGCTTCGCGATTCGGTCGGTCTATGCGCGCGATCCTGATGGGAATCTCATCGAAATATCAGAACCCGTAAATCGTGAATCGTGAATCGTAAATCGTGAATCGAAAAACCAAGAACATTTAGCCGCCGATGGACGCCGATTTACTTATACAAAAACCGTTCCGCCTTCTGACTTCTGACTTAGGGTTCCGCCGCAGATAAACGCAGATAAACGCCGATGACGCAAAAAAAGTGATGAATAATGGTGATGGAAAATGGTGATGTGAAATGGTGATGAAAAGCGCCCGCCACTTCGTACATCACTATTAATCATCACCATCTCTCATCACCAGTAGCCATCACTATTTCCTGGCCCCCGATCACCGTTTTCACCATTCACCATTCACCGGTTTTAGGCCCGTCACCCGTCACCCATCACCCATCACGGTTTCAAATGGCCGACTTCTGGCAATCCTGCGGCTACCACCTCCTGCGCAAAAGCGCGGAGGGGCGGCTCCTCGTCACCGATGACTACGTGCGTGCGTACTACGTGCGTCCTGAGCTGGCGCCAGCTCCGGAATCGTGCGACGCGGAGCGCGCGCTGCATGCCTCGCTCCTGGCGGAGCCGAGGCGCGCTGTGGCAGAGTCGGAGATCGACGCGCTCGCCGACCCCGACGCGCAGGAAAACTTTCGCGTCATGCTGCGGTTTCGCGACCAGCTGCTCGCGGCACCGACGCTCGAAGGGTTCTATGCCGGGCTGTTCCGGCGCGATGTCGCCGTCCCGCCGGATTTCGTAGCGCACACGGCGCAGGTCATTCTGCGCGGCATCCTCGAGGGCACTGAGGACGGACTCGAGGCGCGCGCGGCGGAACTGTTTTTTCGCAGACAGCGCGTGACCGTAGACGAGGGCCAGATCATGCTGGCGGACGATGAGACGGTAGACCTGCACGCGACGGGCAGCGCCTTCGGCGACATCGGGCGGCTCCTGCGCGAGGGGCAAGTCCCGCAGCGGATGATCGAGCTCGATGTGCTCGACCAGAATAGCGCCAGCGACTATTTTCGCCGCGACGAGCGCCACGACACCGTGCTCAATATCAACGTCGAGCGTCCGGGGTGCCTTGCGCTGTGCAGGGTGCTCGAGCGGTGGATTGCGCATTTTCACGGGGCGAGCGTGAACGTCAAGTCGGTGCGCGAGATTCCCGATGACGAGTGGAAATGGCACGTCGGTCTCGATGCCGAGGCAACCGCCATCTTGAATGAGATCTATAATGGGGCAGAGGTGGAAAGCGAACGCATGAAGCGCGTTATTGGCCTGTTTCGGGCCGATTTCCGTGATCCCGTGGTGCTGCGTCCCGAAGTGGCCGGATTTCCGGTATTTCTCGGGCTGGCGATGGCACCGGATGGGAGGCTGCGTATGAAACCTCAGAATCTGCTGGTGAACTTGCCGCTGGCGCGCAGTGCTTGAAGTCCTGAACCGCCAAGGAAGATCAAAATTTGAGCCGCCAAAACGCCAAGTAGGCCAAGAATGATATTTGGCGATTCCGCGGACAATTGGGAGTTGGGTGGCAAGAACCCAAGTGGCGTAGAATGTCTGCTGATTGAGGGGTGCCTATGAATGCCACGATCGAGCACGAACGCGAAGAAGACGGCCGTTGGCTTGCAGAAGTCCCTGAACTGCCGGGGGTTCTTGCGTACGGTGCCACTGCCAAAGAAGCTACGGCTAAGGCCGAAACCTTGGCAATACGCGTGCTCGCCGAGCGCCTCGAGCATGACGAAGCGGGACCCCAGTCCATCTCGATCGCAGTGCCGACCTCATGACCTCATAGCCTTCGTCGAAGGCCCGCCGCCGTCTACATGCCGCACTCTTCCGGATTGGCTGGACGCTCAAGCGCCAGTCCGGTTCACACAAAACTCTTTCTCGTCCTGTTTGGCCTGATTTCGTTTTCGCGTTTCACGACGGCGAGGAGATTGGCCCTCGAATGTTCGCCCGGATCGCCGGGCGCACGGGGCTGAAGCCCGAGGATCTATGAACGCCAACGCCTCTTGCTACCCAACCGTGCCGTCGAAACCGACGTGCCAGACACGGTGCCGGGTTCACGGCGGACGTTAGGCGCACAAGCGAGATGGCGTCTGACCTTCCAGAGACCGATTGGAGGGCTTTTCGCAAGGTGCGCGACGTTGCGCTTGAGCGTTTTTGCGAACGCGTGATTGGCGAGTTGAGTCAGGCGGCATCCGATGGCGGCAACACCTTTCACCGTCGATACCTCATGATCTATGAGCTTGTGCAGGAGCGGGACGACGAGATTGCGCGAGCATTCAATAACCCTCGCCGGTCGAGTGCGTTGCTGCAGTTGGCTCAATTGGTTTCGCTAGGACTGTTGACCGATGACGAACTGCGCTCCTTTACTCCTCGAACACAGGGCGTCTTGGAAGCGTTAGGCAAACACACAAGGACTGCGCGTGCGGCAAAGCGCACCTAACCGTGCTTTAGAAAACGGACGTTAAAGCTCTTTTTTTCTATTTTCTTCACGCCGCGGCCTCTGTGGTTCACAACTACCGTTTGATTCTTTTGGCGTCTTGGCAGTTCAAGTATTGTTTTTGATTTTATCTGCGTTTATCTGCGGCGGAACCCAAAGTCAGTAGGCAGAACGGTTTTTGTATAAGTAAATCGGTGTTCGATCCCTCATCCCGAACCCTTCTCCCAGCGGGAGAAGGGAGGTGATTGCTTCCTCTCTCTTTCTCGGAGAGAGGGAAGGAGTGAGGGCTGGGCGTCTGTCGGCGGCTGATTCTTGGTCTTAAACGGGGTTTCCAATTCACGATTCACGACTCACGAATCACGGAATTAAAATGTCGACGGCGGAACGCTGGAACGCCATCGTGGTCAGCGCGGAGGACGAGATCGATCTCGCCGAGGCCGCGCTCCTGATCGCTGCGGACGAGTACCGCGAACTCGATATTCCTGCTTATCTCAGTCGTATCGAGGAGATGGGCGCCGAGCTGCGCCGCCGGCTGCGGCAGGACATCAGTCCGACCGAGACGATTCTGGCGCTGAATCACTATCTGTTTGACGAGCTCGGTTTCGCGGGTAACGCGGCTGACTATTACGATCCACGCAACAGCTTTCTCAACGACGTCCTCGACCGCCGGGTCGGGATTCCGATCACGCTCGCGGTGCTGTATATCGAAATCGGACGCCGCGTCGGTCTGCTGCTGCACGGCGTTTCGTTTCCCGGGCATTTCCTCGTGAAGTGCGTGGTGCGGGACGGCGCGATCGTGCTCGATCCGTACGCTCGAGGTACCTCGCTCGGGCTTGAGGATCTGCAGGAGCGGTTGCAGGCGCTGCATGGCAGCGAGCTGCCGCTGCAGATGGTGCGCCAGGCGTTGACGGCGGCCGCCAAGAAGGAAATCCTGGCGCGCATGCTGCGGAATCTCAAGAGCATCTACCGCAACCGCAGCGAATCGGAGCGCGCTCTCTCGGCGGCCCACCGGCTCGTTGCGCTTGCGCCCGAAGCGGCCGAGGAGTACTGGGAGCGGGCCGCCATCTTTCTCGAGCTCGAGTGTTTTCGCGCAGCGGCAGCCGACTTGCATCGCTATTTACAGCTCGAGCCTGGCGCCGAGGATGCCGCCCAGGTGAGGCGGGAGCTCGCTGAGCTGGAGAAAATCGCGGCGCGCTTGAATTAATGCCAAACCGGACGCAGAACGCCGGTTTACCTGCGCGCGTTCGAACTGGCGCGTGGCCCTGTTCAACGCGCGCGAGCGTTACACGGGCAGAGATCGACGTTCATGCCAGTCACCGGTCACTGGTCACCCGTCACGCCCGCGGGATTCCTAACGAGTGGCGGGCAGCCAGAGCCGCACGACGGGCGCTTGCGTCGCGGGATGCGCGGCTGAGGTGGCCCTCGGCTTGCTCGGCCCGGGCGCAAGCGCTGGTGGGCGCGCGGTGCTTTCCGCAGGCTTGAGCTCCAGCGGACTCGATGCCGCGCCATCGAACCTATCGGGTGCCAGGTTGTAAGAGCCATCGGAGGGACCGGCCAATGGGGGAGCCATGCGGCTGTTCGAGGCGCCGGGTTTGGATGGGGGCTCGGGATCATCGTCTTCTCGCGGGGGCTTGCCGTCGTACAACAGATTGAGTCGGCGCTGGAAATAGGCGTCACGCAGGAACTGGTAGGGATCGAGCGCGGCGGCCTCCAGGACCCTCGAGGCCGCGAGCAAATCTGCACGCAGGCCGATGTAACGCAGAAGCGCAATCTGATTGCGGGTGCGGGTTGGGCTGACGTAGGCCAGAGGCCACATATAGGCGTCGCCGACAAAGCCCACGGTATCGCGCACGCTGCTGGGACCGATCAAAGGCAGCACCAGGTAGGGCCCGTCGCCCAGCCCCCAGACACCGAGCGTCTGCCCGAAATCCTCCTGGTGTTTGACGAGGCCGGCGTCGGTCGCGACATCGATAAAGCCAAGAATCCCGGCAGTGGAGTTGATGACGATCCGGCCCAGGTCAGACTCCGCATCCTGGAACTTCCCCTGCAGCAGATCGTTGAGGAAGACGATCACGTCATTAATATTGGAAAAGAAATTCCTGAGCCCGGTTCGCACGAACTCCGGGATCAACCGTCCCTGGTAGAGCTCCGCGGCGGGCATGACGAGCAGATGATCGACGCCATCGTTGAAATGATAGATGGCCCGGTTCAGGGGCTCGAGGGGATCGCGCGGATCGCCGTTGCTCGCGCAACCACTCGTGAAGAGCACAAGCGCGAGCAGAACCGTCATCATGCGCGTTTGAATTCGGGGCAGCGTCGGAGCCATCGAGCGAACCGAACTTATTGTTAAAGCGGAAGATTGTAGCATGTCACATCGAGGCCAAAAGAGGCATATTGCCGGTGCCCGGCGCGCGGGTTATTAGGATGCGCCGGCGGGCGGGTGACACGGAGCGCGGCCGCTCCTCTGCTATACTGTTATTTGGCAAGTTTCCCCTGCGTGGCGGTGCACCCGCCCGCTTCGTTTTGTATTCGACTCGAGGATTCCGAACATGCTCCAAAAAGTGAAACCTGCTTTTCAGCTGAAGGACATGAGCCTGTTCCGCCAGCAATGCTATATCGATGGCGGTTGGGTGGATGCCGACAATAAGGCCACTATCGCTGTGCACAATCCGGCTGGTGGCGTGCAGATCGGGACCGTCCCCAACATGGGCCAGGCGGAGACCCGGCGCGCGATCGAGACCGCCAATGCAGCGTGGCCCGCGTGGCGCGCCAAGACCGCCAAGGAGCGCGCAGCTATCCTGCGCAAGTGGTTTGAGCTCATGATGGCGAACGTGGAAGACTTGGCCGTGCTGATGACAGTGGAGCAAGGCAAGCCCCTCGCCGAGTCGCGCGGAGAGGTGGCCTACGGCGCTTCGTTCATCGAATGGTTCGCGGAAGAAGCCAAGCGCATCTACGGCGACACGATTCCGGCGCAGGCGCCGGACCGCCGCATCGTCGTGATCAAGGAGCCGATTGGCGTGTGCGCCGCGGTGACGCCATGGAACTTCCCTAACGCGATGATCACGCGCAAGGCAGGGCCGGCGCTTGCTGCCGGTTGCACGATGGTGATCAAGCCGGCGAGCATGACACCGTATTCGGCGCTGGCACTGTGTGAGTTGGCCGAGCGCGCCGGCATACCCAAGGGCGTGATCTCCGTGGTCACGGGCGCTTCGGGGCCCATCGGCAAGGAACTCACGAGCAACCCGCTGGTGCGCAAGTTCACGTTTACGGGCTCGACCGAGGTCGGCAAGCAGCTGATGCAACAATGCGCGACGACAGTGAAGAAAGTGTCGCTCGAGCTGGGTGGCAATGCGCCCTTCATCGTGTTCGACGACGCTGATCTCGACGCGGCCGCCGAGGGCGCGCTCGCTTCCAAGTACCGCAACTCGGGCCAGACTTGTGTTTGCGCCAACCGTGTGTTCGTGCAGGACAGCGTTTACGACAAGTTCGCGAAGAAGCTTTCCGAGAAGGTAGGAGCGATGAAGGTCGGCAGCGGGCTCGAGGATGGAGTCGTGCAAGGACCGCTCATCGACATGAAGGCCGTCGAGAAGGTGGAAGAGCACATCGCGGACGCGCTCGCCAAAGGCGCGCGCGTGGTCGTCGGCGGCAAGCGCCATGAGAAGGGCGGCCAGTTCTTCCAGCCCACGGTGCTCGCGGACGTGAATACCTCGATGAAGATCACGCACGAGGAGACCTTCGGCCCGGTGGCGCCGCTCTACCGCTTCAAGACGGAAGAGGAGCTCATCAAGCTCGCCAACGACACCGAGTACGGCCTCGCGGCTTATTTTTACAGCCGCGACATCGGCCGCATCTGGCGCGTGGCGGAAGGAATCGAGTCGGGCATCGTCGGCATCAACATCGGGATCATCTCGACCGAGGTGGCTCCTTTCGGCGGCATGAAAGAATCCGGTATCGGGCGCGAGGGCTCGAAGTACGGCATCGACGAGTTCCTCGAGGTCAAGTACCTGTGCATGGGCGGCATCGACAAGTAGCCCGTTCTCGCTTCATTAAAAACGCCACCGCGCGCGGTGGCGTTTTTGTTTGCTGGGAACGGTAGAAGCATGAACCGTGATTCGTGATTCGTGATTCGAAAAGTCAAAAGCCTAATATTAGCCGCAGATAAACGCGGATGAACCCCAGAACTGAACCGCCACAGCGCCAGGAAAAACCTAAAACAATTTTGAACCGCCAACACGCCAAGGGAAACGTAGAATACAACGCACAAGTCGAATCTCCGTTAACCGTTCGCGGCAGTTAGAGGGGATCATCCGGCGCCGCGCTCGGCCGGCTAACTGCCTACGTAAACATGAGTCAAACCGCCATTAAAATCGCGAAATGCACGTGAGCCGAGGCGCTGCCAGGGTGGCCAGCGCGGCGCGGCTTCCGAACGCTTTGCGCTCGCGCGGTGCCGCAGCAGTCGTGCGGGCCGCGCTCTTCATTGCCGTTGCGTGCGCGTGCGCGACCGCGCGTGCCGAATTGCCGTATCAAGTCGAACTCGAGGGCCCGGAGGATCTCAAGCGGGTCGTCGAGCCGACCCTCGATCTCCCGCGGTGGAAAGACTACCCGGGAATGACTCCCGATCTGCTCCGGCGTCTTGCGATCGAGGAGCGCGACCAGATCCGCGCCGGGGTCGAAACCGAGGGCTATTTCTCGGCGAAGGTCAGTGCTGAAGTGACCGAAGGCGAGCCGGAGTGGCGGGTGCGAATCGTCATCGAGCCGGGCGAGCGAACCCGGATTGCGAAGGTCGACATTCGCTTCAGCGGCCCGCTGTTGAACGACCCGGACGCCGAGGAGCGGATGAAAGCGGTGCGCAAGGCCTGGGCGCTTCGGGTCGGAGAGCCTTTTCGCCAGGCAGACTGGGACGCGGCAAAGGCGGAGGCGGTGCGCCAGGTCGCCGCGCAGAAGTACGCGGCCGCCCGCGTGGCCTCCAGCGAGGCGCGCGTCGCCCCCGACAAGGCGCGGGCTACGCTGGACCTCGAGATCGCAAGCGGGCCGGTATTCCGGGTGGGTGAACTCGAAGTGCGCGGCACAAGCCGTTACGATCCGAAGATCGTCAAGCGCCTGAACCCGCTGCATCCCGGCGACGAGTACTCGAAGGAGAAAGTGATCCTCTTCCGCCGCCGGCTCCTGGAGCTCGGTCAATTTGCGAGCGCGGAGGTTGCAATCGACGCGGATCCAGCGAAGGCGGACGCGGCGCCGCTACGCGTGGCGGTGATCGAGGGGCGTAGCAAGCGGATCGACGGGGCGATTGGCTTCACCACGGACACCGGAATTCGCGTTCGCGCGAATTACAGCGACGCGGATCTGCTCGGCGAGCATTGGCGATTGCGCACGGAGCTCCTCTTTGACCGCGATATTCAAGGCGGCGCGGTGAGCGTCGACTCGCAGCCGTTGCCGGGCGGATCGTGGAACACGGTAGTCGGCCGCGCCGAGCGCAAGGATGTGGAAGGCCAGGTAACGGAAACGAACGCGGTCTCCTTCGCGCGCCAGTGGGGCCTCGAGCGTCTGCCCTCGAGCCTCTCCGCGACGTGGCTCCACGAGCGGCAGGAGGTCGGCGGTGTCACCAGTGACACGACGTGGGCGACCTTTCTCAACTATCGCTACACGTTTCGCAATACCGATGTGGTGGGGTCTCCGCGCCGCGGGTACTTGGGAACGCTGAATGCCGGCGCCGCGGTCCCCGGTCTTTCGAGCCGCGGCTTCCTGCGTGGCACCGCAAAGCTGAACGGTTTCGTTCCGGTGGCCCGCAACGATGACTTGCTGCTGCGCGCAGAGGCTGGGGCCGTTTTCGCTTCCACCCGAACAGGGATACCCTTCGCCTACCTGTTCCGGACCGGTGGCGACCAAACCATCCGCGGCTACGCGTTTGAAAGCATCGGTATCGACCTGGGCGGCGCCGTCGCGTCCGCCCGCTATCTCGCGCTTGCCAGTGCCGAACTCACGCATTGGTTTACCGACGTGCTCGGAGGCGCAGTCTTCGTGGACGTTGGTGACGCATTCGAGACGGGGGGGAGCTTCGATGCCAAGTGGGGCTATGGTGTGGGTCTCAGGGTGCGCAGCCCAATCGGGCCTTTCCGCGTCGATGTCGCCTATGGCGAGGCGGTGAGACAATACCGGCTGCATTTCTCGGTGGGATTCAGCTTCTGATGGCGAAAACGCGCAAGAGGCATTACTGGTGGCGTACGCTGGTCGTTCTTGCGCTGCTCGGAGGACTTCTCGCGGGCGGACTCGCGTGGCTGGCGTCGAGCGAGACGGCCTTTGCCTGGGCGCTCGTGCGTCTCGAGACGATTAGCCGTGGAAAGCTCAAGATCGCGGGTGTGCACGGCGCGCTCTTCGGACCGATAACGATCGACCGGATCGAATTCGCGGACGAGTCCTTGCAGCTCGGGGCGAGCGACGTGCGACTGACCTGGTTCCCGTGGGCGCTAATGGGGGACCACCTGGCCATCGGCATGACATCGGCGCGGCAGGTTTCGCTGCGCCTCCTTCCGTCGGATGGACAAGCGTCGATTCCCGCATCAGTTGCCCTTCCGCTGCGCGTGAGTGTCGAGCGCGCTGCGGTCACCGAGATGGAGATCGTAAGCGGCGATTCACGCCTCGCCCTGCGTGATATCGCGCTGGGTTACGAAGGCGACCTCCGCGCGCATCGGGTGCGCTCGTTGCGCGTGGCGTCGGACTGGGGGGCGCTGGAAGCGACGGGCGAGCTCGACAGCCGCGATCCATTCGCGCTTTCCGCGAGTGCAATCCTGCGGCGCGCACCGGAGCGGGTGGCGAAGCTCGCGCTCTCGGGCACGCTCAGGCGCATCGATGCGAAGGCAGAGGCGGACTTCGACGACATTCGGGCTCAGGCCGACGCGCTGTTGAAGCCCTTCGACCCGCTCTGGCTGGAGAAGCTCGAAGTCCGTGCACAGGGCATCGATCTCGCCCGGTTGGTGAAAGACGCTCCGGCAAGCGACGTCACACTATTGGTCAACGCCGCCAGCCGGGATGCGGAAAGCGTCGCGGGCACGTTGCAGGCGAGCAATGCAAACGCAGGGACGCTGGGCGAGGGACGTTTCCCGGCGCGCCAGGTCAGGTCGGATTTCGTCACCGATTTGCGCTCGGCGCGCCTGGAATCGCTTGAGATCAGGATGTCCGGCGGCGGGCGTTTCAGCGGTTCGGGCGAGCTGACCGACCGCGGCGCCACCTTTGCGCTCGGTGCGCACGCCATCAATCTGCGGGGAATTTACGCCGGCTTGCTCGCCACCGAGCTTGACGGGCGAGTCGATGCGTCGCTCACCGAATCGGGGGAGACGGTGCGCGCGCAACTGGCGCAGGGACCGCTTGCAATCCGGCTCGATGTCGCGCGCCGTGGTTCGGAGCTGGAGGTGCGCGACGCGCGCGTCACTGCTCGCGGCGGTCGCGTCCAGACAAGCGGCCGGCTCGTGATGGACGGGGATATGCCGATGACGGCGAAGGCCACTTTCGCGGGGTTCGACCCGTCAGAGTGGGGCAGCTATCCGGCTGCGACAGTGAATGGAAAGCTCACTCTGCGGGGCGCGCTCGCGCGCCGTTCCGGCGAGCTGTCGTTCAGGCTGACGCAAAGCCGATTTCGAGGTGCAGGCGTCACCGGGCAGGGCACGGCTCGCATGACCGACGAGCGGATCGAGTCGGCCGACATGGCATTGGACGTCGGCGCGAACCGGATCTCGGTGCGCGGCGCTTTTGGCGCTCCGGGGGACGCGCTCGCGCTCACGGTCGCGGCGCCGCGGATTGCGCAGCTCGATCCGCGAATCGAAGGTCGCGTTGATGCCTCCGCAAAGGCCGGTGGCACGTGGCAAGCTCCACGAGTGAGCTTCACTGCGAGCGGGGTCGATCTACGCGTGCAGCGGGCCCTTGCGATCGGTAGGCTCGGTGCGAGCGGGGAGATTGGGTGGGCGCCCGGTAGCCCCCTGCAGATCGATGCGGAAGCAACGAACGTCACCGCCCGCGGCTTGGCGGCAGACCAGATCACGCTGCACACGAAAGGCACGCCGGCGCAGCACGCGATCGAGGTCAAGGCGATCGGAAAAACGGTGGACTTCGCTGCAAAGCTCGTGGGAGGCTGGCGCGCCGGGCGCGGCTGGACCGGAACCCTCGCCGCCCTCGAGAATCGCGGTGCCTTGCCGATTTCGCTCGACTCCGCGGCGCCGCTCGACGTGTCGCCGGAACGCGTGGTAGCCGGGGCAACGACGTTACGGGTCGGTGGCGGGCGCGTCGCGCTCGGCGAGACGCGCGTGGCGCCGGGCAATTTCACAACGAGCGGCGAATTCGACGCGCTGCCGGCGGCCCTCCTCGTCGCACTCGCCGGTGCCGGCGATCTCGTCGAATCATCGCTTCTTGTCGGCGGCAACTGGCGGCTGGCGGCGACGCCGCGGTTGAACGGCACCCTCCGGATAAAGCGCGAAAGCGGCGATCTCGTTTTCCGGACCGAGCCGCGGCTTGCACTCGGGCTCTCGACTTTTGAGCTCGACGCGGGGCTGGTTGACGAACGCGCGACGGCGCGCCTTGCGGCGCAAGGAAGTGAATTTCTGCTCGACGTTCAGGGCGAGGCGCGCCCGATCGGGACGGGCGCCGAGGCGGGCCTCGCCCGCGCATCGCCCATCTCGCTCTCGGCACGGCTCGACGTGCCGTCGCTTGCGCCGTTCGCCGTGTTGTTCCGCACCCGCGCGAATTTTGACGGTCGCGTGCGCGCGGATATCACCGCAACCGGAACGCTAGGCAAGCCCGTCTGGCAGGGTCGTCTCGATGCAAGCCGGATTCGCATCCTGTCACCGCCGCTCGGCATCGACTGGCACGACGGCCTGCTGCGCGCGGAGATCTCGGAGAACGCGGTGCGCGTCAGCGAGCTGTCGATTGCCGGCGGCCAAGGTCGCCTGACCGGCGACGGGTTGGTGACGCAATCCGGTGACGAGGCGACGGGGCGGCTCAGCTGGCGTGCCGAGCGTTTCGCAGCGCTGAACCGGCCGGACCGCAACCTGACGTTATCCGGCTCGGGGACGGCTGTCGCCGAAGCGCGGCGCCTGACGCTGCGAGGATCGCTGCGCGCAGATTCGGGACACTTCGAGTTCGATCCGAGTGGAACGCTCGAGCTGGGCGACGATGTGGTGGTCGCGGGCCGAGCGCCGAAGCGCGAATCGGGCGCGGCCACCGAGCGTCGGCTGCCCGTACTGCTCGCGTTCGACCTCGACATGGGCGAAAACTTGACGATCCGCGGCGCCGGCCTCGACGCGAAGCTCGGCGGCCGCCTCAACGTACGCAGTCTTTCCACCGGGCAGGTGCTCGGCGACGGCGTGATCGAAACACGCCGCGGAGTATTCCGGGCGTATGGGCAGCGGCTCGACATCGAGCGCGGGCGGCTGATCTTCGACGGGCCGATCGAGAACCCGGCGGTCGATATTGTAGCCTGGCGACGCAATCAGGCCGTTGAGGCGGGTGTCGAAGTCAAGGGTTCGCTACGCGCGCCGCTCATTCGCGTGGTGTCCAATCCGCCCGTCCCGGAGAGCGAGCAGCTCGCCTGGCTGGTGCTCGGCCGACCTGCCGAGGCCGGCACCCAGGCGGACTATGCGGCACTTCAGGTTGCTGCGGCCGCTCTCATCGGTGCGGCGGGCGGCGGGAGTCAGGAGTCCTTCGCAAACAGGGTGGGTCTCGACGAGATCGGCATGGTGCAGGACAGCGGTGGCGGCCAGGCGGTCACGCTCGGCAAGCGCCTGAGCGACCGGATTTACGTCTCGTACGAACAGTCGATCAGTGCAGCGCTTGCGGTGCTGCGCCTCGAGCTGGCCCTGACACGCCGGTTTTCGGCACGCGCGGAAACCGGCACACGAAGCGGAATGGACCTCTTCTACCGCTATTCATTCGATTGAGGGGACAACGACAACCCCAAATCAATATAGCCGCAGATGGACGCCGATAAATGCCGATCAAATCCGTGAATGGTAAATGGTGAATGGTGAATGGTGAATGGTGAATGGTGAATAGTGAATAGTGCGTGGACTGACCCGCACGTCGTCCGTCATCACCCGTCACCCATTACGCTCCATTCACTGGTCACCGATCATTTGCGCAGCCTGGAGAGCCAGTGCTCCATTTGTTTGCCCGCGGCCTCGCGCCCGCCAAGTCCGAAGGACAACGCGACTGCCACCGCGACGGCGCCGAAGGTAAGCGCAAAGGCGAGGTTCACGATGTCGTCGGCTATCCCCATAGCACGCAGGCCCATTGCGATGACCAGGCCGATGATCGCGAGCCGTGCAAGCTGCGCCAGCTCGCTGCCGGTGCGCGCAATTACCCCGTGGACCAGGCCCGCGAGCCAGAAGCCCACGACTAGGATCACCGCCCCGAGCACAACATCGCCGCCGAATCCTATGAATGTCCCGACCAAGACGCCGACCTGCGTGAACTGAAGCTGGTTTGCCGCTTCGACCGTGGCAAAGAGCATGGCGAAGAACATGATGATGACGCCAACCAGCCCGGATGGTTTGAGCTCGCCGCTGAATACCTTCTCCAGGCCAAGCTTGGCGGGCAGCGTGTCAAAACCCATGCCGTTCAGCAGGCGGCTCACGAGCGCCGAGACGAACTTGGCGACGTAATAGGTGACGACGAGGATGAACGCTGCGGCGACCAGATGCGGCACGGCGTTGAGAATCTGGCCGAGCATCGCGGTGGCCGGGCTCGAGATCGCCTCGATCTGCAGCGCGTCGAGCGCGGCGATCAGTGTCGGAATGAAGATGAAGATGAACACCAGCGTGCCGACGACCCGCGAGATGTACACTGACTGGTCAAGCCCCGCGCTATGGCCGGCCTTGTCGGCGCCGGCTGCGGCAAGCAGGTTGGTCACGAGCCCTCGCATCACCTTCGCGACGAGCCAGCCGACGAAACCAATCACCAGCGCGGCGAAGATGTTGGGCAGCAGGCCAAGCATCTTGGTGATCATGCCCTGCACCGGCGCGAGGAGGCCTCCCAGGTCGTAGGCGCCCAGTATCGCGGGAATAAAGAGCAGGATTACGAGCCAGAAAAGGACGTTTCCGACGTTCTTGCTCAAGGGCTCCATTCCGGCCTGCGCAGCAAGCTTCTCGTCCAACCCAGTCGTCGAAAGGAGTTTGGCGGCAACTCCCCGCAACAGCATTGCTATGAGCCAGGCAAGCACCAGCAGCACCGTGCCCGCGATGAGTCGCGGCAGATAGCCGAAAATCTGAGTCACCAGCACCTGGAACGGGTTCGAGGTGAGCTCGAGGTCGAGCACGTTGAACATCCCGATGAGGGTGACGAGCATAATCAGCCAGAACACGCCGACCGCTACGCCCGACTGTACATCGAGGGTTTGCCCGGTGCTTTCCTTGATACGCTGGTTGACCGACAGCAGCGCAAGCAGGCGCCGCACGCCGGCACGAACGACAACCGCGACCACCCAACCGATCACAAGAATTCCGATCGCGCCCAGGATATTAGGCAAATGGGTACCGAGCGTATTCTGCAAAGAGGTGATGAGTTCGGAGAAATCCATGATGCCTCCTTTGTCTACTTATTCGAGACCAACACGCCTACAATGCCCCTGTCTGACGCTACGCAGGACGGGTACAGAATAACAGCTTGGGCGCCGCTCGGACAGCCGTCGGAACCGAATTGCGCAGGTAGTGTATCTACTTCACAACAGCAGAGAGCACTGCTTGCACAGTCTTCGGGACTCCCGTGACGTAAGCTACTGGAAACGCTTCGCTTCTGTGGACATGACAAGTGGATAAGAACGGCGCCGGACGCAAACTGGCCCCTTTGGGTTTACCTATTTGTGAGCCGTGAATCGTGAGTTGCGGCTGCCTTTTCTCGAGTACGAACCTTCAATTTCGGCGGGCAATACGCTCGTCTGCGAAATCTCATGATATGTGCGCGGCGACGCGCTCAGCAAAGGCACGCGTCCCAAGCGGTCCCCCAAGATCGCGTGTCCGCGTCGCGGGGTCCTGCAGCGCGCGGTCGATTGCGGCCTCGATGGCCTGCGCTGCCCGTGCGTAAGCGTCGTTCCGGTGCCGCGTCGCCAGCCAGTCGAGCAGCATCGCGGCCGACAGAATGAGCGAAGTGGGATTAGCTCTGTCCTGGCCTGCGATGTCCGGTGCGCTGCCGTGCTGCGCCTGGGCGCAGCACCGCTCGTCGCCTGCCATGACTGATCCCGCCAGTCCAAGACCGCCCGAGAGCTCCGAAGCCTCATCCGAGAGGATGTCGCCGAACATGTTCCCGGTGACAATGCAATCGAACTCCGTCGGATCGCGCACTAGGAGCGCGGCCATCGCATCGACGATTTTCTCGTCGAGTTCGACATCCGGATAGTCCTTGGCGACCTTGCGCACTTCGCGCAGAAACAGCCCGTCGGCGATGTGAAACACGTTGGCCTTGTGCACGGCGGTCACTTTCCTTCGGCGCTTGCGCGCCCATTCGAATGCGACGCGCGAGATGCGCTGGCATTGGCGCGCCGTCACCTTGCGGATGCTGATCGCCATGTCCTCGGTCGGCATGAATTCGCCTTTGCCGAGGTACATGTTGCGGTCCGCGTAAAACCCTTCGGTGCATTCGCGGAAAATGACAAGATCGACGGGCTTGCCCGTCAGTCCCACGCCGAGACGGGATTTCGCGGGACGGATGTTGGCATAAAGGTCGAGCTTGACCCGCAGCTCGCCAGACGGGTTGAGCCCGCCCTGCTCGCGCGGCGGGTAGTCGAGGTGCGAGACCGGCCCGAGAATGATCCCCGGTGCGCTGCGGGCTGCCTCCATCACGGCGTCCGGCAGGGTCGAGCCTTGCTCCTTGAGGGCGGACAGGCCGATCTCCTCATGCTGCCACTCCAGACCCAGCTTGAACTTTTCGTTGGCGCGATCGAGCACGGCGAGCGTCGCTGCAGTGATCTCCGGGCCGATGCCGTCTCCGGGAAGAACGAGTATTTTCACATTGCATCCTTAATCGATTTTCAGCAATTGGGCCGGGCGCGCCGATTTGCCATGGCCCGCACTTGACAGCCCCCTACGCGCCCTTATCATGCGCAGGCAAACAGGAGGCGCGCGCAACAGCGCAAGGGTAGCGCTCCGATTCGCAACGAACAATGGGGCGGACCCTGCCTCGGGGAGTCATCATGGCGAGCGACAGGACCGTGGCCCAGGTGGTGGCTGCCTGCCTGGCGCGCCACGGTGTCGAAGTTCTTTTCTCTCAGAGCCTGCCATCCGCCGTCCTGCTGGCGGCTGAGGACATCGGGCTGCGTCAATTCACGTATCGGACTGAGAATGCCGGCGGCGCGATGGCCGACGGCTTTGCCCGTATTTCTGGCAAAGCTGCGGTCGTCACGGCGCAGAACGGCCCGGCCGCGACCCTGCTGGTGCCACCGCTCGCAGAAGCGCTCAAGTCCTCGGTGCCGGTCGTGGCGATCGTGCAGGAGGTAGACCGTCCCACGACGGACCGCAATGCGTTCCAGGAGCTCGACCATATCGCGTTGTTTCAGGGATGCACGAAGTGGGTGCGTCGGGTCACGGAAGCTGGCCGCATCGAAGACTACGTCGACACGGCGTTTGCCACCGCAACCGGCGGCCGACCAGGCCCCACCGTGCTGTTGCTACCAGCAGACCTCTTGAAGGAGCCCGCCGCGGGTTTCGGCCGGCGTCAAACCTGCCTCGGCCATTTCCCGCTCGACCGGGTGAGCGCCGATCCCGCGCAGATCGAGGCCGCGGCGGAGCTCATCGCCTCGGCGCGGAATCCCGTCGTGATGGCGGGCGGCGGTGTGCATCTTTCTGGCGCGGCGGCGGAGCTCGCGGCGCTTCAGGAGCACGCACACCTGCCGGTCATGACGACCGTGATGGGGAAGGGTGCCGTGAGCGAGGAGCATCCGCTGTCGCTCGGGGTAGGCGGCAACACGCTCGGCCGGCTCTCGCCCGGACGCTATCTGAAACCCCTGATCGAGAACGCGGATGTGGTGCTACTGGTCGGCACCCGCACGGCCCAGAACGGCACCGATTCGTGGACCCTGTTTCCGGAGCAGGCGCGGTTCATCCATCTCGATATCGACCCCTCCGAGGTCGGACGCAATTACGAAGGCTTGCGTCTGGTTGGCGACGCGAAGCTGACGCTGGCAGTGCTCGCGCAGCGCCTGCGCGGACGACGCAAGGCCGCGTCCGGCGTGGTGCAGCAGATCGCGGCGGCACGGGAGCGTCACGCGAATGAAATTGCCCCCTTGCTGCGCTCCGATGTTGTTCCGATCCGGCCCGAGCGGTTGATGGCCGACCTGCAACAGGTCCTCACGCCCGCTACCATCGTGGTCGCCGACGCCAGCTATTCGACCGTCTGGGTCGCTTCCTATTTGCGCGCGCTCGTTCCCGGAATGCGTTTCCTGACCCCACGCGGCATGGCCGGGCTCGGCTGGGGCCTGCCGATGGCGCTGGGAGCCCGGGTGGCGCGGCCAGCGAGCCCGGTGCTGTGCGTTACCGGCGATGGAGGCTTTGCTCACGTGTGGTCCGAAGTCGAAACCGCGTGCCGCACGCGGACACCGGTGGTCGTAACCGTGCTGAACAACGGCGTGCTCGCTTACCAGAAGGATGCAGAGGACGTGAAATTCGGCCGCCACACCAGCGGGTGCGTGTTCGCGCCAGTCGACCACGCGCAGATCGCTCGGGCGTGCGGTTGCCGCGGCGTCAGGGTCGAGCGGCCGGGCGATTATCTCGACGCCGTGCGTGCCGCGCTTGCGGTCCCGGAGACGACCGTCATCGACGTAATGACCGATCCCGAAGCGTACCCGCCGATCACGCTCTTCGACGACAGGCTGGAGACGGTGCGTCGGACGAGGTCTTAGAGCGCGTACGACCGGCGGCGTCATCGCGTTCCCATTCAATTTCCCCGTTGACCCACGGAGATGGCATATGACGAAACTAGACGACTACGCGCAGAAGTTCGAGACCATCCGCTTCCGGCGGGAGGAGGGCATCCTGGAGATGACGCTGCACACGAACGGCGGTTCGCAGCGCTTCGGCTCGATCCCGCACGCGGAAATGGAGCAGGCGTTCCTGGACGTGAGCCGCGATCCCGAGAACCAGCTCATCATTCTCACCGGCACCGGTGAGGAATTTTCCGGCCCGGCCGTCGCCTCGTCGGTCGGCCGGGCGGTGCCCAAGCTTACGCCCGAGCAGTGGATGAAGCTCGGCAGCGAAGCGAGGCGCTTCACGATGAACATGCTGGCGATCGAGGTACCGATGATCGCGGCGGTCAACGGGCCGGCACTGCGCCATCCCGAAGTTCCGCTCATGTGCGACATCGTGCTGGCCGCCGATCAGGCGGCTTTCCAGGATTCGGCGCATTTTCGTGGCGGCATGGTACCGGGCGACGGTGTTCACGTCGTATTTCCAATGCTGATGGGGCTTAACCGCGCGCGCTATTTCCTGCTGACTGCGCAGCTGCTGTCGGCCAGGGAGGCGCTCGCGTTCGGTCTCGTCAACGAGGTGCTGCCGCGCGAGCAGTTGATGCCCCGGGCCTGGGAACTGGCGCGGCAGATCCTGCAGCAGCCGGTGATCAACCGGCGCTACACTCGTGTCATCCTCAACGAGTACCTGCGTCGTCCGATGAGCGACCTGCTTGGCTACGGACTGGCGCTCGAGGGACTGGGGATCGTTCAATGAGTTATTTGGCCACCGGGGCCGCTCTTTTCGTACCTGAAAAACGGCGGAGCCTGCTGATCTCGCGGTCGGCGAGGGCGCTGCATCAGGAGGCATAGGCATGGCAAAAGTCGCCTGGATTGGCGTGGGCGCTATGGGAGGCGCCGTCGCCCTGCGGTTGCTCGCCGCGGGCCATGCGGTCACGGCGTGTAACCGCAGCATCGAGAAAACGCGCCGCGTGCAGGAAGCCGGCGCGGTAATCGCATCGAGCCCGCGCGAGGCGGCACAAGGGGCGGAGGTCGTCTTTTCTTCCGTCACCAACGATGAAGCGTCCCGCGCAATCTGGACGGGGCCCGACGGCGTGCTGGCCGCCGATCTGGCGCACTCGACGATCCTCGTCGAGTGCTCGACCCTGTCTCATGATTGGGTGGTGGAACTTGCCGCTCTGGCGGCGAAAAAGGGCGTGCGCTATGTCGACTGTCCCGTAGCCGGTCGCCCGCACGATGCCGAGGCCGGCAAACTGCGGGTATTTGCGGGGGCAAAGCCGGCCGATCTGGAAGCGGTGCGGCCGCTGCTCGAAGCGTTCAGCACGAAAATATTTCATTTCGGCGGCGTCGGCGCCGGGACCGCCTTCAAGCTGATCTACAACCTTCTCGGCGTGATTCAGGTAGCATCGGTAGGAGAAGCCATGGCACAGTGCGAGGCCGCCGGCATCGACTTGCATGCCGCGGCGGAAGGCTTTGCAACGGGCTATACCGGAAGCCGCCACGTCACCCTGCACTCCGCGACGATGGCGGAAGGCAAAAAGGGCCAGGCGGTGGCCTTCTCGGGACGAGGACGTCTAAAAGATGCGCAGTATGGCGTGCGCCTGGCCGAGAAGCTGGGGCGCCAGTCGCTCGTCGGCAATGCGGCGGTGGCGGTCTTCAGCCAGATGGTCGACGTCGGGATGGGGGACGCCAACGACAGCGAATTGATCGACGCGCTGCGCGCGGTTGCCGCGCAGGCGCGCAAGTCGTGACGCGGGCCGTCGCGCACGGGCTGTCACATAACAACGCGAGCACAATTCCATGTACGAAGGATTCGAGCGATTCGAAGTTCAGACGAGCGATCCGGAAGTCCGGATCGTCGGGCGCCGTGGCGGCAAGGGCCCCGGGCTGCTACTGCTCCACGGCAACCCGCTGACCCACGTCACCTGGCACAAGATCGCGCCGCGGCTCGCCGAGCACTACACGGTCGTTGCCACCGACCTGCGCGGCTATGGCGATAGCTCCAAGCCGCGAGGCAGGCCCGATCACAGCAACTACACGTTCCGCCGGATGGGAGAGGACCAGATCGAGGTCATGGAGCATCTCGGCTTCAAGCGGTTCTTCCTCGTCGGGCACGACCGCGGCGCGCGCACGGCGTTTCGCATGGCGCTCGATCATCCCGACCGGGTGCTCAAGTTCGCGAGCATCGACATCGTGCCGACGCATCATGTGTGGACGGCGTTTCCCCGCGGCTGGGCGCTGCACTCGTATCACTGGATGTTCATGGCTCAGCCCTACGATTTCCCCGAGCGCCTGCTCTCCTCGAATCTCGAGTACTACATGAAGAAGAAGCTGGAGAAGCACATGCACGGGCAGGGCGGCCTCGAGCCCGAGGCGGTGGCCGAATACATCCGTTGCTGCACCCCGGAGCAGATCCACGGCGTGTGCGAAGACTATCGGGCCGCGGCGACGCTGGATTACGAGATGGACACGAAGGATTTCGAGGCCCGCAACAAGATTCGCTGCCCGGTGCTCGCGCTCTGGGGCGCCAAGTCCCACGTCGAGCAGTACTTCAATCCGCGCGAAGTCTGGCCCCAATACGCGGCGAATATCACGGGCTTCGAGGCGCTGCCCGCTGGTCACTACCCGCAGGAGCAGGCGCCGGGGGAGACATACCGGGCCCTTGCCGATTTCCTTAAGGCATGAATCATCACTTCCTCGAGCCCTATCGCAGATGGACTTCCTGATAGAGCCCCGCGAGCTGCAGGACCTGGCGCATCAGGATGAGGTGCTGATCATCGATGCGCGCAAGGCCGCGGACTATGCCAAAGGGCACATTCCGGGCGCCGTGAACTTCAGCACCTACGACGTGTTTGCGCTCGATACTCGCGCGGGCGGCCTTGCGGAATTTGCACAGGACATGGCGCGACGCTACGCCGCCGCGGGCGTTTCGAAATTCCGGCCGATCGTCATTTACGAAGAGGATACCGGCATGCGCGCGGCGCGCGACGTCTGGATCCTCCAGTATGTCGGGCATCCGCGCACGAAAATGCTGCACGGTGGGCTGGCGGCGTGGCGCGCGGCGGGGTGCGAGTTAAGCCAGGAGCGAATGGGGGACTGGACCGTCGCATTGAGGGTTCGCGAGCGCGCGGAGCTCGTCATTGGCTGCGACGAGATCGCGGCGCGTCTTGGCCAGCCAGGGCTGACGCTGCTCGACGTGCGAAACGCGAACGAGCACGCGGGCCGGGATAACGCGGCCTGTTGCGCACGGCGCGGTTGCATTCCGGGATCGGTATGGATCGAATGGACCGAGTTCCTCGATGGCGGCCGTTTCAAGGACGCGGAAGCGGTCCGCGCACTTTTGAGGGACCACGGCGTCGCTCCCAATTCGGAGATCGCGCCGTATTGCCATCGCGGCGCGCGCTCGGCGAACACCTACTATGCGCTGCTCCGGGCGGGCTTGCCAAAGGTCCGCAACTACATCGGATCGTGGCACGAGTGGTCGGCTCGCGGCGACCTGCCGGTCGAAAAAGGATGAGGGCGGAAAGAAGAAGTGATGAGAACTGGTGATGACTTCTGGTGATGAGTACTGGTGACGCGTAAACCTCCTAACGGCAACGGCTGCTTTCTCGTCACCATTATCCATCACCATCATTCATCACCATTTTTCGTCACCTCGTTGGCTCTTTCAGCTAAGGCCGTAGAGTTGCTTGCCGGCGACGGGCATCTTCGCGGTCAGGATGTCGCCGGTGAGCGCCTCGGTGATGTAAATCGTCTTGAAGTCGGAGTCGCCGAACGCGACGTTGTCGAGGTGGTGATGGTGCGAGCCTTCGGCGTGGACGAGATGCGTCGGCAGCATGTTGGCGTCGAAGCGCCAGATGCCCACGCCCAGCTGGCAGACGAGCAGTCCGTTGTCCCCGTCCATCTCGATGCCGTCGGGGCCGGCAACACCGCCCGATAGCTGGATCGCCACGCCGGTCTTGGACACGTTCCCGTCAGCCATGAGCGGCAGACGCCAGATCTGCTGCGAGCGGGTGACCCCCACGTAGCAATGTTTCTCTGTCGTGGAGAGCGTGATGCCGTTCGGGCTCGGAACGTTGCTCGCGAGCCGGTCGAGCGCACCGTCCGGTCGCAGGCGGAATACGCGCCCCGTCGGATCGGTAATTCCGGTCTGGCCCTGATCGGTGAAATAGAGGTCGCCGTTCGAGGCGAAGTGGAGATCGTTGAGGCCCTTGAAACCCTCGCTGAAGGCGGTTTCGAGGAGGGTCTCGAGTTTGCCCGTCTTCGGGTCGAGGACCAGGAGCCCCTTCTTGTAATCGGCGATGAATGCGCGCCCGTCCTTGTGGAACTTAAGGCCGTTCGGCCAACCGTCGTACTGGACGATGAGCTCCCAGTCCTTTTTCGGCGAGACCCGGAAGACGCGGCCAAAGGGAATGTCCACGCACCACAGGTTGCCGTCACGGTCGAATGAAGGGGCTTCCAGGAAGCATTCGACTTCCGCGCCCTGGCGGTTGGCGTCGGACCATGCGGCGCGGCTCTTGTTACGGAACTTCTTGGGCATGGAGGAGTAGACTTCCGCCTTGATCAGTTCGAGTTGCTTGAAGGGATTGAACATATTGGGACCGTGTCGAGAGTGATGAGTGGTCAGTGATCAGTGATGAGCCTAACACGCGTGAATCGTAAATTGTAAATCGTGAGTTGTGCTCGTGACTGATTATCGTATACGCCGGGTCGCCGCAGGTGGCCCGTTACGTCGCGCCAATCACGTTTCTGCTTTTCTGGATGCGAGTTGGGCGGCCAGCCTGAATGCGTACTCCAGTGCACTGCAATTGGCGCGACCTTGGCCCACGATGTCGAACGCGGTGCCGTGAGCGGGTGTGGCGAAAACGGTGTCCATGCCCGCCGTGACGGTGACACCCTTGTTGAAGCCAAGCAGCTTGGTCGCGATCTGGCCCTGGTCGTGGTACATCATCACGACCCCGTCGAACTCGCCGCGCTTGGCCCGGAGAAATAGCGTGTCCGCGGGCACGGGGCCGGTTACGCCCACGCCCGAGGCGCGCAGAGCATCGACCGCCGGCCGGATGATGCGAATCTCCTCATCACCGAAGAGTCCGTTCTCTCCGCCGTGGGGATTCAGCGCCGCGACGGCGATTCGAGGAGACAGATGGCCCATCGCGCGCAGCGTACGGTGAGCGAGCTGGACGACGTCGGCAATACGCTGCGGCGAGATCAGGTCGATCGCCTTGCGCAGCGCGACATGTGAGGTCACGCGGAACGTGGCGAATTCCGGAATCACGTTCATCTCGCCGAAGACTCCGGTATGACGGGTGAGCTTCGCGAACATCTGGTGCTCGTCGGGGAAGGGCCAGCCGCCGCGGTGCAGCGCCATTTTATTGAGCGGCGCGAAGCAGATGCCATCGATCTTGCGCGATAACGCAAGATCGATAATGTACTTGAGAGTCTCACCGGTCAGGCGTCCTGATTCCGCCGAAACTTCGCCGCGCTTGATGAGCGACGGGTCGATATTCCCCAGGTCCACCACGGGCAACTCGTCCGCCGGCCAGCGCACCTCGTCCACGCTGGCATAGGTTCGATAGCCGAGTCTGACGCCGGCGTCGCGCATGCCCAGCTCGAGCACGCGCGCATCGCCGATGACGACTACCCGCGCCACTTCGGCGAGCTTTCCGGGGGCGAGCAGCCTGGCCAAGATCTCCGGTCCGATTCCGGTCATGTCGCCGAGCATCAGGCCTATCAGTGGCTTGTTCATAAGGCGTGACCCGTCACGCTGTTGTTAGCGGCGCTTGCGCGCCTTCTTTGCGGTGCGGCGGGTGGCGCCGACCGTGAGAAGCCGCGTCAATTCGCGCACGTTTTTCAGCTTCTCGAGACCAAAAACCATATCGACGATCTTCTCGGCGCTCGCTTTCGGCAGCTTGCCCCAGGCCGCGCATTCGCGGAACTTGTCCGCGAGTTCCTGGTCGCTCATCGGGTTTGCAGGGCTGCCCTTGCCGAAATCGGCGCGTCCACTCACGGTCCGGCCATCGGTGAGCTCGATGTCGATGAGGGTCGTCATCTTTTCATAGCCTGCCGCTTCGGCGACCGGATGCACGCCGAAGTCGATCTTCTCGATCATGGCTTGCACGTTGCGGCGGTTGACCGTTTCGTCCGTAAATTCGGCGAGCCCCGCTTTGCGCTCCAGGAGCAGGATCGCCATGCAAAATTCCATGCTGAACTTCGCCTGCAACTCGTTCTTCGGCCGGCGGTGGATCAGCGCATTGGGCATGTGCCGGTTGGTGCCCACTTTGACCCTGGCCACCTGTGCCGGCCGTATGTCGTACTGCCTGATGAGGTCCAGCATCAGACCCATGCCCGGATGCGTCAACGATCCGCTCGGATGCGGTTTGATCGAGACGCCGGGAAAGGCGAACGACCAGGGACTGCCGAGCTTGCCTTCGATCGCAGCCGGATCGTAGCCGCCACCCGCCGCCTTGAAGAATCCACGCCCCGCTTCCAGCACGATCGGGGTCGCGGTCCACCCGAGCCGCGCGAAATCCACGGCCACGATCCCGCTCTCGCAGGAGCGCCCGGGGTGGAACGGTTTCGTCATGGTGCCGAAGTTCTCGCGCAGGCCCGCCGCCTGGCTCGCCGCGATGCCGAGCGCGCGGCGAGTCTGCTCGTTGTTGAGACGCAGCAGCCGCGCGGCGCCCGCTGCAGCAGCGATCGTGCCGATGGTCGCGGTCGAATGAAATCCGTGATCGTAGTGCCGCGGATTGATCGCTTCGGAAATCTTCGTTTCGACCTCGACGGCGACCTGGTAAGCAGTCAGCATGTCCAGGCCGGAGCGGTTGTCGCGCTCGGCGAGCGCCAGGACGGGCGGCAACGCGGGAGCGGTGGGATGCGTGAGCAGGCCGTAGACGCGATCCTTGGCGACGGCCAGCTGCGTGTCGTCGTAATCGTCGGCGTGGATTGCAATGCCGTTGGCAAAGGCCGCAAAGCGGGGCGGGACCTTGAGCGGCGTTCCGATGACCGTGCAGCCGCGGTCAGTCGCGCAGCCGAGAGTGCGCAGATACTGGCGGACGATGTGACCCGATTCGGCCGCGTTGCCGGCGAGCGCCAATCCAAGTCCATCCAGGATCGAGCGTTTGCCCAGCCGCGTTACATCGCCTGGGATATCTCTGGGGCGGGTTTCCGTGATGAAGCGCGCGACGTAAGCAGTGAGGGAATTGTCTGTCGCGGAAGCCATAACATTCGCTCGTGCGGAAAAGGGGCCTTTGATACCACATCTCGCGCCGCGTGGCCAGACCGGCCCGCGATGATTGACCAGGAAAAAATCGCAGCGAGTACCCTCGTTGATCCCTGTGCTCGCCGCCAGCGCCGGCCGCCGGGGCTGATACAATTGGCGGCCCGGCACCGCCGGGTCAAACCGGCGCGCTGCCGAGCGCCGGACATCCGAGAGGAGTGATATGGGTTCGACCATCGCCGAGAAGATCCTCGGCCATCACGCCGGCGGCAAGACGGTAAAGGCGGGCGACATCGTCGTCGCGGACGTCGATTTCGCGATGCTGCACGACGCGCGTGCGGGCAATGCCTTGAAAATGGTTGAGAAACTGGGCGCCGGCCAGCTGCCGTTTGCCTCGCGTACCGCATTTGTGCTCGACCACTATTCCCCGCCACCCCATCTCGAGGCGGCCAATACTCACCGCGCGATGCGCGCGTTTTCCGATGCGCACGGGGCAGTCCTCTACGACGTGGGCGACGGCATCTGTCACCAGGTCCTGCCCGAGGGCGGGCACTTCACCTGTGGCGACGTTGTCGTGGGCACGGACACGCACTCGACGACCTACGGCGCGTTCAACGCTTTCGGGTGCGGCGTCGAGGGAACCGATCTCTCGGCCGTCATGATGACGGGCAAGCTCTGGTTCCGGGTCCCCGAGACGATCCGCGTCGAGTTGAGCGGTCGGCTGCAGCCGGGGGTGTGGGCGAAGGACGTGACGCTCACGATGCTGGGGCGGCTGGGTGCCGAGGGCGCGAATTACCGTGCGCTCGAATATCGGGGCGCGGCGGTGGCGGCAATGGACATCGACGACCGCATGACGCTCTCGAATCACGCAGCGGAGCTGGGCGCCAAGGCGGCGTTGCTGGAGGCGGACGAAAAAACGCTCGCCTGGCTCAAGCAACACGGCGCGCGCACCCCGCGGCCGGTCAGCGCCGATTCGGACGCACGATACTGCGAGCGCATCGATATTGACGCGTCGCAGCTTGTGCCACAGGTGGCGCGCCGGCACCAGATCGACGACGTGGTCAGCGTCACGGAACTCGACAAGCAAGAAATACAGTTTGCGCTCATCGGGACCTGCACCAACGGCCGGCTGGACGACATGCGCCAGGCTGCGGCGATACTCAAGGGCAAGCGCGTTGCCAAGGGGGTGCGAATGATCGTGACGCCGGCCTCGCGACAGGTGTGGCTCGCAGCCGCGCGCGAAGGGATCGTCGAGGCGCTCACGGCGGCCGGGGCGTCCGTGGAAGCCGCGGGTTGCGGAACGTGCGTCAATATTACGGGCCACCTGATCACGGGTGATAACGATGTCGTGATCACGAGTGCAAACCGCAACTTCAGGGGGCGCCTCGGCAACCCGAAATCGGACATCTGGGTGAGCTCAGCGGCGACGGTGGCGGCATCCGCCCTGACCGGCTACATCACCGACCCGCGCGAAGTCGCGGGTGGAACATGGCGTCCGGAGAGAGCTGCCGCGTAGAAGATCAATCAGCCACGGAATCACACGGAAATACACGGACGAAGGTTTAAACCGCGAAGTGCATTGCGATCGGGTATTTTTCGTGTGCTTCCGTGTGATTCCGTGGCTGAAGGTATGGGGGGGTTGACATGAGTACTAACATCCGCGGCCGGGCCCACGTGCTTGGCGATGAGGTCAATACGGATATTCATTGCTCGGGCAAGTACCTCCCAGGGAAGGACAGCGCCTACATTGCGCAGCATGCGTTCGAGCAACTCGTGCCCGAGTTTCCCGCCCGCTTCAAGGCTGGGGACATCATCGTCGCGGGCAAGAGCTTCGGGATCAATTCCTCGCGCGAGCAGGCGGTGCACATCATGCGCGCGATGGGCGTGGCGGCGATCGTCGCGAGCTCGTTCGGGCGGCAATTCTTCCGGAATTGCATCAACAACGGCCTCCCGGCGGTCGAATGCGACATCTCGGGCATTGCCCAGGGCGACGAGATCGAGATTGGTGTCGGCGCCGGGCGCGTCGCGGTGCCGGGACGCAAGATCGCCCGCACCGTGGCGGCGCTGCCGGCGGAAGTGCAGGCGATCCTTACCGCTGGCGGGCTGATCGCGTTTCTGAAGCAGCATCCCGACTGGAAGCTGGTGCCCGTGACCAGTGACCGGTGACTGGACGGCGAAGGGTAATGCGAGGCAAGCTAAAGCCACACCGCGGAGAAACAGAAAAGCATTGACACAAAGGACACGACGGACACGAAGGAATACGTGACTATGAAGATAGAACGGGTTGAGGTTTTCGGAGTGGCAGTGCCGCTGATCGGCGAATACAAGAACGCGTATCTCTCTAAGACGGTGCAGAAGAGTGCGGTCGTGCGCGTTACGGCCACCGGGAGCGTCGTCGGGCTGGGCAACATCGATCCCACGCCCGGCTATTCGAAGGAGCAGGTCACTGACCATCTCGAGATCCTGCGCTCGACGTTCGCGCCGATATTGGTCGGAATGGATCCCACCAACATTCACGCGATCCTCGCGAAGATCGAGCCGGCGGTGAAGGGCTATCTCGACTCCAAGGCGGCGGTCGAGATGGCGTGCGTCGATCTTGCCGCGCGGGCGGCGGGCGTGTCCGTGCACACCTATCTCGGCGGCGCGGTCAAGGAACGCTTGCTGTTCAATGCCTGGATCGGCATTCTGTCGCCGGAGGAGGCGGCCAAGGAAACACTTGGGTGGAAGCAGAAGGGCTTTCGCTCAGCCAAGATCAAGGTCGGGGGCGGCATCGAGGCCGACCGTGATCGGGTCAAGGCCGTGCGCGAAGCCGTTGGCCCGGATTTCGAGCTGCGAATCGATGCCAACGCGGGCTACGATGCCGACACGTCGATCAAGCTGGCGAAAATGGTCGCTCCCTTTCGCCTGCAGCACTTCGAGCAGCCTGTGCCCGATCACGATCTCGCGGGCATGGCGCGCGTGCGCAAGGAGGCGAACGCGGTTGGGGTGCCGATCATGGCAGACGAGTCGGTGCTCGACCACGCCAGCCTGATCCGCATTATCAGGATGGACGCGGCCGACATCGTCAAGGTGAAGATCATGAAACAGGGCGGGTTTCTCAATACGCGGCGCATGATCGCAACCGCGGAGGCCGCGGGCATCCGGTGCGTCGTTGGTCACGGCTTCGGGCTGGGGGTCAACACGATGGCCGAGATCATGCTGGCGGCGACGTCCACCAACGTGGTGGACGGGCTGGAGTGTGTTGGGCCGCTCAAGACGGCGGACGACATCGTCACCCGCAAGCTCGATCTTTCTGCCGGAAGCATCGCGCTGCCCAGCGGTCCCGGACTGGGCGTTACGCTGGACGATGCCAGGCTAGAGAGGTACCGCCTCGGAGAGAAGGCGATGGTATGAAGGCGGAACCGCGACCGAGGACCCAAAAGTCATTGGCCACAGAGAGCACAGAGAACACAGAGAAAACATGGGTCGAAAGCGCAAACGAATTTTGGCGATGCTTCTCCTCTGTGAACTCTGTGTTCTCTGTGGCTGACCTGCAGTTCTCGACATGAGTTACAGTAATCCGCGGAAAAGGCTGCGTGATCTGCTTGCGTCGAAGCGCCTGATCGTCGCGCCGGGGATCTACGACGCATACGGCGCGTGCCTGGTGGAGCAGGCGGGTTTCGAGGCTGTGTACATGACCGGCAACGGCGTGTCGGCGAGCTTGCTCGGTCGTCCCGATGTCGGGCTGGTGGACCTCACCATGATCACAGCACACGCCCACCGCGTTGCATCGGCGGTGGAGATTCCCCTTATCTGCGACGCGGATACCGGTTACGGCAATGCCGTCAACGTGCGCCGCACGGTCCAGGAGTTCGAGGCGGCGGGGTTGGCGGCGATCCATCTGGAAGACCAGGCCTCGCCGAAGCGGTGTGGCCACTTGCCCGGCTCGCGCCCGGTGGTGCCGCTGGAGGAAGCGGTCGGCAAGATCGAGGCGGCTGTTGCGGCGCGGCGCGATCCGGATTTCGTGATTATCGCGCGCACCGATGCCGCCACCGGTGAGGGGCTCGAGGAGGCGATCCGGCGCGGTAAGGCGTTCCACGCGGCGGGCGCCGACGTGATCTTCGTCGAGCTCAAGGGCAGCGACAACGTGCTCGAGGAGCTCAGGCGCGTGGCGCAAGCGATCGAGGCGCCATGCCTGGTCAACGTCGAGGAAGCGGGCAAGGTGGGAGGGGTCACGGCGCGCGAGCTCGAAGACATGGGTTTCCGCATCGCGATCTACCCGGGGCTTGGCCGCTACGCGGCCGGCTTCGCCATCCGCGAGGCGCTGGGAACGCTCAAGCGTGACGGCTCGACGCGCGCAGCGCTTGGCGGCATGCTGACTTTCAAGGAGTACAACGACGTGCTCAAGCTCTCGGAGATCGAGAAGTGGGAGCGCCGCTATTTGCGATAAGGCGTAAATGCTCAGTGATGAATAATGGTGATGATTAATGGTGATGAAAAGTGGTGATGAAAGAGCACCCGTCTGGCTCATCACCAGTACTCATCACCAGTTTCCATCACCAATTCTTATGACCAGGTCCCATCACCCGTCACCCATGACTCATCACGCTTCATCCACCATTCACCATTCACGGGGTTCAAGATGGAAGTGACACGCACCCTCGGCAAATTCGTCGTCGAGCACCGCTATGCGGATATTCCGGAGAAGGTGCGGCACGAGGCGGCACGGTCTTTTCTGAACTGGGTCGGCTGCGCGGTCGGGGCGAGCCGCCACGAAACCGTGGAAAGCGCTCTCGCGGCGCTGTCGGAATTCTCGGGTCCGCGCGAGGCCACGGTGCTTGGCCGTCGCGACAAGCTCGATATCATGCTGGCGGCGTTGATGAACGGCATCACCTCGCACACTTTCGATTTCGACGACACGCATCTCAAGACCGTTATCCATCCCAGCGGCCCCGTGGCGTCGGCGATACTGGCGCTCGCCGAGCGCACGCCCGTGCGCGGGGACGAGTTCCTCCACGCATTCATCCTCGGGGTGGAGGTCGAATGCCGCATCGGCAACTCCGTCTACCCGCCGCACTACGATGTGGGCTGGCACATCACTGGCACGGCCGGCGTGTTTGGGGCTGCCGCTGCTGCCGGGCGGCTGCTGGGCCTCACCGAGCAGCAGATGGTGTGGGCGCTCGGCATCGCCGCGACGCAGTCATCGGGCCTGCGCGAGATGTTCGGCACAATGTGCAAGCCGTTCCATCCCGGAAACGCGGCCAGGAACGGCTTGCTTGCCGCCCTGCTCGCGCACCGGGATTTCACAAGTTCCGTACAGGGCATCGAGGCCAAGCGCGGCTTCGCGAATGTGCTCTCCACCCGGTTCAGGCCCGAGGAAATCACGGAGCACCTCGGCGAGACCTGGGAGATTGCGCTCAACACGTACAAGCCGTTTGCTTGCGGTATCGTCGAGCATCCTGCGATCGACGGCTGCATTCAGCTGCGGCAGAACTACAACCTGAAGGCGGAGGACATCGAGCGCATCGACTTGCGGGTCCATCCGCTCGTGCTCGAGCTCACAGGCAAGAAGGCCCCGCAGGTCGGGCTCGAAGGCAAGTTCAGCGTGTATCACTCGTGCGCCGTTGCCATCATTCACGGCGCGGCAAGGGAGGCACAGTACAGCGATGAAGCGGTCCTGGATCCGCGCGCGGTTGCGTTGCGCGAGCGGGTGAGCGCGACCGTGGAGCCTGGCCTGCACGAAGACCAGGTTCGGGTAGCGATCAAGCTCAAGAACGGCCAGACACTCGAAAAATACGTCGAGCACGCGGTCGGGAGTCTCGACCGGCCGATGAGCGACGGTGACCTCGAAGCAAAGTTTAACGGGCTTGCCGACGGCGTTCTGGCGCAGCTGGAGACGGAGAACCTGATTCGTTTGTGCTGGGATATTGCGAAGCTCAAGGATGCGGGTGAGGTGGCGCGCGCCTCAGTGCCGGCTGCGCCGGCAGACACGCGTAAGGCATCTTGACCCGGCCGTGACCCGGCAGCGCTTATGCGGAGGCGGACGTAAGGTCCGGTTTGCGCCGCAGGGGGCAGACAGGGCACAATACCGCCCGACGGCAGGGATTTGCGCTACGGGGTGTGCCCGGCGGTACGGTCGCACACCAATGAAGTGAGAGTCCTTCCCTCGTGCCGATTGTCCCTGCGACAAGCCGGCGGAAGATATTTCCGATCAATTTACTGGAGAAACTCAATGCAGTCCACAGTGTTACGTGGCGTGCTGGCCAGCGTGTTGTTGCTGGGCACAGGCGCTCTTTTTGCCGCCCAGGGCGATTACCCCTCGCGGCCGTTGCGCATGATCGTGCCGTTTCAGCCAGGCGGTGCTTCGGACTTCGCCGGGCGCATCATCCAGCCCAGGCTGGCTCAGGAGCTGGGCCAGAACATCGTGGTGGAAAACCGCGTCGGGGCTTCCGGATACGTCGGGGTTGAAACGGCGGCAAGGGCTACTGCCGACGGCTACACATTCATTCTCGGCAACATCGGAACGATGGCGATCAATGCTTCCGTATTCCCGAAGTTCAAGGTGAAGCCATTGCAGGCATTCATCGGCGTCTCGCAAGTCGTGGACGTGCCGGGAATGCTGGTCGTGCATCCCTCGATTCCGGTGAAATCGGTGAAGGAGTTCATCGCCTATGCCAAGGCCCGGCCCGGAAAGCTCAACTTCTCGGCCTCCGGTGCCGGCAGCAACTCGAGGCTCGCAATGGAATATTTCAAGCAGCAGGCGGGGCTTGATATCGTGATGGTCGCGTACAAGGGCGGCGCCGGCGGCGCCTCGCTGGGAGTGGTTCAGGGCGAGGTGCAAATGACGATGCTGACCTCGTCATCGCTTCTGCCGTTTGTGCGAACTGGCAGGCTGAGACTGCTCGCGGTCATCGCGCCCGAGCGCCTCAGCGCGGCGCCCGATACGCCAACGATGAAGGAGTCCGGATTTCCGGGTCTGGTGGTTGGCTCGTGGCAAGGCGTGTTCGTACCCAAGGGCACGTCGCAATCGGTGGTCAACCGATTGTTCCCGGCCGTGGTAAACACAATGAAGGATCCGGAAGTCGTGCGCCGGCTGGGAACGGCCAGTGCTGCCTCGATCACCAGCAAATCGCCCGCGGATTTCCGCAGATTCTGGGAAAGCGAGAACAAACGCTGGGCGAAAGTCGTGCACGACATTGGTGCCGTCGCGCACTAGGAGACGCTCGCCAATTCGGGGCGGGTACTGATTGCGCAGACACCCACGACGCTGGTCGGGCGCGAGCGCCCCGCAGCGAGAATCATGCACGGGCCGTGCCGCAGGTTGCGGCACGGCCCGTTCTTCTTCCAAATCGCGATTGCCGCGCCGCGTGTCCCTGGCGGCTGGTGACCCTTAAGCTGCGCGTTGCTCGGTGTTGCGCAGCCCGGCTTTCGCTTTGGCGATGAGACCCGTCGCCTCGAGATCGGCCAACATCTCTTTTTTCGCCTGGTCGGTCATCTCGGCGCAGGGCGCGCGCACCGGGCCGCCGACCATGCCGATGCATTCCATCCAGAATTTCTGCTCGGCAATCGCCATGCGGCCGCTGCCGCCATAGCCCGGAATCCATTTCGCGAGCACCGACCGCAGCGGGTTCAAGCTGCGGCAGATCTCCGTTGCCTTGTTCATGTCTCCGTTGAACGCGGCGCGGGCGTAGTCGTTGACCGGTGTATAGCCTGGCACCTGGAAGAGATGAGGGCAGTAATTCAACAGCCAGCGGTCGCCGCACACGCTGATGTTGTAGAGAAACGGAGCTTCATCGGCCACGCTCACTTCCACGTCCTTGCCGATGGCATCGCGCAGCGCAGTGGTCGGCTGCGGCTTGCTCACGCCTTGCTTGAAGCCGCAAATGTTCGGCAGCGTGGCCAGACGCTTGGCGAGTTTCGTTGAGATGGGGTAGGTCTGCTCCGTGTTGAACAGCACGATGCCGATATCCACCCGCTCGCACACCAAACGGAAATAGTCGAAGACCGCGTCGTCACTGCGCGCCGCGATGTAGGGCGTGAGAATGATGACAAAATCGATTCCGGCCGACTGCGCGTGCTGCGCGAGTTTCACCGCCTCGTAGGGGTTCTGATGGTGGCAACCGGCGATGAGCGGTATCCGGCCCTTCGCGGTTTCGACGTTGATTTCGACGACCCGCATGCGCTCTTCGTTCGTCATCGCCCAGAACTCGCCGACATTGCCGATGCAGTAATGGCCGTCGAGCTTGAGTTTCGAGATGCAGTGCTCCAGGTTTGCGGCGTTGCCGGCTTCGTCGAGCCGGTCGTCGGCGGTAAACGTGGTCGGCAGCGCGGTCCATACGCCCTTCAGGACCGTTTTCGCGTATTCCTTCGCTTCGTGCTTGCGGTATTTCATATATGCCCTCCATTCGGGCCGATGAGGTTGGGCTGGCGCCAAAAACGACACGGGGAGCTTAGCAGATCGACCCCCGCGCCGCCAAACGATTACCGTCGCGATGGCGTCTGCCGGAGCCTACTTTTCCATGAACTGGGCTCGATGGGACGCGCTGCGTGACGCGTGACATGGATGGAGCATCGGGATTATTCTTGCGCGTAATAGTTGCGTGTTTGAGCGTAGCCTGGGCGTGTCTCGCCTATGACAAGTCCAGTGCGAATGGTGCCGCTCGTTGGTAACGGGTCGAACCGCAGACGTCCATGTTATGAACTTCACGAAAACCGGGGTAGCGGCAGGCTTCAAGTTTTTCTTTGGAGGAGGGAAGACGGTTCCGAGCATTCCTCACGCAAAGGCGGCTGAGGTTGTTTTTCGATTCTTGGGACACGCTCGGGAAATTGAGAGAGCGCTGGGAAAGGGGCAGGGGATATGACTATCGCACGCCAGCTGGCGCAACGGATCACGGCGATGTCCTACGAGGACCTTCCGCCGGAGGTCATTTACTGGTGCCGGATTGCGGTTCTCGACACGGTGGGCGTCATGCTGGCCGGTTCTGTCGAGGAGGCGCCGCACATGGTCGAAGACGTGCTCGGATTGCAGTCCGGCGACGGCCCTTGCCTTCTCTTCGGCAGTGACCGGCGTGTGCGCCCCCTCGATGCCGCACTCGTCAACGGCACGGCGGCGCACGCGCTGGACTTCGACAACACGGCCAAGAATCTGGGCGGGCACGTGTCGGCGGTGATGGTCCCCGCGCTGATCGCTGCGGGCGAGGCGTTCGGGGCGGGCGGGCGCAACGTGCTGCTGGCGCACGCCGCCGGCTACGAAGTGGGCGCGCGCATCGGGCGCTGCGTCAATCCCTACCATACCGAGAACGGCTGGCATCCGACCTCGACACTGGGCGTGTTTGCCGTGGCATCAGCCTGCGCGCGGTTGCTCGAATTAACCACGGACGAAACGGAAACCGCGCTCGTGCTCGCCGCATCGCTTGCGGCGGGAATCAAGGCCAACTTCGGCACCATGACCAAGCCCCTGCATGCCGGCCAATGCGCCCGCGGCGGACTGCTCGCGGTGCTGCTCGCGCGCAAGGGCTATACGGCCAACGTCGATGCATTCGAGCACAAGCAGGGCTTCTTCAAGGTATTCAATGGCGAGGGGAATTACGACGCAGCGCGCGCCCTCGAGGGGTGGGACGAGTGGGAAATTGCATCCCCGGGCGCAAGCTACAAGCTGTACCCGTGCTGCTACAGCACGCATGCCGCGGTGGAAGCGGCGCTCAACCTGGTGCGGCGGTACGGCCCGTTCGACATGCGCACGATGGCGCGCGTCGATTCGTGGACGGCGGCGCGCGGGCTTGCCCATACCGACCGGGCCGATCCCGACAGCACGCTCGCGGCCAAGTTCAGCGTGCAATATTGCGTGGCTCGCGCGCTGATGCACGGCAAGGTCGTGCTCGAGCATTTCGAAGGCGACGCCTGGTGTGACCCGGCGGTGCGGGATTTACTGCCGCGCGTCCATGCGGCGCCGTATGCCGGCAAGCCGTTTGCGGACGATGATCCATTCGACGCGGAAGTGAAGGTGACGTTGTCGGACGGGAGAACGTTCTCGGAGAAGGTGGACCGGCCGCTCGGCAGGACTTCGGATAACCCCATTTCGCCCGAGCACCTGAAGGCCAAATTCGAGAACTGCGCGTCCCGCGTCCTGACGCCGCAAGCCGCGGCCGCGGTGTGCCGCAGGATCGATTCATTCGAGGAATCGGGCTCGATGCTGGAGGTCACCAGGCTGCTCGAGCCGGCCGCCGTCGCTGCGAAGCCCGTCGAGCAAGCGGCGAAAAGGGGTGTCGCCTGAGGTTTCTGTCGACCCGGGAGCGGTCAATCCCGGGCGGCATCAGCAATCGAGATAAGAGGGGTTCCAGAATCACCGCAGCGGCGCCTGATGCGGGGAATCGCAGGGAGCATGTCGCTGCAGTCGTCAGAAACTCAATCGAACGAGGATGAAAGCCGTGCAACAGTTTGACGTGTTGGTCGTCGGAAAGGGAAACGCAGCGCTGTGCGCGGCGTTATCGGCGCGAGACGCCGGCGTGACGGTGGCCATGCTGGAGTCCGCAACGGAGGAAGAATCCGGAGGCAACAGCCGTTTCGCCGGCGGAGTCATGCGCTTCGCCTACAGCTCGGTGGAGGATCTCAAGAAGATCACCGACATCCCGGAAGAGGAGGCGAAGAACACCGACTGGGATAGCAACACCGTCGAGGAGTTTTATGACGATTTGTACCGCGTCACCAGCTACCGCACCGATCCCGACTTGAGCGAGGCCCTGATCACGAAAAGCCTGGAGGGCATGGTCTGGCTGCGGAGCCAGGGCGCGAGCTTCGTGCCGAATTACGGGACACAGTCGGCCATCGTCAATGGCAGGCGCGTGTTCTTCGGCCGATTCCCGCTCACCGTGAACGGCGGTGGCGCCGGACTGGTGGAGGATCTGACGAAGACCGCCGTCAAGAAAGGCGTCGAGATCTTCTACGAAACGCGCGCGGTGTCCCTAATCTACGACGGCGAGCGGGTGCTGGGGGTGCGAGCCAAGCGCCAGGGCAAGCTGGTCGAGTTCGGGGCGCGTGCGGTTGTGCTCGCCTGCGGCGGTTTTGAGTCGAACCCCGAGTGGCGCACGCGCTACCTGGGACCTGGATGGGAGCTCGCCAAGGTCCGCGGCACGCGCCACAACCTGGGCGAGGGCCTGAAGATGGCGCTTGAGATTGGCGCCTGCCCCTACGGCAACTGGTCCGGCCGCCATGCGGTGTCGTGGGAGCGCCACGCACCGGAGTTCGGCGTGGTAGAGCGGTCGCACGATCCCTATCGGCACAGTTACCCGCTGTCCGTCATGATCAACGCGGAAGGCAAACGGTTCGTGGACGAAGGAGCGGATTTCTACAATTACACCTACGCGAGGTACGGCGCGGAAGTGCTGAAGCAGACAGGACAATATGCTTACCAGGTGTTCGACGCCAAAGTGAAGCCGCTCCTCCAGAAGGAATACGGCGGGAGGAATGTGACGCGGTTTGCCGCCAACACGCTCGAAGAGCTTGCCGGGAAACTGGAGGGCGTGGATCCTGAGGCGTTTCTCAAGACGGTGCGAGAGTACAACGCCGCCGTGCGCATCGACGTGCCGTTCAATCATGCGGTCAGGGATGGGCGCGGCACGGTGGGCATCGAGCCGCCCAAGTCGAACTGGGCGAACCCGCTCGATACACCCCCGTTCGAGGCCTACGGCGTGACCTGCGGCATCACCTTCACGTTCGGGGGGCTGCGCATCAACCACGAAACCGGGCAGGTGCTCGATCTGGGCTACGTTCCGATTCCCGGTCTCTACGCGGCCGGCGAGATGGTCGGAGGAATTTTCTACTTCAACTACCCGGCGGGCACGGGCCTCGTCTCGGGCCTGGTGTTTGGCAGGATCGCCGGCAACGGGGCCGCTGCAGCCGTGCGCGCAGCATGAGCACCGCGAGCCCTGCGGCGCGCCGGGAGTATCCCGAGCGGTTCGTCGGCAACATTCAGCTGCCGACGCAGGCGCCGGAGCTGGCGGTGCGGGAGCTCAAGCGCAGCTGATATTGAGCGACAATGCCGCGCGGCTGCTCAAGCTCTAGGATTTCCCAAGAACAGAGGAAGGCCACGTAACCGCAGATTGGTGATGAGGAATAGTGATGAGGAATAGTGATGAGGAATAGTGATGAGGAATAGTGATGAGGAATAGTGATGAGGAATGGTGATGAGTAGCGGTTTGTGTTTGTACGTCACCATTTTTCATCACCATTAGTCATCACCATCTTTCATCACTATCGATGGAGGAGGGCAACAATGCTGACGATCGGGATACTGCTCGGCGACGACATCGGTCTCGAGGTCGTGCCCGAGGCGGTCAAGGTGATGAAGGCCGCAGCGGCGAAGACCGGGTTGGAGGTCAAGTGGCAGGAACTGGCGATCGGCAAGCGCGGTCACGAGCAGCACGGCCATACGCTGCCGCATGCCACCGTGGCGGCTCTGGAAGACGCCGACGGCTGGTTGTGCGGGCCGATCGGCCACAATGCGTATCCCCGTAACGATCCGACATGGATCATGCCGCCGCTGCGCAAGCGCTTCGAGCTGTTCGCGAGCGTGAAGCCGGTCAGGTCGTACTCCAACATCCAGTCCGTGCACAAGGATGTGGATATCGTGTTTCTGCGCGAGGTGACCGAAGGCATGCAGTCTTCCGACACGGTGGTCGCGGGCGCCGGCGAGTTTCGGCCGAACGACGAGATCACGATCGCATCGCGCGTCATCACCCGTCGCGGCTCCAGGCGCGTGGCACTTGCGGCGTTCGAGATTGCGCGCTTGCGTAAGATGAAAAAGGTGACCGCGGTGCACAAAGAGCCGATCTACCGGCTTGCATGTGGGATGTTCGCCGAGGAATGCCGCAGGGCAGCGAAGGAATTTCCGGACGTCGCGTACGACGAGGCGCTGGTCGATGGTTTTTCCATGAAGCTGATGATGAACCCGTGGCAGTACGATGTCGTCGTCACGACCAATCAGTTCGGCGACATTCTGACCGACCAGGGCGCCGGGCTTGTTGGCGGGCTCGGCCTTGCTCCCGGCCTGTGCATCGGCGAGCGGCAGGCGATGGCGCAGGCCACCCACGGTTCCGCACCGGACATCGCGGGCCAGAACATCGCCAATCCCTACGCCCTCATCGTCTCGGGGAAGATGCTGTTCGAGTGGCTCGCCAGGAAGCGCAACGAGCCCAAGGCCAGCGCGGCCGCGCAGCGCATCGATGCAGCGGTCGACAAGGTGATCGCCGAAGCGAAGCACCTCACGGGCGACCTGGGTGGAAGCGCGAGTACCAGCGAGATGGGCGACGCCATCGCCGCCGCCGTCTAGCGACGGCGGAAAAAGTGATGATTAATGGTGATGAAAGATAGTGATGAGTAATGGTGATGAAAACCGATCGCTTTGCGCCGGCAGCGTCCTTTGGCGCCTTTCATCATCAGTATTCATCACCACGTCTCATCACCATCATCCGCACATGACGCGCGTGGTGAAGGAGCCCGAAGACAAAGTGAATTTCGGCGCGGACTGGCACACCGATTCGCACTATCTTCCCGAGCCGCCGAGATTCGTGGCTGACGGGGGAAGCTCTCCGTGCTCGACGCGGGTGACAATCTCGGTCAGTTTCTCGTGAGATGGGGTTGGGACGCCGGCGAGCCGGCCCTTTTCGGCAATGAAGCCATTCATGAGCTCGATCTCGGTGCGTCTGCCCTTGAGCATGTCCTGCGCCATCGACGGGCGCTGAATGCCCGCGCGCGGATTGGATGCGATGTGCGCGATCATAATTTCCTCCACCTCGGCCAGCGCATCGGCGTGGCCCTCCGCGGCGAGCGCAAGCCGCTCCGGCGCCAGCTTGCCCAGATTGACCAGCCGGAAGCCCAGGGCCTGGCCGACCCGCACCGCCTCGCCCCCCAGCTTGATTGAGAAGCGCCGGATCGCCGTATTCCCGTCGCGGTCTCGGCCCGAAAGTCCCGTGGCGGCGGCGACGCCGTTGTGCATGCCATTCATGCACAGTTTGGACCAGCGCTCGCCCCACAGGTTGTCCGTCGCCTTGCTGCTGTCGACGCTCGAGAGCATTTCGACCAACTCCTTGACGCGCGGCGTGATCAATCCGTGGCTTTCACCCACGCGGAACACGGTGTGCTTGTCGCCGCCCCTGGCGGCCGTGCGGCGGATGCGCCCCGGCTCATAAAGCCACACGGAGATCACCGATGCGACGACCCCGAGCGTCCTGCCCCAGCCGACGATTGAAGCAATCTTCTCCTCGTTCAGGCAGTTCTGCAGCGACACCACGTAGCCGTCGGGCGCGAGATAAGGCTTGATGAGCGCTGTCGCCCATTCGGTGTCGTACGACTTGACCGAGACGAATGCGATGTCGACGGGCGCCTGCTTGCACAGCGATTGCACTTCGGTGATGTGCATGGTCTTGGCGCGGGTCACCGTGATTTTCTCTTCGTCGGTGATCCCGTCGAGGTCCAGCCCGCGGGCGCGGATCGCGTCGATGTTCTCGGGCCACATGTCGATCAACGTCACATCCTGCCCCTGATGGGCGAGATGGCCGCCGACATAGCCGCCGAGCGCGCCTGTGCCTACCACTGCAATCCTCTTGCCCATCATCGACTCCTATATGGCTTGAGCGAACCGCGTGCGTCCCGCAGGGCCGCGGGATCCGGAAGCCCGCCTGAAGACGTTTCGTTCTTCGCAGTCTATGCGGAATCTGCCAGTTCTTCTACACTTGGCCACCTGGCGCAACCCGGATTGAATGTTCTATTTGTTAAAGGAATGTCAGTGTTGAAAATCGGAATTGTAGCGGGAGACGACATCGGGCCGGAGGTCGTGCCCGAGGCCGTGAAGGTGATGAAGGCGGCCGCCGCGAAGACCGGCCTGCAGCTGGAATGGCAGGAGCTGCTCACCGGCGTCAAGGCGCACGAGGTGCACGGGCACACCTGTCCACAGAGTACCGTGGACGCTCTGTTCAAGCTCGACGGCTGGGTCTTCGGCCCTCACGGGCACGACGCCTATCCGAAGAACGACCCGACCTGGATCAACCCGCCGCTGCGCAAGAAGTACGAGATGTACGCCAACGTGAAGCCGGTGAAGTCTTACCCCAACATCCCCTCCGTGCACAAGGACGTGGACATCGTGTTCCTGCGCGAAACGACCGAAGGCATGCAGGCCGGCGGCGTCGTGGTCGCGGGGAGCGGAGAGTTTCGCCCCAATGACGATATCTCAATCGGCATGCGCGTGATCACGCGCAAGGGCGCCAACCGGGTGGCGCGTGCTGCTTTCGAGATCGCGAAGACCCGCAGTCGCAAGATCGTGACCTCGGTGCACAAGGCCTCGGTCTACAAGCTCTGTTGCGGCATGTTCGCGGAAGAGTGCCGCAAGGTGGCGCAGGATTTTCCCGACGTCAGGCTGGAGGAGGTGCTGGTCGACGGTTTCGCGATGAAGCTGGTCATGGAACCGCAGCGTTTCGATGTCGTCGTCACGACCAACCAGTTCGGCGACATCCTGACCGACGAGGGTGCAGGGCTCGTCGGCGGCCTTGGGCTCGCCCCGGGATTGGTGATGGGCGAGCGCTATGCGATGGCGCAGGCGACGCATGGCTCGGCGCCCGATATCGCGGGGCAGAACATCGCCAACCCGTACGCGATGATCATGTCGGGAAAGATGCTCTTCGAGTGGCTTGGTCGGAAATATAAGGAGCCGAACGCGGTCTCGGCTGCCGAGCTCATGGACACCGCGATGGAAAAGGTGATTGCGGAAGCGAAGCACCTGACCGGAGATCTCGGCGGCAAGGCGAGCACAACGGAGATGGGTGACGCCGTAGCCGCGGCGGTGTAACCAGAGCACGCATTCAATTTAGCCGCAGATAAACAAAGCGTTTTGACGAATACGAAAATCCATATTAGCCGCCGATGAACGCCGATACACGCCGATAACGGCTTAATCAAAGAGCATATACAGTTTGGAGGAACCCGTTTTACAGAAAATTATCGAAAAACTTTGTGGGTCTTGTTGGTCTAGGTTTTTAACGCGTGTTGATTCGTTATTTCGGTCGGCGTTTATCGGCGTTCATCGGCGGCGATAACTGCAGTAACCAGCGACCGGTGACCAGTGAGGCGCGCGGTCACCGGCTCTTGCGAGCGTTTCTCGCCCTTGCTTTGATAACGAATCCCTAACACCTTCTTTATTACCGCCATGAAGCTTTATCTCACCGATATCTCCGGCAACTCGTACAAGGTGCGGGTCCTGGCTTCCATTCTCGGGATTCCGTACGAGAAAGTGTATGTGGACTGGCCAAGCCGCGAGCACAAGTCTCCCGCGTTTCTCAAGCTCAATCCGCGCGGCCAGGTGCCCGTGATGGAAGTCGAAGGCAAGGTGCTCTGGGACTCGACGGCGCATCTCGTCTATTTGGCGCGCAAATTCGGCGGGGAGCAATGGCTGCCGATTGAACCGCTGGAGATGGCAGAGGTGATGAACTGGATGGCGTTTGCGCAAAACGAAATTTACTTCGGGCTGCAGTGGGCGCGGGGCGTCATCGTGTACGGCATACCGGGAGATCTTGAGGTATACCAAGGTTACGGCCGCAAGGCGCTGGAAATCCTGGAGGGCCACTTTGACAAGCATGAGTGGCTCGCGCTCGGCCGCGCTACGATCGCCGATATCGCATGCTACCCGTATGTCAAGCGTGCGCCCGAGGGCCGGATCCCGCTGGAGCCTTATCCTGAGGTCAACGCCTGGCTGCGGCGCTGCGAGGCGCTTCCCGGCTGGCTCAAGCTCGACTGAGCGTTTTCACGAACGCCGGGGCCTGCTCGCGAAAGAACTCCGAAACTCCGAGCTCCATTAGCCACGGAATCACACGGAATCACACGGAAAAGAAAACCGTGTCATGCCGTGCGCCTGATCGCAGGCGTTATTGTGTTTCCGTGTGTTTCCGTGGCTAAAAAGGTTTTTGAAACGGCTTCTAGCCAAATTCGCGCATGAGCCAGTGCGCTGCGGCGCACAAAGCGCCGTCTCCGTGTGGAACACCGATGAGCTGAACACCTTGGGGAAGGCCGTTCACCTCCAATAGTGGCAGGCTGAAAGCGGGCACGCCCAGCCACGAGCCGTAGACCAGGAACGTCCGGCTCCCGGTGTATTCCAGCCCCTGGATTGCCGGCCCGGAGGAGGCGAGCGTGATGTAGCCGTCGGCTCCAGCAGCTGTTTCCCGCACGAGTTCCATGACGCGCTGGCGGTTTGCGAGCAGGGCCTCATAATCCGCCGGCGAGAGCTTTCCCGCGCGCTCGATCAATCCATGGATGCGTGTGCCGATGATCTTGCCGTAGCGGGCGATGTAGTCCTCATACGGCCATTTCATCTCATACGCGACGATGTCCAGCGCGCCATCCACGCCTTCGTCGAGCTGCCGCTCGATCCTCGCGACCTGCGGGTCATTGTCGCGGCTCCGGATCTCTACGCCCGCTGCCTCCAGCGCCGAGACGGCCGCCTCGAACGCGTCCTCGGTGTTGCTGTCGATCTCGGTCCAGCCGCGGGTATAGAGGCGGATCAGGCGCCGGGGTCGGCGCGGCGCGGGTGGCTCGGCGCCTGCGCCGGAAAGGAAGCGATTGCCCGGACTGCCGATGCCGAGCGATACCTGGGACGCCACGCGCCAGGCGTCTTCCAGGGTGCCAGCGATGACGCCGAGGTGATCGCAGGTGGCCGACAGCGGGTGGATCCCCCCGGTGTGCAGCGTGCCGATGGTCGGCTTGAAGCCCACGGCGCCGCAGTAGGCAGCCGGGCGAAGCGTGGACGCCTGGGTCTGGGTGCCGAGTCCCGCAGGAACCATGCCGGCGCCAACCGCGGCTGCGGAGCCGCTTGACGAGCCGCCAGGCGTGCGTGTGGGATCAAACGGATTCGTCGTCAGACCCGAATAGCCAATGGC
>JAOTVX010000003.1 GCA_029863175.1 Betaproteobacteria bacterium | reverse complement strand
GCTTGAATCGTTGAATTATTTGCTTCGGACCATGGCTCGTAAAATTTAGCGTCAAATCCACGCGATTGCCGGCTATTTCCGGGTCTATATCCGGGTCGGACCAGCGCAACCCGCTGATCGCAGGCGATAAGCGCTCAGAATATTAGCCATCTAGGAGCTTAGAATGCCAATTTCCAACCGAAAATCGCCGGTCTAAGCAGGGTTTGGGTGTACCCGCCGAAATCTCCCCCGCGCTTAGACGGATGGTTTCGATGCCGAAATTGACGTTCTAAGACAGGAAAACACGGCGAATTTGACGGAAAATCTCGTGGGTGCCGGTACTTGGCGTGGTCCCACCAGAGACCAAGAGGCGTGGTCCGACCGGAGACCAAGAGACCACAAAAGGAGCTGGCGACGCGTTTGAAGCCGGACATCATGGCCGCGCTGACCACGCACGGCAAGCACGAAGCACCGGCTGATATCTACGAGTCGATCAGAGAGCTTAGGTATTACCGCGAACACCTCCTCAAACTATGATCGATGATCGATGATCGATGAACGAGGAGTGAAAAGCGCAGAGTCTGACGACAATTTCCGTTCCGCGATCGTCGATCCGCGTTCCGTGATACGCGGTTCGGGCGGCGGCGCGGGGATGCTGCTCGTCGGCTGGCTCATCATCATTGGTATCGTCTTCTGGATGTTTCATGGCTGGAGCGAGCACCAGGCCAATCCCAATCGCGCTCTGGTCTCTGCCCCGACCGGCGAGGTCGTTCTGCAGCGCAACCGCGCAGGGCAGTACGTGGCTGACGGGGAGGTCAATGGTGAGCGTGTGACGTTCTTGCTCGACACGGGTGCGACCCAGGTGGCGCTATCGACACGGCTCGCGCGCGAGCTAGGCCTCAAGCGCGGCCCCTCGGTGACGCTTCAGACGGCTGCGGGCCCGACCCGCGGCTACATGGTTCGCCTCGACAGTGTGCAGCTCGCCGGCATCAAAATGCGGGATGTCGGAGCGCTGGTATCCGACGGGCTGGAACCGGGGCTGGTGCTCCTCGGGATGAACTTTCTGAAGCGGCTTGAAATGATCCAGCGCGGCGATCAGCTCATCCTTAAACCGATGCCGCACCACTCCCTTCAACCGCCCGCATCGCGGTTACCCGAAGCTGCCAGCGAAGGGTGACCCGTCACGGGTCACAACCTACTCCTATTGCAACGGCACGACCCACCTCGTCATTTCGCCGCTGAAATTCATGCAACGGCTCGCCGCCTTGGTGCCGCGCCCGCGTCGGCATCTCATCCGCTTTCACGGGGTGCTGGCGCCTCACGCCAAACTGCGTGCCGCGATTGTGCCGATTCCCGCGCCGACGACAACCGGGCACGCAACCGATTGCGAGCACGCGCCTGGCGCCTCAGCGCGCATGAGTTGGGCGCGGTTGTTGAAGCGTGTGTTCGATATCGAATGCTGCGTGCAGTGCGGCGGTAATTTGAAGATCATTGCTGTGATCGAAGCGCCCGCGGTGATTGAGCGCATTCTTACGTAACTGGGATTGTCGGCGCAACCGCCGCCGCGGCCAGCGGCGCGGCGCTTCGATCTGTTTCCGGCGGCTTGATACTCGAACGTGCACGGTTTTTGGCCAGAGCCGATGGGCAGGCTCGGCTTGCGCTCGCGCCAGAGAGCCGATTGAGGGAAATCGGACGCAGCCACGGGCAAGATTCTGCAGAAAACAGCGGGGCTTGCGTGAAATGTCATGCGGTTGACGATGCGACGGGCGGGGAATAATGTGCCGATTGGGTGAAAAATGGTGTTTGAATTTCCTATCAACGAATCTTGCTGGAAAACGTGGGCGCGATCGCCAAGATCGGCGTCGACCGCAGCTCGATCGGCAGCCTGACCAAAGACATCCAGGCCGTCGAGTTATCGATGCGCTTTGAGCAAGACCATGCTGGAATAAGAATTTGATCATGGATACCAACTTGAACGTCGTAAGCCCGATCGGAGTGAACGTTAACGACACGTCGGCGTCGCTGGCGCCGCGCCTTGATACCCTGAACGGCAAGACTGTGTGCGAGATCTGGAACGGCGGTTTCAAGGCGGACGTCATGTTCCCGATCATCGAGCAGATGCTGCGCGAGCGCTATCCGGCCGTCAGGATGATTCCGTTCACGGAGTTCCCCACTGTCACTATCGCCTCGTTGGGATCGGAAAAGAAAGCGGAGACATTGGAGGCGGTGAGATCTGCGCTCCTGGCAAAGGGTTGCGATGCTGTAATAACCGGCAACGGTGGGTGAGGTACCTGCACACCGGCCGCGGTGCGGCCCGGCATTGTAGCCGAAAAGGAAGGAATTCCTGCCGTAGCCGTCGCTGGCACGAGTTTCTTGCCGCTGGCCGATCTGTTGGGCAAGCAGGAAGGAATACCCGGAGTCAAAGTGGCCGAATACCGGGGCACGTTCAGTATTGATTCAGAGTCCGTCATAAGAGAACAACTTGAGGCGGGAACTCTTGACCAGATCGTGGCCGCCTTGACCAAGTCGGCGAACCTCGTGAGCCACCCTGCGGCGGCGGGCGGCGCGGAAGATCTGGCGTTGACCGGGACCTTCGAGCAAATCAATGAGTCGTTCCGTGCGCAAAATGCGACGGACGAGCTGCCGATCATTCCTCCGACCCTGCAGAAGGTCGAGGAGTTTCTGCGCTGTACGGACCGCGCGCCGAACGAGGAAATAGCGATCTTGCGGCCGGGAAATTTGCGGGCGACGCCAGCGGTCATAGCCGCAAACGCCGTGATGGCCGGCTGCCGGCCCGAGCACATGCCGATCCTGATCGCGGCCGTGGAAGCCATCGCGGATACTGGATACAACCTGGATCAGCTGGGCACTACCGGCGGAGTCAATCCGTTTCTGCTCATCAATGGACCCATAGTCAATGAGCTGGGCGTCAAGTTCGACACCGGGCTCGTCTCGAGAGGCCCGAATCCTGCGATCGGACGCGCACTCGGCCTGATCATCAGAAACGTGGCCAAACTCAGGCCGGCAGAACAGTACATGGGAACGTTCGGCTATATCATGCCCTTCGTGCTGGCGGAGGATGAAGAGAAATCCCCATGGGAGCCGTACCACGTCGAGCGCGGCTTCAGGAGAAATACGAGCACCGTGACTGCGGGCGCAACCCAGAATTGGGGCTTCCAGGCTTTTCCTTCCGGGACCGAGCCGGAAGGACACTTGAAAGCGATTTGCCAGGATATCGTCAAGCGCGTAGTCCTGTGGGGTCCGCTCATGCACAAAGACTCGCAAATGTTGACGGTGCTCATAACGCCTCCCGTCGCCCGAGCCCTCGCCGACGGCGGCTATTCAAAACAGGATGTTCAAAAATACCTGTTCGAGAATTCAAGGGTCAGCATCAGTCATATCGATCTCGCCCTGAAATACGGCTATGCCTGGGGCGAATCTCAAACCATCGATGGCCTGATCAAGATGAAATTAGGCCCCCCAGAGGAATGGCGCGACCTGGGGCCCGATGATACGGTTCCAATTCTGATCTACCCCGGGGTGATCAACATCGCCGTATGCGGCGACGGGTCCCGCAACAAGACCATGGCGCTGCATGCGGCATACGTGAAGGCAGTGACCAGGGAAATCAAACTGCCGGCGAACTGGAATGAGCTGATAAAACAGAGGTAAAGAATTACAACCGCGGTCGACCGCACAACAGCCGCGGCCCCGGTGTTCCAAGCGACCTATATCCGGGTCGGGCCAGCGCAAGCCGCTGAGTCATCTTTCCCCGATTCGTCGCGACTTCTTCGGTCCCATCGCTGATTTTTGGCGTTCGTCGCAGGCCGCTCGCCGCGCTCTCGCGGTTGAAATAGATTGCTCCGCGTGACCATTCCTCTTCCGGGCGCTGCGGGAGTAAGCTGGCAGGTGTCGGCCTCTTCGGGGAGGGATCTATGAAAAAGCTATTGCTGCTGGTCCTGCTGCTCACATCAACGACAGCGCACTCCGCTGAGGGCACATTACGCGGACTAGACGTGATTAACGTAGTAATTGAAAACTTGGATGACGGAGCCACAAGTTGCGGGATCACTAAAGAAAGCATAAGAGTCGCCGCTGAATCTCCTTTGTCTCAATCCCGTATACGCGTTGTTGAAAATCGTGGCGGTAGCAAAGGATATGTTTACGTTCAAGTTACTATGCTCTTTCTGGAAAATACGTGGTGTGCGTATAGCGTTAATGTCCAGTTCAAAAGCCCGGCAACTCTTAAGTCTAATAACGCATATGTCGTGGGTAGCATTTGGAATCGGAGCTTTCTTGGCGCAGCGTCGCGCAGCATTGCGGCGCGTAAGGTAAGCAATTCAGTGAAAGAACGAACCAACGAATTTATTATTGAGTGGACACGCGATAACCCCCGGTGATCGGGAAGCGGGCCGCTAGATCAACGCCGGGAGGAACCCATGACTACTGTCCGAGATTTTCTCGCCACCCACCTTGGGGGCTCCACGTTCATGTGGGACGTGTGCTTGGGTGTATTGCTGGCCTTCTTCGTTATATTGCTCTTGCGGCTCCTGATCTGGGTCGTATCGTATCCCTTCCGTTAGGCTGGCTGCGCTCACTCAGCACGTCATCGCCCTCCCGCCGCCTATCGCCGTCGTCTCCACTCCCACGGCGGGACGGCTATTTCTGCTTGGCGATGATCTGATCCTTGATCTCGTCGGATACCGACTGCGGAATGATCTTCCTCTCGACAAGCTGATCCTTTCTGATGTAGGGCCGTCCCTTAATGATGGCTTTGGCCCGAACTTCACCAAATAGGCGGTAGAGGGCAAACGGGATATTACTTACGTCTAGTGACCGCAGGGTCAGACCCCATTAAAAGAGGCATTGATTCAGAGCCCTAGGCCGTCCTCCAAGGCTTGACGGCCCAGCTTTCTGGGACGAAAAGCAGAACCTTAGGGGACAGACCACTAAGGAAGTTAACGGGTTAATTGGGCGGGATTTCAGTCTTAGTGGTCTGTCCCCTAGTGCTTTGGTCTCTCCCCTAGTGCTATTTCGGCGAGCGTTGGCGAGTGAGGGCGGGCCACGTTTGCATTTGAAACAGCGAGTTACATCAACGTGCAATCCGCGGTCACCTTCGTGCTCGTGGCGACGGAGCCGCGCCGCGGTCTCGCGAAGCATGGGCGCAATTTCGAGGCGCGCTGATTGTGTGGGGTAAATGGCGGCTCAGTTCTCCGTTCCGGTAGCAGGCAGTGTCTTGAGCGCCTTGATTCGCGACGCAATGAGCGGCCACAGCACGGCTATCACCGTCAGCACTAGCAGCACCACGGTGATCCGGCTGCCGACGAAGATGGCGAGACTGCCGTCGGACAGATTCATCGCCTGCCGAAACGACTGCTCGATGAGGTCACCCAGGACCAGACCGAGCACCAGCGGCGCGGCCGGGATATCGGCCTTGCTGAACAGATAGCCGATGACCCCGAAGAGGAGCATCAGGTAGAGGTCGACGATGTTGCCGTTAACGGAGTAAATGCCGACAGCCGAGATCGCCACGATCAGCGGATACAGGATGCCCCTCGGGATATAGAGCAGGCGGACGAACAGCCCGATGAGCGGCAGGTTGAGAATCAGCAGCATCGCATTGCCGAGGTACATGCTGTCGATCAGCCCCCAGACGACGTCGGGATGTTCCTTGAACAGCAGCGGTCCCGGCTGTATGCCGTACATAATGAAGGCGCCCAGCAGCACCGCGGTGACGGCGCCGCCCGGCAATCCGAGGGTCAGCAGCGGCACCAGCGCGCCGGCCGTATCCGAGTTGTTCGCCGATTCCGGCCCGGCGACGCCCTCGATTGCCCCCTTACCGAATTCTTCCGGGTGCTTCGACAGGCCGCGTTCCGTCGTGTACGAAAGGATCGAGGCGATCGTTCCGCCCGCTCCCGGCAGAACGCCGATGATGAAGCCGATAATGCCGCCGCGCCAGATCGGGCCTATGGAGCGCCGCCATTCCTCGCGGGTGAGCCACAGCTTTCCTGAGATGCGAATTACGGCCGGCGCGGTTCCCCGCAATAGCATTTCCAGACCCTGGAAAACTTCCGCCACCGCGAACATTCCCACCACTACGACCACGAAGCTGATACCTTCCTGAAATTCCACGATGTCCATTGTGTAACGCGGCATGGCGCTTTGCAGGTCGATGCCGACGGTGGCAAGCATCAGCCCCAGGACCATGGAGAACATCCCCTTGGGCAGCGACTTGCCGGTAAGCGATGCCACGGACGTCATCGCAAACAGCATAAGCATGAAATACTCGGCCGGACCGAACTCGATGGCCATCTCGGCGAGCGGCAGCGCGAAAAGCGTCAAGCCGACGACACCGATGCTGCCGGCGATGAATGAACCGATGGCCGACACGGCGAGTGCCGCCCCCGCCCGCCCGTTCTGCGCCATCGCGTAGCCGTCGATACAGGTCATGACCGACGCGGTCTCCCCGGGCGTGCGGATCAAGATCGAACTCGTCGAGCCGCCATATTTCGCACCGTAGTAGATGCCGGCCAGCATGATGAGCGCTGACGCCGGGTTCATGCCGTAGGTGATGGGGACGAGCAGGGCGATACCGGCGGCCGGGCCGATGCCGGGCAACACCCCGACGAGCGTCCCTAGAAAGCAGCCCACCAAGGTATACCAGAGGTTGATCGGCTGCAGGCAGATGGAGAAGCCGTTGAGTATATGCGCCAGCGTTTCCATGGGTGGCCGTCCGTGCAGAGCGGCGCGTCAAAAAGGCAGGATGCCGCGCGGCAGCGAGACCGCCAGCAGCCTGGTAAACACCCCGTAGCTGACGAAGCTGAACAGGACCGCAGTCAGAACGTTGCCCAGCCACCTGCCGCGGTTGAAACAGGCCGTCAGCACCAGGAGGTAGATACTGGTGGACAGCGCGTAGCCGGCCCATTCGAACAGCGCGACATACAAGCTGGTCCAGATCGTCAGTGCGCCAACTACCCAGTAGTGCCGCCAACCCGCAGATTGCTCACCCCCTTCGGCTGGTATCGCATCCCGCACCTTCTTCTTACCAAGCGATTCCAGCAGCAACATAATGGCGATCGCCAGCAGGGCGGCGCCGAGCAGCCGCGGGAATGCCTTCGGACCCAGCGGATCGTCGAGGTGCACAATCGGAATCTGCTCGGTGGCATACAGATACAGGGCCGCCAGAATAACGGCAAAGCCGACTGTTATGCGGTTGGCCATGGTGCTTCGTTTTTCACTGATGACCGCGATTCGAATTGTCGGCTTGAGGACGCGCCGTTTGCGGCGTCCGGCGATCCGCAGCGTCGTCGCGATCGACGCGGATTACCGGACCCTGGCCGCGCGGTGGCTGTACCCAACGGTGGCGTGGGCGCCACGCACGACCCTATAACGCTGCAACGGCCACGAAAAGCAGGAGGCCGCGTGATTCGGCCCATCGCTCAGCGCGGATGCACGGCGCAGATGTTCCGGCGAATGCCCCGCTGCCGCCTGCTATTTGGCCTTGGCGAGTCCGATATCGATCATCGCCGCCTGGGTCCCATCGTAAGTCGCTTTCAGATCGGACTCTAGGTCCTTGCCGCGCCGGAAATCCTGCATCTGGTTACGCTGGGCGATATCCGCTCCCCACTCCTCATCCTTGTTCACGGTCGCCATCGCGTTTTCCCAGAATGCCCGCTGGGCAGCGGTGATCCCCTTCGTAGCATAGATATACCGGCAGTTGCTGACCCCGCTGACGTCGAGTCCGGCCTCGGCCATAGTCGGCACGTCAGCCAGTATTCCGGTGAGGCGCTTCGGCGCCGAAACGGCGAGGATCCTCAGCTTGCCCGACTTGAAGTTCTGGAAGGCTGCGCTGACCGATGACGCCACGGCGTCGACGTGCTTGCCCATGACGCCCGTCATGGATTGCGCGTTGGTCTTGAATATGATCATCTTCAGGCCGCTCGGATCGACGCCGCCCGACCTGAGCGCCTTCGCCAATACGAGATTGTTCGCGCCGCCACGGGATACCCCGCCGAACGATACCGACCGGATATTACCCTTGAGACGGCCGATGAGGTCCTGAATGGTCTTCATGTCAGAGTCCGGAGCGACCGTCAGCGCAGTGTTGTCACAGCGCAGTTTCGCTATCGGTGTGAGATCGTGATAGCCGAGCTTGGTACGCCCCGATATCTGGTTGCTCAAGACGGTCCCGGTCGCGTACAGCAAAAAATGAGGATCCGGTGATTTCTTGGAAAAGTAGACGAGCGACAGAACCTGGCCGCCGCCGGACTTGTTGACGACCAGCACCGGTGTCTGGACCAGCTTTTTCTGTTCGAAAATTCGCTGAATAAAGCGGGCCACCCTGTCGTTCTCACCTCCAGCACCCGTAGGCACCACGATCTCGACCGGACCTTGCGGCTGCCAGGCAGCCTTTCCCTCTGCCGCGACAGCGTGGCCCCATATGCCAAGCGCCCCAATTGCAGCGAGTACAGACAAGAGTTCCCGAAAACCCAACTTGAATATCATCATGCCCTCCTCATGGCCAAACTCTTCGAAAGCATTCCGCCTTGGATCGCAGGCCTCGCCGTGCCCTGAGCGATATGTGTCGTGTTGATGAACTATTATCCATATCGCCGTCGAGCACAAGTAGGAGACGGCAATATTCTCTGGTAGTGACGGCCGCTGCGCGAACGGACACGCTGGCCAGGTGCGGCACAATGACGACGTCGCGGCGGCGGGCAATCGTCGCGCAATGACATGCAGTACTCGCGAGGCCCTGGAGCGCCATACCCCCGACATCAACACAACGGACTCTTCGGACAGTGCAGATACGCCGCCCAGCGATGATCTGAGCAAGCGTGGCGCGATTTCAGTCCGGGAGCGCAGCGGCGGCGACAGATTGTCGAAGTTTCCCCGCCTACTCGGTTGCGTGCGCCGAGACCACCATGAGAATATGGGGATTGCGAGAGCGCTCGATATCGACTCCAACGAACCGGCGGCAGTTGCTGCCTACCGCGCAAAGCAGTTTGCAGTCCTTGAGGCGCTCGCCGCCCACGAAAGGTTCGGTGCCACGCGGTTCGCCCCGGGCGTGCGTCCCCGCGGGGAGCAGGTGCCTCGACATGCTGATCAAGGCGGGATCGACGCGGCCGTAGTGCCGCCCGCCGACCTCAAGGATCCCCCTGCGTCGCCCGATTCGGGACGCCGAGAAGGCCGCTGCGGCGTGCACCGCGGTCATCGCGGGTCGTTGTGCGACTGGCGATGACGCGCTTTCTCCCTTTAGAAGTGGCCGGGTCCAGCGGCGTAGCGAATCAGAAGCGGGAGCCAAAATGGCTGTGATGCTGGGTTACGAGACATTGCGTGGAGCCTTGCGCATGGAGGAAGCGATCGATTTGCTCGAGCGTGCATTCGCGCACGAATCCGCAGGCGCGACCGTAGTCTCCCCGAAATTCGTCACGGACTTTGGCAACGGCTCCATGCGCATACTTTTCGCGACCGATGAACGGGCGGGATATGCCGCGATCAAGGCGTATCACAACGTCAGGGGCGCCGGCGCGCGCTACGTCGTATCGCTCTACAGTCTCGAGGACGGCGAATTGCTGGCGTGGCTCGACGGACAATTGATCACCGATCTGCGCACCGGCGCTTGCTCAGGGGTGATTGCCCGCAAGGTGCCGATCCCCGGGGCAGTGTCCGTCGGAGTGGTCGGCTCGGGCAATCAGGCCCGCACGCAGCTCGAGAGTCTTGCATCCGTCTATCAGCTCGGTTCGGTAGCAGTGTTCAGCCCAACCGTCGCGCACCGGGAGCTCTTTGCCCGCGAGATGTCGCAATCCCTGAGTATCGAGGTCTCGCCAGTCGATTCGATCGAGGCGGCCGTGCGCGGCAGGCAGGTCGTGGCTTCGGCGAGCAATGCGCGCACCACTGAACCAATACTTCGCGGCGCATGGCTGACCGGATGCCGCCTGCTGTGTGCGGTGGGCAATACCCGCAAGCAATATCGCGAGATCGACGTCGATTGCTTCCGAAACGCGCAACTGGTCGTTGTCGATTCGCTCCACGCACTGGAGGAAGCCGGCGAATTGCGTCTGGCTGTCGAGGCCGAGGCACTGCCGGAGGCGAGGCGTGCGACGCTCGGGCAGATCGTCACGGGGAGTGCAGCAATGCCGGGCGACGGCCTGATCATCTTCAAGTCGGTAGGCTCGGCAATGCAGGACCTGGCGCTTGCGTCGCGCTATTACGAAAAGCTCGGCGCGCGCGGAGATCTGCCGCGGGGAGAGGGCGTCGGCGTGCTGCGCCGCCGTCCGTGGGCGAAGTCGGGCGAGCAGCGCTGACGAGATACAGCGGGGAGATAACGATGAGGCGGACAGGTCCGAGAGGCCTGCTCACGCTCCTTCCGCTTCTCGCGACGCCAAGCGTCGGCGCGCAGGCGTTCTGGCGTCCTGACAGTCGGCGTAAGTCATCGTGCCGACCGGCGCCGGTGGGTTGAACGACCAGATCGCGCGCCTGATCCGGGAGGCCTTGCAGGATCACAAGCTGATTTAGACGCCGTGGATGCGGAACGCCAGGGCTCGCATGCCGGACGTTCTCGCGCAGGGCTTCAGGGCGATGTCCATCGAGCCAGGGTTTGCGAAGCAGTAGTTGTGAAGTAGACTTGCCAATAGCAACGGGTTCCCCCCATTCAACCAGCAATGGAGCGATGATCCATGTCAGCCGTGCTCAAACCGCGCGAATCGACGCCTGAAAAGAGGAACTACGGAAGGTTCAATCTGCACGGCGTCATGCAGGCTCCAGTCACCCCGCTCAAGGACGACTTCAGCTTCGACCCGGACGGGTTCGCGAAGATGGTGGAGTTTCACGTGCGCCACAAGGCGCCCGCGATAGCCTGGCCGCACCACAAAGCGGAGTCGCTCAATCTATCGATCGCCGAGCGCAAGCTTGGGGCGGAGATTGCGGTGCGGACGGTGAACCGCCGCGTCCCGGTCTCGATCTTCGTCGGGACCCTGAGCGAGGAGGATTCGCTCGATCTCGCCCGGCACGCGCAGAAGATCGGCGCCGACATGATCCTCACGATATCGCCGTACTGCCGGCGCCCGTCGCAGGAGGAGATTTTCGACTCGATCGTGCGCACCGCAACGCACACGGATCTCCCGGTGCTGACCTACAACTCGCCTTGGCGTAACGGAGAAGGCGTCGAGTTCACCGCCGATCTAGTCAGACGCTTGATTGAGCGCCTGCCGAACTACATCGGCATGAAAGACGCGAGTTTTCACAGCGAGAAGTTCGTCGAGATCTCGCGCGTCGCGCTCAACATGCGACCCGGCTTTTCGATCATCCAGGGCGTCGAGCATCTGCTCGCGGCGTATCCGCTCGGCGCGTGCGGCTCGTTCTCCTCGTCCGGCGCGATCGCCCCGAATCTCTGCAATCGATTCTTCGCGGCGATGGAGGCCGAAGACTGGAAGACCGCCAAGGAATGCCAGTTCACGATCCTGCAGATGTACCGCATGTTCAAGGAGCAGTACCCCTCCTCGCTCAAGGGCGCGATGATCAACATGGGGCGCCCCGTCGGACCGACGCGCCCGCCGCTGCCAACGGCCTCGAAGGAACGCGTCGAGTTCCTGCGGGCGCAGCTCGAGAAGCTCGGCGTTCTACAGACCGAGCCGCACGGCTGGTAGTCCATGAGCACGTTCAGACCGGGGTTGGTCCACACGCCGGTGACGCCGTTCAGGGGCGACCAGAGGATCGACTACGACACTTGCGCGAAGATCCTCGAATGGCACATCAAGAATGGCGCCGAGGCGCTGGCTCTGCCGATGCCCGAAGGCGAGGATATGAGCCTCACGGAAGCCGAGCAGCGGGAGCTGCTCCAATTCGCGCTCGCCCGGGTGAACGGCCGCGTGCCGGTAATCGCGCACGTCAGCGACGCCGGGACCGCGATGACCGTCGAGCGCGCCAAGTTCGCAGAGCAGGCGGGCGCTGCGGCGATCGCTTCGCATCCGCCGTACTTCTGGCACCCGCGGCCGGCGATGGTTGTCGACCACCTGCTGCACGTGGGGCGCGCTATAAGGTTGCCGCTTTTCGTCGTCAATCCGCCGGTTGAGACCGCCGGAACTTCGTTGACCACCGAAATGGTGCTCGAGTTGGTAGAGAAGTTGCCGAATCTGGCCGGGGTGGTGGACTACAGTCTCGATTTTGTCTTCATGGAAGAAATCATGTGCTTGGGGCAGAAGATCAAGCCTGATCTCCAGCTTCTAGCGGGCGGCGATTTCCCGGTCTCGTCCGGCACCCTGGGGGGTACCGGCGTTTTCTCGATGCTATCGAGCGTCGCCCCCAGGCGCGCGCGCCGGCTTTTCGAGCTGTCGCGACAGGAAAAATACAACGAAGCGCGCGACTCCCAGGAGAAGATGGGCGAATTGAATCACCTTGTAAGGAGCGCCGGCGAATCGGGATTACGGGACGGCCTGGCGGGTCTCAAGACGGCGATGGCATTCATGGGCCGGCCTTGCGGTGCACCCCGCCCACCCGTGCGCGCCTTGGGCGAGGTCGAGCGCGGGAAATTGACCGACGCGCTCGCGCGCATGGACTTTCTCGCGGAGGAGCCCCGCGCCTGGTAGGGGCGGTACGGCGGAAGTGGCAATGGGGTCAGACCCCCTGAAAAGGGACATTAAATCACTCGGGTAGGCTGACTTTCTGAGGTCCAGTCATCGCGTCGTGCGGGGTGTGCGTTGAATCCCTCATGGCACGACGCGAACGGCCGCGGGTAACGGGATTACCCGTTCACATCATCCAGCGCGGCAACCACCGCCAGGCGTGCTTCTACGTCGAGGCGGACTACCAGTTCTTCCTTCATCACCTCGCCGAACTCGCGAAGCGCTTTCAGTGCGAAGTCCATGCATACGTGCTGATGACGAACCACGTGCACGTTCTGCTCACGCATGGGGCAGACCCCTGAACATTACCACCTCAAGAAACATTTTCGGGCGGGAGTTAACTTCAAATGCCAGGCGGGCCTCCTTTTCAACGCCGCGGAATCGTCGAAGGATTCTTCGGACCTCCCTGGAGCATGGCGCAGCGCGGCGCCCTTTTCCGCTTCGGCGCGAAGAGAGGGATGAACACCTATCTCTATGCCCCCAAGGACGACCCTTATCACCGCGAGCGCTGGAGGGAGCCCTATCCGAAAGGCAATTGGAAAGCGCTGCTGAAGCTCATCAGGGCCGCGCAAGAGCACCGGATCGATTTCGTCTACGGCTTCCACCCTGGAAAAGGTCTGCGGTTTTCTGCCCCGGAGCCCGCGCAGGTCCTGCTCGACAAGGCGGCGCGCTTTTACGATGCCGGCGTACAAACGTTCGCCGTTCTCTTTGACGATATCCCGTCGCGCCTGGAGCATGAGCAAGATCGAAAGCAATTCAACGGCAGCTTGGCCAAAGCTGAAGGGTTATGGCTGGAAAAAATCCTCGACCGGCAGCCGGCGTCCTGGAAAAGAGTGGAGTGGTGGGTCTGTCCCTCCCGTTATACGGAAGATCTCCGGCTCGCCCACACGTTCGGCGCCTTCGAGCCCTCCTTCTGGAAAACCCTCGCCAAGCATTTGCCTGAACCTGTCGCCTGTCTCTGGACCGGCCCGGCCGTCGTGCCCCGGAGAATCTCCCTGGCCCATGCGCGCAAAGTGGCGCATCAAATCATGCACCCTTTGATTCTCTGGGATAACTACCCCGTCAACGATCTCTCGATGAGCGATGAGATGCACCTCGCCCCTCTGACCGGCCGCGACCCGCGCCTGCCAGAGACCGTTTACGGTTATCTGAACAATCCCCTGCTGCAGGAGAACTTGAGTCTTATCCCCCTCGCTACTTGCTTCGATTATGCCGCGGCTCCCGCCGCATACGATCCTGAGAAAAGCTGGCGGGAAGCGATCCAGGAACTTTTTGGTAAAAGCGCCATTCCTCACTGGCACGCCATTCTCGATTTCTGCGAGCGCATGAACCGGTCCAAGCGCCGCAAGCGGGCAGTCACTCTCGCGCCCGGACGGCTCCGCGCCCTTCAAGAGGCACATCGGTACATCTTGAAGAATCAAAGGGAGCGGTGGTTTGAAGAGTTTCGTCCGTGGCTTGCTCGACTCGAAGTCGTGCTGGAGCAAGCGCAGAACGACCTGAAGAAATAGCACGAGGACAGACCCCACCGAACTGAAGGCGAAAGGCGAAAGGCGAAAGGCGAAAGGCGGAAAGGCCTTACACTTCGTGAATGATGAATGGACTGAAACTTCCGTAAATCGTAAATCGTGAATCGGAACCGCGCGCCTTCGCGCGCCCAAACACTCGTCACTCGTCACTCATCACGCCTTATGAAGCTGCCGTCAGTCGTCAGCCGTCATTCGTCACCTCGTAGTAAAAAAGGGGTCAGGCTCAAATTATGCCGCGCGTCTTGTTAGATCGCTGCCTTGCGGGAGTGTTGCTGGTGCTGGTGTCACCGCCCGCTCTGGCGCAGAAAGTACCATTATGGGTAGTCGCTGGCGTGCTCTCACCGGTATTGGCGCTGGTGCTGGTGATTGCACTGGCGCTGTGCGCCCCCGGACTGGGCAAGGCCGGTCTGCACTTTAAATTGCTGCTCCTATGGATAGTGGCCTTCCTGTTGGCGTCTTTCTTTATTGAAAACGATTGGGTCATCTGGACGCCAATGCACTTGTATATCCTGCATTTAGCTCTGTTGCCGATCTTTGTGTTTTACCAACTCCTGCGTCGCCTCGAGCCTTCTGCTTTGGCGCCGTCTCGAACACTGCTTTTGGGTTTCCTGTCGGTCCTGCTGAGTGTGCCGACTACCCTCTTTGTGACGTCCCTTTCCATCCTGCCGTGGGAGTACTTCGGAAAGGTTACCGGAATCGATACGAAGGGTACGGAAGGTCCAGCGCCTTGGTGCTTTCTCGCGACCTGGATCGTCCTGCAGTCTGGCATGCTGGTAGTCTGGATGATTCATCGACACGAGAGAAGAACAAAAACAAGTGGGGACAGACCCCGTCCACTTCAGGGATGAGGGCGGAGGGATGAGGGGTTACCCGAAGGATGAAGGCGGAAGGATGACCCGGACATTTCCCGTATGCCACCCTTAGCGTTTCCTTCGCGATCTTGGGTTTTGGTGTCCGATTAAATTCCTCTGCGTCCTCTGCGGCCTTGGCGGTAAAGCTTATCTTTTCCTTTGCGTCCTCGGCGTCCGCTGCGGTTCAGCTTTAGGTATTATCCGCGTTCATCGGCGGCAGTCCCCAAAGTCAGAAGGCAGAAGTCAGAAGGCGGAAGCGTCTAGCAAGTAAAGGGACAGGCTAGATTAACTTGAGTGTAAATTAAGCCTGGCCCTCTTGATTGGTCTCACCTTGGAAAGAGGCAATCATGAAACGCAGGAATCGAGGCGCGATCGTTTCGGCAGCCGGTTTGTCGCTCGCGAGGGGCGCGGGAGCCAAGATGCACCGCTTCCGGCCGATCGTCAACAAGGTGCAGGCGCAGCTCTGGGGCAAGGGCCCGTATCCGCCGCGCACCATCATCGAGGTGGATTGCTTGAACCAGGACGACATCGTCGAGGTCGAGGGCACGTTCTACGCGCCGGTGAAGCGGTGAGGTAAGAGGGAAGAGGGCGGAGAAATGAGGCTGCCGCCTAAAGGCGGATGGCGGAAGTCAGATGGGACCGCGCGCCGGAACCAGCAGCTCACGCTTCATTTCGGCGAGTGAGGAGATGCCGAGCATTGCCATGTCGCGGCTGATTTCGTCCTTCAGGACGGAAACGGCGTGGTGGACGCCGGCTGCGCCGGCGATGGCCGCGGCGTAAAGGAACGGCCGGCCGATGAAGACGAACTTCGCGCCGAGGGCGAGGGCCTTCAACACGTCGGTGCCTCGGCGGACTCCGCCGTCCATCATGATGGTCATGTCGCCGGCCTCGGCAACCACGGCGGGGAGCGCGCGCAGCGGCGCGACGGTGTAATCGAGCTGGCGGCCGCCGTGGTTCGACACCAGGATGCCGTCCACGCCGCTCTCGCGCGCGACGCGCACGTCCTGCGGGGAGAGGACGCCTTTCAGCACGAGCTTGCCCTTCCAGATCCGGCGCATGAGCTCGAGGTGCTCCCAGGCCAAGGCATCGCGCGCCATGCGCGGGCGCTCGGCGTAGCCCATAACCGGGATGCGCGGGAAGCCCATGTTCTCCAGGTGCGGCATCCCGTGCTTGAGCACGGTGCGGCCGAAGTTGCCGAGGAGCCAGCGCGGGCGCACGAGGCAGTCCCACATGAGGCGCGGGGTGGGCTTGAGCGGCGAGTTGTAGCCGGACCTGACGTTGTTCTCGCGGTTCGACGGCACCTGCACGTCCACCGTCAGCACGAGCGTGTCGAAGCCCGCGGCCTGCGCGCGCTCGACGAGCGGCACGATGATCTCCCGGTCGCCGGGAAGGTAGGCCTGGAACCAGGCGGTCGGCCCGATGGCGCGCACGCGCTCCATCGGCGTGAGCGACGCGCCGCTCTGGATATTGATTGTGTTCAGTTCCGCCGCGACCTGCGCCAGCACGGAGTCGCCCATGTAGGCGGCGAGCGAAGTGCCGCCCATCGGCGGAAAGCCGAACGGCAGGTCGTACATGCGTCCGAGCACCGTCGTTTTCTGCTGGCGGCCGCGGGTGTTGATCAGGACGCGGGGCAGGAACTCCCACTCGGCGAAGGCGGCGCGGTTGCCGTCGCGGGCCGAGTTGGTTTCCACGCCGCCGGAGACGTAGCCGAAGATGGGGCGCGGCAGGAAGCGGCGCGCGGGTTCCTCGAAGTCGTCGAGGCAGAGGATGTTCTTGAACCGGCGCGGGACATCGGCGCGGCTGCGCCGGCCGGCGACGCGGAGGTTGCTCTCGCTGGTTTGGGTGGTGGTGTCGTTCATGTTGAGGTCACGAGTGTCGAGTGTCCGGTGACGAGGGCCAATACCAAGTATGAAGGATGAAGGGCCTTACACTTCGTGAATGATAAATGATAAATGATAAATGATGAATGATGAATGGTGAGTGGACCGAACCGTTTGTCGTCACTCGTCACTCGTCACTCGTCAGCCGTCACCTCTTTAGCACTAGTCACCGGTCACGGGTCACTGGTCACCGTAGTTATAGCCGCCGATCACAGAGCCGTGAATCGTAAAACGTAAAACGTAAAACGTGAAACGTGAAACCGACCTCGTTCAGAACCCGGAATTAGCCGCAGATAAACGCAGATAAACGCCGATTCTTTTCATCATTCAACATTCATCAGTGTAACTTTGTTGGACTGGAAAACGTGGTCTGTCCCCGGTTTACCCCGGTTTACCCGGTTTAGACCTGCCGGCGAAGGCGAAGGGCCGTCAGCGCGATGACGGCGACGTGCGCGTCGCGCAGGCTTACCGTCGAGCGCGCTCCGCCGACGCCAGCCGCGCTCGCTCGCGGTCGCGCTGGACGCGCGCGTAGTAGATGTCGCGCCGGATGTGCTTCGCCTTTTCCTGTAGCTCGAGCAGCTGTGCGAGCGACAGCACCCGCTGCGACGGCGTCGTGCCGGCTGCGATCAGCTCGGCCTGCTTGTCGGCGATGTCTTCGTTGAGGTTTTTCAGCTCCGCCTGCTTGGCGTTGACGCGGCGCTTGAGCCGGTTGATGTTCTGCTGCATGTCGTACAGCTCGCGTCCCGCGCCGTAGGCCTGCAGGAACTTGTCCTCGAGGCGTGGCGGGCACACCCCGGCGTAGCCCGTGCCGGCACGCCCGAGTCGATAGCCGTTCCTCGGTTCGCAGAAGCCCTGCAGTCCCGCTTCGCGCCCCTCGAGATAGCGCGCGAGATCGGGCGTCACGCTGTGCTCGGCGCAGGCCTTGCGGTGCTCGCTGATCTGGGCCTCGCGCTGCCCGCGAATGCCGCTCTCGTAACCGATCGCGTACCAGTCCGCGCTCAAACATTCGTTCTTCGACATCGAGGCGCAACCCTGCAGTACGAGCGCGAGCGCGGCGGCGGCGATCAATCCCGTTCGTTTCGGATCGAGCATTGCCATGGGCGGTCCCTCCTGTCCGGCAACCATACTGGAATCTGCGCGCCCGAGCCGTGACTATTCTGACAGATCGGAAAATATCCTGATGCAAAGTTATGGGGGCCCGCCTCGACGATCCGAAAACGGCCGGATTTGTCTTTCCACGGAACGTTAGGCGATGTGGCTCCGCCGGAGTGGCGAGACGAAATCACCCAGTTCTGGTTTCATGGCTCCTTTGCACTAGACGAGATCACCTTTTTTTATCAACCTTCGCGTCCTCGCAGGCCTCGAGCGCCGGGCACGGCGAGAAGGACGTGCGCCGGCTGTCGGCCCGTTCGGGCCAGGAGGCGCACTGCCGCGGCCCGCGCGCGCGGGCTGCCGGCCTGCTCACAGGACGCGATTGAACCAGAGGACCGAGAACAGCGCCGAGATCACCAGCAGTAGCGCGCCGAAGCCGACGAAAACGGCGGTCACCTCGGTGGCGCGCTTGCGCTCGATGACCATGCGCGCACTGAGATGCTCGTAGATCTTTGTCAACTCCTGCGCGGAAGTCGCGGCGTAGTACTCGCCGTGTGTGGTCGCCGCGATCTTTCTCAGGGTGGCTTCGTCCAGCTGCACGCGCATCGACCAGCCGCTGAATCCGAGCTTGACACCTTTCGTGCTCCCGATGCCCACGGTATAGATGCGAACGCCGTGCTCCGCGGCCAGCTTGGTGGCCTCCAGCGGGTCCGGACCATGGGTGTTCTGGCCGTCGCTGAGCAGCACGATCGCGACGGAACGGTTTGATCCGGGGGGCACAGGTTTCTTTTCCTTGACTGTGCGCTCGGTTCCGGCCCAGCGCCAGGAATGAGAGGACCGACCATATACGAGACGCTCCATGTCGATGCCCGCGTCCGGGAGCAGCGTCGCGAGCGAGATGTAGATGCCGCTGCCCAGGGCGGTGCCGCGCTGCAACTGGACCCGCTCGATCGCTTGCAGCAGGTCTTCTCGGTTGTCGGTCAGCGACTGCACCACCGACGCACTGCCGGCAATCGAAACGATCCCGATCCTGGAGTGATGCGGCTGGTTCTCGACGAACGTCCGGGCCGCGCTCTGCGCAGCGCTCAGCCGGTTCGGCTTGACGTCGGTGGCGCGCATGCTGCCCGAGGTGTCGATCGCAAGGATGACGTTCTTGTGCATCGAGGGCAGCATCAGGACTGCCTGCGGGCGCGACACTGCGCCGATCAGTGCGCATAAGCCGACCAGGAACAACAACGGCGGGCCGTGCCGACACAGCGAGGCGCTGGCGGTCCCGGATGCGGACAGGTTTGACAGGCCCGCCAGCCCCGCATGAGCCCGGCGGCGACGCGCGCCCAGCCAGATATAAGTCACGATCAGGAGCGGTAGCGGTGCGAGCAGCCAGAGCATGCGCGGCCACAGCAGCGTAATCTGCCCCAGTTGCTCCAGGACACTCATCGGACCAATGCCGGCGGCACGCCGCCGCTCGCGAGTTGGGCCCTGCGCTTGCGCAGACGGGTGAAGCGCATCAAGGTGTCCACCAGATCGTCCTCGGTTGACAGCTCGATGCAGTCGGCGCCGGCATCGGCTAAGGCAGCGCGCAGGGTGGTTTCACGCTCGCCGGCGAGAAATGAGAAGCGCCCGCGAAAGGCAGCATCGTGGGTGTCCACGAACAGCTGCTGGCCGGTCTCGGCATCCTCCACGATTACCTGACCAAGATCGGGCAGCTCCATCTCCAGCGCGTCGTAGAGCCGCACGGCCAGAATCTCGTGGCACCGCCCGAGCAGCGACAGGGCGCGCGCCCAGCCGGGATCGCTGATGAAATCCGACACGACGAAAACGACCGACCGGCGCTTGATCGCTTGCAGCGCGCGTCCGAGCAGTTCGCCGAGTTGCGTGCACTTGCCCGGCCTCGGCGCGTTCCCGGTCTTCAGCATCCGATCGAGTAGATGCAGGACGTGCTGACGCCCGCCCCGCGCGGGCAGGACCAGGTCGACCCGGTCGGTATAGAGCACGGCGCCCACCCGATTGCCGTGGCGGGTCAGCAGGCGTGCGACCAGCGCGACGAAATCCACCGCCATGGCGCGTTTGGTGGTCGCGCCGGCGCCGAAATTCACCGATCCGCTCAGGTCGACCAGGAACCAGGCCGTCACCTCGCGATCCTCGTTGAACTGCCGCACGTGCGGTACCTGGAGGCGCGCCGTTGCGTTCCAGTCGATGGTCCGCGCGTCGTCATTGACCTGATACTCCCGCAGGTCCGCAAGATCGATGCCGAAGCCTCGAAACAACGTTCGGTAATTCCCATGCAGCAATCCGTCGAGCCTGCGCAGCACAGTCCATTCGATCCGGCGCAGCACGCTTTCCGCCGTCGGCGCGACCGGCGCCGTCGATGCCGCTTTTCCTGCCGAACGGACCAGTTTCATAGAGCCCCTAGCATGATGAAACGCGCGTGCGTTGTGGCCAGAATCGTCGATAGCGCGAAGCGAGGTGCAGCTAATACTTGCTGTATTGGCAAGCCGAGGGACAAAGCGTCCCGCGTAGGGCGGAGCAGGTTCCAAGCGTTGTGTGCTTGGATGCGACCCCGGAGCGGGATATCGGCGCGCCATAACACGCGGGACTCACACACGCCTGCCCGGTCGCATCCCCGCAAGCGGGGCCCCTGCTCCTCGTTTCGGCGCGCCGGCGATTCTGGCCGCAACCCCTTGAGGGCTGGCGCGATTTTGGCCTCTTGCGGACTCATGGACTTGCCCTGAAACCGGCTGCTCCAGTCATTGCCGTGTGTTCCCAGCCAAAATCGTGACAGCGCAGCGTGTGTTTCATTATGTTAGGGGCTCTTAGCCTCCGGCCGCGATCCGGACATGGGTCTCGAGCGGTTTCTCGGGCAGCGGCACGGACTGCATCACCCGCGCGATCAAGGCGTCCGCGGTCTGGCCGTCGGACAGTGCCTCATAGGACAAGACCAGCCGGTGGCGCAGCACGTCCGGGACGAGATCGGCCACGTCCTCCGGCAGCACGTAGTCGCGCCCGCGCAGGAAGGCGAGCGCTCGCGCGCCTTCGATCAGGCAGATGGTCGCGCGAGGACTGGCGCCGAAGGTGATGTAGCGCGCCAGCTCGCCGAGGCCGTAGCGCTCGCAGCGCCGGGTGGCCGATACGAGCTTCACCGCGTACTGGAGGAACACCGGATCAGCATAGACCTTGTGGCACTCGTTCTGCAGCGCCGCCAGCTGATCCGTACTGGCCACCGAGCCGACCTCGGCGGCGGCCCCGGTCACCCGCTCGACGATGACGAACTCCTCCTCCTCGGTCGGGTAGTCGACCAACACCTTCATCATGAAGCGGTCGACCTGGGCCTCGGGCAGCGGATACGTCCCTTCGGTCTCGATGGGATTCTGCGTGGCCATGACCAGGAACGGGGAAGGAACCCGGTGGGTTTCGCCGGCGATGGTGACCTGGCGTTCCTGCATGACCTCGAGCAGCGCGCTCTGGACCTTCGCGGGCGCGCGGTTGATCTCGTCGGCGAGCAGCAGATTCGTGAATACCGGCCCGAGCGCCGTGCTGAAGTCGCCGGTCTTCTGATTATAGATCCGGGTTCCGACCAGATCGGCGGGCAGCAGGTCAGGCGTGAACTGGATGCGTTTGAACGAGCCGCGCATGGTGCGCGCCAGCGTCTTGACCGTGAGCGTCTTGGCCAATCCCGGCACGCCTTCGACCAGCAGGTGGCCCTGGGCCAGCATCGCGACTAGAACGCGTTCGAGGAAATGGTCCTGCCCGACCACCACATGTTTGATTTCGTAGAGAATCCGCTCCATCAGGCCGCGGACGTTGCCGGTTGAATCGTCGCTCATTGCGCTGGTACTCCGGAAGTTTAGAAGGGATGAATGCCGACGGCGCGCCCCGCCGCGGCGATGGTGACCGCGAATCCGATGCCGATGAAGGTGCGACTTTCGGTCGGATTCAGGATCGCGGTGACGATGCCGACCACGTCGCCCTGCATCGTCACCAGCGGACCGCCGGAACTACCTGGATTGGCTGCCGCATCGAATTGGATGAGTTGAGTGAGCAGGCGGTCGCCCTCGGGCGAGCGGAATTCCCGGTTCAGGCCGGAAACCACGCCGGACGACACCGACGGACCCATGCCGAACGGAAAGCCCACCGCAACCACTTCGTCGCCGGGCTTCAACTGACCAGCAGACCCGAGCGTCGCGGCCGGCAGATCGTCCGGAATCTTCTGCGCCTTGATGACCGCCAGGTCGTTTTCCGGATGGACGCTGACGAGGTCGGCATCGGATTCGGAGCCGTCGTGGAAGGTCACGGTCACGCGCTTGGCGCCGGCGACGACGTGCAGGTTGGTCAGGATCACGCCGTCGTCCACGATCACGACACCCGATCCGACCGACAACTCCTCCATGGCGTTGGGGTCGTCCTTGCCCTTGGCCTGCGAGTCGCCGGGCGTGCCCTTACCGGACTTGCGGTCCCGACGCTTCGACTTCGACTTTGCCTTGCCTTTCGACGGCGGTGGTTCGCCGAAACCGCGCACGCGCACCACGGAGGGGCGCACGATGTCCGCCGCCTTCGCGGGCCGCGACGGTAGCGTCTTGTTCTCCAGTGTGTGCAGCACCGCAGCATCGATGTCTTCCTGGCCGAGGGCGCGCGGCCGCGGCTGCGACCAGAGGTAGGCTCCCCCGATGAGCGCAGCGCAGGCGGCGCCGCCGAGGAAGCGAAGGAGGCCGGCGTGTCGCGTCCCGAGGGTGCGAACGCGCGCGAAGCGGGGGCTTCGACCGGGAAGGGGCGCACGAGCGGATTCCGGGGCGGGCGCGCCGGTCGCGGGCCGGGGCGCGCTCGACGCGGCACCGGGCGTGCGTCTCGAACCGCTGTAGAGCACCTGCCGCCTCATGGATGGGTCCTTTCCGACCGTGCGCATCGGCATGCGCAAGTTAGCACGGTTGCCGATCGCCGGGTATGGTCCAATATAACGCTGGTTGAAACAATTCACACCCGGCACGGGTGTATATTGTCGCGCGTATACGGTGTCTACGAAGCCGGTGAACGCGCCGGCGCGTGCGAGGAAGCGCAATGAAGTTCTTGTGGTCCGATCTGCTCTGGCTGCTGCTGATCGTTCCGATGTTGATCGCGGCCTATGTCTACGCGCTCGGGCGGCGCAAGAAATTGGCACTGCGCTATGCGAGTCTCATGCTCGTGCGCGACGCGATCGCACCGGGGCAGTGGCTGCGGCGCCACCTACCAGCGTTGTTGCTCCTGCTGGCGCTGGTCTGCGCGCTACTCGGAGTCGCGCGGCCGACTGCCGTCTTCACCCTGCCTTCCGAACATCAGACGATCGTGCTCGCGATGGACGTCTCCCGCAGCATGCGCGCCACCGACGTGGAGCCGACCCGGCTAGGCGCGGCGCAGAACGCGGTGAAAACCTTCATCAAGGATCTTCCGCCCAACGTCCGGGTCGGTATCGTGACTTTCGCGGCCACGGCAGCAATCGTGCAGACGCCAACGCAGAATCGCGAGGATTTGATCGCCGCGGTCGATCGCTTCCAGTTGCAGCGCCGCACCGCGACCGGGAGCGGACTGCTGATGGCCTTGTCGTTGCTGCTCCCGGACGCGGGCATTGACCTCGAGGCGGAGGTCTTCGACAGCGATTTCTCCCGACGTTCGGGCGGGGTGCCGCTCGAAGGCGCCCGCAGGTCGGAGCGCAAGGACTTCAAGCCGGTGCCGCCGGGTTCCTATACCGCCGGCGCGATCGTGCTGCTCAGCGACGGCCGGCGCACCACCGGCCCGGACCCGCTGATGGCAGCGAAGATGGCCGCCGAGCGCGGCGTGCGCGTTCATACGGTCGGTTTCGGCACCAAGGACGGCGGGCCAGTCGAGTTCGAGGACATGGTGATCTACATGCGCTTCGACGAGGAGGCGCTGAAGGCGATCGCCGGCATCACCGAGGGTGAATACTCCCATGCCGGCAGCGCGGCCGATCTGCAGAAGGTCTACAAGAACCTGACTGCCAAGCTCACGCTGGAGCGCAGGGAAACCGAGCTCAGCGCGTTGTTCGGCGCGATGGCGGCGCTGTTCGCGCTGGTGGCGGCGCTGCTGTCTCTGCTCTGGTTCCACCGCACGTCCTGAAAATCCTTGTGGGGCAAGACGGTCGCAATGAAACGTGGCTCGCGCGAGGCCGAGCAGATTGCTCGTTCAACGATGCAAAGAAACGCGATCCTTGGACTAGGGGAGGAGTGGGGGTACGGCAGTTCGCAGTAATGTTTACGCCAGCTAACTTCGGGTCAGCGCGAAGCGTTTCCTGAGCTTGTCCTATCGCTCGTCCTGCTTCGACGCAGTCCTTATCATAAATTGAGCCCGGCCCGATTGATTCAGGGTCGGGATGGGCCTGTGTCCGCCCGGACGGCCCGCACGTAGGCGTTGAAGGCCAGCGAATCGGTATCGCAGCTGCCGTAGAAGAAATAGACCAGCCAGCCCCGCCCCGCGGTTTCGAGATCGGCCGTCCATAGGAACGGCGCCGTGCGCGGCCCGAACAGCGGGTCCATGTACAGCCCATTCTGGGCCTCGGGCCGGACCAGCGACATCGCCTCCTCCAGCGTCGGCAACCGCCAATCGGCGTAGCCCGCGAAGGTGCGCCGGTTCAGCGCGGCGATGGCGTCGTCGGCCACCGCCCGCGTAAAGGCTCGCTCGCTGCCGACGCCTTGCCACATCAGCCGCGTTGCGGCATCGACGATGACGGGCTGCTCGTTGATCACTCGACGTTCGTAACGAGCGGCCAGCCCTCGACCCTGCGGGTTGCGCGCGCGGTCGTGCAGACCATGGTCCGCCAGCATGCGGCGCACTGCGTCCCGCGATACGGTTGCGGGTTCGCTGCGCAAACTCAGCGGCGGCGCCAGCCAGTCACCAATCTGCCCTTGCAACATCACGCCGAGGGCGAGCAACACCAGCACGGCGGCGATCCAGGCGAGGTGAGCGGGCCGGCGCCAGCGGGGCGGACGCTTCAGCGCCGCGGCAACGACGCCGATCAGCCGATCCGCATCTTCGTGAAAGCTGCTGTCGTGGATCTCGAAGGCCTGGCGCTGCGCGAGGCCGCGCAACCCCCTCGGCAGCGCGTCGGCCGAGGGCATCGTCGCGCCGGCCACGAGCACGGGAATGATTAGGATGCGCCGGCTGAGCGCCTTTTCGATCTCCAGCCGCACGAAATCCCCGAGCCCGTGCAGTCGGCCGGCGTTGTCGGCATCGAGCCATTGCCGGCCGATCATGACGAGCATGACGTCGCATTGATCCAACGTGTCGTCCAGCACCTGCGTGAAGTCTGCACCGGGCTGGATGTCGTCGATATCCATGAAGACGTGCTGCTCGCCGAAGCGCTTGCCGAGCCGGTCGCACAGCCGCCCCGCGTCCGCGCGCGCGTCCTCGCGGCGGTAGCTGATGAAGATGTCGCTCATCGCGGATCACCTCGATCCGGGCATTTGCTTCTCATGATGAATCGAGCCTGGCCCCTTTTCCTCCCAAAAACGCTTAAGCACAAAAACTGAGATTCCCTAAGCAGAGTCAGTAAGCGTCGTTGGCTCAAGATCGATGTTTACGCCCGCGTTTCTTAACGCCTCGACGAACGGCGAAATGTGGTTTCGGTAGTTTCTCCAACGATGCAGTGAACTCTTGTAGATAGGCTGTCGAGCTTGCCACGCACTTGCGGTCTGAATCGCATGAGCGGGCGTATCACTCGCGTTTTCTATTTGCGCACACAATTCGAGCCGTTCACGCACTGTGCCAATCGTTTCTTCTGCAGCCTCCGCGAGATCCCGGTATTCCACATCAATTATCAAATCCGGTAGCACTTTGTGCCAATGCGCCATGATCACTTCATACTGTCCGTAGTAACGGCAGAGCGTCTCGATGTCGTAGGTGAACCCATGTGCATCGGCGAAAGACATCAAATAGCATGAAAGGCACACGTCGAGGGGATGGCGTCTTATCTGGATAATGCTGGCCTGGGGAAAGAGCAGTGCAATCAGACCGACATTCAAAAAATTGTACAGATATTTGTCGGTAAATCGCCGTGCCGTGGAAATCGCTGGCGTCAGGTTATCGCGATAAATTCGCGCCAATTCACGTAGCGGGATTGTCGCAACTTCGCGCAAGCATTGCGGATAAGGCAACGAGTTGGAGACAATGCGCGCGACATCGTTCACCACGATGTCCAATGCACGTAGCTCGCCACCGGCGATGATGTCTGGGTCCCGGCAAAGCAGCGATTCCAGCAGTGTTGAGCCGGAACGGGGCATGCCGACGATAAAGATCGGTCGAATATCATCCCGACGCACAGGCGGCCGGTGACGCGCGACAAAAGTGTCGTCAAAAACGCTTCTTAACGTTGTTACGTATTCTAGCAACGGTTCCATCGCGAACGGCTGTGACGCGAACTTGGCATCGTTAGCCTGTTTGAAATAAGGGAAAGCGCGGTCGTATAGAGCGCAATCGTCTAGTGCTTTCCCAAGAGCAAACTGGAAGTTGATGCGGTGGTCACTGTCTTCGGCAATGGCTGGAAGTTGTTTTTCGATGGCCTCTATCAAGGGCATGTCCGCGGCAGAAAATTTCCTTGCGGCGGCATAGTTCATAAAATAGCCGCCAACCTGCGGTGCCAAAGTGATCGCTCTTTCATAGGCCGCAGCCGCATCAGCGAAACGACCCAGGGAAACGAGAATTTTTCCTAGCGTATTATGAAAATGCGCGGCCTTGGGATTGAGAGCAATAGACGACTCCACGAGCGCCAGGGCTTTCTCGGGATCGGAGCACTGATAAGCTACGACTCCCAAGACGTGACAGGCATCAGCTTCGTGATCGGGTTCGACCATGAGTTGCTGAGCAAGTTGTTGGGCTGCAGACCAACGACCCTGCTGCAGGGCTGCATCGGCCTGTCGCAGTAATGCGGCAACGTCAATGGCGGCATGCGGCGCAGGCCTGGTTCTTGAAAAAAGGTTTTTCAGCAACCGTGCGAGCATAGAGGGGGATAAGAGTAGGCGTGCACGACGGAAATATTAGCAACCGATCCGCAGGAGCGAAAGGCCATGGCAGACCTTCGGAAATCTGGCGACCTTCAACCCGCACGCGCATGTGCTCGCGGCCGACGGTGCCTTCCGTACCGGGCGGTCTTATCGCACTCGACCCGGACTTCGCGTTCCGGCGCGCGCCAAACCGGCGCGAAGCGTCCGGATTTAACCGGACTTGAGGATCTCCATTCCCGCCTGCAGGCAGCGCTCGATGCGCGCCTTTTCCCGGGCGATGGTCTCGTCGGTCCATTGCCAAAAGCCGTGCTTGGCTTTCATCCCGATATGGCCCTTTGCAACCATGTCACGAATCATCGGGGGCGGCGCCTTCTCGTTGTAGAGGTGGGGATAGATCGAGGTGCCCCCGAGTAAATTGGTGTCCCAGCCCGAGAGCTCCTTCTGCATCATTGGGCCGCACGCAATGTAGCGGAAGCCGAATCCGAACCGGACGGCAGTGTCGATACCCTCCGGCGTTGTGACGCCATTCGCCACCAGCCACAGCGCCTCGCGCATCAGGGCGTGTTGCAAGCGATTGCCAACGAATCCGGGAACGTCTTTGCTCACGTCGATCGGCGCCTTACCGAATTCGCGCATGAGATCGATCAGACGCTCGGCCACTTTGCGATCGGTGAACTCGGCGCTGACGATCTCGACGAGGGGCACCAGGTGTGCTGGCATGAAGTAATGCATGCCCGCCACACGTGAGCGCGTCTTGAGGTGCTTGCCAATTTCGCCGATCGGGAAGGTAGAGGTGTTGCTTACGAGAATCGCGTCGGGGCGGGCGAGCCGCTCGAGGTCGGCGAAGATCTGGTGCTTGAGCGCGAGGTCCTCGATCGCCGCTTCGACTACGAGGCTGACCTCCTTTAGCGGCAGCTCCTCGAGCTTCGCATAGGCCTTGACCAGCGTCGCGTTCACTTCTGGCGCTCCGAGCTTCTTCAGCCCCGCGGCGATCCGCGCTGGCAGCGCATCGCGCGTTTTCTGCGAAGGACTCATCACGTGCACGTTCCAGCCGCCGGCGGCGAAGATGATGGCGATGTCACCGCCCATGATGCCGCCACCGATGATGGCCGCGTGGTTTTGCTGTGCTGGCATGTCTCGGACTCCGTATTCTCGTAGGCAGATAAGCGAGGCGTTCCTGGCAGTACGTGTGATTATATCGGAGCGCGCCTGCTCGATACGCGAAGGAAGCGCGACCGGCAGCCGCACCGTTTCAATTTGCTTTCAGCGCTTGGCGGGCGGCGGAACCCGCGTCGTCCTCCATGTCTGCTCGCCTTCGGGCAGCTTGAGGACGCCCTCCATCGTGTTTCCGAATACGCGGCCCGTGAAATCGCGGCGCAGCGGATCCCCACCGGCGGGCTCGAAAATCGTGAAGCTGATCTGCGTGCCCTGGATCCTGACGTTGCCCAACTCGCTGGTCTTGCCGTTGATGCGCACGAGGCCCTGGGCGTACTGAAACCACTGGCGCAGCACCAGCTCGTCATTGCCGGTTCGCCCGGTCGAGATGCTCAATTGCCACGTCCCCTCGACCGGGGCCGGCACGATCCACATATAGGCGGTGCGATCTCCCGCGGTATGGGTTTGATCGGGGCGCCAGTCGTACATCGTGAACGCGTGGGACACGACGCGGGTGCCAGGCCTCATCTTGAGTATCGTCGGCCGCAGTTTCAGGTTAAGACTCGGCAGCAGGTAGAGCGTGAGCACGTCCGCGTCGCTGAAATCGGTCTTGAAAAGGTCGCTCTGAATGAAATGGGCATTGCCGGACACGCCCGCTTTTTCCGCGTTGCGCTTGGCCAGTGCGACCAGGCCGGGGTCGTACTCGATGCCAAGCGCCCGCGCGCCGCGCTTCGCAGCGGCGATAACCGTGCGGCCATCGCCCGAGCCGAGATCGACGACATAATCCTTGGGGGTGACCCGGGCCATGTCGAGCATGTGCTCGACCAGGGCCTGCGGAGTGGGCACCCAGATGACGTCCTTCCCTTGCTGGCCGACCTGGGGGACGTAGTCCGGGCTGGACGCGTTCTGGGCCAGCAGCGGGCCCGATGCGAACGACGATGCCGCGAGCAAGATGGATATCAGGATCCGGGCAGTCTGCCGCGTTAAGGAGCGCATGACATTCTCTTCAGTCAGTGAATCCAGGTGAGCGGTCAACGGTTGAGCGGCGCATAAGTTCACAGCACGCGAGGTCCCGCTATTCAATGGTGATTGCCGGCCGCGATCGTGGAAGACCGCGCAGCCAGCCTCTTGTGCCGCGTTTGGCGACCGGGCATCGCCGTTCATTGTTTTTGAGGACGGCCGTCAACAGTGGCCCTGCTCGCCACCATCGCCTCTATTGCCGCATCGTCGTAGCCGGCTTCGCTCAGAATCTCGATGCTGTGCTCGCCGATCTTGGGGGCCGGTCGGAAATCCCGGCGCACGCCGCCGCTCAACTTGTTGGGCAGTCTCATGTTTCGGATGCGACCCTCCGTAGGGTGCTCGATCAGGCTGAAAAAGCCGATGTCCTTCAAGTGCGGGTCCTGCATCAGTTCATCGAGCGTCTGGAACGGCATCGCGGGCACGTCGGTCGCGTCGAAGATCTCGAGCCACTCGGCGGTGGTTTTCTGCCTGAGGCCCTCGGCGCGGATCCGGAAATATTCGGGCGTATTCTTGAAGCGCGCCGCGACGCTGTTGAAGCGTGAGTCGGCCTTGAGCTCGGGTTTCCCGATCGCATCAAAGATCGCGAATGCCTGCCCGTCGGTGTTGCCGGAGATGCAGATCCACCCGTCCTGGGTGGCGAGGGGCCGCGCTTCGGCGTCGAGCAGTCGCGGATCACCGGTCGGGCCAAGCGGCGGATCGAACGTCTTCAGGTACATGTGCTCCTCGAGCACGGACTTGACGATGTTCTCGAACATCGGGATCTCGATCGCCTGACCCTCGCCGGTGCGGGTGCGGTGGTAGAGCGCCATCAGGATCATCTGCACGGCGATGAGCCCGACAGTGCGGTCGGCGATCACCATCGGCAGGTAGCGCGGCTCCCCTGTCACGCGGTGATGCAGTGCGGCGATGCCGGCTGAGCCCTGGATGATGGAATCGTACGCCGGCTTGTCACGGTAACGCCCATCCTGCCCGAAACCGAACATGCCGCAGTAGATGATGCGGGGATTGACCCGCCGCACGTCCTCGTAGGCGAGCCCGAGTCTCGCCATCGCGGGTGGGCGCATGTTCCAGATGAGGACATCAGCGCGTTCAATCAGCCTCATCAACGCATCGCGGGCGGCCTCCTGCTTGAGGTCGAGCGCGATGCTGCGCTTGTTGCGGTTCAAGTGCAGGAACTTTCCCGACATGCTGGCGGTGACGCCGCGTCCCGCAAGCGCGCGCACGATGTCGCCCGCGGGCGCCTCGATCTTGATGACTTCGGCGCCGTGGTCGGCCATGATCTGCGTCGCCAGCGGCCCCACCACCACCGACGTAAGGTCAAGCACCCGCACGCCCTCCAGTGGACCTCCAGCCATCGGCGCCTCCTAGCACCCTGTCGGACTTAACAGTCCGTACAGGCTGCTACAAGCAAAACCGGCTGAGAAATTCAATGGAAACCCAGCCGAAGCAGCGGAAGGTGAAAGGAGGCGAGGGTGAATTCGCATATCTGTCATCGTTTCTTGCAAATTTTCTAGTATCGGTTTTGCGTTAGGAGTTTGTCGGACTTGGCGCCGACAAACTCCTAGGCGAACTCGGCTTCAGCGATCAGGGTTGGCGTGCCGTCCTGATCGGCCACCCACAGCTTGACCGTCTTGTTGTCGGTGGCGGGCTCTCCGCACATCGTGAAGGGCCGGTTCACGAACAGCGGGCGTACGTTGCGCGAGGACATGAAGCGCATCGGGCTCGAGGCGTGCGTGCGGACGAGCTCGCACACGAGCAGCGTCTGCAGCCCGCCGTTTACGATGAGGTCGGGGTAGCCTTCTTCCTTGGTGACGTAGCGCCAGTCGTAATGGATGCGGTGCCCGTTGAAGGTCAGCGCCGAATAGCGAAACAGAAGCACGGGGTCGGCAGTGATGGACCGGCTCCATATCGCCTTGCCGGGCACTGGCTGCGCCGGCGCTGGCGGGATATTCGGATCGGGATTGCCACGATAAATGATGTCCTGCTCCTCGGTGATCGCGAGCCCCCGCGGGCTCACGAGATCGGTCCTCACCGTCACGAACACCATCTGCCCGCTACGGCCCCGCTTGGGCAAGACGTCTCTTATCACCGATTCGCGGCGGACCTCATCGCCGACGCGAAGGTCCGAGACGAACGTAACGCGCTTGCCGCCAAACATGCGGCGAGGCAGCGGTACCGGGGGCAGGAAGTCACCGCGTTTGGGATGGCCGTCCGCGCCAATCTCCGAATGACGCACGACGCGCGGGAACAACACGGCGTGCCAGCCGACCGGCAGGGGGTCACCGATCCTGGGAAACGGGTCGTCACGATCGAGTGTCGCAGCGACGCGGTGGACAAGCGGCACAGTCACATAGTCCACGGCCTCTTCCCGCTGGCCGATCCATTCCTTGAGCGCCTCGAGGTCTTGTGTCATCAGCGTTTATCCGTCGCGGCGAGGGTTTTTTCCTCGCGGCGCTTGATGGCTTCGTGGCGTTTTATCAGCTTCCGGGCGCGCACGACGACGGGGATATCGATCATCTTGCCGTCGATCTGGAACGAGCCGCGTCCCGCTGCTGCAGCCTCCTGGTCGAGCTGGATCACCTTCCGCGCATACGTGACCTCGTCCTCACTTGGTTTGTATTCCTCGTTGACGATCGTCACCTGCCCGGGATGGATGCAACCGGCGCCCATAAAGCCGAAATCGCGCGAGCGCCGCACCATCTTGCGGAACTTGTCCCAATCGCCGAAGCCCGCCACGGTGTCCGCAAAGCCGAGCGGTATGATCCCGGCCGCGTTGGCTGCGATGATCATGTGCTGCTTCGGGTACAGCAGCGTCTCGCCGGTCGGTTGCATGTTGCAATCGAGCGCGAAATCCTCGCCGCCGATGTTGCAGGCAACGATACGCGCATCCGCGCGTACGATTTCGTGGATGCGAAAGAAGGCATCCGCGGTTTCGATCATGGCGATGAACCGGGTGTGCCCGACCTTCATCCTGCGCTTGTCCTCGAGCTCGCTCACGAGCTCTCCCAGGAGTCTCACGTGAGAGGCGCTATCCACCTTGGTGACGGCAATCGCGTCCACATCGGGGCAGATTGAGTGCTCGAGATCGCGCACCGCGAGCGCCAAGGGCTGGTTGATGCGCACGACGACGTCGGCGCCCCCGCGGCGCACCCGTGCCGCATTTTTCCCCACGAGCGTGCGAGCCTTCTCTTTTTCCGCCGGCGGAACCGCGTCCTCGAGGTCGAGCTGGATCACGTCGGCGCCGCGCGTGTGCGCCTTCTCCACGAATCTCTCCACGTTGACGGGCACGTAGAGCAGGGAGCGCCATACCGGCAGTTCGCGTGTCATTTGATTCCTTCCTTCCATAACGGTCCCGCAGGCGCGGCGGTACTGGCAGCGTCGATTGGGGGGCAGCGGGTGATTGAGTGACTAAGCGACTAGGTGATCCGAACGCAGAGCCTCTAACCTTGCCTCTGCGACGGTTTTACTCAAACACTTAGTCACCTAGTCACTGTCGTCAGGCCTCGGCGATCTTTTTCTTGGTGCGCTGCTTGCCCGCGTAAATTACCCCTGCGGCGGCGAGCCGCGCGAGCTCCTCCGCGCCCAAGCCCAGCGCGCCGAGGATTTCAGCATTATGCTCGCCGAGCCCGGGGGCTGCGCGGCGGATTGCGCCAGGCGTGCCCGAAAGGCGCGGGACGACGCAGTGCATCGGGACCGTCCCCATCTCCTCGTCCGGATAGGCGGCCACCATCTCGCGTGCCGTGACGTGGGGATCCTCGATGATCTGCGCGATGTCGTAGATCGGCCCGACCGTCACTTCAGCCCGGCCGAAGAAATCTAGATTCTCCGCGAGAGTCATGCGCGCGATGAACTCACCGATGATGGCGTCAAGCTCGGCGGCGTGCTGCACCCGCTCGGCGTTCGTGCGATAGCGCGGGTTGTCGATGAGATCGGCGCGACCAATGACGCGGAACAAACGCTCGGTCATGGCCTGAGTCGAGGCGGAGAGGCAGACCCAACGATCGTCGCTGGTGCGGTATGCGTTGCGCGGGGCTGCCGTGGTCGAGCGGCTGCCGGTGCGCGGGCGCAGCCGTCCGCTAGCCTGATAGCTGGCCGCCTGTGGACCCATGAAGGAGAAGAGCGGCTCCAGCAGTGAAAGATCGATCACCTGTCCGCGGCCCCCACCCACCTCGACCTCGCGCACGGCCACGAGCGTGGCAAAGGCACCGTAGACCCCTGAGGTACAGTCGGCGAGCTGTATGGGCGGCAGCACCGGCTCGCGGTCGGCGAAGCCGTTGAGCGCCGCGAAACCCGACGCGCCTTCGGCGAGCGTGCCGAAGCCGGGTTTATGGCGGTACGGCCCGGTCTGACCCCAGCCCGTGACGCGCACGATTACGAGCTTCGGATTGCGCGCGTGCAGCACGTCCGGGGCAAGGCCCATTTTCTCCAGCGTGCCGGGGCGAAAGTTCTCGATGAACACGTGGGCGGTGTCGACGAGCTTCAGCAGGAGCGCTCTCGCCTCGCCCTTGCGCAGATCGAGGCACACGCTTTTCTTGTTGCGCGCGTAGACTTTCCAGTTGGTCGCGACACCGGCCACCAGCCAATCGCGCAGCGGATCGCCCGCCGGCGGCTCGATCTTCACGACCTCCGCGCCGAAATCCGCGAGCAGCAGGCTGACCATGTTGCCCGCGACCACGCGCGACAAGTCCAGTACGCGCACGCCATCGAGCGGACAGCGCGCTGCAGCCTGAAACGCCTTCATCCCCGGCGCTCTAGGAATGTGTCGGAACAGGCACGACAAATTCCTCTAGCGGCCGTCAGCGCCGGTAAGGAGCTGGCGTTCGAGCTGGCGCGACTCGTTCTTGAGCAGCTGAGCGACCTCGATTGCGCGCTTATCGCTCATGCGGCTCGAGATCGTGGAAACGGAGAGCGCGGCAAAGGCGACGCCGCTCTGGTTACGCAAGGCCTGCCCGACCGAGCGCACGCCGGATAGCCCGGGCAAGTCACGCATCGCGAAGCCGAGCTTCTGTGAACGCTTTACCTGCGACTGGAGCGTGCCGGGGTTGAGCCCGTACTCGGGCAAGCGGGCGGTGTTGGCGGCAATGATCGCCTGGATTTCGTCATCCTGCAGCGCGGAAAGGATGGCGAGGCTGCCGGTGCCGACGCCGAGCGGACGACGCATGCCGATCTCGAGCGTGAAGGTCTTGATCGGGAACGTTCCCTCGCGGCGGTCCAGGCACACGGAGTCGAGCCCGCTGCGCTGGGTGAGGAAGACCGTGTCGCCCGTTGCTTCGGCAAGGCGCGAGAGTGACGGGTGGCAGATTTCGCGCAAGTTAAAGCGGGGCGCGGCGGTGAGCCCGAGCTCGAATACCATCGGCCCCAGGAAATAGCGGTGACTGTCGGTGTCCTGCTGCACCATGCTTTCTGCAGCGAGGCACTTCAGCATGCGGTGGACGGTTGGGCGCTGGAGGCCGGTGCGGGTGGCGAGATCGAGTAGCCGTGAGCCGCTACGGTTGTGCGCCGCGATCTCGCGCAGCAGCGTCAGCGCCCGCTCGATGCTTTGGGTGCCGGTCAGGCGGGTGTCTGCCGTGGCGTTCGATCTGCGGGGCATTAGGAAGTCCAGATGGTGGTGCAAACCTGATTATGCACCGAAGCGCGGCTGACAAAAAGGGGCCCGCCATGCTAACGTAAACGCCACTTTCGGCCGACGCGGGAGAAGCTTTCATATCATGGACTTCCTGCCCGATGTCAGGCTTGCTTCGGATCTCTGCGGGAACCTGCCAATATGACCGACCTGTCCTCCTCCGCCCCCGCCACGCTCACCTCGGCAGGCGCGCGTTTCCGGGCCGCGCTCGCCGCGGAGCGCCCACTACAAGTCATCGGCACGATCAATGCGTATCACGCGCGGCTCGCCGATCGCGTGGGCTATCGCGCGATCTACCTGTCGGGCGGCGGCGTTGCGGCTGGATCGCTCGGTGTGCCGGACCTCGGCATCAGCGGTCTCGATGACGTGCTCACCGACGTGCGCCGCATCACCGACGCGTGCTCCGTGCCGCTGCTCGTGGACGTGGATACGGGCTTCGGCTCGAGCGCGTTCAATATCGCTCGCACCGTCAAGTCGCTCATCAAGTGCGGCGCCGCCGCCATGCACATCGAGGACCAGGTGGGCGCCAAGCGCTGCGGTCACCGGCCGGGCAAGGAGCTGGTATCACAGCAGGAGATGGTCGACCGCATCAAGTCCGCGGTGGACGCAAAGACCGACCCGACGTTCGTCGTGATGGCACGCACGGACGCGCTCGCGGTGGAGGGGCTGCAGGCGGCGATCGATCGCGCCTGCGCGTGCGTCGAGGCCGGCGCCGACATGATCTTTCCGGAGGCGATCACCGAGCTGCCGATGTACAAGCAGTTTGCGGGCGCGGTGAATGTGCCGATACTCGCGAACATTACCGAGTTTGGGAAGACGCCGCTCTACACAGTGGAGGAACTGCGTGGTGCCAACGTCGCCATGGCGCTTTATCCGCTGTCCGCCTTCCGTGCCATGAACGCGGCGGCGCTCAGGGTCTACCAGGCGCTACGCAAAGAAGGCACGCAGAAGGGGGTGGTGGAGCTCATGCAGACACGTGATGAGCTCTACGACTTCCTCGATTATCACGCCTACGAACAGAAGCTCGACGAGTTGTTTGCCCGCGGCAAGGGCAAAAAGGACTAGGTGCCCGCTCCGGCGGTCTTGCCGGAGCTGTGGCCGCGGGCCGAATGGCTGGCGCTCGCCGGTTCCCACACTCGCGAGACCGATGACGTGCGAGCGCGCAGACGCTGGAGCAAATGCCGCACGGCGCGCGCACCCTCAATATCTCGCTCGGCGGCGGGTATTTGTGCCAATCTCGGGCGATGGGCGCACGGCGAGCCGTTGCGCAACCAGCACGCCGGTTAAGCATCGCCCGGCCCGGCGCTGCACCGCAATGGCGCGCGAGCCCGTAGCGTATTAATATTTAGGGCCTTTTAACGCGGCCGCGGCCATGCAGCTCTTTGCTTTCGGTATCAATCACCAGACTGCTCCGCTGTCGGTACGCGAGCAGGTGGTCTTTCACGCCGAAACCCTGGTCGAGGCGCTGCGCGACCTCGTGGACCGTCGGCCGGTCAAGGAAGCGGCGATCATCTCCACATGCAATCGCACCGAGATCTACTGCAACACTGAGGAGCCGCCGTCAGTCGTCGACTGGTTGGCTGGCTACCACCGGCTCAAGCCCAATCAGATCGAGCCCTATCTCTTGCACCTGTCGCAGGAGCGCGCGGTCAAGCATGCCTTCCGGGTGGCGAGCGGCCTTGACTCGATGGTGCTCGGCGAGCCCCAGATCCTGGGCCAATTCAAGCAGGCGGTGCGCACGGCGCAAGCGGCGGGGACGCTCGGGCTGCTTCTGAACAAGCTGTTCCAGCGCACCTTCTCGGTGGCGAAGGCGGTGCGCTCCGAGACCGACATCGGCGCAGCCACGATCTCGATGGCCTCCGCGGCGGTCAGCCTGGCGAGCCACATCTACCCGAGCATCGGCGAGCAGAAGGTGCTGTTTGTCGGCGCCGGCGAGATGGTCGAGCTGACCGCGACCCATTTCGCCGCGCACCATCCTCGGCGGTTGAGCTTTGCGAACCGCACGCTCGAGCGCGCCGAGCAGCTCGCCGACCGTTTTCGGGGCCGGCCGCTCACCTTGAACGATCTCTCGTCCCAACTCGCGGCGCACGACATTGTAATCACCTGCACTGCGAGCCCCCGACCCATTATCGGCAAGGGCCTGGTGGAGAGTGCGCTGCGGGTGCGCAAGCACCGGCCCATGCTCATGTTCGACCTCGCCGTGCCGCGGGACATCGAAGGCGAGGTCGGCGCGCTCGACGACGTATTTCTTTACACCGTGGATGATCTCGGCAAGATCGCGCGCGAGGGCATGGACGCACGTCAGAACGCCGTATCGCAGGCCGAGGTCATCATCGAGAACCAGGTCACCGACTTCATGCACTGGGTCGGCAATCGTGAGCTCGTCCCGACGATCCGGGCCCTGCGCGACTCGGGCGAACGCGCCCGCCGCCACACGTTCGAGCGCGCCCTGCGCCGGCTTGCCAAAGGGGATGATCCGCAGATGGTGCTCGAGCAACTCTCGCGCAGCCTGACCGCCAAGTTGCTGCATGCGCCGACGCATGCGTTGTCGCACTCGCGAGAGGAGGACCGGGAGGAGCTCGCCCGGTTGCTGTCACGGCTCTACCAGATAGCGCGGCCCGAGTAAGCCCTCCACGGCGCAACACCCGATGAAACCAAGCATCGCCGCGAAACTCGCGCAGTTGTCGACCCGTTTGCAGGAAATCAGCGACCTCCTTGCTCGAGAGAACGCTACCGCAGACCTCGACGCCTACCGCCGGCTCACGCGCGAGCACGCAGAAATCACGCCGGTCGCCGAGCTCTACGCGCAATATGTGAGCGGGGAAGAGGACATCAAGACGGCGGAGGAGATGGCGGACGATCCCGCCATGCGCGAGTTCGCGGAGAGCGAGATCAAGGCGACCCGGGAGCGGCTCGCCGCGATCGAGGCGGAGCTGCAGAAGCAGCTGCTGCCCAAAGACCCGAACGACGAGCGCAACATCTTCGTCGAGATCCGGGCCGGCACCGGCGGCGACGAATCGGCGCTGTTCGGGGGAGAGCTTTTCCGCATGTACAGCCGCTACGCGGAACGCAAGCGCTGGCAGGTCGAAGTGATCTCGCAAAGCCCCTCGGACCTGGGCGGCTACAAGGAGATCATCGCCAAGATCACAGGCCAGGGAGCGTATTCCAGGCTCAAGTTCGAGTCGGGCGGGCACCGGGTGCAGCGCGTGCCGGCGACCGAGACGCAGGGCCGGATCCACACCTCCGCGTGCACCGTGGCCGTCATGCCGGAGGCCGACGAGATCACGAACGTGATTTTGAATCCCGCCGAGCTGCGCGTTGACACGTTCCGCGCTTCCGGCGCCGGCGGCCAGCATGTAAACAAGACCGATTCCGCGGTGCGGGTGACACACCTGCCCACCGGGATCGTGGTCGAGTGCCAGGACGATCGCTCGCAGCACAAGAATCGGGCACGGGCGCTGAGCATCCTCGCTGCGCGCATCAAGGACAAGCAGCTGCGCGAGCAGCAGGCAAAGCTTGCCGCCACGCGCAAATCACTCGTCGGCAGCGGTGATCGTTCCGAGCGCATCCGCACGTACAACTTTCCGCAAGGGCGGGTAACCGACCATCGTATCAATCTGACGCTCTACAAGATCGCGCAGATCGTGGACGGAGATCTCGACGCGCTGATCGACTCGCTGATGGCCGAGCACCAGACCGAGCAGCTGGCGCAGCTCGGCGAAGAGACGCAGACCGCCTAGGAGTTTGTCGGCCTAAAGTCCGACAAACTCCTCAGGCAAAGCCGCCTGCCGGAAAACGGCGAAAAAGGGTCCGTGGAAACACGAATTCGGCGCTATTCTCGACGTCAATTGCAGTCCAACAGGGCGTATTCTGCTAAATCCCATGTCAAATCTTCAGGCGGTTTTGCTTAAGCAGCCCGTCAGGATACCAAGTCTGACAGGCTGCTAGCGGGGGCGCCGCCCGGCGCATTGGCTCGCTACTCTATGACATGCACCATCGTCGACGCATTGCGCCGCATGGGTAGCGGCACGGCCGTTATCGAGGCGCGCGCGCTCCTGCGTCACGTGCTCGGCTGCGATGACAGCTACCTTATCGCGCACGGCGATCAGGCACTCACGACTGCGCAAGAGCAGGCATTCGAGACACTTGCGGCGCGGCGCCGCTCGGGCGAGCCCGTTGCCTATCTGACGGGACGCCGTGAATTTTACGGACTGGAATTCAAGGTGACGGGCGCCGTGTTGATCCCGCGGCCGGAAACCGAGCGGCTGGTGGAACTCGTACTCGAACGCATACCGGCGCAATCCACGGCCCGCGTGCTCGACCTCGGGACCGGGAGCGGCTGCGTAGCGATCGCCATCGCGCAGCAACGTCCGCGTGCGTGGGTCGTGGCGATCGATGCCGCGGCCGAGGCGGTTGCGCTTGCGCGGGAGAACGCTGCTCGCCACGGCGTGCGCAATCTCAGCATCGTACACGGCGACTGGTTCGCACCCGTACCGGCGGAGCGCTTTGACGTGATCGCCGCCAATCCGCCGTATGTGGCAGCCGGCGATCCCCACCTGGCGGCGGGCGACCTGCGGTTCGAGCCGCGGCCGGCGCTCGTCGCCGGCCCCGAGGGCATCGAGTGTATCGCAGCGATTGTCGCCGCAGCGCCCGATCACCTGAAACCCGGCGGCTGGCTGCTGTTCGAGCATGGGCATGATCAGGGCGCGCGCGCGCGTGCGCTCCTTACCGCCGCCAGATTCGCACGGCGGGTGAGTACCTGGCGCGATCTCGCAGGGATCGAGCGCGTCTCCGGCGCGCAACTTGACCCGTCGCGCGGCTAGCGGTAGGGTACCCGATCAATTCTGTCAGGTATTGGAGTTAATGATGAGCGTTCAGGACGTTATCAAACAACAGGTGAGTGGCAACCGGGTCGTGCTCTTTATGAAAGGCACGCCGGACTTCCCCCAGTGCGGATTTTCAGCGAACGCCGTCGGCATCCTGCGCGCGTGCGGCGTGGATGAATTTCACACCGTCAACGTGCTGGAAGATCCCGACATCCGCCAGGGCATCAAGGAATACGCCAACTGGCCGACCATTCCCCAGCTCTATGTGAACGGAGAATTTGTCGGCGGTTCGGACATCATGATCGAGCTCTACCAGAGCGGCGAGCTCAAGAAGGTGCTCGAGAAAACGACCGCCTGAGCGGAGCATCTCGAACAGACTTACGGCCGGCGCCATGCCGGCCGTTTGCGTTTCTGGATCCACGCCGACACCTCTCACCGTTTGCGAGTCACGCGGTTCAAGCAAACAATGAATAAGCATACCGTCCCAGTAGCACCAGCGCGGTCGCGAGCAAGAAGCGCTTCACCCAGACGCGAAAGATCTGGGCGTCGATGCGGTGGCGGACGCGAAGGCCGATGATCAAGGCGCCGACGGCGACGGCCGCGAGCGGCAGCGTCGTGACCCACTGGGCCAAGGTGATGCCCCCGCGCGTGGTGAGCACGGTGAACTGGATCATTTTGCCGACCAGGAAGCAGATGTTGAGTCCTTGTACGACCATGGCCGGCGCCAGGCCGAGCGCGAGATAGAAGACGATCAGCGGTGGTGCCGCGACGTTGGCAGTGCCCTCGAAGAATCCGGCCGCAATGCCCGAAAAGGGCGCGAAGACTCGCTCATGCCGGCGCACGGCGGGCAGCTCACCCAATCCCAGCCGATCGAGGTTGAGATAGACGAATATGGCCAATGCGAGCAGCAGGGCGTAGGGAACGCCGGGCGCCAGGACGAATAACGTCGTGCCAGCGAACGAACCGATGATCGCGTAGAGCGGCATCATCCAGAAGCGCGCCAGGACCGGGCGCAGCGACCCGCTCATCGCGATGTTCACGGCGACTGCTGCGAGGGTGGGGACCAGCACGGTGAAAACCGCGGTGCGCATGTCGCTGACTATCGCGATGAGCGGGGTGGCGACGAAGGGAAAGCCGAACCCGAGTGCTCCGTGTATGAGCCCCGCGAGCACGATCGCGCCGGTGATCCACGCGAGCAGGTGTGGCGAGAGCGACTCAACGAACATGACGCGCAGGCGAGAGCGGCGTTTGGGGCAACGCCCGCAGTGTAGCAAAAGGCGCCGCCGGCATTTGTCACGCCGGAGCGATTAACTTACCATGCCTTTTACTGCATGCTCGATCGTCGGAGGTCCGCTATGAGTGAACCGAATCCGAATCCGGTACCGGTAGAACGTGTCGACGCTGCAGCCGATGCGGCGGCGTTCGTGGCAGGCGGCCGCGGTCTCGAAGCCGCCCGGGGCTGGGCGTGGATCACCGAAGGGTTCCAGCTGTTCAAGCGCAAGGCCGGAACCTGGATCCTCATCACGATCGTGCTCGGCGTCATCTTCATAGGGCTCGTCCTGATCCCGGTCGTGGGTGCGTTGGCGAGCGCGGCGCTCTATCCGGTGTTCGCGGGAGGGATCATGCTCGGCTGCCACTCCCTTGCGCAGGAAGGCGAGCTGGAGTTCGGGCATCTGTTTGCGGGATTCAGGAGTCGCGCGGGAGATCTCGTGGTGATCGGTCTGCTCAGCATCGTGGCCTGGATCATCATCATCATCCCCGTGATCCTGGCCATCGGCGCCGGCGCCTTCTTCGCATCCGTGGGTGGAGACCCCGAGGCACTAGTGGCCGCGATCGGACCTGGCGTCGCGGTCGCATGGCTGCTGGTGATGGGGCTCGCCGTCCCGGTCTACATGGCGCTCTGGTTTGCGCCGGCGCTGGTGGTGCTGCGGGAGATGCCGCCCATCGAAGCGCTCAAGCAGAGCTTCCGCGGTTGCCTCCGGAACGTCGTCCCGTTTCTCGTTTACGGCGTCGTGATGATGGTCCTGGGCGTGATCGCCGTCATTCCGGCCGGTTTGGGCCTGCTGGTCCTGATGCCGGTGATCATGGCGTCGGTCTATGTCGCCTTTCGCGACATCTTCATTCACGCCTGAGCGGGCGCGCAGCCGTCCAGGGGTCAAGCGGCAGGCGACGACCGCTGCCGGTGAGCGCTGCCTGCCTGCGCGGGGTCCGGCGGGCGGCGCAGGTGCGCCTGGCCGTGAGGATATAAAATATCTATAAATGAATAAGTTGCCTTATCAAATGAAAGCGCTTGCAGTTCAAGAGTCATGGTATATAATTCGAGCGGCCGCGTGCGGACGGCCGCATCGTCCTTGAGAGGAGTCCTGCCAATGAATTACATGACCGAAGCGAAAAATCTCACCAGTGCGCCCAAAACGCCCGCCGGCAAACTTCGCATGACGCCGTCCGAGGCGTTCGTCGAGACATTGGTCGCGCACAAGGTGAAGGACGTGTTCGGTATTGTCGGCTCGGCCTATATGGACGCGCTCGATCTGTTTCCGGGCGCGGGCATCCGCCTCTACAGCGTCGCGCACGAGCAGAACGCCGCGCACATGGCGGACGGCTATGGCCGCGTCACGAACTCGCCGACGGTGTGTATCGCGCAGAATGGTCCCGGGATAACCAACTTCGTAACCGCGGTGGCGGCGGCGTACTGGGCGCATACCCCCATGGTGGTGGTGACCCCCGAGGCTGGCAGTCTCACGGCGGGGCATGGCGGTTTCCAGGAAACCGAGCAGATGCCGATCTTCTCCAAGATCACGAAATGGCAGGTGAACGTTAACTCCCCGTTGCGCATGGCCGAGCTCATGCACCGGGCGTTCACGATCGCGCTGCACGAGCGCGGGCCCGTGCAGGTCAACATTCCGCGCGATTACTTCTATGGCGAGGGCGACTACGAGATCCTGCCGCCGCTTGTCATCGAGCGCGCCGCGGGGGGGTCGAACTCCCTCGACAAGGCTGCAAAGATGCTCGCGGATGCGAAGTTTCCGGTGATTTTGTCGGGTGGCGGGGTCGTCATGTCGGACGGCGTCGGCGAGGTGAAGGCGCTTGCCGAGTACCTCACCGCGCCGGTGGTCAATTCCTATTTACACAACGATTCGTTCCCCGCGAGCCATCCGCTCGCTTGCGGACCGCTCGGGTATCAGGGCTCCAAAGCAGCGATGAACATCATCGCCCGCGCCGATGTCGTGCTGGCGCTTGGCTCGCGCCTGGGACCGTTCGGAACGCTGCCGCAGCATGGCCTCGATTACTGGCCGAAGAACGCCAAGATCATCCAGATCGATGCTGACCATCGCACGCTTGGCCTGGTGAAGAAAGTTTCACTGGCGATTGAAGGCGATGCGGGGCTGGCCGCAGCGGAGCTGCTAACGCGGGTCCGGGCGCGCGGGACACGCAAACCCAATAAAGAACGGCTCACACAGGTGCAAATCGAAAAAGCGGCGTGGGCGGCAGAGCTCGCCAATTGGCCTTCGCCCAACAAGAAAGCCCATATCGGACCGCGCCGTGTGCTGGCGCAACTCGCGAAGGCTTTGCCTCGCAACGCAATGGTCTCGACGGACATCGGTAACGTCTGCTCAGTGGCCAACAGCTACCTCAAGTTTGAGCAGCCGCTCTCGTTTCTCGCGGCCATGAGCTGGGGCAACTGCGGTTATGCGTATCCGACCGCGCTCGGAGCCAAGGTGGCTCGGCCTGACCGCGCGGCGATCGCCTACGTCGGCGATGGCGCCTGGGGTATGAGCCTGGCTGAGGTGATGACTGCCGTGAAAGAGAAGATTCCCGCGGTGGCCGTAGTCTTCAACAATGGCCAGTGGGGCGCCGAGAAAAAGAACCAGGTCGACTACTTCGACAATCGCTTCGTCGGGACCAATCTCGCGAACCCGGATTTCTCCGAGGTCGCGCGGGTGATGGGGGCCGAAGGCTACCGGGTCGAGCACGAGGACGAGGTTAGCGACGCGCTCAAGGCCGCGCTCAAGTCCGGCAAGCCCTCGGTCGTCGAGATCATGCTCACCCAGGAGCTGGGCGACCCGTTCCGTCGCGATGCCTTTCGCCCGCCGCGACGCCTGCTCCCGAAGTACCGCAAATACAGCGCCAAGCAATACCGGTAGACCGGTATTGCTGATTTGAGCCCATCTCTTTAAGGCGACCGGCCGCCTTGCGCGTGGGCGTGCAACAGCCTCATATCGAGGCTGTTGCCCTCTGAGAGCCGAGGGCCGTAACGCTCCCAGAACGCGCGCGCATCCGCGCGCTTTCCTTGCGCCAAAGTGAGCGTGGTGTCGGTTGCCGGTGCTGCCGCCCGCCCGCCGAATTTGGCAGTTCACGAGATTTGGCAGTTCGCGGGATAGCCAGCGGGAATCCCCGCCAGAATGAAAGCGCTTGCATAGCAGCATCCGAGTTGCTAGGCTCTTCCGGCTTCTCAAGAGGCAGCCGCCTTGAAATCGAGTCCGGAGCACAAAACTGCCAAGCTGGCTGACGTGGCGCGGCTCGCCAAGGTCTCGACGGCCACGGTGTCACGCGCGCTGATGCAGCCTGACAAGGTAAAACCCGCCACCGCCGCGCGTATCCGCCAGGCCGTGCAGGCACTGGGATATGTCGCTCACGGCGCGGCGCGCGCGCTGGCGTCGCGGCGAACACGCACCATTGGCGCCGTGATCCCGACGCTCGACAACGCCATCTTCGCCAACACCACGCACGCGCTGCAGAAGACGCTCGATGAGGCGGGCTACACGCTGTTATTGGCAAGCCACGAGTTCGACGCCGAGGTGGAGGCGCGCGTCACGCAGGCGCTCATCGAGCGCGGCGTGGACGGGCTCGTACTGCTCGGCACCTCGCACCATCCCAGCGTGTTCCGAATGATCGATACGCACCAGGTTCCGTACGTGCTCACCTGGGCGCTCGACGCGAGCGGGCGCCATCCGTGCATCGGCTTCGACAACCACGCGGCGGCCATCCGCGTGACGCGTCACCTGCTCGACCTCGGCCACCGCGAGTTCGCGATGAACTCCGGGATCACGGCGGGCAACGAGCGCGCGCGCGAACGGGTCGAGGGGGTGCGTGAGGCGCTCGCGGCATATGGTCTGCGCCTGGGCCCGGGGCGCCTTGTCGAGAAACCCTATACGCTCGGCGGTGGGCGCGAAGGTATGCGCGAGCTGCTGCAGGCAACGCTGCGGCCGACTGCGGTCATTTGCGGCAACGACGTCTTGGCCATCGGGGCGCTCGCCGAATGCCACGCGCTCGGTCTCGCTGTGCCTGGTGAAATGTCCCTCACCGGGTTCGACGACATGGAGATTGCGGCGGCCATTATGCCGGGACTGACTACAGTGCATTTTCCTACGGCGGAACTGGGAGGCTACGCGGCGCAGCACCTCATCGCGCGCCTTGCGGGCGAACCCTTCGAGGCGCGCGTCGAGCTGCCGGTGGAGCTGGTGGTGCGCGGCTCGACCGCGCCGCCCCCAAAGCCGTGACCAGTGACTGGCAAAAGCGAAACCGTAGATAAACGCTGATTGATGAATGGTTCAGGTCTGCGCGAGGAGCTCGCCGATCACGCGCTCGGCCTGCGCGCGATAGCCGCCGCCGAACAGATTGAGGTGGTTGAGCACGTGATACAAGTTGTAGAGCAGCTTGCGCGTCGCGTAGCCGGGGTCGCGGGGATCGGTTTCGTCGTACGCGCGGTAGAATTCGGCCGAAAAGCCCCCGAAGAGCTCGGTCATCGCGATGTCGGCCTCGCGGTCGCCGTAATAAACGGCGGGATCGAAGATAACCGGCGTCCCGTCCCGCATAAAAGCGGCATTACCCGACCACAGGTCGCCGTGCAGCAATGAGGGGCGCGGTTCATAGCCAGAAAAAAAGACGGGCAGCTGCTCGAGCAACCGCTCGCCTTGTGTCAGCAGGCGCCCGCGATGGCCGTTTTCACCGGCGAGCCGCAGCTGGAACCCCAACCGGTGCTGGCGCCAGAACGCGATCCAATCCGCGCCCGGCGTGTTGATCTGGGGCGTGGCGCCGATGGTGTTGTCGCGGTGCCAGCCGACGCGCGTCGCAGTGACACGATGCATCGCAGCGAGCCTCCGGCCAAGCTCGTCCATACCGCGGCCGCTGGCGGGACCCAGCTCGATATACTCGAGCACGAGCCAGCTCGCACCCGCGTCGGCACCATGGCACAGGGGCCGCGGGACGCGCACGGAGGTCGAGCGCGCGATCTCATCGAGCCCCGCTGCCTCGGCCTCGAACATCGAGAGCCGGTCCGAAGCGTTCAGCTTGACGAAAAAGGCGTGCCCTTGCCCTCGCACCAAGTAGCTTTCGCTGATGCAACCGCCACCGGCCCTGGCGCGAGACTCGATTGCAAAGGGCACGCCTAACGTTTCGCGGACTGACTGCTCGATATCCGGCCAAGGGTTCATGGCGCCTGAGGGCGGCCGGAAAAGCCCGAAAGAAACCACGAATGGCCGCGGTTGGAATCGTCGGAAATCGTTACGCTAACGATTTCCGTGCTTTCGCGATCGCTGCCTTGACGCGCGCCGGCGCCGTACCGCCAATGTGGGTGCGGGAGTTGAGCGAGCCCTCGAGCGTCAACGCAGCGAACACGTCTTTATCTACGGCCGGCGCGAATTCTTGTAGCTCGGCGAGCTTCAGATCCGCGAGCTCGCAGCCGCGGCCTTCCGCGAAGCGCACCGCCTGCGACACCGCCTCGTGTGCCTCGCGGAACGGCATGCCCTTGCGCACCAGATACTCCGCGAGATCGGTCGCGGTCGCGTGCCCCTGGCGCGCGGCGTTCGCCATTGCCTCACGATGCACCTTGATGCCCGGCAGCAGCTCCGAGAAGACCGCGAGGCACATCGTCATGGTGTCGACCGTATCGAAGAGCGGCTCCTTATCTTCCTGATTGTCGCGGTTGTAGGCGAGGGGTTGCGCCTTCATCAGCGTCAGCAGTGCCACGAGGTGCCCGTTCACGCGCCCGGTCTTGCCGCGGATGAGCTCGGCCACGTCCGGGTTCTTTTTCTGCGGCATGATGGAGGAGCCGGTGCAGAAGCGGTCAGCAAGCTCGACGAAACCAAAACGGGGATTCGCCCAGAGGATGAGTTCTTCGCAGAAGCGCGAAAGGTGCATCATGACGAGCGTCGCACAGGCGCAAAACTCGATCGCGAAATCGCGATCGGAAACCGCGTCGATCGAGTTCTCGCAGATCCCATCGAAACCCAGTTCCCTGGCGACGGCCTGGCGGTCGATGGGGAACGAGGTGCCGGCCAGTGCGGCCGCCCCGAGCGGCAGCCGGTTAACGCGTTTGCGGCAATCGGTCAGTCGCTGGGCATCGCGCGAGAACATTTCGAAATACGCCATGAGGTGGTGCGAAAACGACACCGGCTGCGCCACCTGCATGTGGGTGAACCCCGGCATCACCGTTTCGGCGTGCGCATCGGCCACGTCGAGCAGCGCGCGCTGCAAGCCCTTGATGAGTCCGAGCGAATGATCGATCGCCTCGCGCAGAAAGAGCCGCACATCGGTGGCCACCTGGTCGTTGCGCGAGCGCGCGGTATGCAGACGCTTGCCCGACTCGCCGGCGAGCTCGATCAGCCGCTGCTCGATGTTGAGGTGGACGTCCTCGTACGCCTCGGACCAGGGGAACGTGCCGGACTGGATCTCCGTTCGGATCTGCGTAAGCCCCTTCTCGATTCCCGCGAGGTCGTCCTTGCCGATCACGCCCACGGCGCGCAGCATGCGCGCGTGGGCGAGCGAGCCCTCGACGTCATACTCGGCAAGCCGCTGGTCAAACGAAACCGAAGCGGTGAAACGCTGCACGAGCTCGGTTGCCGGCTCGGAAAACCGGCCCGACCAGGGCTTATTCTGGGGTTTATCGTTGGCGGACATACTGGCTGTTAGAATCTACAGCGTTCTGGCAACTCTCGATCGGCTTCAAGCAGGCGCTGCGTGGCAGCGCAACAGGCCTTTCAGGGACGGACAGGGTGCACTGATGGCGATCGGGAAACGCTCGGCAAGTAATCGTGCGGGTAGCGCATGGCGAGAAGTATAAATCAAAACGCCTATTCAGGCGCCCTGCCGAACTTCCGCAATCTCGGCATCGCCCTGCGCATCGTGGTCATCGTGAACGTGATGGCGCTGGCCGCGGCAATCGTGCAGGCGAAGGACCTGCGCCTGCTGTGGATCGCGCTGCTGGAGTCTTCCGCCATCGTGCAGCCGCTGCTGATCCTCAGCCTGTTTGCTCTCGTGGCGCTGAACGACCTGCTGAAGCGCCTGTCCTATTACCTCGGCGTATTGGCGGTGCTCGCCATCGAGTTCGTCCTGACCGCGCTGCTCTATACTTTCGGCCAACCGCTGCTCGATGCCGATCCTGCGCCATTGACGCGCTACTGGATGCTGGTCGCGTTGGCGACCAGCACGCTTCTGCTGTATTTCGACCTGCGGGGGCGCGCACTGTCGCCCGCGTTCACCGAAGCACGGCTGCAAGCGCTGCAGGCGCGCATTCGGCCGCACTTTCTCTTCAACAGCATCAACGCGGTGCTCTCGCTCATCCGTCAGAACCCGAAGCGAGCGGAGGGCGCGCTCGAGGACATGGCCGACCTCTTTCGCGTGCTGATGGCCGACAATCGCAGTCTCTCGTCGCTCGCGCGCGAAGTGAACCTGTGCCGGCAATACCTCGAACTCGAGCAATTGCGGTTAGGCGACCGGCTCCAGGTCGAGTGGCATATCGACAACATGCCAGCCGACGCGCTCGTGCCCCCGCTGGTGCTCCAGCCGTTGCTGGAGAATGCCGTCTACCATGGCATCGAGCCGCGGGTCGAGCCCGGCGTGGTCAGCATTAACATCTACGGCGCGCGGGGACAGGTGCACGCGGTGCTGCGCAACCCGTATCGCCAAGAGGGGGGACATCACGCCGGCAACAAGATGGCGCTTGCCAATATCCGCGAGCGGCTGCAGTTGCACTTCGACGCCGAGGCGACGCTCGATACGCGCGTCGGCGATGATACCTATCAGGTGCACATCGCGATGCCCTACGTCAAAGGCAGTGATTCGTGAGTGCTGAGTCGTGACTGAATCCCCCAAACCGTTACGAGTGCTGATCGTGGACGATGAGGCGCCGGCACGCTCCCGCCTGCACGACGTGCTTGCCGACTGCGCACAGGAGCTGCCGCTCGAGGTCGCGGGCGACGCGGCAAGCGGGCGCGCGGCGCTCGAACTGCTCGAGCGCGTGCCTTGCGATGTCGTGCTGCTCGATGTGCGCATGCCCGAAATGGACGGCATTGAGCTGGCGCACCACCTGCTGAAGCTGGACCGGCCGCCGGCCGTGATTTTTGCCACCGCGTACGACGTGTATGCGCTGAAGGCGTTCGAGGTGAACGCGGTCGACTACCTGCTCAAGCCTATTCGCGCGGCGCGGCTGAAAGAAGCACTGGCGCGGGTGCGGACGGCGCGTCCGCCACGGCCCGAAACACTCCGCGAGCTCCAGCGGGCACCGCGCGCGCACCTGAGCGCGCAGGAGCGGGGCAAGATCGAGCTCATCCCGATCGTGGACGTTGTCTATCTGAAGGCCGAGCTCAAGTACCTGACCGTGCGTACCGTCAAGGGCGAGCACCTGATCGAGGAATCACTGACCCGGCTCGAGGAAGAGTACGCGGAGCGTTTTGTGCGGGTGCATCGCAACTGCCTGGTTGCGCGCGCGGCCATCCGCGGCTTCGAGCGCACGGCGAAGGACGGGGAAACGCACTGGGTAGTACTGCTCAACGGTATCGAGGAGAAACTCCCGGTGAGCCGGCGTCAGCAGCACGTGGTGCGGGAATTCTCCCGCTGATCCGGCGCCGCGCGCAGCTTGATGAGCCCGGCCTCAACGGCCGGCTGAACGAAGGCGATCATGACCGGCACGCGCCGCGTGCGTGCTTCTTTGGCCAGCGTTGCGAAGTCGTCGGCGCGCGGCAGCTGCCCGGTGCTCTGCGCGCAGGATGCGGTGGTCGCGCATGCTAGAATCGCCGCGACCAGCAGGTGTGGCAGGGATCGGCTTGAAAGCATTTCGCGAGGTTGGCGTTGAGCGGTAATGTCGCCGGGGCAGCGACGCGGCGCATCGTCATCGCGTCGCGCGAAAGCGCGCTTGCAATGTGGCAGGCGCGCCACGTCCAGTCACGGCTGGCCGGATTATACCCGCGCGCGGAAATCGCGGTGCTCGGCCTGACCACGGAGGGTGACCGTCGGCTCGATGTCTCGCTGGCAAAGATCGGCGGCAAGGGCCTGTTCATCAAGGAGTTGGAGGACGCGCTCGCATCCGGCCGCGCCGATATTGCCGTGCACTCCATGAAAGATGTGCCGATGCACCTGCCCGCGGGCTTTGCGCTGGCCGGGGTCATGGAGCGTGAAGATCCCCGCGACGCTTTCATGTCTGGCCGCTACCCGGGGCTCGCCGCGCTGCCAGCGGGCGCGCGGGTTGGCACTTCCAGCCTGCGCCGGGAATGCCAGGTGCGTGCCCAACATTCTCGTCTCGAGGTGCGACCGTTGCGCGGCAACGTGACCACCCGCTTGCGCAAACTGGACGAAGGCGCGTTCGATGCAATCCTGCTGGCGGCCGCCGGACTCAGGCGCCTTGGACTCGAGCAGCGTGTGACGGCGCTGCTCGAGCCGGAGGAGAGCCTGCCCGCGCCGGGGCAGGGCGCGCTGGGCCTGGAATGCCGTGCCGACCGGGCCGACCTCTTCGAGCTGCTAAACCCCCTGGGTCACCGCGATACGTTGCTGTGCGTGACGGCGGAGCGGGCGCTGTCCCGCGCGCTTTCGGGCAGCTGCAATGTGCCGCTCGGGGCCTATGCTCAGCTGAGCGGCACGCAATTGCGCCTGCGCGCGTTCGTTGGGGCACCCGATGGAAGCCGGATGATCGCCGGGGAACGCACGGGTGTCGCAGCCGACGCGGAGGCACTGGGCATTGCACTCGCTGAAGAGCTCAGATCCCGTGGTGCCGACGCGATCCTCGCTGAGCTGGAAAAGCAAGCCGCCGATTAACGCCGATGAACGCCGATGAAGGGTCAGCCACTCACGGGAAGAAACATCGTGGTCACGCGCCCGGCGCAACAGGCGCGGGAGTTGGCCGCGATGATCCATGGCGCGGGAGGCGAGGCAATCCTGTTTCCGGTGCTGGAGATTCACGACGTGGAGGACCTCAAGCCGTTGCTGGCCGTTGTCGCGCGCCTCGACGAATTCGATCTCGCCGTGTTCATCAGCCCCAATGCAGTGAACAAGGCCATGAACCTGATCACGGCGCACCGCGCACTGCCGCCCGGCCTGCAGTGTGCCGCGATTGGCCGCGGGGGCGTGAAGGAGCTCGCACGCTTCGGGGTGACCAACGCAATTGCGCCGGCGCGCCGCTTCGACAGCGAGGCGCTGCTCGAGCTGCCCGAGCTGCAGGAGATGCGGGGCAAGCGCATCGTGATCTTCCGCGGCGACGGCGGCCGCGAGCTGCTCGGTGACACCTTGAAGGCGCGCGGCGCTGGCGTGGAATACGCGGAATGCTATCGCCGGGGCACGCCCAATCTGGATGCGGCGCCGCTGCTCAAGGCGTGGGCGCGCAACGAGCTCGACGCGGTCACGGTGACTAGCAGCGAAGGCCTACGCAACCTCTACGAGATGATTGGTGCCCTCGGGCGTCAGTGGTTGCGAAAAACACCGGTGTTCGTGCCACATCCGCGCATCGCCGAGGTCGCGCGCGAGCTGGGGCTCACGCGCGTGATCGTCACCGAACCCGCCGACGAGGGCCTGATGGATGCTCTGAAAGAACACTTCGCCATTCCGAGCGGCCAAGGATAACGGTCGAGGTAATCGAGATCCAGTGTGCTGCCAGCCTCAAGCTTTTCGGTGACTATCCATGAGCCAACGGTGACAAGTCGTCACTACCGGGTGCTAGAACGGCTCTTAAGAACCTTGAAACGTTCAGGCAACCGCCGATGAGCGCCGATCAACGCGGACAACCCGAAACCGTTCCGGCTGGTGTTCGGCATCGGCGTTCATCTGCGGTTTCATGAGCATTTTTGGGACGGCTTCCAGTGTTGCAGCACCGTGGACGACGCTCCATACTATCGGCTGAGCCAGCCCATCACGTCGCATGAGCGAATCCCCGCAGGAGAAAACGCAGCCGGAAGCAGAGCCCGTGCCGGGGCCCGAGCAGGAAACTGCTGCTGAGCCGGCAGGAGCAGAGCCCGCGGCTGAGCCCGTCGCCGCGCCGGCGCGCACGCTAGGGTGGCGCGGCATCGGCCTTGCGTTCATGGTCATTGTCATCGTCGCGGGGTTGTTGGGGTGGTATTGGTACCAAGGCCGCATCGAAACCGGTGCCATGCGCAAGGAGTTGGCGCAGAAACTGGCCAGCGCGGATGTGAAGGCGCTCGAGAACCGCCGCGTCTCGGAGCAGGTGGGCGAGGCGATGTCTGCGGTTCAAGGCAAGCTGGGCGCGCTGGAAAGCCGGGTCGGGCAAACCCAGGCGCAGCTAGCTGCGTTGGAAACGTTGCTCCAGGATCTCTCCCGCAACCGTGACGACTGGGCTGTTGTGGAGATCGAGCAGACACTCATCATCGCGAGCCAGCAGCTGCGACTCAGCGGCAATGTTAAGGTAGCGCTCGCCGCCCTGCGGACGGCAGAGGAAAAGCTCCAGCGGCTGGCGCAACCCCAGTTGACCGGGGTGCGCCAGGCGATCAGCGGCGACATCGCCCGGCTGCAAGGGCATGCCACGGTCGACACCGTCGGCATCAGCGCGCAGCTCGACGAACTCCTCGTCCGCGTGGACACGCTGCCCCTGTCCATGGACATGCGGCCTCAGTCCGGCGCGCGGTCCGACCCCGGGGAGGCCGAGGAGCCGCTCTGGAAGCGGCTGTTACGCGAGACCTGGGAAGAGCTGAAACAGCTCGTGCGGGTCCAGCGCATGGACCGCCCCGATATTCCCCTGCTGGCGCCCTCGCAGGCATTTTTCCTGCGCGAGAATCTCAAGCTGCGGTTGCTCGGTGCGCGGCTCGGCCTGCTCGCGCGCGATATGCAGAGCTACAAGGCCGACCTCGGCGCAGCGCGCGACTGGCTGCAGCGCTACTACGATGTGCGCAACGACGCCGTCGCGCGCGACGTCACAATGCTGTCGAACCTGCACGCGGCCGAACTGAGCGCCGAGGTACCGGACATTTCGGCCTCGCTGGAGGCCGTGCGTGGCTACCGGCGCGCGCGAGCGGACGCCACTCAGAAGCCGTAATCAGTGACCGGTGAACCGTGATCGGACCAACCGTTGGCGCCTGTTTCCTGCCCGTCTGCCGTGTGCGGCTCGTTAAAGTGCCGCGCTCGGCGTTCAGCCGTGTGACCGGGCGGTCGGGGATCTTTCTTCAAAATCCGGAGGCAGACTCGTGTTGCGGGCGCTGATCTGGATCGTGATGATCGTCGCGATCGCGGTGGGCCTGACCCTGCTCGCGCGCTACAGCACCGGCTACGTGCTGGTAGTTTCCGCGCCCTATCGCATCGAGCTCTCGCTCAACCTCCTTTTGCTGCTGCTGGCCGCGGCATTCATCATCTTCTACCTCATCGTCCGGATGTTTGCGGCCACGGCGCGCTTGCCGGGCCAGGTACGCGAGTACCGGGCGGCGCGCCGGCGCAGGAAGGCGCGAGCGACCCTCGCCACCGCGCTGCACGAGTATTTCGCAGGTCGTTACGCGCGCGCCGAGAAAGCGGCGCAGCGCGCCCTTGACATGGGTGAGCAGCCGGATCTGAGCGCGGTTCTTGCTGCGCGCGCGGCACACGGTCTGTGCGCTTATGAGCGGCGCGACGGCTATCTCGCGCGCGCCGCGGCCGCGGCGGGCGGCGACGAGCCGATGCGGGTGGTCACCGAGGCCGAGCTGCTGGTGGATCAGCGCCGCTTCGAGGAGGCGCTCGACGTGCTGCAGCGGTTACCGCGCCGGCATACCGCAGCGCTGCGGCTCGAGCTGACGGCACAGCAGCAGCTGCGCAACTGGGATCAGGCGCTCCCACTGGTGAACGAGCTGCAGCGGCGCAAAGTGTTCGACGCCGACCAGGCGACGCAAATCCGCCGCGTCGCGCTGGTCGAGAACCTGACGCGCAAGGCGCTCGACGTGGTGGCGCTGGAAGAGGCGTGGCGCAAGGTGCCGGCGAAAGAGCGCACCGACAGCCGGATCGCGGGCGCGGCCGCACGCTGCTTCATCGCACTCGAGGGATGCACGCAGGCACACCGCGTCATCGAGGAGGCGCTCGAGTCGAGCTGGGACAGCGATATTGTTGCGCTCTATGCCGAGTGCGACGGCGGCGACGCGTTGCGGCGAATCGAGCGGGCGGAAAGCTGGGTAAAGTCCTACCCGCGCGACGCCGTGCTGCTGCTCACGTTGGGCAGGTTGTGCAGCACACAGGAACTTTGGGGCAAGGCACAAAGCTATCTTGAGGCGAGCATTGCGGTCGAGCCGACCTACTCGGCTCATCTCGCGCTGGCCGGCCTGCACGAGAAGCTTGGCAACACGGAGGCCGCGCAGCTCCATCAACGTGAGAGCTTCACCCTCGCACTCTTGCAGCTTAAGGCCGTCACCGACGGGCGCCGCCGCACGCCGCTCTAAAACCCGGTGAATGGCGAATGGTGAATGGAGCGTGATGGGTGATGGGTGATGAGTAACTGCTCTTAATTCTTGCTTCTCTTGGCGTCTTGGCGGTTCAATGTTGGGGCTTATCGGCGTATATCGGCGGCTAATTTTGATTTTTGCGTTACGTTCCAGTCACGCCGCAAAGTTCACGTCGGCCCGGTTTCGGGCATGGAGGGCGTGAACGAATCCGAGTAGAACTCGTCCTCGGTCAGCCCGCACCGGGCCGTAAAGTCGTGGTGCGCGGCCTCCACCATCACCGGTGACCCGCAGGCATAGACCTGGTGGCCCGACAGGTCGGGAAAGTCTTCCATCACCGCGTGATGCACGAGGCCCGTGCGGCCAGTCCATTGGTCACCACGTTGCGCATCCGAGAGCACGGGAACGTAGCGGATGCCGTGCTCGCGGTGCCAGTGCTCAGCCAGTTCGTCGAGATAGAGATCAGCGCGGGCGCGGCAGCCCCAGTACAGGGTGATGGGTCGCTGCAGCCGCTTGTGCAGCGCGTGCTCTACCATGGCTTTGATCGGTGCAAAGCCGGTTCCGCTTGCGAGCAATATGATGGGCTTGTCGCTGTCCTCGCGCAGGAAGAAGATGCCGAATGGACCCTCGAAGCGCAGGATGTCCCGTTCCTTCATCTTGCCGAAGACATGCTCGCTGAAGCGGCCGCCGTAGTTCCTCAGGTGCAGCTGCAGGAAGGCGTCGTCATGCGGCGCGTTCGCCATCGAGAAGCTCCGGCGCGCGTTGCCCGGCAGCAGGAGGTCGATGTACTGGCCGGCAAGAAACTGCAGGCGGTCATTCGCCGGCAGCTTGAGTTGCAGCGCCATGACTTCGGGCGCGAGGCGTTCCATTTTGTGCACGCGCGCCGGCAGCTTCCGGATCTCGATGCCTTTCACGCCCCCGACCTCCCGGGCCCGGATCACGAGGTCGGTGAGCGGTCGCGCCTGGCAGAAGAGCGCCATGCCGGCCTGCTTCTCGGCATCGGGCAAGGCGTGCTCTTGATAGTGGCCATAGTCGATCTGACCTTCGAGGAGCCCGCCCTTGCACGAGCCACAGGCGCCGTTGCGGCAGCCGTAGGCGATGATAAAGCCCTCGCGCAGCGCCGCATCGAGCACGGTTTCGCCATCGTTGACGGAAAAAACGTGATCGCTGGGTTTGATCGTGACCTGGTGTGGCATGCTGGATGAATATGCCGGTGCGCGGTCGGAACCGTCGGCCCGGCTTTCGGCTAGAATTCGGCCATGAAACGCTTGCTCATTGTCGGTTGTGGCGATATCGCGCAGCGGCTGATACCGCTGCTACAAGGTCGCTGCCGTATCTACGCCTTGTCGCGGACCCCGCAACGCCTGGCACCCCTGCGCTCGCTGGGCGTGACGCCCATCCGGGGAGACCTTGACGCGCCTGAAACGCTCGGAGCGCTCGCCGGGCTCGCCCACGACGTCGTGCACCTCGCGCCGCCGCCGGATCGTGGCACGCGCGATACGCGCACGGCCCACCTGATCGCGACGCTTGCAAAGGGCAGGAGTCTACCACAGCAGGTTGTCTACATTAGTACGAGCGGCGTGTACGGCGATTGCCGCGGCGAGCTTGTCGCCGAAACGCGGCCGCCACGTCCGCGCACCGAGCGTGCGCGCCGGCGCGTGGACGCGGAACAGCGGCTGCGCGAGTGGGGCAGACACAGCGGGGTGCGCGTCGTGATCCTTCGCGTTCCCGGCATTTACGCGGCCGACCGGCTGCCGGTCGCGCGGATTGAGCGCGGAACGCCAGCGCTGGCGCCCGCCGAAGACGCCTTCGTTAACCATGTCCATGCGGACGATCTGGCGCGCATCGTGGTTGCGGCCCTCTACCGCGGCGGCCGTGGGCGCATGTACCACGCTTCCGACGACGCGCCGATCCGGATGGGCGACTATTTCGATCTCGTGGCCGAGCACTTCGGTCTGCCGCATCCACCGCGCGTGACGCGCGCGGAGGCGGAGAGCGTGCTTTCCGCGCAGCAGCTCTCGTTCATGAACGAGTCGCGGCGCCTGACGAACCGCCGCCTGAAGAACGAACTGCGCATGAAATTGCGTTATCCCACCGTACGCCATGGCATCGCCGCCGCGCGCGCGGGCCCGCCGTCACACGGTTGAGCGATGTCTGAGGCGCTCGTCGTTGTACTGACCAATCTTCCGGACCGCGCGGCCGCGTTGGAGCTTGCCCGGGAGTTGATCGCGCGCCGGCTCGCGGCCTGCGTGAACGTGCTCGCGGAGTGCACGTCGGTCTACCGGTGGCAGGGAAAGGTCGAGAATGCGACCGAAGTTCCGGTGCTGATCAAGACACGCGCGGCGCTCTATCCCGAAGTGGAAACGGCGATCAGCGAGCTCCACCCCTACGAACTTCCGGAAATCATCGCTGTCCCAGTAGGTTGCGGGCTTGCCGACTATCTCGACTGGGTGAGCGGGGAAACGACTATCTCTATTGGTTGAGACCACCCGGTTTTCTGCGATGCGCCTTCTTCTGATCCTCCTTCTGGCGGTTTCCTCCTTCGTCCACGCGGCGGAGCCCGAGCTGCTCGAGCCCCAGAAGGCGTTCCAGTTCGCCGCCCGCCTGCAGGACGCACGCTCCATCGAAGTGACCTACCGCATCGCGCCTGGCTACTACCTCTATCGCGACAAATTCCGCTTCTCCGCTGCGCCGGCCCAGGTGAAGCTGGGGGAGCCCCAGATTCCGCCCGGGAAACGCAAGCGCGACGAGTTTTTCGGCGAGGTGGAGACGCATCGGGGCGATCTCAGGATCGTCGTGCCGTTCGAGGTGGAGGGCACGGCGCTTCCCGCGCTGACGCTCACTGCCGTCTCGCAGGGCTGTGCGGACGTGGGCGTGTGCTATACGCCGCAGGAGCAGACGGCGGAGCTCATGCTGGCGTCGTTCGCGCCTCCCCCGGCGCAAGGCGACGCGGCAGCGCAGCTTTTTGGTTTGCAGCCGCCGGTGAGCGATTCGAAGGTCACAGCGCTGTTTGCCAGCGGTTTCTGGCTGGTCGTGGCGAGCTTCTTCGGCTTCGGGCTCCTGCTGTCGTTCACGCCCTGCGTGCTGCCGATGGTGCCGATTCTTTCAGGCATCATCGTCGGCGGCGGCGCGCACATCACAAAGATGCGCGGATTCCTGCTGGCGGCGGTCTATGTGCTGGGGATGGCCGTTACTTATGCCATCGCGGGTGTCGCGGCCGGATTATCGGGCGCGATGTTGGCTGCGGTGCTGCAGAATCCATGGGTGGTCGGCGCCTTTGCGGCCGTGTTCGTGGCGCTTGCGCTGGCCATGTTCGGGCTCTACGAGTTGCAGTTACCGGTTGCGCTGCAGTCGAAGCTTGCCGAGGCAAGCGGCCGCGTCAAGGGCGGGCACGCCACAGGAGTGTTCGTGATCGGTGTGTTCTCGGCGCTCATTGTCGGCCCGTGCGTGGCAGCGCCCCTGGCGGGTGCGCTGCTCTACATCAGCCAAAGCCACGATGTCGTGCTGGGGGGCTCCGCGCTGTTTGCGATGGCGCTCGGCATGGGGGTGCCCCTGCTGGTGATCGGCGCTTCCGCCGGCGCGCTGCTGCCCAAGGCGGGCCCCTGGATGGAGACCGTGAAGCGCTTCTTTGGCGTGCTCCTCCTCGGCGTCGCGATCTACCTCGTCTCGCCGTTCGTTCCGGCGACGGTGCACCTCCTTGCGTGGGGCACGCTGCTTATCGTGACGGCCGTATTCCTGCACGCGATCGATCCCCTTCCGGTCCATGCGCACGGCTTTCAGAAGTTCAGCAAGGGCGTTGGCATCATCGCGTTGGTTGCGGGCATCGCATTCCTGATCGGGGCATTATCGGGCGGGCGTGACGTGCTTCAGCCGCTATCGGGCCTGCGCTTGGGCGCCAGCGAGGCGGGGGCGCCGAGCTTTCAGCGCGTGGGCAGCATTGCCGAGCTGGACAGTCGTATCCAGGCTGCCAGCGGCCGGCCGGTGATGCTCGATTTCTATGCGGACTGGTGCGTCACGTGCAAGGAGATGGAGCGGTTCACCTTCAGCGATCCGAGCGTGCAGGCGCGAATGGCCCAGATGCTGCTGCTACAAGCGGATGTGACCGCGAGCGCGCCTGAACATCTTGCGCTGCTCAAACGCTTTCGCCTTTTTGGTCCGCCGGGGATCATTTTCTTCGATCGTAGCGGTCGCGAAATCGATGGTCTGCGGGTGATTGGTTTCCAACCGGCAGAGGCGTTTGCCGCCGTACTCGACCAGGCGCTCGCTCTCCGTTGACCCGCCGCGGCGTCATCGCGCTTGTCGCATTGGTGGCTGCCGGCTCGGCAGCCGGCGGCTACGCCGTGCGGCGATGGTGGATGTCCTCCGCCGCGGACGCGAGTGATACGCGGATCCGTGCCGACGCGATCTTCGCGGCTCGTCTCGCCAACCTCTCGGGCGGCACGGAGACGCTCGAACAATGGCGCGGGCGCGTCCTGGTGGTTAATTTCTGGGCGACATGGTGCGCGCCGTGCCGGGAAGAGATACCCCTGTTCATCCAAATGCAGAAGCGCTACGGTGCCCGAGGCCTCCAGTTCGTGGGCGTGGCCATCGATCAGCGTGAGCCGGTCGCTGCCTTTCAACGGGAATTCGGCATGAATTACCCCGTCCTGCTTGGCGGCTTGGAAGCCATGGAGCTCATGCGCTCGACCGGGAACCGGACGGGGGTCCTGCCCTATACCCTGGTAATCGACCGGGCCGGCCAGGTCGCGAGCAGCAAGCTTGGAGGTCTTAAAGAAGACGAATTGGAGAGCCTGATAAAGCGGCTACTTTGACGCTATCTTCGCCTATTGTGCGGCTAACTTCTGTTAATCTCACGTAACTCGACGAACTACTACTCTCGGTCCGTCTTGGCACCATGTTGGTGCGTGTCGGCACCGTTCTAGGACACGGCGCTCGAGCTGGTCGAGGGGCGCAATAGCGGGCTGTCTCCAACGAGCCTGATCCGGTCGTTCACAAAATCGATTTGCCGACCTCGCTTTTGGTGCGTATTTGCACCATGTTGGTGCCTATCGGCAGTATTCTAGGATACGGCGCTCCAGCGGGTCGAGGGGCGCAATGGCGGGCTGTCTGCCAGTTAGCTTGATCAGATTGTTCAGAAAGTCGATGTACCGTGGTCGAGCGACCGTACAGTTACTAATTTCCGCTAATTCGTAGACAAAAGCAGCTAACTTACGGTAACTTGTCGCCAACGTGCACGCAGGCGATTCCAGTCTGCCTGATCGCGCACGAACTGTGAGCGATTTCACACTTTTTACATGGCTGGCGCTAAGAACATATTGGTCTTAAATGGCCCCAACCTCAATCTGCTGGGCTCGCGTCAGGCGGAGTTCTACGGCAGCGACACACTTGAGCTGATCGACAGGCGGTTGGAGAAACGGGCGAGAGATGCCGGGGTGCGGCTCGCGACCTATCAGAGCAACGCGGAGGCGGAGCTCATCGAGCGCATCCAGCAAGCCCGGCGCGACCGGGTCGATTTCATCATCATCAACCCGGCGGCCTACACGCATACCAGCGTGGCCATACGCGATGCTTTGGCAGCGGTGGGGATCCCGTTTGTCGAGGTGCATCTTTCCAACATCTTTGCCCGGGAGCCGTTCCGGCGCGAATCGTATTTTTCCGATCTTGCGGCAGGGGTGTTGAGCGGCCTGGGGGCGAAAGGATACGAACTTGCCCTGGAGTTTGCCCTTCAGTATGGGGGGGAGGAATAACGTGGTGGACCTGCGCAAGCTCAAGACGCTGATCGACCTGGTGCAGCAGTCCGGAATCGCGGAGCTTGAGATTACCGAGGGCGAGGAGCGGGTGCGGATTAGCCGCGGTGCGCCACCGGCGGCGCCGCAAGCTGGCGCACCGGTGCAGGCTGTCACGCTGGCGCCAGCCGCTGCCGCGCCGCCCGCCGAAGCAGAAGCGGTGCCCGAGGGCCACATCATCCGCTCGCCTATGGTCGGCACGTTCTATCGCTCCTCGGCGCCGGGAGCGAAGGCATTCGTGGAGGTGGGCCAGGCGGTGAAGTCGGGCCAGACATTGTGCATCATCGAGGCGATGAAGCTGCTGAACGAGATCGAAGCCGACCGCGATGGCATCGTCAAGTCGGCGCTCGCCGAAAACGGCCAGCCGGTGGAGTACGGCGAGCCGCTCTTCATTCTCGGGTGAGGACTATAACCACAGAGGCACAGAGGCACAGAGACACAGAGTTTCTCTCTTGTGGCCGAATCCTGTAGCGGCCGCACCGTGTTCAATTGCTTTCTCGGTCCGGGAGCCGGGCTTTCCGTCAACGAGTAGTTCTCTGTGGCTCTGCGGTGAACCATGTTTGAAAAGATATTGATCGCGAATCGCGGTGAAGTGGCCTTGCGCATCCAGCGCGCCTGCCGCGAACTGGGCATCAAGACGGTCATGGTCCACTCCGAGGCCGACCGCGACGCGAAGTACGTGAAGCTCGCGGATGAATCGGTGTGCATCGGGCCACCGCCATCCGCGCAGAGCTACCTCAATATTCCCGCAATCATCAGCGCCGCCGAGGTGACGGACGCCGAGGCGATCCACCCCGGTTGGGGCTTCCTTTCCGAGAACGCCGACTTTGCCGAGCGCGTCGAGCAGAGCGGGTTCGTGTTCATCGGCCCGAAGGCCGAAACCATTCGGCTCCTCGGTGACAAGGTAAATGCCAAGATCGCGATGAAGAAGGCCGGACTGCCGGTGGTGCCCGGCGCGGTTGAGCCGCTACCGGAAGAGCCCAATCAAGTCGTGAAAATCGCGCGCTCTATCGGCTATCCCGTGATCATCAAGGCGTCGGGTGGCGGAGGCGGGCGCGGGATGCGCGTTGCCCACACAGAAGCTGCTCTGCTGCCGGCCGTGCAAGTGACCCGGGCCGAGGCGCAGGCCGCGTTCGCGAACCCGATGATCTACATGGAGAAGTATCTGGAGAACCCGCGTCATATCGAGTTCCAGGTGCTGGCCGACAAATTCCGCAACGCGATTCACCTCGGCGAGCGCGATTGCTCGATGCAGCGGTTGCACCAGAAGGTGATCGAAGAGGCCCCCGCGCTTAAGATCAACGTGCGCACCTGTCTGCGTATCGCCGAGCGCTGCGCCGAGGCTTGCCGCAAGCTCGGCTACGAAGGGGTGGGGACCTTCGAATTCCTTTACACCGGCGGCGAATTCTACTTCATCGAGATCAACACCCGCCTTCAGGTCGAGCATCCCGTCACGGAGATGATCACCGGCCTCGACATCGTCAAGCTTCAACTTCGCATCGCGGCCGGCGAGAAACTCGGCATCAAGCAGCGCGATATACAGTTCCGCGGGCACGCGATCGAATGCCGCATCAACGCCGAGGACCCGTACCGCTTCACACCTTCGCCAGGCCGCATTACCTCATTCCACGTCCCCGGCGGGCCAGGCATACGGGTCGACTCTCATGCCTACAACGGCTACTTCGTGCCACCAAACTACGATTCGCTGATCGGCAAGATCATCGCCTACGGCGACACGCGTGAGCAGGCAATCGCGCGGCTCAACACCGCGCTTTCCGAGACCGTGATTGAGGGCATCAAGACCAACATTCCCCTGCACCAGGAGCTGCTGCGGGACGCGGCGTTCCTGCAAGGCGGCGCGAGCATCCACTACCTGGAGGAGAAGCTCGCCAAACTTGCGCGCGAGTAGTGAGCACTAGGAAGATGAACGGTAAACGGTGAACGGAACAATGCCGTGTTGGGCGCGTGCCGCCGTTGAGCCTGCTGTTACTGTTCACCGATTACCGTTTTACCGTTTACCGATCTCTGAGTTCAATGTTCTGGCTTTCCGTTTCCTTCGAGGTCGAAGCGCGCTTTGTTGAGCCCCTGAGCGAAGCGTTACTTGCAGCGGGCGCGGCCAGCGTGGATGTTGCGGATGCCGAGGCGGGCTCGCCGGCGGAGCGGCCGCTGTTCGGGGAGCCCGGCGCGGGACCGCCGGCGGGTTGGCGGCACAGCCGGGTAAGCGTGCTACTTCCCGCGGAAGCGGATCCCGCAGCGCTCGTTGGCGCGGCATGCGCCCGGGTCGGAATCGCGGCGCTGCCGCACGAAGTTGAGCGCGTGCCCGAGCAGGACTGGGTACGCGTAACCCAGGAACAATTCGCGCCTATCCGGATCTCGCGGAGGCTGTGGATCGTTCCCAGCTGGCACCGCGCGCCCGACCCGGCTGCAATCAACATCATCCTCGACCCCGGCCTCGCCTTCGGGACCGGCAGCCACCCCACGACCCGGCTGTGTTTGCGCTGGCTCGAGCGCGTCGTGCGCGGCGGCGAGTCCGTGATCGATTATGGTTGCGGTTCGGGTGTGCTCGCGATCTCGGCCCTCAAGCTGGGCGCGGCGCGCGCGACGGGCGTCGACATCGACGAGCAGGCGCTTCTTGCGGCGCGCCGCAATGCTATGCAAAATCAGGCCGACGCCAGCTTCCACGGCGCGGCCGAGGCGATCGGCGCGCCGGCGCAGATCGTGGTTGCCAACATCCTTGCCCATCCGCTCATTGTGCTCGCGCCGGTGCTCGCGCGGCTCACGCGCCCGGGCGGGCGGCTGGCTCTCGCCGGACTGCTCCCGACGCAGGCCGACGAAGTGTGCGCAGCCTATCGCGCATGGTTTGACATCGGTGTCGAAGAGGAGGAGGAAGACTGGACGCTGCTCAGCGGGATCAGACAGGAGCAGTGAGTCAGGGTGAATAGGGCCGCGGCGAAAAACCGCGTGGCAGCAATTCAGATTTCGCAAGGCAAGATGCGCCGATTAGCGAGGGATATATCGTGAGCATGGTGACGCAATGCCCGTCCTGCGGCACGCGTTTTCGCGTCACGCTGGAGCAGCTCGAGGCGCGCCAGGGACAGGTGCGTTGCGGCCTTTGCCAGACAGTATTTGATGGGCGCGAGCCACTCGTTGCCGAACCGGAACCAGCCCCGCCGACAGCAAGCGCCCACGAAGCCCCGGCGTTTCGTCTCGAGCCGGTTGACGCCGGCGCTGTTGCGCCTGAACCTGAACCTGCAGTAGAAGCGGGCCCGAAAGAGCGGGACTATGGCCCGCCTCCGGAGCAGCTCTCGTTCGACGATCAGATCTTCCTCGAGGAGGAACGCGCGCGCGGCCGCTCGGCCCGGTGGTGGGCGGTGGGGGCGGCGCTGGTTTTCTTCGTGCTGGGCGGGCATGCAGCCTATGTGTACCGCAGCGAACTCGCGACGCAGTTTCCGGGGCTGAAGCCCCATCTGCTGCGCCTGTGCAAACCGTTGCGGTGCACGGTGATGCCGCCGCAGCGTCCAACGCTGCTTGCGATCGAAGCCTCGGATCTCCAGTTCGCCGATTCGAAACAGCCTTCGCGGATCCAGCTCACGGCGACGCTGCGTAACCACGCAGGACACGACGTCGGCTATCCGGCGCTCGACCTGGTGCTAACGAACAAAATGGAGCACACGCTCGCGCGGCGCATCTTCCTGCCCGCGGAGTATCTTGAGTCGGGACGTGATCCGGCCAGCGGCATTCCGGCGAACGCTGAGATCACGGTGCAGCTGGACCTTGACGCCGGGACCCTTGATCCCGCCGGCTTCCGCCTCAACCTGCTGGCGGCGCCGTGATCTCGGTGCGTGCCTTGCTACGCGCAGTGACGCCGCAATCTCTCAGATGGGAATCCATCAGCGGATTCCTGAGGACAGAGGGGTGATGCCGGAGTACCGGCCTCGCCCCTTTTTTGCATCTGGGACCGGATGACTGCAGCCGCGCTTCGTAGCACACCACTTGCCGCCGCGCATCGCATGCTGGGCGCGAGGATGGTGGATTTCGCGGGCTGGGAAATGCCGCTGCACTACGGCTCGCAGATCGAGGAGCATCGGGCCGTGCGAAGCGCTGCCGGCGTGTTCGACGTTTCGCACATGCTGGCGGTCGACATCAGCGGGAGCGGTGCGCGGGCTTTCCTGCGGCGGTTGCTCGCGAACGATGTCGCGAGGCTCAAGATTCCCGGCAAGGCGCTCTACTCGTGCCTGCTGAACGAGGCTGGCGGCATTCTCGACGACCTCATTGCATACTGGCGGGGCGACGAGCGTTTCCGGCTGGTGTTGAACGCGGGCACGGCAGAAAAGGACTGCGCCTGGCTTGGCTCACAACGCGAGGCCGGGACCGTGCGGATCGAGCGGCGCCACGATCTTGCCATTCTCGCGGTGCAGGGGCCGCGCGCGCGAGAGAAAACATGGGACGCGGTGCCGGCAGCGCGGGCGGCGACAGCGTCGCTCGCATACTTCCAGTCCGCCGAAGTGGGCGAGATGTTCATCGCGCGCACCGGCTATACCGGCGAAGACGGGTTCGAGATCTTGCTGCCGGGGGACGGTGTCGCCGCATTGTGGAGCGCGCTGCTCGCGGCCGGCGTCGCGCCCGCGGGGCTGGGCGCGCGTGACACCCTGCGGCTCGAAGCCGGAATGAACCTCTACGGCCAGGACATGGACGAGACCGTTACGCCCCAGGAATCCGGGCTGGCGTGGACGGTTGCGCTCGGAGAAGCGCGCGAATTCATCGGCCAGCGGGCGCTGGAAGCAAAGCCTGCGACACAACAGCTGCTCGGTCTGGCGCTGATCGACAAGGGGGTCATGCGCGGCCACCAGAAAGTGCGCTGCATGGCGGGCAAGGGAGAGGTCACCAGCGGGGGATTTTCCCCGACGCTCAACCGTTCCGTCGCGCTGGCGCGAATGCCCTGCGCCGTGGTCCCCGATGACGAGGTCGAAGTGGAGGTGCGTCGAAACTGGTTGCGCGCAAGAGTGGTCAAACCCCCGTTCGTGCGCTGCGGGAGAATCCTGGTAACCATTTGAACCGCAAAGACGCCAAGACGCCAAGGATTCGCAAGGAGTTCCCTTTTTGTGATCTTTGCGCCTTAGCGTCTCTGCGGTATAGTTTTTTTTTGGAGGCACCATGACGACACCAAAAGATCTGAAGTACACCAAGAACCACGAATGGGTAAAAGCGGAGCCCGATGGTTCCGTGACGGTCGGCATCACGTTCCACGCGCAGGAGCAGCTGGGGGACGTGGTGTTCGTGCAAAACCCTGACGTCGGCCGCAAGCTCAAGCAGGGTGAGGAGTGCGCTGTCATCGAATCGGTCAAGGCGGCCGCGGACCTCTATGCGCCGGTCTCAGGCGAGGTGATGGCCGTGAACCAGGAGGTCTCGGATCACCCGGAGCGTGTGAACGAGGATCCGTATACAGCCTGGATGTTCCGGTTGAAGCCCAGCGCTCCCGGCGAGCTCGAGGCGCTGCTTGATGCCGCCGGCTACGAGAAGGTTGCCGCAGAGGACCATCACTGAGGGCGGTGACGAGTGACAGATAAGGCGGGTAACGGGCAGGACGAGGAAAAACCGGTTCGTCATCACGCGATCACCCATCACCCATCACCCGTCACCCGTCAGCCATAGCGGACACATGCCGTTCATTCCGCACACTGAGCAGGACGTTTGCGAGATGCTCGCCGCGATCGGCGTGGGCTCGGTGGAGGAGCTCTTCGACGAAATCCCGCGGGAGCTGCGCGCGGGCCCCTCCACGGGCATGCCCGCGGCGCTCAACGAGATGGAGGTCGCGCGTTTGATGCGCGACCGCGCGGAGCGCGACGGAACCTGGCTCAATTTCATCGGTGCCGGAGCCTACGAGCACCACATCCCTGCGGCCGTCTGGCAGATCGTGACGCGTGGGGAGTTCTACTCGGCCTATACGCCCTATCAGGCGGAGGCGAGCCAGGGCACGCTACAGCTGCTCTACGAGTACCAGACGATGATGGCCTCGCTCACCGGGCTCGACGTCACCAACACGAGCCTTTATGACGGCGCCTCCGCGCTGGCCGAAGCGGTGCTGATGGCGGTGCGCACCCACAAGACATCGCGGCGCGTGCTGGTGCCAGCCTCGGTGCACCCGGTGTGGCGCAAGGTGGCACGCACGATTGTGCGCAACCAGGGCATCGAGTTGATCGAGGCGCCGTATGACCGGGAGGCGGGGCACGTGATGACCGACGCGCTCGACTCGGCTGCGCGCGGAGGCGACATTGCCGCGGTCGTCGTGCCGCAACCCAACTTTTTCGGCGTGCTGGAGCCGGTGGATGAACTGACCAATTGGGCGCACCTGCGCGGCGCGCTCGCGCTTGCGGTCGTAAACCCGATCGCGCTCGCGCTGCTCAAGCCGCCGGGTGAGTGGGGCAGTACGGGCGCCGACATCGCGGTGGGCGACGGCCAGCCGCTCGGCTCGCCGTTGGCGGGCGGCGGTCCGTACTTCGGTTTCATGGCGTGCCGCAAGGATCTGGTGCGACAGATGCCTGGCCGCATCGTCGGAGCGACCACCGATGCCGAAGGCCGGCGCGGCTTCGTGCTCACCTTGCAAGCACGCGAGCAGCACATCCGCCGCTCGAAAGCGACCTCGAATATCTGCACCAATCAGGGACTCATGGTGGCCGCTGCGACGGTGCACATGGCGTTACTTGGACCCGAGGGGCTCGCGCGTGTCGCGCGCGCCTGCCACGCGAACACGCTGGCGCTCGCATCGAAGCTCAAGGCGGTCGGCGGCGTGAGTCGCGCATTCAGTGGTGCGTTCTTCCACGAAACGGCCCTGCGGCTGCCTACGCCGGCGGCGCCCGTACTGCAGGCGCTCAAGGCGCAGGGCATTCTGGGTGGCCTCGATCTCAAGTGGGAATATCCCGAACTCGGCCACGCGCTGCTCGTCTGCGCCACCGAGACCAAGAACGAAGACGACCTCACGCGCTATGCGGAGCAGCTCGAGCGCATCATCGGCCGGCGTAATGCCGGCGCGGCGTGCGCGCTGAAGCCAAATAGCGCAACCTGAACGAAAAGGAGAATTGCAATGGCAACCGTGACACTGGGTGGCAATGTCGTAACCGTCAACGGCAACTTTCCCAGGAAGGGCGACGCCGCGCTCGCCGCTTTGAAATAGGGAGCCGGCCTCGACTCACGACTCAAGGTTCCTCGTGCTGATCTTCGAGCGCTCACGATCCGGCCGCAAGGCCGGGGCTCAGATGTCCGCGGACCCGGCGCATTCAGGCGAGATCTCCGCTCGGAATCTGCGTTCGAGGGCGCCGCTGTTACCGGAGTGCTGCGAACTCGACGTCGTGCGTCACTACACGTGGCTGTCGCAAAAGAATTTCTCGATTGACACGCATTTCTACCCACTCGGCTCTTGCACGATGAAGTACAACCCCCGTGCGTGCAACGCACTCGCGATGCTGCCGCCATTCCTGGCGCGCCACCCGGCAGCGCCCGATGATACCGGGCAGGGCTTCCTGGCCTGCCTCTATGAGCTCCAGGAAATGCTCAAGCGCGTCACGGGCATGGCGGAAGTGAGCCTCGCGCCGCTGGCAGGGGCGCAGGGCGAGTTCACCGGGGTGGCGATGATCCGTGCCTATCACGACTCGCGCGGCGACGCCGCGCGGCGCGAAATCCTCGTCCCGGACGCCGCGCACGGGACGAATCCGGCCTCAGCGGTGATGTGCGGCTATGCGGTGCGCGAGATCCCGACCGACACCGAGGGCAACGTCGACCTGGCTGCGCTGCAGGCCGCGGCAGGGCCGCGGACGGCGGGACTGATGCTTACCAATCCGTCCACGCTGGGGGTCTTCGAGCGGCACATTCTCGATATGGAGCGGATCGTGCACGAGGCGGGCGGCCTGCTCTATTATGACGGCGCGAACCTCAACGCGATTCTCGGTGAAGCAAAACCCGCCGACATGGGTTTCGACGTGATCCATATCAACTTGCACAAAACCTTCTCGACGCCTCACGGCGGCGGCGGGCCGGGTGCAGGCCCGGTAGGCGTGAACGAGAAACTCTCGCCGTTCCTGCCGCTGCCATTCGTTGCCGAGCGCAAGGGGGACTACCGCCTGCTCGGCGAGCGTGACCGGCCGCTGTCGATCGGGCGACTCGGCGCGCAACTGGGAAACGCGGGCGTGCTGCTACGCGCCTACGTTTACGCCCGGATGCTCGGGGCGAAGGGAATGCGGCGCGTCGCGCAGTTCTCTACGCTCAATGCCAACTACCTGATGGTGGAATTGCGGAGAGCGGGCTTTGAGATTGCCTTTCCCCAACGGCGCGCGAGCCATGAGTTCATCATTACCTTGCGGCGACTGAAAGAAGAGACCGGCGTCACCGCTCTGGATGTTGCGAAACGTCTCTTGGACAAGGGCTTCCACGCCCCCACCGTTTACTTCCCGCTGTTGGTGCCGGAATGCCTGCTGATCGAGCCGACCGAGACCGAGTCAAAACAGACGCTCGATGCTTTCGTCGCGGCCATGAGGGAAATCCTCGCCGAGGCGAAGGACGACCCCGGGCTGCTCAAGACCGCACCTCATACGACCCCAGTGCGCCGCCTCGACGATGCCAAGGCGGCACGCCTACTCGATCTCGCCTGGAAACCCGGCGGCGCGCAGTGAACAGTGAACAGTAAACAGTAAACAGTCAACGGAACGGGCGGCTGAGCTGCTCTCTACCATTCACCGTTTACTGTTTACCCCGCCGTTGGACGGCGACTGGAACCATGAGAAATCAGCACAAAGGCAAGACCGGCCTCACGCGAATCTGGATTGCATTGCTCTATTCGCTCGACGGTTTCGCCGCCGCATTCCGTCACGAGCACGCCTTCCGCCAGGAAGTCCTGCTCGCACTCGTTCTCGTGCCCATTGCGCTCGCCGTTCCCGCATCGGGCACAGGCAAGGCTGTGATGGTGGCGAGCGTGTTGCTGGTGCTGATGGTCGAGCTGCTCAATTCCGCGATTGAAGCAGTCACCGACCGTGTCTCGCTCGAGGACCACGTCCTCGCCAAGCGCGCAAAGGACATGGGGAGCGCGGCAGTGATGCTCTCCCTCATCAATGTCCCGACGGTCTGGCTCCTTGTGCTTTTCGCCTGACCCGACACGGTTTACCACTTACGCTCCGCTAGTGACGGCTCACCAGTCACGCTTCATTTCTTAAGTGCGTCGCGAATCTCGCGCGATCGCGATGCTATAATCCGGCGCCCTATCCAAGGAAAAAGATGCGCACGCTAATCTGCGGTTCCATTGCCTACGACACCATCATGGTGTTCCGGGATCGCTTCCAGAACCACATCCTGCCCGACCAGCTGCACATCCTGAACGTAGCGTTTCTGGTGCCGGACATGCGGCGCGAGTTCGGCGGCTGTGCGGGGAACATCGCTTACACGCTCAAGCTTCTGGGCGGTGACCCCCTCATCATGGCCACCGTTGGAGACGACGACGAGCCTTACTCCTACCGTCTGAAGAAGCTGGGCTTGTCGCAGGAACACGTGCGCAAGGTTGCGGATACCTTCACGGCGCAGGCGTTCATCACCACCGACCTCGACGACAACCAGATCACCGCGTTTCACCCCGGGGCGATGAACCATTCCCACGAGAACCACGTGCGCGACGCGAACAGTGTCAAGCTCGGTATCGTCGCACCGGACGGGCGCGAGGGCATGCTCCAGCACGCCCGGGAGTTTCACGCGGCCGGCATCCCCTTCGTGTTCGATCCCGGCCAGGGACTGCCGATGTTCAACGCCGACGAGCTCAACGAGTTCGTGAAGATGGCGAGCTTCGTAGCGGTTAACGACTACGAGGGCCAGCTGCTTCAGGAGCGCACCGGCAAAAAGCTCGAAGAACTGGCGCAGCAGGTGCAGGCGTTGGTCGTGACGCTCGGCGCGCGCGGCTCGCTCATCCTGGCGGACGGCCGGCGCATCGAGATTGCCGGCGTCAAGGCGGAGGTGGTGGCGGACCCGACCGGCTGCGGCGATGCGTATCGGGCGGGGTTACTCTACGGCATCGCTGCCGGCTTCGATTGGCCGACCACCGGTCGGCTCGCCTCGCTGCTCGGCGCCGTCAAGATCGCCCAACGGGGCGCGCAGAATCATCAATTCTCGCGTGACGAAATCGTCGAGCGCTACAAGGAGCAGTTTGGAAGCAGGCCCTGGTGAGCGGGGGGGCTGCTTGAGCCAGCTAATGGGCCGGATGTATGAATTGGGTCGCTCGTCCGCTGCCCGGAAGGCACGGGCCAAGGATGAGCGGCATCCCTTTGCCCGTCGCGGCGTGGCAGCAGTCTATTCCTCGTGCGCCTTACCATTCATCTCCGCGCAGTCGCACTGAATCAGCTGTCGATCTTCCAGCCGCAGCGCGCTGAGCTTCCGGCCCCACACGCACCCGCTGTCGAGGCATACAACGTCGTCGCGCACCAGCAGGCCGAGCGCCGCCCAGTGGCCGAAGATGACCCGGGTGTCGTGGCTGGCGCGAGCGGGCGCGTCGTACCACGGCACGTAGCCCGCCGGCGCGTTCGCGAGCCCCAGCTTGTGGCTGAACTGCATGGTTCCGTCGGCAGTAACCAGACGCATTCGCGTCATCGCGTTGACGATGATGCGCAGCCGGTCGTAGCCCGCCAGCTCGTCGCGCCAGCGCGCCGGCTGATTGCCGTACAGGTTACGGAGGAACTCGGCGCACGCCGGGCCGCGAAGTGCCGCTTCCGTCTCGCGCGCGAGCTCGAGCGCGCGGTCGATGCTCCATTGCGGAAGCAAGCCGGCGTGCACCATCGCGTAGCCGCCCTCTGCGTGCATCAGGTTCTGCCGGCGCAGCCAGTGGAGCAGCTCCTCCCGATCGGGAGCGCCCAGTATGTCGCCAAAGGTGTCGCTCGCGTGGCCCTTGTGTGCGCCTTCTGCGACCACCAACAGCGACAGGTCGTGGTTGCCGAGCACCGTGACCGCGCAGTCGCCGAGGCCTTTCACGAAACGCACGGTTGCAAGCGATTGCGGTCCGCGGTTCACTAGATCGCCGACGAACCAGAGGCGGTCGCGGCGCTCGTCATAGCCGCAGCGCTGGAGCAGACGCATCAGCTGGTCGTAGCAGCCTTGGACGTCGCCGATTGCGTAAGTCGCCATTGCTCGAGGGTGTGACCCGTGACTTGTGATCCGTGACCCGAGGCGGGTCGCTTCGCTACAAGCAAAAAAGGCGCAGCACGCGCCGCGCCGATCGAATCACGAATCACGGATTATTTGCCGAGGCTCAACATGTAATCTACCGCTGCCTTCACATCGGCGTCGGGTAGCGTGACGTTTCCGCCCTTGGCAGGCATGGCGCCTTTGCCTTTGAGGGCGCTCGTATAGAGGTGATCCTGGCCCATCTTGAGTCGCGACGCCCACGCCGACTTGTCGCCGGCCTTGGGCGCGCCGGCGATACCCGCGGCATGGCACGTCATGCAAGCTTTCTCGTAAACCGCCTGGCCTTTGGCTGGATCGGCCTGCGCCGTTGGGGCGGGCGCCGGGGCGGCTGCGGGGGCCGGCGCAGGCGCCGCCGCGGTGGGCGAGGCAAGCGCCGCCTTGGACGCCGGCGCTTTCCAGTCCGCCCCGGCGGCGTTTGCCATGTAGACGACGGCGCGCGCGAATTCGGTATCGGTCAGATTAGGATTGCCTCCCCGCGGGGGCATCTGGCGTACGCCTTTCATAGCGTCGGCTGTCAGCCTCTCCTGGCTTTTCGCGATGAGCTTTGCCCACGCGGCCCGGTCGCCGAACTTTGGAGCGTTGAGCACGCCGCTCGAATGACAGGCGGCGCACACCGCCTCGTAGACTTCCTTGCCGCTCTTCTCCGCGCCCGACGCGCCCGACTCGGATACGACGACGGCGCCGACCGGCTGGAGGCGTTTGGCGATCGCCTCCTCCGACATGCCAGGATTGTTCTTGCTGTAGTCGCCGCCAGTAACAAGCGATACAAGTATCGCGATCAGCCCCACGGGGATCGCGAAGGCGAGCGCCATGACGACGATGAGCTGCCGCGTCGTCTTAATCGGCGAGAAATGTTCTTCGACGTGGATCTCGGACATGGAAAGTCTCTGGGACAGGCACGAAAGGCGCTCATTATAACGAAACGCTCCAGCCGATAAAACCTTGAATTCCGGGGCGTTAGCGCATAGATGCTATGTTAGAATCCGCCCCGGACGCGCCCGTAGCTCAGAGGATAGAGTGTTGGCCTCCGAAGCCAAAGGTCACAGGTTCGAATCCTGTCGGGCGCGCCATTATTGCGCATGCCGAACAACAAACCGTACGACGCGCTGATCGTTGGTGGCGGTCACAATGGCCTTACGTGTGCCTGTTATCTCGCCGGCGCAGGTCTCAAGGTCAGGGTCCTGGAGCGCCGCGCCGTTATCGGCGGGGCGGCGATCACCGAGGAGTTTTTCCCGGGATTCCGAAATTCCGCGGCGGCCTACACCGTAAGCCTGCTCCACCCCAAAGTGCTGCGCGAACTGCGGCTCGCCGAGCACGGGCTGGAAATCGTCGAGCGGCCCGTCGCCAACTTCCTGCCGCTTTCTGAACGCGAATACCTGAAGGTCGGCGCATCGCTTGCCGCGACGCAGGCCGAGCTCCGCCGCTTCTCGGTGCGCGATGCCGAACGGCTTCCCGCGTATTACGAGTTGCTCGAGCGCGCCGGCGGAGCATTACGCGAGCTGACGCTGGAGACTCCGCCCAACGTCGGAGGCGGCGCGAGCGACCTTTTCGCCGTGTTGCGCGCGGGCAACTCCCTGCGCAAGCTCGACATGCACACGCGGCGGGACCTCCTGGACTTTCTAACCAAGAGCGCGGGGGATCTGCTCGACAGCTGGTTCGAGACCCATGCCATCAAGGCCGCTTTTGGTTTCGACGCGATCGTCGGCAACTTCGCGACGCCTTATGCGCCCGGTACCGGTTACGTGCTGCTGCATCACGTTATCGGCGAAGTGAACGGCAAGCGCGGCGCCTGGGGGCACGCCGTGGGCGGGATGGGGGCCATTACTCAAGCGATGGCGCAGGAGGCCGAACGCCGCGGCGTGGAGATCACCACGGAATGCGAGGTGGCGAAGGTCGTGGTGGACGAACGCGGCGCGCAGGGTGTGCAGCTCCCCGATGGCCGTGTCATGGAAGCGCGCTGCGTCGTGGCAAACGTGAACCCGAAGCTCCTGTTTCAGCAGCTGCTGGATCCAAACGTGCTGGACGCCGACTTTCTGGAACGCATCCGCGCCTACAAATGCGCGTCCGCGACATTCCGCATGAACGTGGCGCTCGCCGAGCTGCCCGAGTTCACCTGTTTGCCGGGCAGTGAGGTGCAGGAGCATCATCAGGCCGGCATCATTATCGCGCCCTCGCTCGCGTACATGGAGCAGGCCTACTTCGATGCGCGCACTTACGGTTGTTCCCGCGCGCCGATAGTGGAAATGCTCATCCCTTCCACGGTGGACGACAGCCTTGCGCCGCCCGGCCAGCATGTCGCGAGCCTTTTCTGCCAGCATTTTTCTCCTGAATTGCCCGGCAACCTGCAATGGGACCATGTGCGGGAAGATGCAGCTGACTTTGTCATCGATACCGTGACCAAGTACGCCCCCAACTTCAAGAGCGCGGTGATCGGGCGCAAGATCCTCTCGCCGCGCGACCTCGAGCGCGACTTTGGGCTGGTCGGCGGCGATATTTTCCACGGCACGCTGACGCTCGACCAGCTCTGGAGCGCGCGACCGGTGCTGGGCCACGCGAACTACCGCGCGCCGGTGCACGCGCTTTATATGTGCGGCGCTGGGACTCACCCCGGGGGAGGGGTGAGCGGCATACCAGGGCACAACGCTGCGCGGGAAATCATCCGCGATTTCCGGTGGGGCAAGCTGAATGGTAAGCACCGTAGAAAGGCGTGACGGGTGAGCGGACGCGCCCGCGGCCTCCGCTTCCTGCTCCTTGCGCTAGCGCTGGTCGCGGGCTGTGGCGACAGCGTCCCGCAGCTACCCCGCCTGGGGGCGAACGATGTCGTCGTGGCGTTCGGCAATAGCCTGACCTACGGTACCGGCGCGCGTGAGCAAGAGAGCTATCCGGCCGTGCTCGCTCAGCTGATCGGCCGGCCCGTCGTGCGCGCGGGCGTGCCGGGGGAGGTAACTGCGCAAGGGTTGCGGCGACTGCTTTCGGTCATCGATGAGCACCAGCCGCGGCTCGTGATCGTCTGCTTGGGCGGCAACGACATGTTGCGCAGGATCGGCGATGGGGAGATCAAGCGGAACCTGGGCGACATGCTGAAAGTGTTGAACAAACGGGGGATTGGCGCGGTGCTGGTCGGTGTGCCGAAACCGGCGCTGGTGACGAGCGCGCCCGGGTTCTATGCCGAGTTGGCGCGCGAATTCGGCGTGCCCTATGAGGGTAAGATCGTGACCAGCGTGCTCTATGCTGCCGACATGAAGGCCGATCCGATCCATCCCAACGCGACGGGCTACCGCAGGATGGCCGAAGCGCTCGCGGAGCTCCTCAAGCAGGCTGGTGCGATCTGACGTTCCACCGGATTCACGGGATTCGCCTGGTCGTGTCGATGGTTGCAATCCCGTCGATCCATTAAGAATTTCCGCATGAGTTCAATCGATCGACCGCTGTCGCCGATTCGGCTGATACTTCTGATGTGTGGTGCGGAAATTTTCAGCATGTCCGGCTTCGCGGCCTACACGACGCTGCTGCCGGCGTTGCAGCGGGAGTGGGCGCTCTCCAACTCGGAAGCGGGGCTCATCAGCGGCATTTTTTTCGCCGGTTACGTCGTCGTCACACCGGTCCTCACAAGCCTCACCGACCATGTGGATGCGCGGCGCATCTACCTGTTCGCCTGCCTGCTGTCCATGCTCGGCGCGGCGGGGTTCGTGTTCCTGGCAGATGGGCTCATCACCGCATTGTTCTTCCAGTTCCTGATCGGTGCGGGGCTCGGGGGCAGCTATATGCCCGGACTCAAGATGCTCACCGACCAGCTCGAGGGCTCGTTACAGTCACGCGGCGTGGCGTTCTACACGTCGACCTTCGGGATCGGGTCGAGCATTTCGATCTACCTGTGCGGGTTGATCGGGGGCGCCTTCGGCTGGCATTCGGCGTTCGTGTTCGGCGCGGTGGGTCCGGTGCTGGCGGCGTTTCTCGTCAACGTCTTCATGCCGCGCGGGCGCACACGCTCTGCGGATCACCCGCCGCAGGCACTGCTCGATTTCCGGCCGGTGCTGAAAAATCGCGCGACCCTCGCTTACGTTGCCGGCTACTCGGCGCACAACTACGAACTCTTCGGCCAGCGCAGCTGGATGGTCGCATTCCTCGTGTTCACAGCCTCCCTGCAACCCGCCGATGCGCCGATGCTGATCAGCGCAGCGACGCTTGCGGCGATCATCAACATGCTCGGGCCGGTCATGAGCATCAGCGGCAACGAGCTCGCGCTGCGCTTCGGGCGCACGCGCGTGATCTTCACCTTCATGACCGCGTCGGGCCTGGTCGCATGCGTGCTCGGCTATACGGCGGCGCTGCCGTGGATTCTGGTGTTTCTGCTGATGGGGGTCCACTACGGGTTGATGCTGGGAGATTCGGCGGCGCTGACGGCCGGAGCGATCGCCTCCGCTCATCCCGACCAGCGTGGCGCTAGCATGGCGGTTTACTCCTTCGTGGGCTTCAGCTCGGCATTCTTTGCGCCGCTCATCTTTGGCGTCGTGCTGGACCTCGCCGGCGGGAACCGTAATCTTATCGGGTGGGGGCTGGCCTTCGCGAGCATCGGAATTTTTGGCGCCCTTTCCCCAATCGTGCGCTGGCTCTACCGAATGCGTAGAATTCGTGGTGTGTGATGGGCAATGGGTAAGAAGTGCTGCGTGATGGGTGATGAGTGATGGGTGTTGAGGCAAACCGCCATAAATCAAACTTCCACACTCATGCTCTGCATGACTCACTAGAAGCTATCTCAAGAACAATACAGCCACGGAACCACACAGAAATCGTTGTCACTACAGCGGACTTCCCGGGTCCAGTCTTCGTCCGTGTAATTCCGTGTGATTCCATGGTTGATGATCTTCCTGTTTCAAGGAAATTTTGAGACCGGCTTTAGTCACGAGTCAACGGTCACGCAAACATGGAATTGGTAGAAGGCATCCGCAAGATCGGTTTTCGCCGCTGGTACGAGCGGCAGCTGCTCCAGAGCCATCTCTATCTGGCGAGCGCGCTACTGTGCCTCGTTGCCGTCCTGGCGGCCCTGGAAGGATTCCATTCACGTGAAGTGTCTTTCGATTTTTTCATCGGTCTGGTCGGGATCCTGGTGGGCGGCGCCATCGGCAGCTGGGCGTTCCTGCGCTATATCCGGATGCTGGTCGCCGCGCAGTACGCCGCCGACCGGTCGGTCTGCGCGAAGTGCAAGACGTACGGCGTGCTCGAGGCCACCGGATCTCCCATGCATGCGGGCAGCCAGGATGCCGACGTGGAAATCGCGCCAACGCGCGTGCGTTGCCGCAAATGCGCCAATGAATGGACGATCGAGTAAGGCGCCGGTGTGACCCGACGCTTCGCCTATGTCGCCAGAATCTGCCAGGCGAGCGTGATCTGGCAGCCAAAGCCGACGGCGAACGCGAGGGTGCGCACCCAGGGCCCCGCGAAGGTGTAGGCGATCAAATGCGCGAGGCGTGCCCAGAGGTAGACGACGCACGCCGTTGCAGTGGCATCGTTGCTGACGCCCAGCGCGGGGGCTGCCAGCACCAGCGCGGCGAATACCACCAGGTTCTCGACCGCATTCGCGTGCGCCGCCTTCAGGGCAGCGGTCTCGCCCGTTTCGTTGCCTGTTCTTCGAGCAGTTGCAGCACGGCAACCTCATCGCGGCGCAGCGCAGCCGGGGCGCGCCGCCGGCGCGCCCGGCGAGGGTCGGGACGCTCCGGAAGTCGGGCGGTCAGGCCCTGGAGATAGGCTTCTTGCAGCGCAGGATGGATATAGTATTTACGGCAAACGGCGCGTGTATTGCCGAGGCGCTCCGCAACGGTATCGATGGCCTGCAGGATGTTCTGCTTGGCCTGGCGCCGGCTTGGCGCCGGACCGATCTCGCGCAATTCGCGCGCGGCGAGCATGGTGCCGGCCCAGGTGCGGAAATCCTTGGCCGTAATATCGCGGCCGGTGATCTCGCGCAGGTAAGCATTGACATCGTCCGATGAGATGGTCTGGCGTTTGTCCTGGGCGTCGAGATACTGAAACAGTTCCTGTCCCGGCAGGTCCTGGCAGCGCTGCACGATGCGGGCGAGGCGGCGATCGCTGATGGCCACGGTATGGTTGATTCCGCTCTTGCCGCGGAAGCTGAAGCGCAACTTTGTTCCTCTGACCTGAACGTGCCGCCCCCGCAGCGTGGTGAGCCCATAGGAGCGGTTCTCGCGTGCGTACTCGTCGTTGCCTACACGGATCAGCGTCTTGTCGAGGAGGAGCACGACAGTGGCGAGGATCTGCCGGCGCGTGAGATCGGGTGCGAGCAAGTCGCGTTCGACCTGCTCGCGGACCGTGGGCAGGATTTCGCTGAACTCGAGCACGCGGCGGAACTTTGACTGGTCGCGCGCCGCGCGGTAGGTCGGATGGTAGCGATACTGCTTGCGTCCGCGGGCATCACGCGCCGTTGCCTGGATATGGCCATTGGGATCCGCGCAGATCCAGACATCGGTCCAGGCCGGCGGGATCGCGAGGGACTTGATGCGTTCGCGCACGGCGCGGTCGGTGATACGGGCGCCCGCTGGTGTTTGGAACGCCCAGCCTTTGCCCGCGCGCCGGCGGCGGATTCCCGGCGTGCCGTCCGTGACGTAGCGCAGTCCGGCGCGCGTTGCCGCGTTGCGATGCTCTTGGACGCGGGAAGAGGTCAAAGGGGAGGGCTCCCGTGGTGCATCAGGGGAAAACGCCGCCCGACGGCGCGCGACAAGTGCCGGCGCGGGAGCACAAAGGCTGCTCGATGTGAAGCCGCTGCGTAACGATGGCGCACATTATGACAGCGGAGTTGTCGGGACGAAACGCTGGCACTGCCAAAGTGTGCCCCCTCAACGCAGGCGCGATGAGCCTGGACAGCTGATGACGGCGGCCGTGATGGGCGACGCGAGGGCTCCGCCCCGACACTGCGCGCGTCGCCTTTGCGGGCCCCGGTTCTCCTCCATCGCCCGGAAAGGCCACCGGATGTCTTGATTGCCCGCTTGATCTTTGCGATCAACGCGGACGGACGCCGGTGTAGTACTGCGGCCAGCGCTCGAGGACGGCGGGTGAATCGTCCTTGTAGACGTGACAGGAATTGAGCTGGTAGGGCCTTTTCGTGACCGGCTTGCCGGCGTTGCGGGCCTCGCGGGCGCGGCCCGTGGCCTGAAATGCGGTGGTGCCCAGTGGGCCGAGCAACTCGACCAGGTGCGTGCAGCCCTTGACGCCACCGACGCGTTCGGCGATCGCCCTGCGCCAACCGGGTCCGATCGTGACACCTGCCAGCGTCTTGAAGTTGCGCACGACGTCGCCGCAGACGGGATAAGGGCCGTCATCGGTCTTCGCCTCGATCGCGTGAATCTTCATATCGAGATCGATGGTGACCCGGACCCACATGTTGTGCACCGGTTCGCCGGGCTGGCGCTCGCGTCCGCCCATGCGGCGGGTGTGAACGTAGGTCTTGGTGTCGACGAGATGCGCTTCGATGTCCCATAACCCATCCTCGCGCTCGTAGCCTTTGCATTCAATAGCGCGCGTGTGCATGAGCTTGCGCGCAACGGGTTGGCTCAACGGCATGGTGGTCTCCAGCTACTTTCCGGCGCGCGCAGCAGCGGCAATGCGGCGCTGTTGCGCGCGCTTCAGGGATTCGAGCTTGTTTTCAGCGGAATACTCTGTCCACCCCGTGATTTCGGCTGCCGCGCGGTAGCAGCCGCGGCAAAACCGGGTTTCGGGGTCGAGGATGCAAGTATTGTTGCACGGCGAGGCAACGTCGTCGGCGAATGCCATCAGGCGGCTCTTGAGCGCGCGGCGAGTGCCCGTGCGGCCCTGGAATAGGTCGGGCGTCCCAGCACACCGCAGATGTAGTCGCCGGCGGCGATGAGTTTGGTCATATCCACGCCGGTCTCGATACCTAGTCCGTCGAGCAGGTAAAGCACATCCTCGGTCGCGACATTCCCGGTCGCGCCTTTGGCGTAGGGGCAGCCGCCGAGACCGGCGACGGAGGAGTCGAAGACGCTCACCCCGCATTCGAGCGCGGCATAGGTGTTGGCGATGGCCTGCCCGTAGGTGTCGTGGAAATGTCCGGCGAGACGCTCCACCCGGATGTGCTTCATCACCGCCTCGAACACTGCGCGTGTCTTGCCCGCCGTGCCTGCGCCGATCGTGTCGGCAATCGTGATCTCGTAGCAGCCCATCCCGTCGAGCGCCTGCGCGATGCTGACGACCGCTTGCGGGCGGACTTCGCCCTCGTAGGGGCAGCCAAGGCAGACCGAGATGTCGCCGCGGACCCTGAGACCACGCGCGCGTGCTTCCCGCGCCACTTCGGTAAAACGGGCGAGCCCCTCGGCGATAGAGCAATTCGTGTTCTTTTGCGAAAAGGCCTCAGTCGCTGCAGCAAACACCACGACCTCCTCGCACCCGGCGGCGAGCGCTGCCTCAAGGCCCTTCCGGTTGGGCACGAGCACCGGAAAGCAGACCCCGGCCTTGCGGCGGATCGCCGCCATTACCTGCGCGTTGTCCGCCATCTGCGGCACCCACTTGGGCGAGACGAAGGCAGTCGCTTCGATGTACCTGAGCCCGGCGTCCTGCAGGCGGTGTATGAGCTCGACCTTCGCCTCGGTGGGCACCGGCACCGCTTCGTTCTGCAGCCCATCACGCGGGCCGACCTCAACCAACTTCACTCGTTTCGGCAATGTCATCGGGTTTCTTTTCTCGATTTATCCGAGGCCGCAGTGGCCCAGGACGGCTTGCGCTTTTCCAGGAACGCGCCCAGTCCTTCCTGCGCTTCGGGGGTAGTGCGCAGCTCGGCGATGCGCTGTGCGGTCTTCTCGGCCACGGCGTCGTCGATCGGAGCGGCAGCGATCTCCGGAATGAGTTTCTTGATCGCGATCACGGCGCGCGGACCGCTCGAGTAGAGCTGCGCCAGCATGCGGCCGACCTGTGCGGTCAGCTCGGGCTCCTCACAGATGTCGTGCAGGAGCCCCATGCGATAGGCCTCGGCCGCGTCGAATTCCTCGCCCGACAGCATGTAGCGGTGCGCCATCCGCTCGCCCATCGCGGCGATGACGTAGGGGCTGATCATGGCCGGAATGATCCCCAGTTTGACCTCCGAGAGCCGGAATGTCGCCCCGCGCTCCGCGAGGGCGATATCGCAAGCCGAAATCAGTCCCACCCCGCCGCCGCGCACTGCTCCGCGCACGCACGCGATCGTCGGCTTCTCCAGCATGTAAAGCGTTTGCAGCATGAGCGACGTCGCACGGGCCAGCTCCAAATTCTGCTCGCGCGAATAGTTGGCGCTTCGCTTCATCTGCTCGATGTCTGCGCCGGCGCAAAAGTTCTTGCCCGCCCCGGATAAAACGATCGCCCGCACATCGGTGCGGGATTCGAGCTGGCGCAGCGTCGCGGTCAGCGCGTCGACCATCTCCGCGTCGAAGGCGTTATGGACTTCGGGGCGATTAAGGACGACCGTGACGTTGCCGTTGGCGTCGATCTGCGAGAGAACCTTGGGGTTCATGACAGCGTGCAGTGCGAGATTCCGGCCCTCATTATAGCTGTCTCAAGAAGCGTGAATTGTGAATGGTGTGATGTTGCGCGAAAGCGGTCGGAATCATTGAAGCTCGCGGATCTCGGCATCGTAGGCGGCACGCGCCGTGTGGTCGAAGCAGGCAAAGATGATTTCTTGCGGCAACGCATTGGAAGCGAGGAAGCTAGCGCACTCCCGCACCGCTATCTTCGCCGCTTCCTGCAACGGATAGCCATAGGCGCCGCAGCTGATGGCCGGAAAGGCAATGGTGCGCAGATGGTGCGCGGCGGCCAACTTGAGGCTTTCGCGATAACACGAAGCTAGGAGCGCCGGCTCATCACGCTGGCCCCCGCTCCAGACGGGGCCGACTGTATGTATCACATGCCGGGCGGGCAGTTTGTAGCCCTTCGTGATCTTGGCGTGTCCCGTCGGGCAGCCGCCCAGCGTGCGACATTCGGTGAGCAGGTCCGGCCCCGATGCGCGGTGGATCGCACCGTCCACCCCGCCGCCGCCGAGCAGCGTCGTGTTTGCGGCGTTGACGATCGCGTCCACGTCCAGCGTCGCGATGTTGACCTGCCGGGCTTCGAGTCTCGTTCGCATTCGCTCACTCGTGTTCAAAGTTCCAAGTTCGATGCGGGGAACTTCGTAAACCGCTGTCGGCCGACTTTGCTGGAACCTGGAACCTGGAACCTGGAACCTGGAACCTGGAACCTGGAACCTGGAACCTGGAACCTGGAACCTGGAACCTGGAACGTTGAACCTTGAACGGGCTGGTGCTACCAGCCACCAGTCTCGAGCCATTTTTCTACCTGATCGAGCCGGTCCGCGCCCCAGAACGGCTCGCCATCGATGACGATATAGGGCGAACCAAAAACGCCGCGCTCGATCGCGGCATCCACTTCGCTCCGAAGCCGCTCCTTGACCGCCGGCTCGTTGAGCGCCCGCAAGAGTTCTTCCTTGCTCACGCCGATCTTGGCGGCGACGTTGCTGGTCACCTCGGGGTTTGAGATGTCCCGCTCCTCCGCGAAGCAGGCATGGAACAGCGCGCGGGCGAGCACCTTGCCGAGCGCCGGATCCCGGTCGCTGACCCAGTAAAAGGCGCGGCTGGGCGCCGTCGCGGCGACCGGAAACTTCGAGGGCAGCTTGAACGGCACTTTCATCAACCGTGCCGTGCGCGCCATATCGTGCGTGGCGTAGCTTCCTTTGAGCGGGATCGTGGGCAGCGGCTGCCCGCCGGAGATCTTGAAGATTGCCCCGAGAAGGACGGGCCGCCAGGTCACGCTGCGGCCGTATTTTGCGGCGATCTCGTCGATTCTCGTGCTGGCGAGATAGCCATAGGGTGAGGAGAAATCGAAGTAGAAGTCGATTGGGTTCGCCATGCGTTTACCTATCGGGGTGAACGGGGAACGGTAACCAGTGAACGGAGAACAAGTGACCAATCACGCACTGTCGGTCACGCCTCATCCGAGCAAGTGTTCGAACGCGATCGCCGTCGCTCCACCGCCGCCGATGCGCCGTGAAACGATGCCGCGCTTGAGGCCGTATTCCCGAAGCGCGGCGAGCAGCGTCACCATGATGCGCGCGCCCGAAGCGCCGAGCGCGGGGGCGGCCACTGCACTGAGTTCGCCCATGACCCTCCCGAACGAAGTGCGGGCAGCGGAGGCGATTATCATCGGGTCATCACGCATCTAGCGCCTCATTGCGGAGGATAATCGAGCCGGCGGGCAACTGTATCGAAGACTAGCGCGTTCATGCGGGCGGGAGAAGTCTGACGGCGCAGGGCCGCGAGCCGGTCGAGCGCCTCGGCGTTAAGCTGCGCTGCGAGCTCACCGGCTGGCAGCGCGCAGGCGAGCGCCGCGGGCTGGCCGGCATACAGGGAGGGAAATTCGTGCCTGCCGGTCTTTTTAGCGGCGGCCCGGAGCGGTCCCGTCAAGGTGTTCTGCGCGGGGCACACGAGTTGCGGCGCGTCGGCCGCTTCCATCTCGCGGATGAAACGATTGGCAAGTGCGCGCGCCGGCTTTCCGGAGATTTTCTCCGTAACCAGCGTCTCGTCCTCCGCGGCAGCGCCACGCTGCACCGCCTCGGGTTGCGTGTGGGCGGATATTACATTTACGTAAACGTTAGGTAGCGTTGCGTTCCAAAAACAGACCAAGCAAAGCTTCAGGCGGCCTCTTCCTTGAGCAGACGGCGGCACTGGTCAGCAAAAAAACTGATCTCATTCAGCATGATCTCGATGTCCTCACGCCGCTGTTCGAGCATCGTGCGATGCCGGTTGAGCTTGGCGAGGAACGCCTCCAACTCGCGCCGCTCGTCGCGCGAAACATCGTAGAGCTCGAAGAGTTCCCGGATCTCGCTCAAGGTGAAGCCGAGGCGCTTGCCGCGGAGCGCAAGCTTGAGTCGCACGCGATCCCGGTTGCTGAAAACGCGATTCAGACCATCACGTCCGGGGCTCAGCAGGCCTTGGTCCTCATAGTAGCGAATCGTGCGCGTGGTAATGCCAACCTCTTGGGCCAGCTCGGAAATGGAGTAGCGATTACGCATTGTGCCATGCAGCAATGAGGAGTAGTATGAGTGCGCTTCGGCAATTGCGCATCAGGGTATATAACGTTTACGTTAACGTCAATAGTGATGCAGGTTGCGGCGACCGAGACGCATTCAGGTCTCGCTACGCGAGCCAGGACGCCGCCTGCCGTATCGCGCGCGCCGCACGCGACCAACACCTAAGGACTCGAAATGAGTGCCCATCGGCAATCGCAGCACCACGCCTACGATCCGGCGGAACTCGCCCGGCTCTACGCCGACGTTGCCCGCAAGAGCGTGGAACTCCTCGGGCAGTCCCTTGACCGGCGCACGACCGGCGGCGCGCTGGGACTGGCGGACGAGCTTGGTGTTGCGCAGGCGTTCTTTGATACATGGGCAAAGCTGCTGGCCGATCCGTTCAAGCTCGCCGAGGCGCAGATGCGCATGTGGCAGGACTACGCGTCGCTGATGCAGAGCTCATGGTTGAGATTCATAGGCCAGGACACAACACCTGTGGCGCAACCCCACAAGAGCGACCGCCGGTTCAAGCACGAGGATTGGGAACAGAACTTCCTCTACGACTATATCAAGCAGTCCTATCTCATTTCCGCCAAGCACCTGCACCAGGCGGTGGCGGGCGTCGAAGGGCTGGACCAGAAAGCAGCCAAGAAAGTGGATTTCTACACGCGCCAGTACATCGACGCGCTGTCCCCGAGCAATTTCGTGTTAACCAATCCCGAGGTGATGCGCGAAACGGTGGCGACGGGGGGCAAGAACCTCGTCAAGGGCCTGAGCAACCTGCTCGACGATCTCTCGCGCGGCGACGGCGAGCAGATCCAGGTGCGGATGACCGACGAAAACGCATTCAAGCTGGGGCTCAACATCGCCACCACGCCGGGGAAAGTGATCTACGAGAACGAGCTGATGCAGCTCATTCAATACGATCCGGCCACTCCGGACGTTTACCGCCGTCCGCTGCTCATCATTCCACCGTGGATCAACAAGTACTACATCCTCGATCTGCGCGAGGACAACTCTTTCATCAAGTGGGCGGTCGACCAGGGCCAGAGCGTGTTCGTGATGTCATGGGTCAACCCGGACGAGCAGCTCGCGCACAAGCGTTTCGACGATTACCTGCGCGAGGGGGCGCTTGCCGCGCTCGACGCCATCGAGAAGGCCACTGGCGAGCGCGAGGTGAACGTTATCGGCTATTGCCTCGGCGGCACACTGCTTGCCTGCGCGCTCGCGTACCTTGCAGCGAAGGGTGAGCGGCGGATCAGCTCCGCGACCTTCTTCGTCACGATGATCGATTTTGCCGAGGCCGGCGAGCTCGAGGTGTTCATCGATGAGAAGCAGCTCGACGCGCTCGAAAAGCGCATGAAGCGGCGCGGCTATTTGGAGGGCGCCGAGATGGCGACCACGTTTAACATGCTGCGCGCGAACGATCTCATCTGGACCTTCGTGGTGAACAACTACCTGCTCGGGCGCGACCCGTTCCCGTTCGACCTGCTTTACTGGAACTCGGATTCGACGCGTATGCCCGCAACCATGCACAGCTTCTACCTGCGCAACATGTACTTGCGCAATCAGCTGACCAAGCCGGGTGGCATCGAGATCGACGGCGTGCCGATCGACGTTTCGCGGGTCGAGGTCCCCGCCTACTTCATCGCGACGCTCGAGGATCACATTGCCCCCTGGCGGTCGACGTATGCCGGTGCGCGGTTGCTGAAGGGCCCGGTGCGTTTCGTGCTAGGTGGCTCGGGGCACATCGCCGGCATCGTCAATCCGCCGGCGGCAAACAAGTATTGCTACTGGACAAATGACAAGCTGATCGAGGATCCCGAGGACTGGCTAAGCGGCGCGCGTCAGCACCCCGGCTCGTGGTGGACCGACTGGAGCAAGTGGATCGCGGGTCATGGCGGCAAGAAAGTGCCGGCGCGTGTTCCCGGCAAGGGCAAGCTCAGGGTGATCGAGGACGCGCCCGGGGCTTACGTCAAGGTTCACGTCGGCTCGAAGCAGACCCACGAGGCAGCGTCGCGGCCCGCCGATGAACGCCGGCAGAGGGAGCAGCCCGCGGGCCGCCAGAAACGCTGATCCCTCCGGGCCGCCGCGTTTGTCCGTTCATCGTTTACTTTTCACCGGGCAGCAGTTCCAGACATGGAAATCAGGGGCAGGACCTTTCTCGTGACCGGTGGCGCTTCCGGACTCGGCGCGGCAACGGCGCGCCGGCTGGGCCGGGCCGGCGGCAACGTCGCGATCTGCGACCTGAGCGGGGAGCAGGGCGCGAAGCTGGCGCGCGCTATCGGCCCAGCCGCGCTGTTCGTGGGCACGGACGTAACCAATGAAGGGCAGCTCAGCCGGGCCATCGCCGCCGCCCGGTCACAGTTCGGGGTGTTGCACGGCGCCGTGAGTTGCGCCGGTATTGCTCCCGCGGAGCGTGTCCTGGGCAAAGGCGGGCCGCACCGGCTGGAGGGCTTCCGCCGCACGATCGAAATCAACCTGGTTGGCACCTTCAACGTGCTGCGGCTCGCGGCGCAGGCGATGGCGGAAAACACGCCGGACAGCGGAGGCGAGCGTGGCATCATCGTCAACACGGCGTCGATCGCGGCCTTCGACGGGCAGATCGGGCAGGTCGCTTATAGCGCCTCAAAGGCGGGCGTGGTGGGTTTGACGCTGCCCGCGGCGCGCGAGCTGGCGCGCTTCGGGATCCGCGTAATGACCGTTGCGCCCGGAATCTTCGAGACGCCGATGGTGGGCGGCTTCAACGAGGAGTTGCAGCAATCGCTTGCGGCCCAGATTCCGTTTCCGCCGCGCCTTGGACGGCCTGACGAGTTCGCGGCGCTGGTCGAGCACATCATCACGAACACGATGCTGAATGGCGAGGTGATCCGCCTCGACGGCGCCGTGCGAATGGCGCCGAAGTAAGAAGAAGAACTATAGCCGCAGATAAACGCGGATATGGAGAAACAAGAACCGTCAAGCCGTGAATGTTGGCATTTAGCCGCCGATGCACGCCGATTGTTCGTTGTGAATCATAAAAGGGACGGTGGTCGAACCCTTGACCATCGCGTTGGTCCGTCTTTTCCATTCAACATTTAACAATCAGCATTCACCGGCTCAGTATGAGCTATCAAAATATATTGCTGGAGCAGCCCGAGGCGGGCATCTATCTTCTCACGGTCAACCGCCCGAAGGCGCTCAACGCGCTGAACTCGGCGACGCTGGATGAGATCGATGCCGCAGCTAACGTCATCGCGCAGGATCCCGCAGCGCGGGTCGCGCTCGTCACAGGCGCCGGTGACAAGGCATTCGTCGCGGGCGCTGACATCGCGGAGATGCAGAACTTCACGCAGGAAGAGGGCAGCGCGTTTTCGGCGCGCGGCTCGCGCGCCTTCGCGCGGCTCGAGGCGGTGCCGGTGCCGGTGATCGCCCTCGTGAACGGCTACTGCCTAGGCGGCGGCTGCGAGCTCGCGCTCGCCTGCGATTGGATCATTGCGACGGAAGGCGCCGTGTTCGGTCAGCCGGAAGTGAACCTTGGCATCTGTGCCGGACTCGGGGCTACGCAACGACTCCCGAGAAAGGTCGGCCCGGCCCGCGCGCTCGAGCTGCTGACGACCGGTCGCCAGGTCAAGGCCGAGGAGGCGCTCGGTATCGGTTTGGCGAGCGCGGTCGTGCCGGTGGCCGAGCTCATGCAGAGAGGTCTTGAAATGGCGCGCATTGTCGCAAGCAAAGGCCCGCTCGCGGTGCGCTGCAGCAAGGAAGCGGTCCGGCGCGGCGCGGACATGGAACTTGCTGCAGGGCTTGCTCTCGAATCAAATCTGTTTGGGCGATGCTGCGCGAGCCCCGACCAAAAGGAGGGCATGGCCGCTTTCCTCGAAAAGCGTCCGGCGAAGTTTGGAGGTGGCCAGTAGTTTGTGGAGCTAAACGCCGATAAACTCTTCGTCCAGTCAGCAAGACTCGAACGCGCGGTCCGGTCAGCGGGCGAAAGTAGGGCTATCTCATTAAATTGCCGCGCAAAAGCGGCAATTTCCCGATGCTATAATGGCCCCCAATGCGAGGTGCCGTAAGTAGTTGATTGCCGAAACAGGATTCCGCCGCCGCGGAGTTCCTGACATGCGTATAGGTGGCCGCAATGGACCTGAAAGACATACAACCCGACGTTGATCCTCAAGAGACGAACGAGTGGTTGGAGGCGCTCGCTTCCGTACTCGAGCGTGAAGGTCCGGCCCGCGCGAACTTCCTCTTGGAGCGGTTGACGGAGCGGGCGCGTCGCGGCGGCGCTTACATTCCTTACAACGCCAACACCGCGTACATGAACACGATCCCGCTCTCTCAGGAAGAGCATTCCCCCGGTGACGCGGAGATCGAGAACCAGTTGCGCTCGCTCGTGCGTTGGAACGCGATGGCAACCGTGGTGCGCGCCAACAAGGAATCCTCGGAGCTCGGTGGCCACATCGCCAGTTTCGCGTCAGCCGCTACGCTCTATGACATCGGTTTCAATCATTTCTTCCGCGCCGCAAACGAGACTTTCGGCGGGGATCTCGTCTACATTCAGGGCCACTCCGCGCCCGGTGTCTACGCGCGCGCCTTCCTGGAAGGCCGCATCACTGAGGAACAACTCGGCAACTTTCGGCAGGAGGTTGCCGGCAAGGGCCTCTCGTCCTATCCGCACCCGTGGCTAATGCCCGATTTCTGGCAGTTCCCGACGGTCTCGATGGGCCTCGGCCCGATCATGGCGATTTACCAGGCGCGCTTCATGCGCTATTTCAAGGACCGCGGTGTCGTCGAGCCGCAGGGACGGAAAGTCTGGGCGTTCATGGGCGACGGCGAAATGGACGAGCCGGAGTCACTCGGGGCGATCTCGCTGGCCGGGCGCGAGCAGCTCGACAACCTCATCTTTGTCGTGAACTGCAACCTGCAGCGCCTCGACGGCCCGGTGCGTGGCAACGGCAAGATCATCCAGGAGCTCGAAGCGGCGTTCCGCGGGGCGGGCTGGAACGTCATCAAGGTGATCTGGGGCTCCTACTGGGACCCGCTGTTCATGCGCGACACGAAGGGACTGCTCCTCAAGCGCATGGAGGAGTGCGTCGACGGCGAATACCAGCGCTTCAAGGCGAACGACGGTGCGTACGTGCGCAAACATTTCTTCGGGAAATACCCGGAGCTGCTGGAGATGGTCGCGAAGATGTCGGACGACGACATCTGGCGGCTCAACCGCGGCGGGCACGATCCGCACAAGGTCTACGCGGCGTACGCTGCGGCGATGAAGCACAAGGACCAGCCGACCGTGATCCTGGCAAAAACGGTGAAGGGCTACGGCATGGGCGAGGCCGGTGAAGGCCAGAACATCACCCATCAGCAGAAGAAGATGGGGACCGCCTCAATCCGGGCGTTTCGCGACCGCTTTAATCTCCCGATCTCCGACGATAAGCTGGAGGAGGTGCCGTTCTACAAGCCGCCCGAGGACAGTCCCGAGATGAAGTACCTGCGCGAGCGGGTGAGGGCGATGGGCGGGGAGCTCCCGGCCCGGCGCCGGAAGGCCAGTCCGCTGAAGATGCCGGGGCTTGCGGCCTTCGAGCAGCAGCTTAAGGGCACGGACGGTCGCGAGATCTCCACCACCATGGCGTTCGTGCGCATACTCAGCACAATCATCCGCGACAAGAACATCGGCAAGCTCGTCGTGCCGATCGTACCTGACGAGTCTCGCACCTTCGGCATGGAGGGCATGTTCCGGCAGCTCGGCATCTATTCCCATGTCGGGCAGCTCTACACGCCCCAGGACGCCGACCAGCTCATGTACTACAAAGAGGACAAGAACGGCCAGATCCTGCAGGAAGGCATCTGCGAGGCGGGAGCGATGTGCTCGTGGATCGCTGCGGCGACCTCCTACAGCACGCACAACCAGCCGATGATCCCGTTCTACATCTTCTATTCAATGTTCGGCTTCCAGCGCATTGGCGACTTGGCGTGGGCGGCAGGCGATATGCGCGCGCGCGGCTTTCTCCTCGGCGGCACCGCCGGCCGGACCACCCTGAATGGTGAAGGACTGCAACACGAGGACGGCCACAGTCACGTGCTCGCCTCGACCATTCCCAATTGCGTGTCCTACGACCCAACGTTTGCCTATGAGCTCGCGGTCATCATCCAGGATGGCCTGCGCCGCATGTACGAGGAGCAGGAGGACGTCTACTACTACATCACCGTGATGAACGAGAACTACGCGCATCCGCCCATGCCGGAGGGTGTGGAGAAAGGGATCCTGCGCGGGATGTACCTGCTCTCCGAAGGCAAAGCCACGAACAAAAGCCAGTTGAAAGTGCAGCTGCTGGGCAGCGGCACGATCCTGCGCGAGGTCATGGCCGGTGCTGAGCTCCTGGAGAAGGACTTCGGCGTTTCCGCGGATATCTGGAGCGTGACGAGCTTCAACGAGTTGCGGCGCGACGGGATCGAGACGACGCGCTGGAACATGCTGCACCCGCAGGACGAACGGCGGGCCTGCTACGTAGAGCAGTGCCTGCGCGACCGTGCCGGGCCGGTAATTGCCGCGACGGATTACATGAAGGTGTACGCCGACCAGATCCGCGGCTTCCTGCCGCAGCCGGCGCATTACAGCGTGCTAGGCACGGACGGCTTCGGTCGTTCCGACACACGCAAGGCGCTGCGTCATTTCTTCGAAGTAGACCGACATCATGTGGCGGTGGCTGCCCTGACGGCACTCGCCGATCAGGAGGCGCTACCGCGCAAGAAGATTGCCGAGGCAGTCAAGCAGTACGGCCTCGATCCGGATAAGGCCAATCCGGCCCGGGTCTGACACCCGTGACCCGTGACGATAGCGGGTCTCAAGAATCAGAAAACATTGTTAGCCGCAGATAAACGCAGATAAACGCAGATGAACGCAGACAGACGACCGGGACAAAGCAACGTCGTTTTTTTGCGGCGTCTAGCGGCGTCTTCATTCTGGCTTTTTAGTCACTGGTCACTGATTTGCAATGAGCAACGTAATCGAAGTTAAGGTTCCCGACATCGGCGAGTTCAAGGATGTGCCGGTGATCGAGGTCCTCGTCAAGGCGGGCGATAACGTCAAGGCCGAGGACTCGCTGGTTACGCTGGAATCCGACAAGGCGACCATGGAGGTGCCCGCGCCTGCCGCCGGCGTGGTGAAGGAGCTCAGGGTCAAGGTTGGGGACAAGGTTTCCGAGGGCGCGCTCGTCGTGATGCTCGAGACGGCGGACGAGGCAAGTGCGGCCCCGCCGGCGGCCGAAAAGCCAGCGCCAGCGGCCCCTGCAGAGCCGATGGTCCGCCCCGCCCCCGCCCCCGCCCCGCAACCGGCACCGGTAGCGCCGGCGAGTCCTCCCGCTCAGCCCTTGTCCCGCGGGGAGACGGAAGCAGCGAGCGCGCCTGCGGGCGCCGACGCGCGGATCGACGAGATCGGGTTTGTACGCGCGCACGCGAGTCCTTCCGTGCGGCGATTCGCGCGTGAGCTGGGGGTCGACCTCGCGCGTGTCAAGGGCAGCGGGCCCAAGGAGCGAGTGCTTAGGGAGGACGTGCAGAAACACGTGAAGGCGGTGCTCGCGCGCCCGGGTGCGGCCGAGGGCGGCCTTGGCTTGAGCCCGCCGCCCCTGCCACAAGTGGACTTCGCGAAGTTTGGCCCCATCAACGCGCAGCCGCTTCCCCGCATCAAGAAGCTCTCGGGCGCCAATCTGCACCGCAACTGGTTGACGATTCCGCACGTCACACAGCATGACGAGGCCGACATCACCGAACTCGAGGAATTCCGCAAGATCCAGGTCGAGGAAGCGAAGAAGCAGGGCATACGCTTCACCATCCTGTGCTTCCTGCTCAAGGCCGTCGTCGTGGCGCTGAAGCAGTATCCGCAGTTCAGCGCCTCACTTTCGGCCGATGGCGAGAGCCTGGTGCTCAAGCAGTACTTCCATGTCGGCGTGGCGGTGGACACGCCCAATGGACTGGTCGTTCCAGTGATCCGCGACGTGGACAAGAAGGGCCTGCTCGAGCTTGCACGCGAACTCGGCGAGTTGAGCGAGCGCATGCGCGCAGGCAAGATTTCCCCGAACGATCTTCAAGGCGGCTGTTTCTCGATATCCAGCCTGGGGGGACTTGGCGGCAGCCATTTCACGCCCATCATCAACGCGCCCGAAGTGGCGATTCTCGGCGTCGGCAGGTCGATGATTAAACCGCTGTGGACCGGCAAGGACTTCGCGCCCCGGCTGATGCTGCCGCTGTCGGTTTCGTACGATCACCGCGTGATCGATGGCGCGCAGGGCGCGCGCTTCATTGCATTTCTCAGCAGCGTCCTCTCCGACATCCGCCGCCTAGTGCTATGAGAACGTCAGGTCGCTGAGCGTGGCGCGGCTCACCCGTCAGTCGTCAGTCGTCAGTCGTTACTTGGGCGATTGAGTGGCCTCAATCGCCCCCATCGGCATCCTCGGCGGCACCTTCGATCCGATCCACTACGGGCATTTGCGTCTAGGCGAGGAGCTCGCAGAGGCGCTTCGGCTGGACGAGGTGCGTCTGCTGCCGAGCGGCACGCCGCCGCACCGCAGCGCGCCCGCGGCCTCCAGCGAGCACCGGCTGGCAATGACGCGGCTTGCCGCGCGCGGCAACCCACGGTTCCGCGTGGACGAACGCGAGAGCCATCGTTCCGGACCGGGCTACATGCTCGACACGCTCACGTCGCTGCGGGCGGAGGTCGGGCCGACGCGGGCGCTCGTTTTGCTGCTCGGGGCAGATGCCTTTCTCGAACTTGCGACGTGGCATCGCTGGCATGAGCTGTTCGGGCTGGCGCACATCGCGGTCGCTCATCGGCCGGGCTTTCCGGTCGAGCGCTGGGCCGAGCAGATGCCGCACCCGCTGGCACGCGAATACTCGGCGCGCCTCATGCAGCAGCCGCTGGCGGTCCACCTCTCGCCCGCAGGGGGAATCGTCGTCGCCCCCTTTACCGCGCTCGATATCTCCGCGACGGCGCTGCGCGAAATGCTGCGGGCGGGCAAGAGCCCGCGCTATTTGCTGCCCGCAGCCGTTCTCGACTATATTCGGTCGAACGGTCTATATTCATAGGGGTTGATGAGACTCGACAAGCTGGTCAAGACCACCGTTGCGGCGCTGGAAGATATCAAGGGACGCGACATCGTGGTGCTCGACGTGAGGCGCCTGACTGCGCTGTTCGACCGCATCATCCTCGCGAGTGCCGATTCCGCCCGCCAGGGCAAGGCGCTCGCCCGCAACGTCCAGGAAAAGCTCAAGGCGGCAGGGGCGGGTGTCTATGGCGTGGAGGGCGAGCGCGAGGGCGAGTGGATCCTGGTCGATCTCGGCTCCGTGGTCGTCCACATCATGCAGCCGGCTACCCGGAAGCACTACAACCTGGAAGAGCTCTGGGGGCCGCCGCCGCGCAAGGGGCGCCGCGGAAGCCGCGCCGTCCCATCCTGACGGCGAGCCATCGCCATGAGGTTCTTAATCGTGGCGGTTGGGCACCGCATGCCGGTTTGGGTAGACGCCGGTTTTGCCGAATACGCCGGTCGAATGCCGCGCGAGATGAGGATGGAGCTCATCGTGCTCAAACCCGCGCCCCGGGCCGGTGGGGCCCGACGCGCTATCGATGCGGAAGGTGAGCGGATTCTTGCTGGCGTGCCTGCTGGCTGCAGCAGGATTGCGCTCGACGAACGCGGCACTGCATTTACGACGATGGAGCTTGCGCGGCGGCTCGCGCGCTGGCGGCAGAGCGGCCGAGACATTGCCTTCCTCATCGGCGGGGCCGACGGCCTGGCCGAAAGCGTGAAGAAGTGCTCGGACGCGGTCTGGTCGCTTTCCCCTCTGACGCTCCCGCACGGGCTGGCCCGCGTGGTGTTGGCGGAGCAGCTTTATCGCGCCGCCTCAATACTGCACAATCACCCCTATCACCGTGAGAGACGGGCGAACAGTGAACAGTGAACCGCACCCACCTCCCCCGCAACCGGGGGTATGCTCCAGTGGGGGGTCGCCGATTAGCGTTCACCGTTTTCCAAGAATATGAGTCTCGCCGATAAACGCATCTACCTCGCCTCGCGCAGCCCGCGGCGGCGCGAGCTGCTCAAGCAGATCGGCGTGCCGTTCGATTTGTTGCTGCTGCGCCAGGATTTGCGGCGTGGCGTGGACGTGGACGAGACGCCGTTGCCGGACGAATCGCCCGGCGCCTACGCGTTGCGCATCGCGAGCGCCAAGGCGACGACGGGGATGTACCAGGTCGCCCAGCGCGGGCTGCCCCTCAAGCCCGTGCTCGCGGCGGACACGTCGGTCGTCTTCGATGAACAGCTGATCGGCAAGCCCGAGGACACCGAGCACGCCGTGCGCATCCTGCACACGCTCTCCGGGCACGAGCATCAGGTGGTCACGGCGATTGCCGTGGCACACCGGGACCAGGTCGAATCCCAGCTTTCCGTCTCGAGCGTGTGGTTCCGGGAACTCGCCGATGCCGAGATCCGGCGCTATGTCGCAAGCGGCGAGCCCGGCGACAAGGCGGGCGCGTACGCCATTCAGGGGCGCGCCGGCGCCTTTGTCACGCGGATCGCGGGAAGCTACTCCGGCATCATGGGGCTGCCGCTGGCAGAGACTGCGGACCTGCTCGCGCGCTTCAATATCTCGATGCTCTAGGAGTTTGTCGGACTTAGCCTCGACAACCTCCTAATGCAAGACCGGCACTAGGAGAATTGCAGGAAAGGATGACAGATATGCGAATTCACCCTCACCTCCCTTCACATTCCGCCGCCTCGGCTGGGTTCTCATTGAAATTGTCAGCCGGTTTTGCTTTTGGCAGCCTGTACGGACTGTTAGGTCCGACAGGCTGCTAGCCCAGCCTGTTATGGCCGTAACCGAGGAAATCCTGGTCAACGTCACACCGCAGGAGACGCGGGTGGCAGTGATTGAGCAGGGCGTAACGCAGGAGGTTCACATCGAGCGCGCGTCCTCGCGCGGACTGGTCGGCGACGTTTACATGGGCCGGGTCGTCCGCGTGCTGCCGGGTATGCAGTCCGCCTTTGTCGACGTGGGCGGCGGGCGGGCTGCCTTCCTGCACGTCGCCGACATATGGGGACGCCGCGGCAACGGGGAGCCTGCGATTCCGATCGAGAAACTGATTTCGGAGGGGCAGAACCTGATGGTGCAGGTGGTGAAGGACCCCATCGGCACCAAGGCCGCACGGCTCTCGACCCAAATTTCGATCGCGGGACGCTTTCTCGTCTACCTGCCGCAGGATTCTCACATCGGCATTTCGCAGCGCATCGAGGACGAGGAGGAGCGCGCACATCTGCGCGAAAAGCTGCAGCTGCTCGTGCCGCCCGCAGAGAAAGGCGGCTTCATCATTCGTACCGTCGCCGAGGCAGCCTCCGACCAAGAGTTGAGGTCCGATGTGGACTACCTGCGGCGGCTCTGGTCGGGGATCCAGGAAAAAGTGGCCACCGCCGCACCCCTCGCGTTGCTCTACCAGGATCTCGATCTCAGCCTGCGCGTGCTGCGGGATTTCGCGCACGAGGAGACGGCACGGATCCTGGTGGATTCGCGAGAGACCTGGCAGCAGATGTTGTCCTTCGGCCAGGACTTCACGCCGAACGTAGCCGAGCGCGTCGAGTGCTATCAGGGCGAGCGGCCGCTGTTCGATCTCTACGGCGTCGAGGACGAGATCGAGAAGGCGCTGGCGCGCCGTGTCGGTCTCAAGTCCGGGGGCTACCTCATCATTGACCAGACCGAAGCGCTAACCACGATCGACGTCAACACCGGCGGTTTCGTGACGGGGCGCAGCTTCGACGACACGATCTTCAAGACCAATCTCGAGGCCGCGCAGGTAATCGCACGGCAGCTGAGGCTGAGAAACCTCGGCGGCATCATCATCATCGACTTCATCGACATGGACACCGAGGAGCATAAGAACGCCGTGCTCAACGAATTCCGCAAGGCCCTTGCGCGCGACCGAACGCGCATGACGGTGAACGGCTTCACGCAGCTAGGGCTGGTCGAGATGACGCGTAAGAGGACGCGCGAATCGCTGGCCCACCTCCTGTGCGAGGCGTGCCCGGTGTGCGAAGGCGGCGGCCAGATGAAGACGGCGCAAACGGTGTGCTACATGATTCTGAGGGAGGTGCTGCGCGAAGCCCGGCAGTTCAGCGCACGCGAATTCCGGATCCTTGCCTCGCAGCCAGTGATCGACATGCTTCTCGACGAGGAATCGCAGTCGCTGGCCATGCTCTCCGACTTCATTGGCAAGCCCGTCGCGCTGCAGGTCGAGACGGCCTACAATCAGGAGCAGTTCGACATCATCTTGATGTGACCGGTGACCGGTGACCGGTGACCGGCGACCACTGATCAGGGAATAGTTATGGGTGCTGGTGATGAGAGAGGGTGATGATTAATGGTCATGTACGAAGTTGCGGGTGTTCTTCATCACTATTTCGCATCACCATTTTCCATCACCATTATTCATCACTTCTTTCGTATGATCGGCGTTCATCGGCGGCGGTAATTCGCTTTGTTGTCCGTGGCCGGCGCGGCAATTTTCACCTTCAAGGCATCGCCGTGCAGTCCCACAAGCTGGTTATTTCTTGCGCCGGGCTGGACGTGCATAGTCAGGATCAGGCGGCGCCGCTCCGGGTCGTAGTGGCGCCAGCCCATCAAAACAGCCTGGCCGCGGTTACTTCGAGATAGGCTACCGGCACCATCAGCAGCAGCTGACAGACCACCAGAACGAAGAGCGAGGAGAGGTCGACGTTTCCGATCGGCGGCACGAACCGCTGAAACACGCGCAGGAACGGGCGCGTCATGCTATTGAGTAGCGGCATCACCGGGCTGTAGGGGCCGATCCAGGTGAGGACGGCTTGCACGATGACCGCCACCATGACGATGTACAGTCCCATTTTCAGGACCATCACCGCTGCCATCGCGATGAGCCCGACGAAGGCGAGACCTGCCTGCGCGCCCACCTGATAACCCCGCAGCTGGAGCTCGAAAAACAGATTCAGGAACTGGGCAAGCCATGCGAGGGCCAGTGTCGCGAGGTCCAGGCCCCAGTAGCCGCGTATGACGCGCCTTGCCGGGCGCACCATGAAGTCGGTGAGCGCGTGCAGGAACTCGGAAAGTGGATTGCGGTAAGGCGCGCGCGCCCATTGCAGGTAGAAGCGCAGCAACAGCGTGACCGTCAACAGGTCGAATACGACGTTGACCAGAAATATCAGCGCGCCAGAGAGCAAGCGTTCCCTCCAAACGTCCATCGCAAAGGCGCTGAGACGCAAAGATTGCGCCAAGAAAAACGACCCATAGGATTTTCTCCGCGTTTCCTCTGCGTCTTTGCGTCTCTGCGGTTAATCAATCCCTGCCCAACTCATCGCCGAGCTCGCGCGAGCGCTCGGCGGCGGCCCGCACCGCGCGCGCGATGGCGTCCTTCACACCGTCCGTCTCCAGGGCGAGGATCGCGCGCTCGGTCGTGCCCCCTTTGGACGTGACGCGGGCGCGCAGGGTGGCCGGGGGCTCGCCGGCTTCGCAAGCGAGTTTGATTGCGCCCGCGAAAGTCTCCAGCGCGAGTTTGCGCGCCGCACCCTGTCCCAGGCCCAGCTCGCTTGCCGCCCGCTCCAGCGCTTCGACGAAGTAGAACACATAGGCCGGGCCACTGCCCGACACCGCCGTGACCGCGTCGAGATCCTGCTCGCGCTCCAGCCAAACTGTCGCGCCGACCGCTCCGAGGATCCGCTCGGCGACGGCCCGGTCCGCGGTGCTCGCGGCCGGCGGGGCGTAGAGGCCGGAGACGCCGGCCAGCGCCAAAGCTGGCGTATTGGGCATGACGCGCACGATTCGTGAATATCCGCCGAGCCAGCGCGAAAGATCGGCCAGGCGAATCCCGGCCGCAATCGTGATGACGAGCTGCGCGCGCAACAAAGGCGCAAGGGCTTGCGCGACTTCGCGCATTTGTTGCGGCTTGACGGCGAGAACGATGCAGTCGGCCTGCACGGCGGCGGCGTCCACGGCTCGCGCGGTCTTCACCTTCAGGCGCGACTCGAGCTGCGTGCGTGCGGCGGCGGCGATCTCGATCACGGTAATGCAAGCGGGCGGCCACCCCTGCTTGATCAGGCCGCCGATGATGGCGCCTGCCATGTTCCCGCCCCCAATGAACGTGATGTTCATCTTGACCCAGTGACTCGCGCTTGGTGCCGATGGGTCCGTATGTTAACAGCCGCGTGGCGGCGGGGTTTACTGGGCATCGGTCACCGGTCACCGGTTTCGGGGGCCGAAGATTGCAGTGCCGACGCGCACGATCGTCGCGCCTTCCATGATCGCCGCCTCGAGATCATCGGACATGCCCATCGAGAGCGTATCCAGGACGTATCCACGCGCGACGAGCTTCTCCTGCAGTTCGCGCAGCAACGCGAACTGGCGTCGCTGCACGACGGTGTCGGGCGTCGGTTCGGGTATCGCCATCAGGCCGCGCAGCCTCAGGCGCGGCAACCGCGAGATCGCTTCCGCGAGTTGAACCTCCCCGCCCGGCCCAATGCCCCTCTTGTCGTGCTCACCGCTGACGTTGACCTGGATGCACACGTCAAGCGGCGGCAGGTCCGCGGGTCGCGCGTCGCTGAGGCGTATTGCAATCTTCTCCCGCTCGACGCTGTGGACCCATTGAAAGTGTTCGGCGATGACGCGAGTCTTGTTGCTCTGGATCGGGCCAATGAAGTGCCACTCCAGAGGGAGGAGCAGGGGCCCCAATTCCCCCATCCCCGACCCTTGTCCCAACGGGAGAAGGGAGGCAAATGCTTCCTCTCTCCCCTTGGGAGAGAGGGAAGGAGTGAGGGTGGGGGATGCGACCCCGGAGGAGGGGATGGGCGCGTCGCCTCGAGCGCGATCATTTTCTCGAGAAACCTGTGCGCCGCGGCAGTCGATCGGGATCGACGCGAGTTCCGTGATTTTTTCCACAGCTTCCTGCGCGTAGCTCTCGCCGAAGGCGTGCTGTCCCGCAGCATATGCCTCACGGACGCGCGCGGCCGGAAAGGTTTTGCTCACGGCGAGCAGCTTAATTTCATCAACGCGCCGGCCAGCGGCCTGCGCAGCACGCCCGATTCGTGCGCGAACTGCTTGCAAGTTAGCGGCGATTGTGGCCATAATCTCCCGCGGGCCGCAGACCCATGTTTGAAAATAAAATCAGCGCGTTAACGCGCATTTCCGAGGCTCAGCTTGAACTTGGGGCATTATAAATGGACATCTCCGAACTGCTAGCATTTGTCGTCAAGAACAAGGCCTCGGACCTGCATCTGTCGGCTGGTTTGCCGCCCATGATCCGCGTCCACGGCGACGTGCGGCGCATCAACCTGCCGGCGCTGGAGCACAAGGACGTGCACGCCATGGTGTACGACATCATGAACGATGGCCAGCGCAAGTTCTACGAGGAAAACCTGGAGTGCGACTTTTCGTTCTCAATTCCGAACCTTGCGCGTTTCCGGGTGAATGCATTCGTGCAGCACCGCGGCGCCAGCGCCGTCTTTCGGACGATACCCTCGAAAGTGCTCACGCTCGAAGAACTGAAATGCCCGAGAGTGTTCGTCGACATTGCCAACCAGCCGCGCGGCGTCGTGCTGGTGACCGGTCCGACGGGCTCGGGCAAGTCCACCACGCTCGCGGCCATGGTCGACTACCTCAACGAAAACGAGTACGGCCATATCCTTACGGTCGAAGATCCGATCGAATTCGTGCACGAGTCGAAGAAATGTCTCGTCAACCAGCGCGAGGTCGGGCCGCACACCCTGTCTTTCGCCAACGCGCTGCGCTCGGCGCTGCGGGAGGATCCCGACATCATTCTGGTGGGCGAGATGCGCGATCTTGAGACGATTCGCCTGGCCATGACAGCGTCGGAGACCGGCCACCTGGTGTTCGGCACCCTGCATACCAGCTCTGCGGCAAAAACCATCGATCGGGTCATCGACGTTTTCCCTGCAGAGGAAAAGGACATGGTGCGCGCGATGCTCTCCGAGTCGCTGCGCGCAGTGATTTCGCAGACCCTGCTCAAGACCCGCGACGGCACCGGTCGGGTTGCCGCACATGAGATCATGGTCGGCACGCCCGCGATCCGCAACCTCATTCGCGAGAACAAGGTGGCGCAGATGTACTCAGCCATCCAGACTGGCCAGCAGCTGGGCATGCAGACGCTGGACCAGAACTTGCAGGAACTGGTCAAGCGCAACATCGTTTCGGTCGACGAAGCGCGCGCGAAGGCGGCCAACAAGGACATGTTCCGTTAACCGGTAGCGCCAGGCAGAGCAGCGCCGAAATCGGGGATTCCAGGAGAAGCCCATGGATCGAGACCAGGCAGTTAAGTTCATGCACGACCTGCTAAGAGCGCTGGTGGCGAAGAAAGCATCCGACCTCTTCATCACCGCGGGCTACCCGCCCGCCATCAAGCTCGATGGCAGAATGACGCCGGTCGCCAATCAGCCACTCACCCCACAGCACACGGCCGAACTCGCGCGCGCGATGATGAACGACAAGCAGGCGCAGGAGTTTGAGGCGACGAAGGAATGTAATTTCGCGATCAACCCTTCCGACATCGGCCGTTTTCGTATGAACGCCTTCGTCCAGCAAGGGCGAATCGGGTTGGTGGCGCGGACGATTAGCACGACGATCCCGAAATTCGAGGATCTCAATCTGCCGGGTATCCTCAAGGACATTTGCATGGCCAAGCGCGGCCTCATCATCATGGTGGGCGGTACCGGTTCAGGCAAATCGACCTCGCTCGCGGCAATGACCGGCTATCGCAACGACAACAGCTACGGCCATATCATCACGATCGAGGACCCGATCGAGTTTGTGCACGAGCACAAGAACTGCGTGATCACACAGCGGGAAGTGGGCGTGGATACGGATACCTGGCACGCGGCACTCAAGAACACGCTGCGGCAGGCCCCCGACGTCATCCTGATCGGCGAGATCCGCGACATGGACACCATGGATTACGCGATCGCGTTCTCGGAAACGGGGCATCTTTGCATGGCGACGCTGCATGCCAACAGCGCCAACCAAGCGCTCGATCGCGTCATCAACTTCTTTCCCGAGGTGCGCAAGCAGCAGCTGCTGATGGACCTCTCGCTCAACGTCCGGGCGATTGTGTCGCAGCGGCTAATTCCCAAGAAGGACGGGAAGGGGCGCGTTGCCGCGGTGGAAGTGCTGCTGAACTCCCCGTTGATTGCGGACCTTATTTTCAAAGGCGAGGTGCACGAGATCAAGGCCATCATGGGGAAATCGCGCGAGCTCGGCATGCAAACCTTCGACCAGCACCTGTTCGATCTCTACGAGCAGGACCTGATCAGCTACGAGGATGCGCTGAGAAACGCCGACTCCGTCAACGAACTGCGTCTGATGATCAAGCTCCACAGCAAGGAAGCGAAAGACAAGGACGTCATGACGGGGATCGAGCACCTGAACATAGTTTGATCGCGCGCGTTGCGCCCGATCAAACTAAATGGGGTTGGGGGGTGCACGTTCGGATCAGGTCACGGCAGGTAAAAGGGATATCTCTTTGGTCGTTCCCCACTCTGGTCTGACCGTTCCGGCAATGTGGGACAGTCAGGATAAAAAAGGCGCCGGCGCCCAGGCCCGGCGCCTTTTTTCATGACCATCCCGTTTGACCTGCAGACTTTCGTGATTGCCGCGGCGGGTGTGGGCGCCGCCTACGTGATCTTCGGGATTACGGCTTTCGGGGCGGCGCTTTTCACCGTGCCGCTGCTGTCGCATTTCTTCCCCCTCGACTTCGTGCTGCCGATGTCCGTGCTCCTCGACGTGACGGCGGCACTCGCGCTCGGCACGCGATTTTCGCGGGAGGCGGACAAATCGGAATTGAAGCTCATGGTGCCGACTTGCCTGATCGGTGCTGTGCTGGGGGTAACGCTCCTCGTCAACCTTCCACGGACGGCGACCGTCGCGGCCCTCGGCGCGTTCCTGATCGGGTACGGCAGCTACACGCTCGGCCAAGGCGGCAACGTCTCTATCATTGGGCGCGGTTGGGCGCCGGTCTCGGGCCTGGTGGGCGGTGTGCTCGGTACGCTCTTCGGCGTTGGCGCGCCGCCCTATGCGATCTATCTCTCCCGGCGCAAGACCGACGTTCGCGCGTACCGCGCAACACTCTCGAACATGGTGCTCTTTTCGGTCTCGATTCGCGCGCTCGTATTCCTTGCCAGCGGACTGATGCTCGCCGACCGGGTGACCGGTTTTGCCATGCTGGTTCCCTTCGCGCTAACCGGCCTTTGGGTCGGCAATCGCATCCAGCGCCGCATCTCGCGCAAGGCGACGCTGCGCTTCGTAAGCGTTCTGCTCCTCCTGATCGGAGTATCGCTCATCTACCGCGCGTTTACGTAGGGCCTCAGGCTTCCCGCAATCCAGCCGCAGATAAACGCGGACTCACATTTACAAAGGACGGAAAACCAAGAAAGAGCAGGGTTGTTTAGCCGCCGATGGACGCCGATCCACGTCGATAGATCGCAGCACTAAACCGCGAAGGCGTCAAGAAGATCGAACCTCGACTCACCATTTACCTTTCACTATTCGCACCCGTTCATCGGCGGCCCAATGGGCCGCCGATCTTCTTGACTACGCGCTCCGGCTGTCCTGCTCGGAGCTATGGGCGCCGGCATCCCTAGCCGCCTTGTCGCGGCTGCCCCGCAGGCGGCTTCGGCGGGTAGCGCAGCGGCACTGTCACCGCCGACGGGTCGAGCCTGCCGAGCCTTACGAGCCGCGCCTCGATTGCCGCGCGGCTGCGGTTGTGGCCCCTGACGATTTCATCCACGCTCTTGCCGGCGTCGAATGCGCTAACCAGACGAGCCTCCTCCTCTGGGGTCCAGCGGCTACCCGTGCTTCCGGGTGGCGAGGCGATGCCCTGGTCGGGGCTGCGTACGGCTGTGCGCGTTCCTTCCATGACGCGGATGGACTCGAATAGCGCCCGCACGGTGTCGGGGTGCTGGTACGGGCTATCGGCAGCGAACTGCTCGCCGGTGGCGGGGTGGGCGCCGTTAGCGAGGGCGCGCAGGATCCTGAGTGCTTGTTCCCTCTCCATGGTGTTTCCTCCATTTGGTCGATCTCGCAGGCCGCGAATGTGGCGCGCGTGTACTACCAACGCGTTGACCGCCGCCGCGGTTGACCACGAGCGCTGGGCTTGCGCCACCGAGATTAGACACCCTCTCCCGACACGCAGCCATATTCCACGTCGATAACCCTATAGTTATTCAAGGGAGTTTTGTCGGGGCTCAATAGCTCATTACCCACCCGGCTCCGCGACCGCAAAGGCGGGGAGTTGCGGTTTCACTACCAGTGGGAAACGGGGAAGTGATAAGGGGTGGGCGGCGTGATGGGTTCTAAGCCTACCTGCGACCGGAGCCGAGGTTCCCGGAGGCCCGATGCCTGAATCCCATTGCTGGAGAGCCCAGCCCCGCTCAGAATGGCGTGCGACAAGCCGCTTTTCAGGGCAGCCCATACTTCGTGAGAGCGCAAGGCCCTGTCTGACGCCAGACTCTGACATGCTAACTGACTACGTCTACTGGATTTTCTGGATCTTTATCGGCCAGCTGATCGGCGTTTGAGCCCGCCCGCAATCGCAACAATCCCTATTTCGTATTCTGATGTTGGGAGCGGGCTTTGTGATTGTGGGGCTCGTTGTCGGTTTGGCTTCCGGACATTCGGTCGCGCAACTACTCGTCTTTGATAGAGAGCTCGAGCCCGCCGCCGTAGCGCTCGAGTATCGACTCATCGCATTCGACTTCACGTTCGGTCAATCGCCTGGCGCCTCGATCGAATGGGTTGCGCCAAAGTGCTACACTGAACTGCGTTTTTGGCGCGGTGGGCGCCACCAAGCGGAGTCGATGATTCAATGAACACAGAACAAATCAAGGTGCGCGCAACCGACAGCGGGCAGATCCTCGACGTCGTCGTGCTCAGCAAGCGGCCCGAGCGAATAGAGGTGGTGCTGGGCGAAGGAATCCACAACGTCAAGTGCGAGCTCACTCCAACCCGCAACGGCCTGGCATACGCCGGGACCGTGATGGGAAGGGAGATCGTCTACGAACGCAGTCGTGAGCAAGTTCAGGCTGACATCGACAGAATCAATCCGGCCCTGAGAAAATCCAGCCGGCGTTGACCGCATCGTCACTTCATCACTTCGTTGGCCGTCAGCTTCTTCGGCCGGCGCATGGTTCCCGCAACCAGCCGGTACTCGTAGAGCCGGCACTCGAGGGCGCCGTTATAGAGCGGCGTGCGCTTAGAGGCCTGCAACCGGATCAACTTGGGCAGGCGCGGATCGGCCGACAGGAGATAGGCCGTCCAGCCGGAGAAGCGCTGCTTCAGCGCGTCGCCCAGTTTCGGATAGAGGACGGCGACTTCGTCGGGATTCGCCAGCCGTTCTCCATAAGGCGGGTTCGTCACGAGGATGCCGGAGGCGGCCGGCGGCCCGCCATCAAGGACGTCCATCTGCTTGAGCTGAACGGCGTTAGCGAGACCGGCGGCGGTGATGTTGGTGCGCGCAAGCTCGAGCGTGTTCCCCGACTTGTCGCTGCCATAGATCGGCAATGAACGTGCCGGTTTGCGCCGGGCGAGGGCTTTTTCCCGGATTGCGCGCCACTGGCGCGACTCGAAATTCTCGAGTTGCTCGAAACCGAAAGCGCGGTTCGCCCCAGGGGCTGCGTCGAGTGCCATCATCGCGGCCTCCATCAGAAACGTGCCGCTGCCGCACATCGGGTCGAAAAACGGTACGGGTGGCGCCCATCCGGTCAAGCGGATGATGCCAGCGGCCAGATTTTCCCGCAGCGGAGCATCGCCGCCGTGCGCACGCCAACCCCGCTTGAAGAGCGCCTCGCCGGAGGTGTCGAGGTAGAACGTCGCGGTATCCCGCGTCAGGAAGACATGAATGCGGACATCCGGTCGCGCTGTGTTGACATCAGGCCGCTTGCCGCGCGCAGCGCGGAAGACATCGCACACGGCGTCCTTGACACTCAATGTGACGAAATCGATGCTCTTGACCGGCGAGCGGATTGCAGAGACGTTGACCCGGATCGAGCGACGCACGTCGAAGAGCCGCGGCCAGGCGAGCGCGCGCGCCGCCTCATGAATGTCGTGATCAGTTTGGTAGCGTGCATGGCCGACCTGCCACAGCACGCGGCTTGCGACCCGGCTCTCCAGGTTCACGCGGTAGCAGATCGCAAGATCGCCCGCGAACGACGCGCCGCCGTCAACCGGGGCGGTCTCATGCGCACCCAGCGCCGACAGTTCCGCAGCCAGGGCCTGTTCAAGACCGCGGGGGCACGTCGCGAAGAATTGTTCCATTAACGGCGTGACCAGTGACGCTCGTCAAGCAGAGGCGCGCTTGACCGGATTGGAGAGCACCCCGATGTCCTTCTGCTGGATCTCGCAAAGATCCCCATTCTGGAGGTCGGGCAGCGTCGCGTTGTCGGTGCCGAGCCAGAGCACGTCGCCTGGCCACAGCGTCATGTATTTCGTGATCTCGGAGATATATCGCTGCGCCGAGAACAGCATCTTGTCGGTGCCGTACTCGGACACAATCTTGCCGTTTATCCTGACCGTTATCGTAAGATTCATCGGGTCAAGGCCCGTCACGATGAAGGGACCCATGGGCTTGAATGTATCGCTGCTCTTCGCGCGCCACAACGTACGGTCTGACTTTTGCCAGCCACGTTCGCTGACGTCGTTGCCGAGCGTGTAGCCGAGCACGCACGAGAGCGCGTCTTTCTCCGAAAGGCCGCGGGCTTTCTTGCCGATGACCGCGACGAGCTCGCCCTCGTACTGGACCGGACCGGGGGAATCAGCCGGAATCACGATGGTCTCGCCGGTGCCAATCAGGGCATTGGGAGAGCGGTAGCCCACATCCGCTTTCTCGGGCACCTTAAGATTCGAGCCCGTGCGCCGATTAGCCCACTCAATATGAGCGGCGTAATTGAGCCCCGCGCAGTAGAAGTTGTAGGGCATGCAGGGAACCAGCGTCTTCAGCGCGGAGAGCGCGTGCTTCTTCGACGTAGCCTTGTGGCTCTCGAAAACCGACCCCTCCAGCTCAACGACCTGGTCGCCCTCGACGGCGCCAAAGAACACGCGTCCCTGTTGCTCGAAACGTCCGAATTTCATCTCTTCTCCCGAAAGGCGGTGAATGGTGAATGGTGAATGGTGAATGATGAATGATGAATGGTGAAAAGTGGATAGTTGAATAGTGTATGGAAAAGGCGTTTCCCCTTTCCCTTCAGGGGGAAGACCGGCATGGGGATGGGTCACACTATTGCCCATATCCTAATTGCCGGCAAGCGGCGCAGCACGCGGCCGGGACGAGAGGAATAACTTCGAGCTAATCGGAGCCGAGCGCGCGGTCGAGAAAGTCGAGCCGGTCCTGGCCCCAGAACGGCTCATCGCGATAAAGGTAGAACGGCGCCCCGAACACGTTGCGTTCGATGGCTTCGCGAGTATAGCCCTCGAAACGATCATCGATGTCCCGCTCGCCCGAGCGCTCCAGCAACGCCGCGCTGTCGAAGCCCGCGGCGACCGCCATGGCCGCTAGCGTCTGCGAGTCGGCGATGTCACGTTCCTCCGTCCAGACTCCGGTCATGATTGTCCCGGCGAACTCGAGGGCGGCGACCGCGCCTTGGGTGGCGTCCGCGGCAATGATCATGCGCGATGCCGCGTCCGTGGCAACGGGAAAGAAGCGCGGATGCGGATTGAGCGGAACCCCGAGGTAGGCGCTCCAGCGCTGAAGCTCGACCAGGCGGTACGCCTGCCGTTGCGGTGGGCGGCGCTTGACCGGAAGACCGCCGGAAGCCGGAAACACGCGCGCCGTCAGGTCCACCGGCTTGACGTTGATTCGGGCGCCATGCCGCGCTGCGAGCGCAAGAAACCGTGCGTGGCCCAGATAGGTCCACGGCGACGAGGGCGAAAAATAATAGTCGACGACCTTATCCATCGCCCCACTAGAACGGCTTCACGACGACGAGGATGACAACAGCAAGGAGAATGACGACGGGCAGCTCGTTGAACCAGCGGAACCACACGTGGCTGTGCGTGTTGCGGTCGTGCTTGAAATCCCCGAGCAGCTTTCCGCACCAGAGGTGATAGGCGATCAGGACCGCGACCAGCGCGAGCTTCGCGGGCAACCACCCTCCCGCGATGCCGTAGCCGAGCCAGAGCCAGATGCCGAAGACGAGCGTCAGCACTCCGCCTGGCGTCATGATACCGAAATAGAGCTTGCGCTCCATCACCTTGAAGCGTTCACGGCCAGGCTCGTCTTCGGCCATCGCGTGGTAGACGAAGAGCCGCGGCAGATAGAAAAGCCCCGCGAACCACGTCACCATGAATACGATGTGGAGCGCTTTTATCCAGAGCATCCCCGACACCCGTGAATCGTGAATGGTGAATCGTGAATCGATACGGCCGCTGCAAATCGACCGCGCCTGCACGCTTCATTAGTCATCCGAAAGTCTTGTCTGCCCCGGGTTCGATCGGCGTCCATCGGCCGCTTAAATGCTCTTAACGATTCTACTTGAGGAGCCGGCGGCGCGTGAGCACCAGCGCGAGGTAGAAGCTGACGGCGGCGTAGGCGAGGAGCACCACCAGATGCAGCGCAATGTCCGTAGGCACCGACCCCTGCATGAGTGGGCGGGACAGTGCGACGGCATGGGTGAGGGGAAGCACCTGCGCAACGGCCTGGACGGGGGCGGGAAGCTGTGCCAGCGGAAAGAACACGCCACAGAGCAGCATCATGGGCGTAATGGCGAGCGTGAAGTAGTACATGAAAAAGTCGTAGCTGGGTGAGATGGCTGTCATGATGAGTCCCATGCTGGCGAAGGCGAGCCCGGTCATGAACACGACCGGAATGATCCACAAGGCAAGCGCCGATTCCGTGAGGCCGAGTGCCGCCGCCACCAACAGCACCGCCATGCCGGAGAGAACGCTCTTGCTCGCTGCCCAGACGGCCTCGCCCAGCAGGACGTCGTCCAAGGTCACAGGCGCGTTGATGATCGCGTCCCAGGTCTTCTGCACGTGCATGCGGGAGAATCCCGAGTACATTGCCTCGAACGTGGCGCTCATCATGGCGCTCGAGCACACGATACCCGAGGCCAGGAAGGCGACATATGACATCCCTCCCACGTCCGATAGCATCGCGCCCAGGCCATAGCCCAGCCCGAGCATGTAGAGCAGCGGATCGGCCAGGTTTCCTAGCATGGAAGGGATGGCGAGCTTGCGCCACACGAGGGAATTGCGGCGCCAGACGTGGAGGTGCCGCAGGCTGAACGCCGGCAGCGCCAACTGTTTTGCTGTCATATCTGATTACCTCGTCCTGTATGGGTTGCTTCGGTACTGTCCCGTTGCAGAAAGTTGTGACCGGTGATCGGTGACCAGAAACCTCCACATCGCAGATTTCGTCAGATCACTGGTCACCGCAATGTATTCAAAAAACACTATAGCCACGGAACCACACGGAAATTGTTATTGCTCTACAGCATGGTTTCTCGTTCACGTCTTCGTCCGTGTATTTCCGTGTGATTCCGTGGTTAATGATCTTCGGGGTTTACGGGGTTTCTGTGACCGGTTCTGGTCACGGGTCACCGGTCACTGGTCACAGGCGATAGCGTCAGTCTCTCAGTTCCCGCCCCGTTAATTTGAGGAAGACGTCCTCGAGATTGGCGTGGCGATGGAGATAGCGCAGGTCCTCCCGGCTCTCCAGGCTCCGCACCAGCAAGCCCGCGTCGTGCGTGTAGCAGAAGACGGTTTCGCCGGTGCGCTCGCAGCGCTCGCTGCGGGCGCGCCCGAACTCGTTCGCCCAGCGCTCGGCCCCGTCGCCATAGACCTCGACTACCTGCGGCTCGATATGCGCCTTAATCAGGTCGCGCGGCGCGCCCTGCACGATGATCCGTCCGCGGTCCATGATCGCAAGCCGGCGGCACAGGCGCTCCGCCTCGTCCATGAAATGGGTCGTGAGGAAAATCGTTTTGCCCTGATGGAGCAGGCGACCCAACCGCTCCCAGATAAGGTGCCGGGCCTGGGGATCGAGGCCGGTCGTCGGCTCGTCCAGAAAGATCAGATCAGGGTCGTTCACGAGGGCGCGCGCCAGCGTAAGACGCCGCTTCATGCCGCCGGAGAGGGTGTGAATGCGCGATTGCGCGCGGCCGTTGAGTCCGGCGAACTCGAGCAGCGAGGGAATGCGCGCGCGGATCTCGGCCTCCTTGAGGTCGAAGTAGCGGCCATAGACGAGGAGGTTCTCCTCGACGGTGAAATCGGGGTCGATGTTATCGTGCTGCGGCACGACGCCAATGCGCTGCCGCGCCTCGCGCGCCCGGGCGGGGACGGGCAGCGAGAACACCTCGATCGTGCCACCGTCCGGCTCGATGAGACCGAGGCAGAGCCTGAGCGTCGTCGTCTTGCCCGCGCCGTTGGGGCCGAGCAGTCCGAAGCACTCCCCGGGCTTCAGCTCCAAATCGATGCCGGCAACCACTTCCAGGGTGCCGTACGATTTGCGCAGGCCGCTCGCCCGCAGATGGCTCATGGGAGGTATCCGGCTAAGGCTGGAAGTGACGCACGACGATCTCGGCGAGAAGACTCAGCCGACCGTGAAAGAAATGCTCCCCGCCGGGCACGACCACGATCGGCAGGTGCTGGGGCCGCGCCCAATCGAGGACGGCGGCGAGCGGCACGACATCATCGTGCTCGCCGTGGATGACGAGGGTGTCCGCCGGCACACGCTCTGCGTGGAACCGATTAACAGCGGGCCCGACCAGCACCATGCGCTGAGGGTGGATGCGACGCGCAACACGCGTCTGGACGAAGGCCCCAAACGAGAATCCCGCGAGTACCACCGGCGATTTGCCATATTGTTGCCTGAGATAGGCGGCCACGGCGATCAGGTCCTCGGTCTCGCCGCGGCCCTGGTCGAACGCGCCGTCCGATGCCCCCACGCCCCGGAAATTCGGGCGCGCCGCGACGTGACCGAGCGCGAAAAAAATCTTCGCGAGCGTGGTCACCACCTTGTTGTCCTTGGTGCCCCCTTGTATCGGGTTAGGGTGCGCGATGAGCGCAATGCCGCGACGGCCATCGCCCGGGTCGTTGACGTCGGTTTCGATGCCGCCTGCTGGCCCGTCGATCACGACGCGCGCGAGTGACGAGGGCGGAAGCGGTCGGATCTGAATCACAGCCATGAGGGAGGACGCGCGAGCTCGAAATCGAGGGCAACGAACTGTTGACTGATCCGATCGCTTAACGGCCGGAGATCAACGGTCGACATCCAGTGAACGAGGCGAGCGAAAACGCCATTTGTTGCCTCGTCTTATGAGGTCAGGGTGAGGAAAGTTATTCTTATCGTTTGCGGAGCTAGATCCGCAAGCGATCGACGATGCGGCCGTGCACGAGGTGCTCTTTGATGATCTCGTCGATGTCGTCCTGGTCCACGTAGGTGTACCAGACTGCTTCGGGATAGACCACCAGTACCGGTCCCTCGTCACAGCGGTCCAGGCACCCGGCTTGGTTGATGCGGACCTTGCCCTGCCCGGCGAACTTGAGCTCCTTGATGCGATCCTTGGCGTAATCGCGCAGCTTCTGCGATCCGCGGTTGTTGCAGCAGCGCTCGCCTTCCTTGCGCTGGTTGCAGCAGAAGAAGACGTGGTGCTTGTAGTAGGTCATTACAGTCCCGGGCTGTTCCCGAATTGAGCGGTGCCACCGGTGGAGAGCGTCCGCTCAAATTCGGTGCGGTGCGGCGCGGTTAAGGGTAGCGATTCGGCCCGTAATTATAAACGATGCCCTCGGCGTTCCCTGCGGGAGTACTTCACGGCCGAACCCCGGCCACGGGCGACGGGGTACTTGCGCGCGTTGACCGGGACCTTGGCGAAAGCGGCTGCCAGCGCATCCACGCCGAGCACATCAGACAGCCGCACGAGATAAATCAGAACGTCGGCAATTTCCTGCGCGACGGCGCGCTTCGCGCGCGCGGGAAGTGCAGCACTCTGCTGCGGTGTCAGCCACTGGAAATGCTCCATCAGCTCGGCCGCCTCGACCGCCAGCGCCATGGCGAGGTTCTTGGGGGTATGAAACTGCGCCCAATCGCGAGCGTCCGCAAATTTGCGCACCTGCTCCCGCAGGCGGTCCATCGTTTCGCTGCCCCGCATACTGTCCTCCTCGTTGCATTAAGCTGGGAACGATTATAGACGCGGCTATCACAAACGCTGGCGGTGTCGCGGTAGTGGCCGGCCGCCACCGGGCAGCGCGCGCTAGCTCGAGCGCGATGGCCCGGGCGCTAAGCCCGCGCAATGCGTGCCGAGAGCCCGTAAAGGAGGAAGCTCACCGCAAGGAGGGGCCACAATTCGGACAGGGCGTGCACAATACCCGAGAAATTGAGGAAGTGGCTCTGTCCACCCGCGATCAACCGTGCCGCGACGCTTTGATACGGATTATCCGGGGCGAGGTTGATCGCCACGGTGGCAACCATGATGGAGAGCGTGGCCAGCGCGAACTGGACCCTGCGGGGCAGGCGCGTTGCGCCGTAGAGCAAGATCCAGCCGCCCAGCAGCCCGATGGTGACGCCAGGCGTGAGCCAGGCCAGGGGGGCGCCCGCCTTGTGGAGCGCCGCGGCCGAAACAGCCTTGAGCACGAGCGCGGTCCCCGTGACGAGGCCGATCAACAGCATGCGACGTTCCTTGCCACGCAACAGCACGGAGACCATCAGCCCGATTCCCAGCAGGCTGAAGAACGTTACCGTCGCTTCCCCCGCAAGAGCGAGCGCGGGCGTGTAGGTCGAGTACGCGGGCAACTCGAAGCTCGTCCTTACCGCGCCCATGCCGAAGAGTTGCGCGGTGGGGTGAAACTGCGTCACCGGCCACAGGCAGACGATGACCAGACCGACATCGGCAGCCATACCCTCGTGAAACAACCGATGCCTCACGTCGTGAAGCTTGCCGCCAAGGATGTGCGTGGGCGCGAACAACGGTGCGGCCATCGCGCCAATCAGGGCGCCAACGCTGTTGGTGAGCAGATCCACGTTGGAGGCGATGCGGGAAGGCAGGAATACCTGCACGGTTTCCAGCGCAAGGCTCAAGCCCGCGGCGCAGCACGTCGCTGCGAGCACTCCGCGGCCTGCCCCATAGCGCGCGCCCCAGCCGATCGACAGCAGAAACCCGAGCGGCGCGTAGGCCGCGAGGTTTACGAAGATATCCTCGGATGTAATGTAGCGCGGCCACGGCGCTGCCAGGAATCCGGCGATCTCCGGATCCGGCATGCGCCAACTGTGGAAAGGCTGCACGCTGGCGTAGACGACGATGAGTAGATAAGCTAGCCCGAGAATCCACGCCAGGCGCACGGTGTGCGTGGAAAAGCCGGCGTGGTGCAGGCGCGGCTCCGTGTCGTGCCCTCTGGCTAACGGGCTCATCGAGACCCGCCGTGCCGGAAAAGCGGCCGCCAGGAAGCTGATCCTTTCCTGACCGCGATCAAAGCGAGCCACGGCGCGACCGTCAGCGGGCGGCGCGCTGGAACTCGCTCGTGAAGAAATGTGTGCTGTAGGGACACCTTATGAAATTCTACGACATCTTCAACGGCGACGCAGACGGCATCTGCGCGCTGCAGCAGTTGCGGCTCGAAGAGCCGCGCGACAGTGTGCTCGTGACCGGCGTGAAGCGTGACATTCGCCTGCTCGACCGCGTGGATGCCGGCGGCGGCGACGAGCTGACGGTGCTCGACATCTCGCTGCGCACGAACGCGGAGGACTTGAGTCGCCTGCTCGCGGCCGGCGCGCGCTGCCGTTACTTCGACCATCATGCGCCCGGCGACATCCCGAATCACCCGAATCTGAGGACGTTCATCGACACCGCGCCCGACACCTGCACGAGCCTGATCGTGGACCGGTATCTCAACGGCCGGCATCGGTTGTGGGCGGTCGTTGCGGCGTTCGGTGACAACCTCGCCGAGTCCGCTCTGCGTGCGGCCGCGACGATGCTGATCGACGGGGGCGACCTCGAGCGACTGCAGCGCCTCGGGGAGGTGATGAACTACAACGCATACGGCGAGACGGTGGATGACCTTCACTACCATCCCGCCGACCTGTTCGAGGCGCTGCGCGCCTACCGCGACCCGCTCGATTTCATCAACAGCGAGCCGGTCTACGACGTGCTCAGCAACGCGCTGGGCATCGACATGGAGCGGGCCGAAGCGCTGGCGCTGGTCCTCGAGCGTGGAGACAAGGCACTCTACGTGCTCCCCGACGCGGCCTGGAGCCGGCGAATTCACGGGCATTTCAGCAATCGCGTCGCCATCACGGCGCCGGAACGGGCCAACGCGGTGCTCGTAAGAAAGGGAGGCGGTTATACCGTGAGCGTGCGCGCGCCGCGCGGGCGCCCAGTAGGCGCGGACTTGCTGTGCCTGAAGTTCGAGACCGGCGGTGGGCGGAAAGCGGCTGCCGGTATCAACTTCCTGCCCGAGTCAGACTATTCGCGTTTTGTGGCGGAATTCGAGAAGGCTTTCGCCTGAACGACGGGACCGTGGATCGTGAATTGTAATTCGTGATCGGTAATTGGTTGCCCCGGATCCAGGGGCTTCTCCGATTCACGGCGTCAAGGCGTCGAGCGCGGCGCGGATTTGGCGGTTCGACGGACGTTGCGTGTAGTCCTTGTCGATCCGCGCCCATGCGACGCGTCCGCTCTGGTCGATGACATAGACCGCCGGGTAGGGAATTCCCGCCAGCCGCAGCCGCGCGTAGCGCGGGTCCTGAAGACCGTAGGCGTCGATCACGCGGTGTTGGGGATCCGCGAGGAGGTGGAACGCCACTTTTCCGCCGCCATCGCGCGCGATCGACGCCGCGAGCGCCTTGCTCTGATCCGGCGAGTCGGCGCTGATGGCCCACAGGCTGACCCGCTCCCCGGGCTTGAGCAGATCTCGAAGGTCGGCCAACTGCCGACTACAGTACGGTCACCAGTGGCCACGGTAGAAGACGAGGACCACGGCGCGCCGGCTGCGCTCTGCGGACAGCGTGCGCGGGTGCCCGTTGTGGTCGGGCAGCGTGAAGTCAGGGGCAAGCTTGCTCACACCGATGGGCGCATTTCGCCGCGGACCGTTCGGTGAATTATCGGTGGCGCGGCCGGTCGCGGGAGCGAGCAGGCATCCTGCGAGGAGGACGGACAATGCCACACGAGAAATCGGTCTCATAGTTTCTGGGTCGAAGGCCATGGCCGGTGCGTTGAAAACGGCTACGGGCGTGCTTTACGTCGGGCGGTGAGCAGAAAACCTTCGAGCAACACATAGGCGCAGCCCAGCATGCCCAACGCGATCGCCGTTCCCATTCCCCTCTGTGAACAGCTGCCGACACACGAGTAGTCGACGTACGCGGCGTAGAGGGCGTACACCCAGGCGAGCGCGGCCGGCACATAGAACAACACTGAGAACACGCTGAAGGTTGCATAGGCGATCGCATGCTGGGGGATCTGCGAGCGGAGCCGGCCGGTGGAGTACTGCCAGCAGCGCATGGGCACGCCGATGAGCGCTGTTGCGCCCGCCATCACCGCCAGCGACACCAGAATTGTGTCGAACTTCATCCCGTCATTCTAGAGCCTTGATGCTGCTGCGCGGGCTGTGGTGGGCCGGCGCCGCAGGACCTGGAGCACGTTGATTTCGATTGTTACAAATGCCAGCAGCCCCTGTTCGTGAATCGTAAATCGTGAATCGGAAGAGGCTCCATACGCCATGGTCTTTTTCCATTCACCAATCACGAATCACCATTCACCGGCTCTGGGTGCCGTACCACTGCGGCAGCGAGGACCCCACGATCATTCCGGCGACGCTCGCGAGGAGCCCCGCGAGCTGAGGTGGGAACAGGCCCTCGGGGGCCGCGATCTCAAGCACGACCCAGGTGGCAAGCCCGGCCAGTATCGCAGCCAGCGCTCCCTGACGCGTGGCGCGTTTCCAGTAGAGCCCCGCCACGAGCGGCACAAACGCGGCCACCAGCGTCACCTTGTAGGCGTCGACCACCATCTCGTAAATGGTTGACTCGGAATTGAGCGCGAAAACCGTGACACCCGTGGCGAAAACCGCAACCGTGACGCGCATGGTCCAGAGAAACTGGCGGTCGGTCAGTTCCTTGCGAATGAGCTTCTTGAGAATGTTCTCGGTGAAGGTCACCGAGGGGGCAAGCAGCGTGCCACTTGCAGTGCTCATGACCGCAGAAAGCAGTGCCCCGAAGAATACGATTTGCGCGAAGAGCGGCGTGTGGTTGAGGATCAGCGCCGGGAGGATCTGCTGATGGTCTTTCTGCATGAGCTCGCCGACCATTTTGGGGTCAATGAGGCTCGCCGAGTAGGCGAGGAAGATGGGAACGAAAGCGAACAGGAAGTAGAGCACGCCGCCTAGCACCGAGCCGGTAACTGCGACACGCTCGCTGCGCGAGGAGTTGACCCGCTGGAATACGTCCTGCTGCGGGATCGAGCCAAACATCAGCGTGACCCAGGCGCCGATGAAGGTGAGGAGGTCGCGCGCCTCGAGCTTCGGCCAGAACTCAAACTTGCCGGCGGCGTCGGCATGAGCGACCACCGTTGCTACACCGCCCGCCTTTTCGGCGATCACGTAGGCGATGTAGAAGAGGCCGAGAAGGATCACCACCATCTGGACGAAATTCGTCCACGCCACCGAGTACATGCCGCCCCACAGGGTGTAGATCAGCACCACGATGGCGCCAATCACGATGCCCTGGTTCATGCTCACTGCGCCCCCTGTCACGATGGAGAAGACGAGCCCGATCACCACGATCTGCGCCGCGAGCCAACCGAGGTAAGAGATGACGATGCACAGGCTGGTGAGAAGCTCCGCGATGGCGTCGTAGCGCACCCGGTAATAGTCGCCGATCGTGAGCAGGTCCATGCGGTAGAGCTTCGCTGCGAAAAAGAACCCCACCAGCACCAGGCACATGCTGGAACCAAACGGGTCGGAGACGATGCCGCGCAGACCTTCCTTGATGAAGGTGGAGGAGATGCCCAGAACGGTCTCGGAACCGAACCAGGTCGCGAACACGGTCGCGGTGACCACGTAGAGCGGCAGCGAGCGCCCGGCCACTACGTAGTCCCTCGTGTTGTGGACGCGCGTCGCTGCGATGAGGCCGATCGCGATCGAGGCCGCGAGGTAGAGGATGACGAACGTCAGCAGCATCTCCGGCCTCTCCGATGTCAGCGCTGCGGCGCGGCGCAATTATATCCGGTAGAGGTGGACGCCAGCACACTAGGTGCGCCATTTAACGCGCGCCCCGATTTTGTCAGTCGAAGAGTTGGAGCACGACAATGGCGGCAAGCGCCAACGCGATCACAGCGAGCAACCGGCTTTGGATTTGCTGCTGCCGCAGCCGCTTCGCGAGATCGTCCGCGTCCGAAGTCTGCTCCGGGCGCAGCAGTGCCTGGTGGAGCAGCCGCGGCAGCTGCGGCAGGATTGCGCTCCAGTAAGGCGCCTCCTGCTTGACGCGCTCGACGAGACCGCGCCAGCCGACCTGCTCGGCCATCCAGCGCTCGAGGAAAGGCTTCGCCGTTTCCCACAGATCGAGGTCTGGATCGAGCTCGCGGCCCAGGCCTTCGATATTGAGCAGCGTTTTTTGCAGGAGCACGAGCTGCGGCTGGATCTGGATGTTGAAGCGGCGTGAGGTCTGGAACAGGCGCAGCAGCAGCCGTCCAAAGGAGATCTCCTTCAGCGGCTTGGCGAAGACCGGTTCGCACGCGGCGCGAATCGCCGCCTCGAAATCATCGACGCGTGTGTCTTTCGGCGCCCAGCCGGATTCGATATGCGCCTCGGCCACCCGGCGGTAGTCGCGCCGGAAAAAGCCGAGGAAGTTCTGGGCGAGGTAGTTCTTGTCGACGTCCGTCAGTGTGCCCATGATGCCGAAGTCGAGGGCAATATAGCGCCCGTCCTGCGCCACCAGGATGTTTCCGGGGTGCATGTCGGCATGGAAAAAGCCATCGCGGAAGACCTGCGTGAAGAAGATCTCCACGCCCGCGCGAGAGAGCCGGGGAATATCGATGTCCTGCGCGCGCAGCTCAGCCACCTGCGAGATCGGCGTGCCGTGCATTCGCTCCATCACCATGACCTCGCTCGTGCAGTAATCCCAATGAATCTCGGGCACGATCAGCAGCGGTGAGTCGGCGAAGTTGCGCCGCAGCTGGCTGGCATTGGACGCCTCGCGCAACAGGTCGAGCTCCACCTCCAGGTGCTTGGCGAACTCGGCCACCACGCCGTGCGGCCGCAGCCGCTTGCCATCGGCCCAGAGCCATTCGATGAGCGAGGCGCCGGCGTCGAGCAGCGCCAGGTCCTCATTGATGATGGTGGAGATGCCTGGGCGCAGGACCTTGACTGCGATCTCGGTGCCGTCGGACAACCGTCCGAGATGGACCTGGGCCACCGACGCGCTTGCGACCGGCTCGCGCTGGAACTCGGCGAAAACTTCCTCCGCCGGCTTGCCATAGACGCGATGAATGATGGCGAGGGCCTCTTCGGCGGGGAAAGGCGGAACCTGGTCCTGCAGCTTTGCGAGCTCATCGGCGATATCGGGGGCGAGCAAGTCGCGGCGCGTAGACAGAATCTGCCCGAACTTCACGAAAATCGGGCCTAGCGCTTCCAGCGCTTGCCGTAACCGCACCGCGCGAGGCTCGCGCGGTGCGCGCCAGAACAACAGCACGTTGATAACTGCGCGCAACCCGCGCACGCGCTCGTGCCCGAGGACGAACTCGTCGAGGCGGAAGCGCAAGCTGATACGGAGGATCTTGATGAGGCGGGGCAGGCGCATCGGTCGATTTTAACTGCCGCGTCTCCGGCGCGGGAAGCGAACCCGGCCGACTGGCATTGCGTCCTAGCGATCTGTATCATTTCGGATCTCTTTATGGCCAGGAAGACCGCACGCCGTGTTTTGCTCGCTGCGCTTGCGTTGGGCGCGACGCCCGGCGCTGCCACGACCGTGATGGAGGAGATGCGCGTCGCCGGCTGGATCGAGCGCGTCCGGCTGGGGGAGGAGGGAGTCGTCCTTTCCGCCAAGCTCGACACGGGTGCTGACAACTCGTCGCTCCATGCACCCGACGTGCGCTGGTTCACCCGCGACGGCAGTCATTGGGTCGCTTTCGAGGTCACGGGCGAAGACGGACGCAAGGTGCATTTTGAGCGCAGGGTGATACGCATCACGGAGATCAAGAGCCGACGCGGAGGAAAAGCGCATGAACGCCCGACGGTGCTGATGGGCGTGTGCCTCGGCCGCGCCTACCGCATTACGGAGGTGAATCTTGCCGATCGCACTCGCTTCAAGCAGCCGTTTCTCGTCGGACGCTCATTCCTCGCGAATAATCAAATTTTGGTGAACTCGGAAATCACCAACACCGTCGAGCCCGACTGCGCCAAGCTCAAATTGCGATGAGACGCGTCCACCTCTATATTCTCGCCGGATCGCTGACAGCGCTCGCGCTCGCTTTCTTTTTTTACAAGATCATGGTCTTTGGCTTTCCGCTAAAGCCTGAGGCACGCACCGATATCTGGCGCGTCGAAATACAGTTGCAGTTCGAAGCCGACGGCGGGCCAGTAAAGGCAAGCCTGTTCCTGCCGCAGCGCACCGGCGCCTTGATGCTCCTCGACCAGAGCTTCGTCTCCGCTGGGTACGGCCTCACGACGGAGCCGCAGCGCGGCATCGGCAGTCGTGTCATCTACACGGTGCGGGAGGCCAAGGGTCTGCAAACGCTCTACTACCGCGCAGTGCTCCAGAGTGGCGGTCTGCGGAATGAGCAGGAACACGATCCCCGGCCGTCGGTGGAGGCGCCGGCGTTGGCGCGGCCCCAGCTTGCGGCGGCGCAAACCATCGTCGGAGCCGTGCAACGGCAGTCGGCCGATGCGGCGACGTTTGCCGCGCTACTTGTAAAGCGCCTGAAGGAGGCGAGTTCAGGCGACGAGGCTGATTTTCTACTGGGCTATCAGCCGAGCAATCGCAGGCTTGTGATCGTGGCGGTGCAGCTTCTGCAGCTCGCGGGCATCCCGGCGCGGGCGGTGAACGGCATCGCGCTGGCGCCGGAGCGGCGTAATGCGCAGATTCATCGCTGGATCGAGTACCACGACAAGGGCCACTGGCGCACGCTGTACGTGCGGGACGTTGGCCAGCAGCCGGACCAGGTGTTGCTTCCCTGGTGGCGCGGCACGGCGCCCCTCGCCGAAGTGAGCGGCGGCAAGAACCTGCGCCACACCATCTCCACCAGCCGTTCGTTCGAATACGCGGTTCGCAGCGCCCTTGCCCAGCAGCGAGCGCTCGAGAAGCGGTTCATCGAATTCTCGCTGTTCGGCCTGCCGCTGCAGGCTCAATCGCTGTTCCGCACCATACTCGTGATTCCGGTCGGAATTCTGTTGCTCGTCGTCCTGCGCAACATCGTCGGGGTGAAAACGTTTGGCACTTTCATGCCGGTGCTGATCGCGCTTTCGTTTCGTGCGACCGGTGTTTTCTGGGGCGTTTTCTTCCTGAGTATCGTGGTCGGCCTGGGTTTGGGTGTTCGCTTCTACCTGGAGCGGCTGAAACTGCTGCTCGTGCCGCGTCTTGCAGCCATCGTCATCGTCGTGATTATGCTGCTCGCGACGCTGACCGTGCTTTCATTTCACCTCGGCTTCGATCGCGGGCTCTCGATCGGGCTCTTTCCCATCGTCATTCTGACCATGACGATCGAGCGCATGACCCTCGTATGGGAGGAGCGCGGGGCAGCGGAAGCGTTCCAGCAGGCCGCGGGCAGCATTTTTGTAGGGGTGCTCTGCTTCCTCCTCATGAACGTGCGGGTGGTCGAGCACCTTGCCTTCGTGTTCCCCGAGCTTCTGCTAATCGTGTTGGCGGCGACGCTTCTGCTCGGCCGCTACACCGGTTACCGCCTCACCGAATTGCGGCGTTTCAAGGTGCTGGCGCGGTGACGAGCCTGCTCGGTATCGCCGGTCGCCTGTACTCGGCGGGCGTGCTTAGCATCAACGAGCGCAATGCCGAATACACCCTGCCGTACAACCGGCGGGCGTGTTACCCGCTGGTCGACGACAAGGTGCTGACCAAGCAGCTCGCGATGCGCGCGGGCGTGGCGGTGCCCGAGCTCTACGGCGTGATTGAGATCAACCGCCAGTTGCGGGACCTGCCGGCGCTGCTGGCGGAGCATCCGAGCTTCGTGGTGAAGCCCGCCCGCGGTAGCCAGGGCGACGGCATCATCGTGGTCACAGGGCGCACGCGCTCGCTCTTTCGCGTGGCCGACGGGAGTTTCCTCGACGAGGAGGAAATGACATTCCACGTCTCGAATATTCTGTCGGGCATTTACAGCCTGGGCGGGCAGACCGACCAGGCGCTGATCGAGTACCGCGTCATATTCGATCCAGCGTTCGAGGCGATCACCTATCGCGGCGTACCGGACGTGCGAATCATTGTATTCCTGGGCGTGCCGGTGATGGCGATGGTGCGCCTGCCCACACGCATCTCGGGCGGGAAGGCAAATCTGCATCAAGGCGCACTCGGGGCGGGTATCGATTTGGCGAGCGGCAGGACACTCACCGCGGTGTGGGGCACGTCCATCGTCGAAGAGCATCCCGACACCGGCAATCCGGTCGCCGGCGTTACCATTCCGCGCTGGGAGACGTTGCTCGAGCTCGGTGCCCGCAGCTACGAACTGACAGGCTTGGGCTACCAGGGAATCGACATCGTGCTCGACCGCGACAAGGGACCGCTGATCCTCGAGCTCAACGCGCGTCCCGGCCTCGCGATCCAGATGGCGAACCGGGAAGGGCTCCGGTCACGCCTGGAGCAGATCAAGCGCGAACACAGCGGGCTCAAGACAATTGCGGAACGCGTGGCGTTTGCCAAGGAGCACTTTGCCGCGCGTCCCGGCTAGCGAAAGGCAGAAGGCAGGAGAATGAAAGCGAAGGGATCCGCGGGCCGTATGCGCGTTGATCTGAGTTTATCTGCGGTTTCAATCCGGTTCTTCTTGGCGGGCCTGACGGTTCAAGATGTTATCTAAACGCTTCTCGAGCCGCGCGACGTCGTCGCGCAATACATCGATCGCGCGATTGAACTCCGCCACTTCTTGCGAGCTCGCGATCAGCGGGTCTTCCTCGGTCCAGTAGCCGGCGAGAGAGCGGCCCATATGTTGCGCGGTCCGCTCGCCCCAGCGGCGGACAGAGCGGCCGCTCTCGGCCATGCGGTGGGCGGCGACATCACCGAAGAAGTGGCTGAGGTCTTCCTCGACGTCCCAGCGCAGATGGCGAACAAGATGATTGATCGTCGCGGCGAAATCAGTATCGCCGGCGACCTCGACCTCCCGCCACGCATTGTCGTCGCGTGCCGCAAGCCGTAGCAGCAGGCCCGGGGTGAGCCGGAGCGTGATCAAAGGAACGGCGCCAGCCGCCGCTGCAGCGACTTCGCCGCTTTCCAGCACGGTGAGCGAAACGGTGAACGGCAAGACCTCGAAGCGGGCAGTCTTGCCGGCATGAGACAAGAGGGCCTCGCGCGCCCAGCTCGCGCCGCGGAGCAGGTGGTTGATGAAGGCGACGGCAGTGGGTTCAATCATGGGCAGAGCAGCAAGCTCCGGCGTGGCCGCCGCAATGCGGCGGCGCCGGCGTCAGAACTTGTATCCGCGATGCAGTGCAACGACTCCGGCGGCGAGATTAAAGTATTCGACTCGCTCGAGGCCGGCGTACTCCATCATCTGCTTCAATTGCTCCTGGTCCGGGTGCATCCGGATCGACTCGGCGAGGTAGCGGTAGGCCGCGGCGTCGTTTGCGACCAGTTGTCCAAGCCGTGGCAGCACGTTGAACGAGTAGGCGTCGTAGAGTGGCTTGAGCGGCTGCCAGACCCGGGAGAACTCCAGCACCAGCAGCCTTCCCCCGGGACGGAGCACGCGGCGCATTTCCGCGAGCGCGGCTTCCTTGTGGGTCATGTTGCGCAAACCGAATGCGACGCTCACGCAATCGAAGTACCCGGTCGTGAAGGGCAGCCCCTCGGCGTCGCACCGTACCGCGGGCACCACCAAGCCCGTGTCGAGCAAACGGTCGCGCCCGCGGCGGAGCATCGCGTCGCTGATGTCGGTGAGCACCACGTGGCCCCGGGAGCCGACGCGCTGCGCGAACAGCCGGGTGAGATCAGCCGTGCCGCCGGCCACATCGAGCACGCGTGAGCCCGGTGTCACTAGGGATTGGCTCACCGCGAAACGCTTCCAGAACCGGTGCAGCCCGAGCGACATGAAGTCGTTCATGAGATCGTAGCGGTCCGCGACCGATTCAAACACGTCGGCGACGCGGTGCGATTTCTCGTCCTCGCGAACGGTTTGGTAGCCGAAGTCGGTGGTCTTCATTGGAAATGGGGAATGGGAAAGGGGAAATGGATTGAGCGCGCCACGGGTCTGTCAGGTTTTCACCATTCCAAATTCCTGTTTCCTATTTACCCGGTAGAGGTTCGCGGCTCGCGCCGGCGTCCTCCATACGTTGCAAGTAATGCCGCCACATGTCGTCCTGACTGGTGCCGTACTCATAAAGAAGGTCCCAGGAGTAGATGCCGGTATCGTGACCGTCGGAGAACGTGAGCTGCACGGCGTAGTTGCCAACAGGCTCGACCTTGGTGATGGTGACGTCCTTCTTGCCCACCTGCAGCACTTCCTGGCCGGGCCCATGGCCGCGCACCTCGGCTGAGGGCGAGTAGACGCGCAGAAACTCGCACGGCAGCCTGAAGGTCTTGCTCTCGCTGTAGGCGATCTCCAGGATCCGCGAGGCTTGGTGCAGCTTGATCTCGGTCGGCTGCGGCACGCCTTTGTTCAAACCTGCCATTTGCCCTCCCCAGGGGCCCATGATACCCGACGCCTCATGCAACGAAAACTCTGATCCTAAACGGGTTTTCTTCCGGGGACGGGGTTGCCGTCACAATGCTGCAATGATTGTTTCATAATATTTGCCCAACACTTTTCGCGAACCCACTGATGGCGGCAACCATATTGGTAGTTGAGGACGAGCCCGCGATCCAGGAACTGGTCTTCTACAACCTGGAAATCGCCGGGCACCGCGCGCTGCCGCTGATGATGGACCAGGCGCGACGCATGCAGCGGCTCGTGGAAGACCTGCTTGCGCTGTCACAGCTGGAAAGCTCGCACAGCCCGCTGCGCGAAGAGCCGGTCAACGTGCCGGATCTTGTGCGCTCGCTGTATCACGACGCGTGCGCTCTCTCCGGTGGGCGGCACCGGCCTAGGCCTTGCGATCGTCAAGCATGTGCTCAGCCGGCACAAGGCCCATCTCGACATCGCGAGTGAGCCGGGACGTGGCAGCGCCTTCAGCGCGGTATTTCCAGCGGAGCGTTTGCTGGCCCCGCGCCGCCGGGATGCGGTAGCGCGCAGCGCCTGACTGTCGGCGAACGGTAAACGGTGAGCGGTGAACCGTGAGCGGTGCGTGGCTCTGTATTTCGACCTCGCGGCCCCGGTGTTCCTAAACCATCGTGGTCATCAGACGACCACGATGGTTCCGCGGTCGAAGTCGCTGCCTTTTTCGAGCAGGTTGAGCAGCTTGGCCACCTGCTTGCGATCCGAGTAGATCTCGACGAAGCGCCCGCTCTGGAACCAACCGGCCGGCAGTACGAGCGTTGCCGGTGTGGCTGGCGCCGGCACCTCCGGCAGCAAGAGTGCGCCCTCGTAGCGGCTGGTGCCCGCGAGATTGAAGTTCGACGGCCGCACCGAAATCGCCTGGGGCGTGCCCGGAAACAGGCGTACGCCGCAAAAGAGCTCGCCGTCTTCATCGACTCGCAGCCATTGCACCATCCCGACATGGAAATTGCGCCTACCGCTCCGGCGCACGGCAAGAAACTGGTTGTGCCTGATGCGTCCATGGCCGTTCGGCTCGCGCAGCATGCACATGAAGCCCGAGGCGCTGTGGTTGAGGATCTGCCACGGCTCGAGATCTTTGCTTTGCGTCGCCTCCTGCGCGTCGTGATCGACGCGTGGAACAAACCCGAACGATTCCATGTCGCGCCTTTCGCGCGCGGTGATTTCGCCCGGCTGGTGCACGTCGCGCATGCCGCCGATATTGGCATACGCCGCGGCAGGGCCGAAACAGACCTCTGCCGCCTCTTCGATGGCAGAGCGCTCCTCGGAGCGCGCGGTTCCTGCCCGGCACCATTGCACGTAGAGCAACATGACGAGGTTCTCGCAGCCGGGCTGACGGGCGTCATCACCCAGCCCGAGCTGACCCGGCGTCTGGCCCTGCTTGAGAAAGTTGATCGTTTGGCGCAGCGTCTTGGACAAATGTTCGAGATCGAGGTAACGCAAGTTCGGATTGGGCTCTAGATTGCCCGCGAAGACCACGCCGCCCGCGCCCGTCAGGTCGACCGCCAGCGAAGGGATCGGTCCGGTCGGCAGTGGCTGGGTTGCGAGACCGACCAGGGTCGACCACCGCTCGAGCCAGCGTGATACGAAAGCCATCTGCCGCACCGACAGCGAGAAGGGATTTGCAAGATGCGCGAGCAGGACCTGCACGTAATTCTCGGCGCAGCTGGAGTCGGGGTCATGGTGCGTGAAGCTGTCCTGCACGCGTATGCGCGCGAATCCGTGGCTCTCCGCGAACGCGTACATTTCGTGCAGCGAGCGCCACATCATGCCCGCCGGTTGCCGATAGACGCGGTAATAGTCGAGCATGATGCTGCCCAGCAGCCCCAAGCACCGCATCGTCACCAGCGCGGCGTGGGGCGCAATCGGAAGGTCGCCCTCGCGGTAGGCTCTCAAGCAGTGCTGATAGTTGTTGCTCATCTCCTGCCATAGCGCGATGACGTTGCTCCACACCGTCGTTTCGTTGGCGTCGAGCGGCAACGGCTTGCCGGCATAGCGCTTGGCAGACTCGGTCTGCACGAAGTGCGCGGGTTCCTTGAGCACCTCGAGGATTTTCAGCCGCTCGAGGGCGGGCAAGTTGGCAGCGTTGAGGCTGGCGAGCTGGCGCGTGAGCACCTGCTGCGTGAGCTGGATATTGGTGAGCGTGAGCTGCTCGACCCAGCTCTTGCAGCTCGTGCTGTCCTTGAATTCGAGCGGATATCCCGCAGAGGCGAGCGGCTGAATGGTCATCTCAGGCTTCCTTCGATGTCGTCGCGCGCTGGTCCAGATGATTCCCCCGGAGACGATGGCGTCGGCCCAGCGCCGATCACGCCGTGACAGTGCCTCCCTTCTCGACCGTAGGCAACAGCCCTCGGCTTGAAACGCACCGCTCCATTTGTCAAAGGCTAGCCGAAGCGCCCTGGATACGCCAGTGAACTAGATCACCCGGGGCGGAGGAAAACCACCGGAACCCCCGGAAGTAGTTCACATTTTCGGAAAGGTGCAGGTGCAAGCTTAGGATCAGCCGAGCCGTTGCGCAAGAGCGATCCGTAAGTCGGCAACGGGCTGGGCCCCACTGGCGGCAACCGGCGCTCGCAGCCGCGCGCCCCAGATCGGGTTTGGAAAATGCGGGTCGTCGCTGAAGCGCGGTATCACGTGCCAGTGCACATGGGGCGTGACATTGCCAAGGGACGCCAGGTTGAGCTTGTGCGGGTGCAGCATTTCCCGCAAAACCGCCTCCACTGCAAAAACGACGCGCATGAGGTGCGCACGGGCGTCCTCTGGCAGATCGGTCATCTCCTTGACGTGGGCGGTCCAGATCACTCGGCAAAAACCGCGATAGCCCGGCTCATCGACGTGGACCACGCGGCAGCTTGGGTCACGCCAGAGGAGCTCGCCACCAGCGTGATCGCACAGTTCACAGCTCATCACGAATGGCCGCTGATCGAGACCCCGGGAGCCGCTCGCGCCAGGCTAGGAGGCCGAAACCATATAGGTTGCGCGCTCGAAATTGGTGCCGCGATCGACGAGAGCCAGCAGCCGTATGCTCTGTGCCTTGTCGCCATGCAGTTCGATCACCCGGTTGGCGCGGTACCACGTCGGCGGCAACACGAGTGTTGCGGGTGATTTCAGCGTTGTGTCGGCCGGCAGCATCAAAGCACGCTCGATCCTCGCATCCGCCGGCTTTTCGGAAGCGGCTGCGACCATCTTGGCGGCCGCCGCTTGGGGAGCGCCCGGCAGCAACCGCAGCCCTATCCAGATTGCGCCGTCCTCATCGGCAATCAAGCGTTGCACGACGCCGAGGTGTGTGTTCTGGTCACCCGGCGCGCGAACGCCGAAGAGCTGGGCATGCGTGATGCCGGTTCCGGACTCCGCGTCGCGGCACAAGCCAAGCAAGCCCGACGCGCTCTGATTGACGATCATCCAGGTCTCTACGGCCCCGGCATGCTCAGACCACGATGTTCGTGCGCCGCGCTTTCCGTGCGGGTCACGGGCACCACCATCGCCCGGGTCGGCGGAAGTGCGTGCGCCCTGGCCCGCCAGGTGGAAATGGATCGAGGGGATGCTCGGAAAGATCATGACCTTGCGTTCGCCCCGCACGCGGCGGTCGATGCGTCCCGTGCCGGCCGCGCACCACTGGATATAGAGCAGCAGCAGAAAGTTTTCGCACGCGACGCGCGGCAAATCGCCCAAGCCGATTTCTGCCGGCGTTTGTCCGTGCCTCAGGGCGGCGACCAGCTCGCGGAGCATCTTGCTGAGCGGTTCCAGGCTGAGGTGGCGCACGCCGGCGGCGGGCAGGTCCCGTGCGAAGCCAACGCCTTCTCCCGCGGCAAGATTTACCGCGAGCGCCGGAACTGTGCTCTCCGGCAGCGGCTCGGCCGACAGGGCCACGAGCCTTTCCCACCGGTCGAGCCAGCGGTCGAGCAGCTGCATCTGGTGCAGCGTCAGCGCGTCCGGCTGGGCGAGCTGCGCAAGGAGCGTGTGGATATAGGCCGCGGTGCAGGTCGTCGTCGAATCACTGCGCCCGACCGCATCATGAACGCTCGTCATCGCCACGCCGGCATTCTCGGCAAAAACGTAGAGCCGGTGGAGCTGGCGCCACAATTCGCCGCTAACGGCGTGATAGACGCGGTTGTGCTCGCCGATCGCAAGCCCCGTGTAGCGCAGGGCTCGCTGGCAGATGAGGTGGGAGCGCGCGGCGATCTCGTCGGTACCGTTCGCTATGTCCATGATCAGGGATTCATACGCGGCGGCCATGTCGCACCACACGCCGACGACGCGTTCCCAGATCGCCCGGTCCCTGGCATCGAGCGGCACGGGACGCCCCCAGCAGATCTCACCGTAACTGCGCTGCACGTCCGCGACGGTCTCGCGCATGAGTTCGAGCAGGTCCAGCCTCACAGAAGGACTGAGCGCGGCGCGCGCGAGCTCTTGCACCTGCGTGGCAAACTCCGCGTGGCATTGAACGAGATCGCTCCGGGGGAGGCGCTCGAGCCAGGCCCCGAAACTTCTGGCATCGGAGAATTGCAGCGCTGCGCCGGCGGAGCCGACGACTTGAGCTTCTGCTGACATTGTACTCCCCTGGCGGATCCGGATCCCGCAGCATTGAATTATCTCAATGGCGCTTTCGGCACAGCAACGCCGGGGAGGGCGTGGCGCGTGACTTGCATCACGTCTCGCGCAATTTGACGTGCGGCTTGTGGCCTTTGTACTGGCTGGCCCTCGTTCGTCGCCAATTGGCGACGCCGGTCCGCCGCCGCTCGATGCGCACGAGACGCGGTCTCAAGAGGGGGAAGGTAGCCACCGATTGATGGTCGTGAATCGTGAAACGTGAATTCACCATTCACGTCAGGTCGCGGTGACAGCGATGACCCAATAACGGGCGAACTTGCCGAGCGCGATGAAGAGCGTCGCGAGTAGCAGATTGAAGCGCAACCAGCCGGCGGCGACGCACAGGGGATCCCCGATCACCGGCACCCAGGACAGAAGCAGCGCAGGACTGCCATATTTCTGCAGCACTGGCAGGCCCCGCAGCGATTGCCTTTGCGGGATGATGCGCCCGATAAGGTAGGAGGACAGTCCGCCCAGCGTATTACCAAGCGTTGCGACGCCGAGTGCGAGCCAGTATTGCGCGGGATGCAGCTTCAATACCGCGAAGAGCGCCACCTCGGAGCCGCCGGGCAACAGGGTCGCCGCGAGAAAACTCGACGTGAACAGCGCCCACAGGCTCGCGTCCTCGCTCATGGGCGGGGCGTGGCGGGAAAACTGGACGTGAGGGCGTCAGAGCGTGAGCGCGGGAGGGGATTCCCCTCGCCGTGAACCGTGGGCCTTTCCATCTCACGACCTCCCGATCTCCCGACTTCACGAGGTAATACCGGTCGCGATTGAGCAGTCACGAGTCATGCCTTCACCAGAGTGTCCTTGAGCACGTCGCGATTCGGTTCCAGGCCCAATCCGGGCTTGGCGGGGACCCTGACGATGTTGTTCTCGGGCCGCGGCGGGTTGATGAAGATCATTTCGCCCACCGCCTGCATGTCGAGATGGAACTCGACGCGCCAGCCGTTCATCAGGCCCGCCATGGTGTGGAGGTTGTGCAACGGCCAGCCGCCGCCGTTCGCGATCGGCAGGTTGAAGGCCTGCGCGAGGTGTCCGGCCTTTGCCGCCTCGGTGTAGCCGCCGCAATAACAGACGTTCGGCTGAAGGATGTCGACCGCCTGATGCAGGACGAGCTCGCGCAGACGCCAGCGGTGGCCTTCGTTCTGCCCGGCGGCAAGCGGGATGTTGGTGTGTTGGCGCAGATCCGCCATGGCGCGCGTGTCGTTCTGGTAGAGCGGCTCCTCGAACCAGGTGAGATGGCAATCCTCGACCGCGCGGCAAAGCTGACGCGCGTCCACCGGATTGAACTTGTAATTGGCGTCCATCATGAGCTCGATGTCGGGCCCTATCACCTGGCGCACGGCGCGCACGCGCCGCGCGTCCTCCTGCCATCCGCCTTTGTCCACTCCGACCACCATTTTCAGGCGCTGGTGCCCGTTCCCGATCTGGAGTTTTGCCGCCTCGATGAGCTGGTCGCGGTCATACTCGTGAAACCCGAAGGTGCAATAGGTCGGCGCCCAGTCGCGCGCGCCTCCGAGAAGCTGCGCCACGGTGCGACCCGTATGCTTGCCGTGGATATCCCAGAGTGCAATATCGAGCGCGGACAGCGCGCTCGAGATGACGCCGGTCATCGAGCGCTGGTTGAGCTGCCACCAGACCTTTTCGTGAATCGCCTCGGTTTCGCGCGGGTCCATGCCTTTCACGGCTGGCAGGAGCTCCTTTTCGAGCGCGGTGACGACTGCCAGCGGCAGAAAGCTGCCTCCGGTCAGGCCATGGCCCACGAGGCCGTTGTCGGTCTCGACCTCGCATAAGACGGCCTGGCGGTCGATCGGCTTCTTCAGCAAGGGCACGGTGACAGCGAATCGGTGCACGCTCGCCTTGATGGACTGGATCTTCATGGCTCCTCCTGCAAGTTGTGCCCGCGTGCGCTCGTGGCCGAGCGCCATGGCCAAGTGTGCGGGCAATCGGGATTAGATTGAGATTTCCAGACGCAGAACGACGTTTCGGGTGGATTATAGCGGCTTGCCGCGGCGGAAATTGCGCCGAAAGAGGCTTTCGCGCATAATTTCGCCCGTTCCGCGGGCGGCTGCCCGCGGCCCCGTCCCGCAACCTTTGTTCCTGCTGTCGCGGCCCGGATGCGGCTCGTTTCCGAGGACGGGCTACTGAAACTCACGCTTAACCTGGAAGAATTCATGGACTACGCCATTAAGTTCCACCCGACACCACATCTGCCGGTTGCCGAAAGCAACCAGTTTTTTCCGGTGGGGCGCATCTATTGTGTGGGGCGCAATTATGCCGAGCACGCGCGCGAAATGGGCCACGATCCCGAGCGCGAGCCGCCGTTCTTCTTCATGAAACCCGCAGATGCGATTGCGCCAAGCGGGGCAACGATACCTTTTCCGCAGGCCACTAAGGACCTGCATCATGAAATCGAGATGGTTGTTGCGATCGGCGAGGACGGTGCCGATATCCCCGTGGAAAAGGCCCTCGACCACGTCTACGGCTACGGCGTCGGCCTCGACATGACACGCCGCGATCTGCAGGGCGAAGCAAAGAAGATGGGCCGCCCGTGGGAAATGGGCAAGGCTTTCGACAACTCGGCGCCGTGCACGGCGCTGAAGACGGCGGCGATGGCGGGACATCCCGCCAAGGGCGCGATCTGGCTCAAGGTGAACGGCGCCGTGAAGCAGAAGGGCGATCTTTCGGAGATGATCTGGAACGTGCCCGAAATGATTTCCTGTCTATCCAAGCTCATCACCCTGCGTGCGGGCGACCTGATCATGTCCGGGACGCCGGCGGGCGTGGGCCCGGTCAAGCCGGGGGATAAGCTCGAGGGCCATGTCGATGGGGTGGGCGACCTGACAGTCACCTACGCCAAATAGTTTAGATCGGTGACCGGTGACCGGTGACCCGTGACCGATGACCCGTGACCCGTAAGCGCGAGGGTATGCTGTCGATTCACGATTGACCATTTACGATGAAACCGTATTCCAAGGAGGAGACAATGCAAAAACGCAAGCTGGGCAAGAACGGACCGGAAGTCTCGGCGGTTGGACTGGGCTGCATGGGCATGTCGATCAGCTATGGCGAGCCGAATGACGAGGAATCCATCGCCACCATCCACCGCGCCATCGACCTCGGCGTCAATCTGATCGTCACGTCGGACGCCTACGGTAACGGCGTCAACGAGGAGCTCGTCGCGAAGGCGATCAAGGGCAAGCGCGACAAGGTGCTGGTCGCCACCAAGTTCGGCAACCTCGCGCTCGCGGGGGGCGGCGGCGCCGGCGGCGCCCCGGCGCTCACCGGGGGCCATCCGGATCACGTGCCGCAAGCGTGCGAGAAGAGCCTCAAGCGGCTGGGCGTGGACGTGATCGACATCTACGGCCTGCATCGCGTGGACAAGACCGTGCCGATCGAGGACACGGTGGGCGCAATGAAGAAGCTCGTAGATCAGGGCAAGGTGCGCTATCTGCAGATCTGTGAGGCCGGGGCGCAGACCATCCGCCGCGCGCACAAGGTTCACCCCATGACGGCCGTTGAGACCGAGTATTCGCTCTGGAGCCGCGACGTGGAGAAAGAGATCCTGCCGGCGTGCCGCGAGCTGGGCATCGGTTACATGCCCTACTCGCCGCTCGGGCGCGGATTTCTCACGGCCACCATGAAGAGCCTCGATGCGCTGATCGCCGCGGACCGTCGGCGCGACCACCCGCGCTTCAGCGCAGAAAACATCGCGAAGAATGCCGCGCTCCTGGGGCCGCTCGAGAAAACCGCCGCGGCCAGGAAGTGCACACCGGCGCAAGTCGCGCTTGCCTGGTTGCTGGCGCAAGGCGAGGATGTCGTGCCGATACCCGGTACCAAGCGCCGCACCTATCTCGAGGAGAACTGCGCAGCGCTCGATGTCAAGCTGACGAAGGATGATCTGGAGCAGCTCGATAAGGCGTTCCCGCTCAACGTCGCCGCCGGCACGCGCTATCCCGAAAAACAACTGGCCGGCCTCGGGATTTGATGGATGACGCGTAAGTGGTGAGCCGTAAGCCGTGAGCCGCTTTGACGCCTGGGTCCGCCCAGTGTCATCATGACGGCGATGCCGCATTCATCCGCGCCCTCGGCCCCGCTCATCACCGAAGAGTATCGCGAGATGCAGCGCAAGCTGCACGAGAACCCGGAGTACGGGACCGCATCGGTCGCGTACGCCCCCATCGTCGCCGAAGTGATCAGCCGGTTGCAAACAGCGGAATTGCTCGATACGACGGAATTGCTCGATTACGGCGCCGGGAAGGGCCGACTGGGCGAGGCGTTACGCGAGCACATCAAGACGCCGCTAAAGATCCATCAGTACGACCCTGCCGTTCCGTTGTGGTCGAAGCCGCCGGAGCCATGCAGCCTGGTCGCGTGCATCGATGTGCTGGAACACATCGAGCCGAACTTGCTGGACAACGTTCTGGACGATCTGAAGCGGGTGACGCTCCAGTACGGTGTCTTTACGGTCCACACCCAGGCGGCCAAGAAGGTGCTGCTCGATGGCCGCAACGCCCACTTGATCCAGCAGCAGCCGCGATGGTGGCTGCCGAAATTCACCGAGCGCTTCGAGCTGGTGGTTTTCAATCGATTGCCCGAGGGTTTCTGGGTCCTGGTCGAGCGCACGCCATCGTAGAGTCGATGAATGCACGTGTGCGCTCGGTGCTTTTTCTCGGCAAGGCCAACGATGCTCATACCGGGAGGGCGATCGAATTCTGCCGGCTGAATTTCGCCGCGGTGAGCGCGCACGTCGGGAAATGGGGCGAGCCCCTGCCGAGCGGGGCGCGCGCGTGGACGGGGGATTGCATCATCAGCTATCTGGGCCGCTGGATTGTCCCGGGAGACCTCCTAAAACGGGGGGGGACCGCGATCAATTTTCATCCCGGCCCACCGGAGTATCCCGGCTACGGGTGCAACAACTTCGCCATCTACGACGATGCCCGGGAGTATGGCGTGACGTGTCACCATATGGCGCTTCGCGTGGACACCGGAGCGATCATCGATGTGAGACGCTTTCCGGTGTTCTCGTCGGATAACGCCGGCACGCTGCTCGCGAGAACCTACGACTACCAGCTCGCCTTGTTCTACGATATCGTGGCACGCATGATCCGCGGTGAACCGCTCCCGCTCTCCGGCGAGCGGTGGACCCGAGAGCCCTTCACCCGCAAGCAATTCAGTGAACTGGGGCGCATGACGGCGGATATGACTGAGCAGGAGGTCGCACGGCGGAAACGGGCGACGGCGGTGGGTGCGCTCAAGCCCGCGCCCTGATGCTGGGCGAATTTGCCGCAGATAAACGCAGATAAACGCAGATAAACGCCGATGGATTCGGATGAATGGGAAACGGTAAAAAGTAAATGGCACCACTGCTGAACCCGCCGCCGTGCTTCCACTATTTTTTATTTCCCATTCCCGATTTCCCTGCATTTGTCGGAGTCCGTCGGCGGCTGACGTCAAGGGAGTCTTGAGATGGCTTGTGTTCAACCGGGCGAGTGGCGTCGGCCGGCGCGACGGCAATCGGGCAGCACATGACCTTGCCACTTCAGAACAATCGCGGGCAAGAGACGCCGGCGCTCGCGATATTCGGCGGCGTCCCGGCGTTCGTGGAGCAACTGCACGTGGGGCGCCCCAACATCGGCAACCGCGAGCGTTTCCTGGCGCGGTTGAACGACATCCTCGACCGGCGCTGGCTGTCGAACCGCGGCGAGTACGTGATCGAGCTCGAACGCCGGATCTGCGATTTCATCGGGGTTCGCAACTGCGTTCTCGTGTGCAACGGAACGATCGGGCTCGAGCTCCTCATCCGGGCGCTGGGTCTGCGCGGCGAGGTCATCGTCCCGTCGTTTACCTTTGTCGCCACGGCGCACGCGTTGCAGTGGCAGGAAATTACGCCGGTATTCGCCGACATCGACCCGCACACGCATTGCCTGGACCCGCGCAGCGTCGAGTCCGCGATCACGCCGCGCACGACCGGCATCATCGGGGTGCATGTGTGGGGGCGGCCCTGCGCGATCGATGAGCTGACGGCGATCGCCGGGCGGCGCAACCTCAAGCTCATGTTCGACGCCGCGCACGCCTTTGCCTGTTCGAGCGGCGAGCGGATGATCGGCTCGTTCGGGGAGGCGGAGGTCTTGAGCTTTCATGCGACCAAGCTCATGAATACCTTCGAGGGCGGGGCGATTGTCACGGACGACGACGATCTGGCGGAAAAATTGCGGCTCATGCAGAACTTCGGCTTCAAAGGCTACGACCGGGTCGTCTATCTCGGCATCAACGGCAAGATGTCCGAGGTCGCCGCGGCCATGGGGCTGACGAACCTCGAAAACCTGCACGAGATGATCGCGTGCAACCGGGCGAACTACCGGGCCTACGAAGAGCATCTGGCGCGCATTCCCGGCGTGAGGCTCCTGGCCTACGACGAGCAGCATCGCTCGACCTACCAGTATGTGGTGACGACCGTGGGCGACGATTCAGCGCTGACGCGTGACGAGCTGGTGGACGTGCTGCACGCGGAAAACGTGATGGCGCGCCGTTATTTCCATCCCGGGGTGCACCGGATGGAACCCTACCGGTCCTGTTTTCCCGACGCGCATCTGCTGCTCCCTGCTACCGAGCGGGTGTGCCGCCAGGTGCTGGTGCTTCCCACCGGGACCGCGGTGAGCGCGCAGGATATCGCCCGCCTGTGCGAACTGATCAAGACTGCGCTGGCTAACGCCCCTGCCGTACGGAAGCGGCTGGTGGAGGCGAAGGCGTTAACATCCTAGCCAGTGAATGGTGAATGGGAAGGGCCGACCGGCGCCACACCCGAACGGTTCGTCCATCGCAATTCGCGATGCACGCCTACACCGCGTAATTATCTGAGAATCAATTGGATTTTTGAGCTCATCGGCGTCTATCGGCGGCCAAAAAGGACAAGGCAGAAGGGTCTGCCCGATTACAAGTATGGCTCGCCCCGTTCGGCGCGTTCCGCCATTTCCTGCTGAAATTCCGGCGGGCCGAAGGCGGCGACCGACTGCTGTTTCGTGTACGCCCCGTTCTCGATGATTTGCTCGGAATAGAGAAGCATCCGGTTGTTGTTCTCCGCGAACTGCTGGAGCCAGTTGAGCGCGCGCGGCGGGATCTTTCTTCCGACCGGAACGGCGATGTCGACCGGCAGACCGCGCCAGCTCGACTGATTGAAGAGCACGATCACCTTCGAATGGTTCGGCTTCATCCACTCCGGCAATGGGCTCCCGTCCATGCGCCAGCCACAAATGAAGTGCACACACGGATCGAGCGGCCGGTTGGCGTAGTCATCGCAGCCTGAGCCGGTGCTGTGCGGACAGGGTTTTCCCGGGTAGACCGGGACGCCGTCCACGCGAATCTGCAGCCAGCCGTCGCAGCAGCCGGTGCAGGGCTGGCATTCACGCGGAGGAGAAGGCTTCGCCAAAATCGTGACCGTTCAGGTGGACGAACGATTCTACAACCGGGCTTGAAGATCATCGCCGAGCTTGGCGAGGGCGGCACTCCAATCCCCGTCGGGCGATTGGCGATAGAGGGAAAATCCCGGGAACCAGGGTGATGACGCGCCCGCGGCCATCCAGCGCCATTCCGCCGGGCACGGCAGCAGAACGCGCGCCGTTCTGCCGGCAGCGGCGCGCAGATGCATATTGGTGTTGCTTACCCCGACATACTCGTCTGCGAGGGCAAGCGCGGCGAGCATGCCCTCCAAATTCTCGTTCAAATCCGAGAAGTCGCGCACCTCCTTGCCGACGGCTCGCGAGAACGCCTCGATTTCCCCCGGCTTGGGATTGCGCTGGAATGCAATCAACGTGCCCGGAAAATCCTGCAGCGCTTGCGCGAAGGACTCGATCCCGATCTCCTTGTACAAGGACCAGGCCGCACCCTGCTCCCTTGGCGCGATCCCGCCGCGCCAGGTCAGACCGAGGTAGGGCGGTGCGCCAGCTTGCGCCAGCCGGCTTTGCACCGCCGTGAGCTGCTCCGCCAGAGGCGTTATGAGCAGGCTCGGCGGAACTGAGGGCCAGAACACCGAGATGTGGTACGGAAAGACCGGCTGCCGCGAATCGGGTGCTGCAATCGCAGGGGTGGTAATACTACTGGCGAGTCCGGTGCTGAGCGCATGCGGAAGATCCCCCGCGAGCATGACCGTACTTCTTTCCGGCAGCGGCACGGTTTCGTCCAGGACCCGCTGCACCCACGCGATGCGCTCGAACAAGCTGCGGAGCTTGTTGCTGGCGTAGTACGTTATGCGCGCTCCCAATGCGCTCAGCTGCGGCCCGAAACGCATAAAGAATAGCTCGTCGCCCAATCCCTGCTCCCGCAGCACGCAGAGCGGGTGACCCTCGAGCTCGGCCGGCAGCGTTTGGGTGATCGTGAGGCCTGGATTAAGCTGGCGGAACTCACTGAAGGCGGGACGATAACCGTACTCGAGCCAGCCGTCCGCGAGGCAGCCCTGTGACAGTAGCGCGTTGCCGAGCAATTGATGCCCCGATATCAAATCGGGGCTCAATGCCAACGCGCGCGCGAACCCTCGTAACGCCCGGCCGAAGGCGCCAGCTTCCGCGAGCATGGAGGCATAAATCGCAACGATTTTCGCATCCTGAGGGGCGAGTTCCGCCACACGGCGGGAGCATTCGAGCGCTTCGCGCAGCCGTCCTTGGCGGCCCAGCGCGGCGCTGAGTAAGGAATAGGCCCTGGCCACTGCGGGGTCGCGCCGGGTGATTTCGCGGCAGATCTCTTCCGCTTCGAGGAAGCGCCCCACGGCGATGAGGAGCGACGCCAGGTTGTATCGAGCCACGAGATAATCCGGGGCCATCGCGATACACGCCCGGTACTTGCGCTCGGCGTCGTCGAATCGGTAGAGCGCGTGCAGCACGCTCCCCAGATTATTGTGCGCCTCGAAAAGTTCGGGATCGATGTCCAGCGCCTGGAGGTAACACGGCAGTGCATCTTGAAGCCGTTTCTGCTCGCGCAGCGCATTGCCGAGATTGAACCAGACCAGCGGCTCGGCGGGGAAACGAACCGCCAGCTTGCGCAAGCTGTTTTCAGCTTCGGCCAGCCTGCCCTGCATCCCAAGCGAGTTCGCGACGCCCATCTGAAAATACACATTGCGCGGATCGAGGCGGCTCGCCTGGCGGAAGGCGTCCTCGGCTTCATCGTAGCGGCCGAGCGCGAAATACGCCTGCGCCAGATTGCCCAGCACGCCGGGATGGTTGTGCCGCTGTTGCGCGGCGCGCTCGAGGCAGCCGACCGCCTGCCCGGCATCGCCGAGCTGCAGCCAGGCCGTGCCCAGCAGGTTGAGCGCGTCCGGGTGGTCCGGGGCGATCGCCAAGGCCTGGGCATAGGCATCGCGCGCCGAGTCGAGACGACCCTCGGAGTGCGCTCGCAGACCGTCCTCGAGATGGGTGCGCACCAAGCCCGGATTTGCCTGAGCCATTAGGATATAACTAGCTGAAATATAACGACATTCAAAAAAGAGGCGACCCCAAAGGCCTATTGATTATGAGAACACAATTAGCGGATAACGCCGCAGCAAAGCGCTTTCTTGAGGCTAACTTAAGCCTCTTTGAATCGCCGGGTCAACGCCGAATCAATGCCGTTTCGAAATGTTGCAAAGGTGCAACAAAACGAGCGTTTTTATGGACTTTACACAAGTTCCTCTTGGGTGCTTCGCGTGGAATTTGGCATACTTCGCGTGCATTTCCGAATATTGGAAACGGCAAAAATAAGAGCTGCAGTTCTTGTCACGATTTGAGGAGATTGATATGCAAAGGAATATGCAAAAGAAATTGATGGCGGTCGCGGTTGCCGGTGTATTCGCGGCACCCGCGCTCGCGCTTGCGCAGTCGAGCACGGTGCAGATCTACGGCAGGATTACCTACGAGTATGGCTATGTGACCAAGATGGGGAACGACCCACTTAGCCGGAGCCGGGAAAAAACGGACGTTGCGCAAACGCCCGGCGGCAGCGCGATCGGTTTCCGCGGCCAGGAAAAACTGGGCGGTGGCCTGACGGCATGGTTCCAGTGCGAGAGCTCGGCTGACGTTCGCGGTATCAATCAGGACGGCTTGTGCACTCGTAACAGCGCGATCGGTTTCAAGGGCAAGTTTGGTAACCTGCATTTCGGTCGCTGGGATTCGCCGTTCAAGCGCGCGATCAACATGGGCACGGTCGGCGTGAAGGACACGGGTCTGTTGGGCCACTCCTTCATCTTCGCTGGCGGCTCGGGCGGCACGAACGCGATTGCTGCCTCTAACCGCAACCGCTGGAAGCGCCGCGATGTGGGCTGGACTTACTATGAGAGCCCGACGTTCAGCGGGTTCCAGCTTCTGGCGGGCTTCACCCCGGGTAACGACGCCACGAACGCGATTCAAGGTTCAAGTAACTACGAGGCGCGGGTCTATTCGGTCGGCGCCACGTTCAAGAACGGCCCGTTCGCGCTCGGCGCCGGCTGGGAGCGGCACTCGCAGTTTGGTCCAGAAGGACTGACAAGTCCGCTTGTACCTACATTAGAAGACAATAACGACACTGCGTGGAACATCAGCGCGGCCTACACCTTCATGAACAAGGTCAAGATCGGGGGTGCCTACCTCGACGCCGAGTATGAGACGTCAGGGGTTACGAATGGAACCGGAATATCTGGGAAAACAAAGAAGAAGAACTGGCTCCTCGGCCTCGACTGGAAGATCGCCGGGCCGCACAGCCTGCACTTGGGCTACGTCAATGCGGGCGACTCCAAGGGCACTGGCTTGAGTTCGATCGGTGACGTTGCCGCGCCGCAAAAAGTTCTCCCGGGTGGGTTTGTGACTAACACCGATAGCGGCGGCACTTGGTATTCGATCGCGTACGAGTACTCGTTCTCGAAGCGGACCTCGGCCCGGTTTGGCTACGTCGCCGTCGACCCCGATACCGACTCCAGATACACTTTGGGCGGTCTTAGTGCCCAAGCTTCTGGCCAGAAACAAAACGCGGTCGTGATGTACCTCCAACACAACTTCTAATCGTTTCAATCCTGCCGCTTTCGGCAAAAACGGGCGCTACGGCGCCCGTTTTTTTTTGCTACTGTGATTCGTGAGTCGTGATTCGAAACGTCAAAAACCAATTATTAGCCGCAGATAAACGCAGATTCCTCTATACAAAAAACAGAAAAACCAAGTTGCCGCCGATGGACGCCGATAAAACCGAACTTCATTCAATCGTGTGGGTTTTCCGCCTGCGTTCAACTGCGGCCGACTTCTCGGCGTTGAGCGGAGTCTCCGATTCACGATTTACGTTTTACGGGTCTGATCGGCGTATATCGGCGTCCATCGGCGGCTAATATGGATTCTTGCTTTTCGTTATATCTGCGTTTATCTGCGGTTAATGGTGTTTTGTGATTCTCTAGACACGCTCTAGTCACGCCCTGTCTATCACGATATTCAGGTACACGCGCTCGAGATCGCGGGCAAAAGCGTCGGCATCGAACAAGGAACTCGACCTGGCAGTCGATACCTTCGAGCGAATCTCCGCCAGCTGCCCGGCGTCCGTCGCGAGCCGCCGGGCGAGCTGCCCATAGTCGTCCAGCGAGCCCGTGATCAGTTCCGGCAAGTCTGCGTGTGTCAGAATGCTGCCCGAGACGCGCGCAGCGAAGGTGTTTCCGCAAAGCGCCACGACCGGGCAGCCGGCCCACAGGGCGTCGCTTGCGGTGGAGTGCGACGTGTAGGGGAAAGTGTCGAGCGCGAGATCGGCGACACGGTAGCGCGCCAGGTGCTGGGCGAACGGAATTCGCGGCGAGAAGACCAGCCGTTCTGGCGCAACACCCTGCGCCTGCGCGGCCCGTTTCAGGTTGGCGCTGGCCCACTGATTGTCCGCGGCGAGCCAAAGCACGCTCCCCGGCACGTCGTGCAGCAATTTCATCCAGCGCGCGAAGATCTCCGGCGAGATCTTTGCCGACTGGGCAAAGCAGCAGAAGACAAAGGCGTCCGCGGGCAGGCCGTACTCCGCGCGTGTCAGCGGCTCGAGCAATGGACGGGAGCGATCGTTGCACTGCCAGCAATGATCGAGGTAGGCGATTTTCTCGGAGTACGCTGACTCACTACCCTGCGGAACGATGAAGCGGTCGGTGATGAGGTGGTCGATGAAGGACGCGCCCAGGGTTCCCGGGTAACCCAGCCAGTTCACCTGGACCGGGCACGGCCGGCGCGCGAGGATCGAGGTGCGCGCTCCCATCGTATAGCCTTTCAGATCGACGAGGATGTCGAGCGCATCGTCCTGGATGCGCCGCATGACCACGTCATCCGGGTCCCACGCCACCTCGACGAAGTGCTCGGCACCCGCGCGCAGCCGCGCGCGCATCGCGCTCTCGTCCTCGGGTCCGTACGAGTAGGCAAAGGTCTCGAAGCGGGTGCGGTCGTGGCGCTCCAGCACCCCCGCGAACAGATAGGCAATCGCATGCTCGTGGAACTCGGACGAGAGATAGCCGATGCGAACGCGCCGGCCGGCAGCGGGAACGGCCTTGGCAACCCGGCCGGCGCCGGCGCGAGCGTCGGTCCCGAATTGCGCCTCGGCCCAACGCCGCGTGTAATCGAGCTGCTCCTCTGGGGTCGTGTCCTCGATCAGCAGCCAGAACGGGCTTCCCAGGTCCGCTTCCTGGCCCAAACGGCGCTTTAGCTCAGCCCAGACTGCGCGCCGCTTCTCCCAATCGCACACCCGGCGCAGCTGATGCGCGAGCATGCCGAGCAGGCCACCCGAGCCGGTCCGCTCGAATCCCTCTTCGAGCGTCGCGATCGCGTGATCCAGCTCTCCGCGCACGATGTGAACCAGCGCCAGCACTGAATACGGCCTGGCGAGACCGGGATCGATCTCTCTTGCCCGCCGCGCGGCAGGCTCTGCATCCGCGAGCTCGCCGCATTGGAACAGGGCGTCGGCCAGCACGCCCCACGCTTGCGGGTGCCCGGGGTCGAGGCGCAGCACTTCTTGCAGCGATGCGATGGCTTCCCGGAAACGGCCGAGTGCCAGCAGGGCGCCAGCGAGCCCTTCTCGCGCTGCGACGAAATTCTCGGCCGATTTAAGGGCGGCCAGGTAGTGATCGAGCGCCTCCTCCGGGCGGCCTTGGGAAGCCAGCGTGTCTGCGAGGTTCTTGTTGGCAACGGCATGACCCGGGGCGATCTCGAGCGCGCGGCGAAAGCACCGGGTCGCGTCTTCTGCCAGCGATTGCCTTTGCAGCACGACCCCCAGGTTGACCAACGCGTCGACGTACTGTGGCGCTCGCTCGAGCGTGCGCTCGAACCACTGTCGCGCCGTGTCCAACTCCTCGCCCTGCAGCGCCAACACGCCAAGGTTGAAACACGCCTCGACGTGGGCAGGGTTCAGCCGCAGGACCGTCTCCAGGTGATTGCGCGCCGCCGCGATGTCGCTTTGTCGCGCGTAGGCGTGGGCCAGATTCAAATGGCAATCGGGGTCCTCTGGCGCCAGGGCGAGCGCCTCTTGCAGCACGGCGAGCGCCTCGCGCGGCCGATCCTGGTTCAGCAGCGCGATGCCCAGCCGCATGCGCACCGAGGCCGGCGCCCCCGGCAAGGCCGCGGCATCGCGCAGCGCGCGCTCGGCATCGGCGAAACGGTCGAGCATGAGATAGGCCAGCCCGAGGTGCTCGAGCGCGAGCCCGTACCCGGCGTGGCCCGAGGCAGCCCGTTCCAGCAGCGGCAGTGCCTGCCGGGCGTCGCCCGCGGCAAGCCGGGCGATACCGAGCAGGCACAGTGCTTCGGGGTTGCGCGGCGCGCGCTCGACGACTTCCTCGCACAAGCGCTGGGCAGCCATCAGGTTTCCGCTTTGCAGAAGTTCCTGGGCTTGCTTGAGCTTGCGGTTGGTGGAGGCAGACACAGCGGGGATGCGTGCCACGCAATGGATCGCCGCCAATCATATACGTGATGACTGCCGGCACGAAAGCCCGGAGCCGGCCGGCAGCACCCGCGCTGGACGCGACGAGTACCCCGTCAGCGTAACGAAGCACCGTGGAGAAAGGCTTAGACAGCCTGCTTCGATCTTCTTAGAATCGGGCACCGTTCCACCGATAGCACCGGCCCACCGATAACGCTCGACCGCGCTCACCCGCGACTTCATACCGCATGTCCGAACGAGACGAAAACCGCTCCGACCCGAGGGACAGCCTTCGGCGCGTGACCGAGCTCCTGCAAAAGCACGAGCTGGTCGAGAACCTCGTACACCGACAGGAAGGCCCGCGGCACGACCTCGTCGAGAGCCTGGTGCACAAGGCGCACCTGGCGGAGCTGCAACGGCTGCTCGAGCCGCTGCATCCGGCGGACGTCGCGGACATCCTCGAATCGCTGCCGGTCACGCAGCGGCTGATCGTGTGGGACCTCGTGAGGGCCGATCGCGAGGGCGAGATTCTGCTCGAGGTCACGGACGCGGTGCGCGAGACGTTGATCGCGCACATGGACGAGGAGGAGCTGGTGGCGGCGGCCGAGCAGCTCGATACCGACGAGATCGCCGATCTCGCACCGGATCTCCCGCGTGAAGTGATCCAGGATGTCTTCCGCTCGCTCTCGCCGGAGGAGCGCGAGCAGCTGCGCGCGGCGCTGTCCTACCCGGAGGATACTGTCGGCGCGCTGATGGATTTCGACATGATCAGCATCCGGGACGATGTCACGATCGAAGTCGTTTTGCGCTACCTGCGACGGCTGGACGAGCTGCCGGATCACACCGACCAGCTTTTCGTCGTCGATCGCACCGACGTCTTCAAGGGGCTGCTGGCCGTCAACCGGCTGCTCGTCACAGATGCCGACACCACCGTGGCAGGCGTGATGCAGCCCGCGGCGGTCCGATTGCGGCCCCAGCAGAAGGCGCAGGAGGCGGCGAATGCGTTCGAGCGTTATGACCTCGTGTCTGCCCCGGTGGTCGACGATGCGG
>JAOTVX010000054.1 GCA_029863175.1 Betaproteobacteria bacterium | reverse complement strand
CACGGGGTATGTGCGGATTGAGGAGGCGTATCGCGAAGCAATCTCGCTTATGCGAAAAGCTAAGAGCCAAATTTAACCGCAGATAAACGCAGATACACACAGATAGAACGAAAAACAAGAATCCTTGTTTGCCGCCGATGAACGCCGATGAAATCAAAAACAACATTTTCAAATAACAGAGAACCTAACCACAAATCCGATCAGTCAAAAATAAACACAGCCCTGTCCTTCCTGGTTTGATCGAGCCGCTTGGGTTTTTGTATAGATTCTTTGATTGCTTTATGTCCTGTCGATATTTGTTCTGGTTTTTATCGGCGTCTATCGGCGTTCATCGGCGGCTAATAATTCATTACGGGTTCTAGCATGAACGATTTGAAGCCCAGCGGGCGGGCTAGCCTCCTCGTCGTCGGCCGCGACGTGCCGCGCACGGACGCGGTGCCGAAGGTCACCGGCGCGGCGCAGTACGTCGCCGACCTGCATTTCCCCGGCATGCTGCACGCGTCGGTGCTGCGCAGCCCGCATCCGAACGCGCGGATCGTGCGCCTCGACACCAGCACCGCCACCGCTATCCCCGGCGTCAAGGCCGCGATAACGGGCAGCGACACGGCCAAGAGAAAGTGGGGCGCTTTCCGTCCCGACCTTTACCCGCTCGCGATCGAGCGCGTGCGCTACGTTGGCGACGAGATTGCCGCCGTCGCCGCTGTCGATCCCGAAACCGCGCGCGCGGCGATTGACAGAATCGTGGTCGACTACGAGGTGCTGCCCGCCGTGCTATCGCTCGACCAGGCGCTCGCCCCGAATGCACCCCTCGTGCACGATGATGCGGCCGGCAACGTCGCGCACCAGTTCGCCTTCGAGCGCGGCGATGTCGACGCCGGCTTCAAGGCGAGCGATGTCGTCGTCGAGGGCACGTGGGAGAGCCAGCGCCAGTGGCACACCTCGCTCGAGACCATCGGCTGCGTGGCGCGCTGGGAGAGCGGGCGCGTGACGATGTGGTGCAACACGCAGACGCCGTATCTTGCGCGCGGCCGGTATGCGACCGCGCTCGGCGTTCCCGAGAGCCAGGTGCGCGTCATCCAGACCGAGGTCGGCGGCGGCTTCGGCGGCAAGTCGGGCGACGACAACGCCTCCGTGATTTGCGCCATCCTCGCGCGCAAGAGCGGCCGCGCGGTCAAGCTCATTCACACGCGCGAGGAAGAGTTTCTCGCGAGCCACCCGCGCATGCCGATGCGTTATTGGGTGCGCCTTGGTTTCCGACGCGACGGGCGCATCATGGCCAAGGAAATGAAGATGTGGGCGGACAACGGCGCCTACACGGGCAAGTCGCAAGCGATTCTCGGCGCCGCCACCGTGCGCCATGACGCGCTCTACAAATATTCCGCGGTGCGCGCGGACTCGACGCTCGTCTACACGAACCTGGTTCCGACTGGCTCCTTCCGCGGCTTCGGCAACCCCTCGGCGGACTGGGCTGTCGAGCAAGCGTGGGACCTCGCTGCCGAAAAACTGGGCATCGACGTGCTCGATCTCCTGCGCATGAACGCGGTCGATTCGGGCGACGTCTCGCCGCACAACCACAAGGTCACGAGCTGCGAGCTCAAGCAATGCCTCGACAAGACGGCCGCGATGATCGGCTGGCGCAAGAAGCAGAAGAGCAAGAAGCCCAACCACGGCCTCGGCTTGGGCTGCAGCGTGCACGTCAACGGCCGGCGCAGCTTCGGCGACTGGGACGGCAGCTCCGCGATGGTTCGCCTCAACGAGGATGGGCGCGCCACCGTCATCACCGGCGAGGGCGAGATCGGCCAGGGCAACCTGACGGTGCTGCGCCAGATCGCTGCGGAAGAGCTCGGCCTCCCCTACGAAGAGGTGGACATCACCCGTCCCGACACCGACCTGCAGCCCCATTCGCTCGGCGCGCTGGCGAGCCGGCTCACCTATGTCGCGGGCAACGCGGTGAAGAACGCGTCGGGCGCCGCGGCCAAGCAACTCCTCGACGCCGCGGCCGAGCAGTTCCAGCGCCCGGCAGCGGAGCTGATGATCGTGAACGGCCAGGTCGGGCCGCGCAACGGTCCCGAGACCGATTTCAAGTCGGTCGCCGCCGTCGTGCGCGCGAGCATCTACAAGCCCGGCGGACAGCCGATCGTCGGCGTCGGCACGTTCGACAACCCGTCGGAATTCCCGGACCACAGCCGCTACGGCAACGAGTCAGGCGCCTACAACTTTTCCGCGCAGGCAGCCGAAGTCGAAGTCGATCCCGCGACCGGCGAGGTGAAGCTACTCGAAGTCGCGGCCACGGTGGATTGCGGCACGGTGATCCATCCGGCCGCGGCCGAAGGCCAGGTTCAGGGCGCCGTGACGCAGGGCATCGGGCTCGCGATGATCGAGTACTTCGACTGGTGGAACGGCATGCCGACCGATCCGCAGTTGAAGGATTATCCGATCCCCGCCGCCGCGATGATGCCGAAGTTGCACGTCGCATTCGCGGATTCGTACGAGCCCTCGGGACCGTTCGGCGCGAAGGGCGTGGGCGAGATCGGACTCGACGCGATACCGGCGGCGATCGCCAATGCCGTTGCCGACGCCGTGGGCGTGCGGATTCACGAGCTGCCCATCACCGCCGAGAAGGTCCACCGCGCGCTGCACCCGGAGCTCTACACCAACGAGAAACCGGCCGCCCCCGCCGCCCCCAAGGGTGCCACGTGGGGCCGGATCAGCTCGGGCACACCGTCCGGCGCGCGGCCCGCGCCCGCCGAGATGCTGTTCCCCGCCACTGTCGAGGAAGCAATCACGGAGATGGCGCGCAGCGACGCCTCGCTCGTGGCGGGCGGCATGTCCCACGCGCTGCGCCGCGAGCGCACTGGTCAGCCGTTTGCGAAGCGGCTCGTCTCGATTATGCGCATCGCCGAGTTGAACGAGTTTGCGATCGACGCGCGCGGCGTGCTGCGCGCAGGCGCCGCGGTGCGGCAACAGGTGTTGTACGATGACGCGCGCGTCAAGAAAGGCTGGCAAGCCATCGACGATGCGATGGAGTCGGTGGGACATACGCGCATCCGGCACATGCTTACGATCGGCGGAAGCGTAGGACCGTTGATCGGCGGCTTCGACCTGCCGCTCGCCCTGCTCGGCCTGCGGGCCCGTGTAGCGCTCGCCGGACCCGACGGCCGGCGCACCGCGCCGCTTGAAGAACTGTTTCAGACCGGGTTCGCGAAGGGCGAGTTGGTCACCGCCGTCGAGGTCGATCCGCTGCCGGCGCGCGCCGGCTCGAGCTTCTACAAGTACATGGCGCGCGGCGTGCTGGAGATCCCGACCGTCAATACCGCAGCGCTCGTACACCTCGCCGCCAACGGGCGTTGCGAAAGCGCGCGCGTGGTGATCGGTGCGGTGAGCTGGAAGCCGATCGTGCTCGAGCCAAAGGAGCTCGTCGGCAAGCCGCTCACCGAGGACGGGCTGCGCGCAGCCGTGCAAGATGTGCGCAACCTGGCGCAGCCGATGTCGGATGTAAGGGGATCGGCGACTTACAAGCGCGAGATGGCGGTCGAGTTCGCTTATCGCGCGCTGAACACCGCCTGGCAGCGAGCGCTCAAAAGCCGTGAATCGTAAATCGCGAATCGGACCTCGTTTAACAGCCACAAATTAGCCGCAGATAAACACAGATGAACGCGGATATATCGATACAACAAATAGAAAAAACTCTTTCAGCTTCCGCCTTCATATTTGCCGCTCACCGCTTACCGCTTACCGCTCACCGTAGTGATTGCCGCCGATATACGTCGATCTTAAATCCAAAGCTGAAACGCCAAGGTCGCCGAGGACGCAAAGGAAAATAGCAGCCTCACCGCTAAGGACGCCAAGGCCGCGGAGGCAAGGAAAAGCTTTACCGCAGAGGACGCCAAGGACGCAAAGGAAGAGAAAAGCTTTACCGCGAAGGACGCGAAGACCGCCAAGGATTGCGAACATAAACCAAGAGCTTCAGCAGCTCCGGCACTGGTCACCAGTCACAGGTCACGGCCTTCGAAAGGGCGCTAAGGCAACGCCAAGTGGAGATCTGGATACCGATCCAGAAATACCGGCACAAAGAACCCATCACTCATCACCCATCACCCATCACTGGGGTTATCGCCTTCTTTCTTCTTTCTTCTTTCTTCTTCCTTCTTCTTTCTTCCTTCCTTCCGCCTTCCGCCTTGATCTTTATCGGCGTTCATCGGCAGCTAGATGATCTTGGGTTTGTTACGCGCATTTATTGGCGGCGATTGATGTCGCCCTTGCCTTTTTTTCTTTGATAATAAATATCCGTCTTTATATGCATTTATCTGCGTTTATTAATTGGGTTTCTCAAGACGGCTCCTACTCGCCTCTGGACGGCGTGCCGATAATGCGCGACGATATTAGTTCTTCTATTCTCTAGAACAAGGCGCATCCCAAGCGCCGCTGGTTCGCTGAGACTAGCCCTCCTCTTTCCCACGGGGAGGGCTTTCGTTTTCTGCCGTCCGCCTAGGCAAATTTAGGGCGCTCGGGTCCGCGAGCATGACGATTTCATAGTGATTCCTGCGCTCGTCAGCGAGGAAACCTCGCCTGTGGAATTAGGGTGTGACAAAAGTCTCGCCTCGTGATCCGACCGTCAAAATTTGGTAACCACACCATGCCGTTTTTTGGCAACGATCAAGAACTCATCCGACTTTTCCGCTCGGACGACGATTCTTGTTGCGGGAATCTTCGCTAATGGTTTCTGTGAGTTATAGCGAAAGCCTCGCGTTACTTCTCATTCGTGACGCGGTTGGCATGGAAGTTGCGTAATAAGCCACATGCAACGCTGACCTCGTCCGATGCCGACAACGTTTTGCTCTGAGCCTATGCTCTCCCAGTACCGAGCAGTTTTGGACCTCCTGAAGCACGTCTCGAGCGCCGTTCTGCCGGCGCTGAGAATCGTTCACTTCAACATCAAGAACGCGTTCAGGGATCACTGAAACCAAACCCATCCGTGACGGGTGATAGGTGATGGGTGATGCCGGTGACGCGCTAAAGCTTCGCCGCCAAGGCCGCAAAGGAAAAGAAAAGCTTTGACACAAAGGACACTAAGGTCACAAAGGATTACAAACATCAATTAGAAGAAGGCACGGCGAACGTCGTGTCCCGACCACCAGTTTCCCTGTATGCCACCCTTGGCGCTCCTTCGCGACCTTGGGGTTTGTACTGACTATTTTTCCTTGGCGTCCTCCGCGGCCTCCGCGGTGAGGCTTTTTTCTTCCTTAGCGTCCTTCGCGTTCTTGGCGGTGAAGCTGTTATCTTCCTTGGCGTGCTCCGCGGCCTTGGCGGTGAGGCTTTGCGGTTTAAGTCAGAAGACAGAAGTCAGAGGGCAGAAGAAACTTCGAGTTGTATCTGCGTTCATCTGCGGTTCAAGAGTGTTTTGAACGCATTGTAGTCACTGGTCACTGGTCACAGGAACGACCTGCACGCGGGCCGGCCACGTACCACGCTCGATCGCCTTCGCGCCCTGGAAGATGACGTAGCTCTGCCGCCCGTAGTGCGGCAATGGCCGCGCGAGGGCAGCGAGCGAGACGGCGTCTGTCGCGGAGACGACCACAATGGACGCGCCCTCCTCGCGCGCGGCGGTCCACACCTGCGCCGAGCCCTTGCCGCGCACGCGCTCGGGCCGTCCCGGCAGTCCCTGCTGCTTCAGCCAGGCGTCCACCTCCCCTTCCAGCCCGATCGCGAGGGCGGGCGCTCTGCTCAACCGCCGGGCGGGCGAAAACGCGTTGGGCGCGTGATCCTGGAGTCTCGCTGCAAGCGCGCTTGCCGCGCGCCGGGCCTCACTCCCTTCCGAAATTAGCACCGTCACCGTCGCCGGATCGACCATGACCTGCCTCAATATCGGTGGGGCCTCGTCGCGAGCGAGACGCCGGAAGATCCTCAGCTCGGGGTCGAGCGCGATCTCGCGCGGCCGCGCGGATACTTGCAGGGTGAACACCTTGCGCGCCGAATCGAGGTCAACGAACCGCGTCTTTTCTCCCGCCTCGGTTCGAATCGCGAGCGGCACGCGGATCCGGTAGGCGGGCGGGCGCTGGTTGAGGGCGATGGTGACGCGATACCCGGTACCGGAACGCTTACTCCTCGCGCTTGTGAGGCGAACGATCGGCGCCCCGGAACGCGTTAGCCACTGCTTGAAAAACGGCTTGAGATCCATGCCGGTAGCGGACTCGAACGCCTCCCTGAGGTCATCCCAGGACGCCACGAGAAACTGCTGTCTCTCCCAGAAGGTGCGGATGCCGCGGTCGAACGCCTCGCGCCCAATGAGATCGCGCAGCATGAAGAACGTCATCGCCGCCTTGTGGTAGCCCACGATCTGCGAGGCACCGTGCGTGCGCGAGGTGAACCGCGCGAGCGGCAGGTCCTGCCCCCGCGGCATCGCCGCGAAATCGCGCAGCCACCCGAGCCGCATCCGGCGCGCCGCCTCGGCGCTCTCGCGCTCCTTGTAGGCATAGTCGGCCATGAACGTGGTAAGGCCCTCGGACCAGTTGCCCCGCGAGTAATCCGGATAGACGCCGTTGCCCCACCAGTTGTGCAGCACCTCGTGCCCGAGCGAGGTGGCGCGGATGAAGGGCAGGCGCAGCACGTTCACCCCGAGATAGGTGAGCGTGGGCATGCCGAAGCCGGTCGGCGTCGGGCTCGAGACCACGCTGAATTCGCGGAACGGATAGTCCCCGATCCACGACTCGTAGAGCTCGATGTAGCCCTTCACTGCGCTGAGATACGACGGCGCGAGCTCCGCGATGCTCGGATGGAAATAGGTCCGTAGGCGGATTCGCTTGCCCGCAACGCGCCTCACCACGATCTGTTCGATGCGATAGGGCCCGGCCATCAGGTCGATCCCTTCGGCCGGGAACGGAAACTCGAAGCGCGCGCGGTAGCGGCTCTCCGCGATGTATTCCTCTACCATACGGCCGGCGACGAGCCCGCGCTGGCCGCCCGGCAGCTCGAGCAGAAGCCGGTAGCTCGCCCGCACCCCCGCGATGCGCGGATACCACGCGCTCGCGTCGGGAAGGAAGGTCCCCTCCTCGCCTGCGACCGGCTCGGCCGCCGACAGGACACGCCGATGGTCGAGCGTCGTGTCGAGCGGCGCGAGCATCCCGCTCCACTCGAGCGTGATGCGCCGCGTCGCACCCGCGGTTCCGGGAATTCGCCAGCGGTGCAAGCCGCCCGATAAGCTCCTCCGGCCGCCCAATGGCTCGCCGTCAAGAAGAATGCGCTTCACCTGGAAGCGCCGGTTGAGCAGGAGCTTGTAGTCGCCCGTGCCGTTGGCCGTAATGACGGACTGGCCCTCGAGCGTGCGGGCGGCCGGGTCGATGCGCACCGAGATGTCGTATTGTACCGTCAGCGGGGTGGCCGCACCGGCCACCGGCCATGCCGCGAGCAGCAACACCGCGCCAGCCGCAGCAAGCGCCCGCGCAGCGAACGATGCGGAAACACGCCTCACGGCTTGAGCGGCGGGAACTTGGCGACGATCTCGATCGGCTCGTCCTGCCGCATCACCTTGAGCGGCAACCAAGTGCCGGGCGCCTGACGCCGCACCGCCACGATGACGTCGGCGTTGCGCTTGACCGGCTGCCCCGCGATTTCCGTGATGACATCCCCGGCGCGCAGATCGGCGGCCTCAGCGACGCTCCCATTGCTCACCTCGATTACGTGCACTGCCTTGTCCTTGAGCTCGATGCGGATGCCGAGGAGCTGCCGGCGCGATTTCGCCCGCGCCGGCGCCGCGACGCCGAATACGATGTCCGCCACGCCTGCGACCAGCTCCTCGCACTCCTTGTCGTGGTCCCACGGCAGCAGCGTCATAACGTCCGTCACGCCAAGCGCCTTCAACTGATGCGACACACCGTCGCCGTGCATGATGTGCCCGCCGCCCATGATGCCCACGACGAGTGGCCGCCCCGGGCGCTCCTGTGCGGCGCGCAGCGCCTGGGCCATCGCCCCGTCCCACAGTTGCTGCACCTCGACGAAACGCCGGAAATCGGGATCGTCGCGGGTCGCGTCGGCGCGCTTCTCGCCCGAGAGATCGTGCTCGCGAAACACCTCGAGCAGGCGATCGAGATAGGCACCGCTCGCCTCCGCCGGCCGCTCGACGCCCTCGCGCTCGGCCTGCGGCACGCCGTCGAAGCCCTTGTCTCGCACCGCCATGCGCAGCGGTTCGCCGATGTTGAGCGCGACCATCGGGATGCGGTTCATGCGCGCAAAGTGGAAAAGCGGCATGTAGAAGCCGGGATCAAAACGCCAGACATTGATCCAGTCCGCGGCCTTGAGAAACGCCGTCTCCGAGAGCTCCCCCGCGACCCAGCGGTCGAGCGCCTTCTGCACCCGCCGCGGGAACATCTCGAAGCCGATCACCATGTCGGGCCGTAGGGCATACAGCCCCGCCAGCGTCTGCAGCTGCCAGCGATGGTGCTCGTAGCTGTCGTGAACCTCGCCCAGCAGGACGACCGAGCGCCGTGCCGCGCGGGCGATGACGTCCTTTCCGTCGAGCCGCTCGCCTGCCGGAACCATCCAGGTTGCGACCGGCACGCAGCCAGGATGGGCGGCAACGGGCGGAGCGATCGCAAAGGTGATCGCCAGGAACACAAGAACGTAAGAAATCTTCCTAAGCACGAGAAATCCTAGCCGCATTAGGCTGATGAAACGGATCAGGTTTTCGTATGAGTTGTGTCCGCGTTCTTTCTTCTGAGGCTGTTACCGGTTCTTGATCTTATCTGCGTGTATCGGCGGCCAATTTCTCGATTGACGATCATGGTGGACTACTGGCCGATCATATCCCACAATCCGACCACCGGCTCAGGCGCGTGCCGCGCCACGGCGCGTTTGATGCTTGGCGGTACCGGCCTCAAGAAGGAATGATAACTTGAATTTTCGGACGCCAACGCGGGACAGGGATACGGCGACCACGGCGCCAGCGCAACCCAACGATTCCGTGAGAAATGACAAATCATGACCGACCTAGACCTAAATAACCTCCGCCGTTTCCTCGACGACGAGGAATCTTTCATCGCGTCCATCCCGCTCAACGACCCGCGCGCGGGCCTGGCACGGCAGATGCTCGGGCTCATCATCGACGCGAGACGCAGCCTTGCCCCGTCAGCGGATTCGACGGCCAATTTCGTACCGGTTCGGGACATCCTGGCGCAACTGGGGCAATTGCGGGAGCGGTTGGACAAGATGCCGCCTAAGAGCCGTGATTCGTGATTGGTGAGTCGCGAATGGATAGCCGATAAAGCTTCACCGCAGAGGACGCCAAGGTCGCAAACGACAACAAAAGCTTTACCGCAACATGCGCCAAGGCCGCTAAGGACTACATTACAGGAATACAAAAGCGCGGTTAGATCGATCACAGCGTTCCGAGGGTGCCGCGACCAGCGGTACTTTTTTGTGCCACCCTTGGCGCCGTCTTGGCGACCTTGAAGTTTGTACTGATTATTTTTTCTTGGCGTCCTCCGCGCCCTTCGCGGTGAGGCTTTTCTGTTCCTCCGCGTCCTTGGCGTCCCTGGCGGTGAAGCTTTAGCGCTTACGATTCACGGCTCATGCTGAGGTCGCCAGGCGGGCGATGTCGCCCGCGTCGTCGAGCGATTCGAGTGACCAGCACACCGCAATCAGCTCCGCGATGCGGCGCTCGGCCAAGATGCCGGTCACCAGGCCGCGGAACTTCGCCTCCAGGTCAGCGTCGCTCATGGGCCGCTCGAGCGTGCCAAGCGCATGCGCGACGTGCTGATCGAGCCGTCTTCCATCCCGGAGCCGGATCGACACCCGCGCCTCGGTCCTGCCGATCGCGCCGTCTTCGGTGGCGAATACACGGTCCCGCAGGGCGATCACCTGCGGGTCGCGCGCCACATCATCACTGAACTGGGCCTCCTCGGCGGCACCGTGAATGATGGCAACCGCTGCCGCATGATAGACGCTGAACTTGCCCTCGAGCCCCGACCGGGGGCTGCGCTTGCCCGTGAGCTCGAGCACCAGCGGGCTCACGGTGAGATCCACGCGCTCGATCTGTTCGGGCGTTATCCCATGCTCGCGGGTCAATTGGATGCAGCCGTCGATCGCTGCGTGCACGACCAGCCCGCACGCGTAGGGCTTGTACATATTCGACAAGAGCTCGTAGCGCCGCCCCAGGTCCTCCGTGATCACCTTCGGGTCGAAGCGCGTTGACGTCACCTGGCCGAAACCCCGCGGCGCTTCAATGGCCTGCTCCGAACTGGTGAAATTCTTCGCAGCCAGCAGCGCAGCCAGCAGCCCGTTCTGGGCAGCGCGGCCGGGGTGGAGGCTCTTGCACATGGTTCCGAACATTTCACGCAGGCCGGCCGCCTGGGTGGCCGCGGTGCCCAGGGCCCAGCACATCTGCTGCTCATCGAGACACAGCAGCCGGCCGACGGCTGCGGCGGCGCCGAACACGCCCGCGGTGCCGGTGATGTGCCATCCAATTGCGTAGTGCTCGGGGAAAACCGACAAACCGATGCGCTCTTCGGCCTCTACGCCCAGGACGAAAGCGTGGATCAGATCCTTGCCCGTTATCGGCCGCCACTCGGCGTAGGCGATCAGGGCTGGCAGCACCGGGGCGCTCGGGTGGATCGCCCGCGCGTGGGTATCGTCGAAATCCAGAACATGGGAACTGATGCCGTTCAGGAGCGCGGCATGCAGGATATCGAGGCGGTCGCTGCGTCCGAGCACCGCCGCCTGCGGCGCGCCGGAGAACGGCCGCACCGCTGCGAGGGCGCGCTCGACCGTTTCGTGCCGCGAGCTTCCCACCGCGCACCCGAGCCAATTGAGCAGCGCGCGCGCCGCCTCGTGCCGAACGGCCGCCGGGAGGTCTTCGTAGCGCGCGTCCACAAGGTACCGCGCAAGGATCCGGGTCACATCCATGCGAACCCTTTAACGAAATCTTTAGAGCGCCTAAAAGAATGAAACTCGCGCAACCCCATCCCGATCCCAACCTGCCCCCTGAGGAGGAAGGCGGCAGGAGATGTCGGTTGAGGGGAAAGAGTTTTTCCCTCCCCATCAGGGGGAGGGCCAGGGTGGGGTTGGGTCATCTGCACTTCGGTCGCTGTCATTTTGTTAAGGGCTCTTCTCGGAGGCCAGACTCGATTGATTTTGGTCTGTTTGCGACATGCTCCCGACTTATGGTCCCCTCCCCTCGGATTCGGTGCAAGCCGCCGGTCGAGCTGCGGCACGATCAATCGCGTCTGACCCCATTGACTATGACCCCATTGACGACATTGACTAGCGCCGTGTGGACCAAGCGTATCCGTCTCTCACAACCTTTGCCCACCGTTCTTTGAGTCTTCACACGAACATTGCTAATATTGGCGACTTTCTCGATAGTTCGCTTGAGTGAATGGATGAACCTGACCAAACAGGCTGCGGTGTTTCTTGAGGGACGGATAGCGGCGCCGGGCTGGCGCCACTTCATGTATTTCGTCAATATGTCCCTGCGACGTGATGTCCGGCGACGTCGCCCGAAGTCCGAAGACGCCGATTTACGTGATAAGTTTTGCTCGAATCCGTTCGAGCTTTTCGAGATGCACGAAGACGGCAGTGTTTTCATGTGCTGCCCGCGCTGGCTGCCTTGGACGGCAGGCAATCTCCATGGGCAAGACGCTGATGCGATCTGGAACTCACCGCGCGCGCAGGAGGTGCGGCGCAGCATCCTCGATGGTGATTTCAAGTACTGCAACCGAGACCTATGTCCTCTGATCGCCAGCGATTCGCTCCCGTCACGGGCGCAGGCACGGAAGAATCCTTTCCTCCGCGACATCATCGACAACAGAAAAACCGTCCTGGACCCCTTGCCAAGGCGCATCAATTTGTCGAACGATCGATCGTGCAATCTGTCGTGCCCGAGTTGTCGGACCCGCGTCCTGAACTTTGCCACCGGATACGCTTACGAACTGCGCAAGAAATTGCAGGATCGCCTGGTCAAGGCGTTCTTTTCTAAGCCGACAAAGGCGGTTTTCGCCGTAAACGTAACCGGCTCGGGCGACCCGTTTGCGTCGCGCGTGCTCCGGGAATTCCTCCACCAACTCGACAGCAAGGACTTTCCCAATCTGCACGTTTACTTGCAAACCAACGGCACTCTATTCAACGAAAAAGCTTGGAGGCGGCTGAGCAAGATCCGCAACAATATCTCCACGGTCTCGGTTTCGTTCGACGCGGCACGCGAAGAGACCTACAAGATCACCCGCCGGGGCGGGAATTGGCAGCATCTACTGAATAATATGCGGTTCCTATCCCAGTTGCGTGCAAACGGCAGCCTCAGGCACCTGCGCATCGATTACGTCGTCCAAGGAGCCAATTTTCGGGAAATGCCAGAGTTCGTTGCGATCGGGAAAGAACTATCCGTGGACGTGGTGGCCTTTTCAAAGGCGGTGAATTGGGGGACGTGGACTGCGGGCGAGTACCGGGACCTCAGCGTCTGGGACGCGACCCATCCTGACCATGCGGAGTTTCAGCGGATCATTGCGCAGCCCGTTTTCGATGACGCCAAGGTCTCGCTCGGAAATTTGACGCAAGATCGGCGCCAAGCCTTGCGCGCCCATACACCGGTCGAGGCCGCGGAATCGCACCTGACGGTTTCGTCGTGAGGTGGTCGCCACGGCCAATGCCCGTACCGGGACAATCGCGTGAATCAGGACGGTTCGGCTAGGCGGGTCCGATTTGCGCAGTGCAAGCGATGCGGCGCAACTTGTTGAGCGGGCCTACGTCGACAAGAACAAGTCAATTCCGGACTAGAGGGTTTATTTGGCGGCGACCATTGCTTGCGCCGGGGCATCCACATTGGAGGCCGGAACAAGTTCCGGCGACCGCTCGTTGCCTCGTTCAATATTCTCGATTAGCCGCTCGATGTCGCCCACGACCTGCCGAGCGAAAGGTCCCAGATGCAGGTAGAGCGTCATCATGATGGTTACGCTCTTGACCGCGCCAGGATTGTGCCAAGCGCAATCCAAGAACGTCCGTGCGAAGTGAGGGGTAAGCCCGGGATGCCGCGTGCCAACGCGCCACATGATCCGCATCAGGCGCCTCATATCAAACCGCGTCACGCCCTCGAACATGCCGCGTTTGCGGGCCGACTTGCCGGCATCAGACGGCTCGGCGAGTGCCAGTGGCGCGCGATTCAGCGCTCGACCCACATGGCGCACCCGCGCAAAGTAGGCGTCGGGACTGTAGACGGCTTTGAGCACGCGCGTGTAATCCGACAGAATCTTGCGCCGTTCCCGTGCGGTCTCGAAGTTGAGGCCGCCGGTGCACTGGTCGCCCACCGTGCGTGTCTTGTTGATATCGTGGCCCACATGCAGCCGGCCCTCGCGGATTAGCCGACGAGTGAGTTGCGTATTCGGCAGCGCATAGAGAAGCCCGACCATGCAGACCGGGACCGACGTCGCTTCGATGCAGTCGATCATCGGATCGGCGATGCTGCCCTGCTCGCTATCGAATCCCAGAATGAATCCAGCATAGACGCAAATCCCGGCGGCGTAGATCTTGTGGACGCTGTCCGCGAGACTGCGCCGGGTATTCTGCTTCTTCTGCATCGCGACCAGCGTATCCGAATCCGGGCTTTCGATGCCGACGAAGATCGCGAAGAAATTCGCGTCGCGCAGCAATCCGAGCAGACGCTCGTCATCCGCCAGGTTGATCGATGCTTCGGTCGAGAACTCGAACGGAAACCCGTGCGCCCGCTGCCAGGCGATCAGCTCGGGAAGGAACAGCTTGAGCGCCTTCTTGTTACCGATCAGATTATCGTCGACGAAGTCGACGTGCCCGCGATAGCCGAGCTGGTAGAGAGATTCGAGTTCAGCCAATATTTGCGGCGTTGTCTTTGCCCGCGGCACCCGGCCATAGAGTTCGATGATGTCGCAGAATTCGCAATTAAATGGGCAACCGCGCGAATATTGCACTCCGACATGGATGTAATCGCGAAATTTCAGCAGGTCGAAGCGCGGGATCGGGCTGGTGGTGACGTCCGTCTTGAATTTCTCCGCCTCGAATACCCCTTGTCGCAGGCCGGCGTTCCAAGCATCGACAAAAGCCTTCATCACCGACTCAGCCTCGCCAAGAACACGGATATCCGCGTTCTGGTAGACATGCGGACTCGAGGTCACGTCCGGACCACCGACGGCGACCGGCTTGCCGCGGGAACGACAGAGCTCAATGATCTCAAGTGCCGCCAACTGCTGCGGCAGCATGCCGCCGGTCATGACGAGGTCGGCCTCGTCGATGTCCTCGAACGTGAGCTGTTGGGTATTCTGGTCGACCAGCCGAACCGGCCACTCCGGCGGCAGCAGCGCAGCAACGGTGATGAGTCCGAGCGGAGCAGCCGGATGACGCGCACCGACCGCCGCGCATGTCTCTTTGTAATTCCAGAACGATACGGAGCTAAAGCCGGGGTAGACCAGCAAAACCCTGCATACAGCTGCACGCATGAGTGATTTCTCCGCCGCCTACTTCTTACACTCGCCCCGACATAGAAAAATACCACTCAGGATATCGTCATTTCAAGGGGGGAGAATGAAGAACCAGAGGCAGGTTCTTCCGTAGCGTCGCGGCGACGGCCTTGCTCGCCGATCCAGACCAGCTTGGAAATATTCTCATCGATCAATGGAGTCACCCATTTACCTTGCCATCTCCCTTTACCCATTTACCCCATCGGAATGTGATCCCGCCTTTCCCTGATAATATGCGCAGTCCGTCTTCCGGTTCTGCGGCAGGGATATCTGTATGGTGATACGCGTTCTGAACCGGGGTTTGCCGAGTCCTCACGGCCCGATGGATGCCGCCACCCGCCGTATTGCGATCATGCTGGTGTACACAGCGGTAGCGCTCACTTTGATGGAGTTTGTCTTCCGGCCGGAGTTTTTCAACCGTAACTTTCCGCAATGGGTCGCGCCCCACATGGGCCTCTATCCCCACCTGTGGTGGGCGCTGGGAACCATCACCCTGTACCTGCCGATACCGATGTTGATCGTGCGATTCGGCTTCGGTCAACGGCTTCGCGAGTATGGCTGGCGTCTCGATGTGCCTCTGCGTCACTGGGTACTGTATGGTGTCATGTTGCTAGCGATGATGCCGTTGGTGTTTTACGCGGCCAGCCGGCCCGAGTTTCTGGCCGTTTACCCATTCTTCCGCGCGGCGTTCTTGGCGCCGGCACATACCGTGCTGGCGTGGGAGCTGGCGTATCTGGCCCAGTTTCTGGCGCTCGAATTCTTTTTTCGCGGGTTCCTGGCGATTGGTCTCGGGCAGGTGCTGGGCCGCGCGGCGGTCTGGGTTGCCGTGGTGCCGTATTGCATGATTCACTATCACAAGCCACTGCCCGAGGCCCTGGCGGCCATCGTCGCGGGCGTGATCCTGGGCGAGGTGGCGCAACGCACCCGGTCGATTGCCGGCGGCGTTGTCGTGCACATGGGCGTGGCACTGACCATGGATTTGCTGGCGCTGCGCATGCGCTGAGGTTGCCGGTTGTTGCCTCATCCCGCCGCCGCAATCAAATCTAAGGGTGTCGGATCCCATTGCAGCTGCTCTTCGCCGGATGTCGACATTCACCGAGTGGCTGGTTTCAGCCCAAAGCCGACGTCCTAATTGTTTGGTCAGCAGCGCCGTCGCGGCGAGCGCGAGCGAGCGGATGGCGGGAAATCGCAACGGGAGTATGCGGGGGAATTCTAGCGCGCCGTCATCACACCGATTCGCGCTAATTCCGGAGACGGATCGGTCACCGTCTCGTCGTAGGGGTGGCTGTCCTTCCGGAAATAGCGCCTGATGCGGTTCACATAGGCCCGGGTTTCCGGATAGGGCGGAATGCCCCGATACCGCTCGACGGTACCTTCGCCCGAATTATACGCGGCCGCGACCAGCGCGACATCGCCCCGGAAATACGCGAGCAACCAGCGCAGATAAGCGAGCCCGCCACGAACATTCTGGATAGGATCGAACGGCTTCCTGACATTGAACCGCGCCGATGTCTCGGGCACGAGCTGCATCAGGCCCTGTGCGTTCTTGGGCGAGCGCGCGTTCGGATCAAAGTTCGACTCGGCGCGAATGATGGCCAGCGCAAGCAGCGGGCTGATCCGGTATTCCGGTGCGAGCCTGCCCACGAGCTCAGCCACCTTCTTCTGGTCGGGCGTGGACGCGACGAACACCTCATCGACGGTGGTCTCTTCGGTCGCGGGCGGAACCGGATCGCGCATGCATTCAGGCAAGTCGGCGGCGGACGGTCCGACGAACGCCAGCATCTTCTGCGCGTACGTGTGGCCCTGGGCGGCCGCCATAGAGAAGAACAGCGACGCCAGTCGATTGTCGCGCGGCACGCCGCGCGCGTTAGCGTACATCCAGCCAAGGCTGAACTGCGCCGCAGCGTCTCCCATCCGGGATGCTTCGCAATACAGGTCGACGGCGCGTGCCGTGTTTCGCGCGACACCCTCGCCGTGTTCGTACGTTCGCGCTTCGATGCGCAGGGCGGCCATAATGGCGACAGCCTCGTCGTCGGTTTCGGCATAAACCGGGCACGCCACCACGTACAAGAGCGCAACGGCAATCATGGCGCCGGCTCCGCGCTGTCCGCGCGTAGCGCAATACAGTGGCGACCGCACGGCGGTTATCATGCGGTGCTGGAAAGCCGTTCCTCGCGCCTCGGCGATGTTCCATGTCGGGCGTGCCGCGGCATACCCGCCCACGAGATCCTGCAGGGCGCCGAAGATGTTGAAGGAGCGCAGAACGGTGGTGTGCATGCCTGCATCACTATCCACTTATCCTTCATCTTTGCGAATAGGATGAACGTCCCGTCAGGGCAGGACAATCATCCTATGCACAAACATATTGATCTAGCGCAAGAAAAATTCCATGCCATGCGAATATCGGGGCCATGCGGTTACGATCATTTGGTGCCGTGGGAGTGACGCAGAGAATCCCTAGCACCATATACAAAAACCCCGCTGAAGCGGGGTGTGGAGTTACGGCTAAATGAGGATTTGACTACGTAGCTTTTCTCCTCTGCCGCGCCGAGCCCGCGCGCCGGAAGCAAGCGCGAGAGCACTCGCAGAGTGCGTAGAATAGGTCTGATGTCCACGCTGGCTTCCTCCTCCTCAGTAGAAAACCGCGATCCAAGCCGGTTTAAAAGGGGAGTTGCGGTGAATTACTGGGTGAAGGGCTGGGTTGAAGCCGGCGCCAATGGCCCGAACTTGGACAGCGTATAATTGATGAGAACAGGCGCATGACGAGCACCGAGATTCACGTCCGAATAAGTCTCAACCGCAACTTCGCGACGATGAGCCACGCTCTCGTCCGTTCGCTGGCGGCCAAGGCTGCCTTTCCAGGCGATTGGCAGGTGGTTTTCACGGTCGGCCTCGACACGGATCAGGACCTAAAGAGCCCGATGCTCGCTTGGGCGAAGGACTATCCTGTCGAGTTCCGCTGGGTGGAGCGCGACTTGTTCGACGCCTATGGGCACGTCGGAACGCGTCTGCAATGCATCCAGCATGAACACCTTGCCGACGCCGTTCTCATCATGGACGCCGACGTGCTGGCCACAGGATCCCTGGCCGAGTTGATAGAGCAGGTTGCAACCTCCGACGCCGTAGTTGGACGGCCTGCCTGGCGTCCGCCTCCGGATGTGGACCTTGTGGAGTTTTTACGCGGATCGGGTCTGCCCGCCCATGGATACGGCCTGACCTATCAAGGCCATGGCATTGTACCTTCCCTGCCGAGGGAGTGCCCGCCCTATCTAAACTTCGGCCATATAGCGCTTTCGCGCGACATCGCCCGGCACATGGCGCGAACGTTTGGCGAGGACGTGACTTTTGTGGAAAAGAACTACCGGAGCTATTTCAACGATCAGCTGGCGCTTTGCTTGAATGTCGCGCGCAATCGTTATCGCTGTTTGCCGATGGACCTGAAATACAACATGGGCAATGGCGCCGCGGCGCCACTTGCGATCGTGGCCACTTTGGAAGCCGCCGTCGCCTATGCCCAACGACTTAACGCCATGCTCGACAGACGCGTGATTCACTATTGCAATACGTCGGCGGATTTCGACAAGGCGCGCGATCTGGATGGATGGGACCGATTACAGGCCTTTTGCGACAGGACCGATGTTCGGGGCGTGGGCAACGTTCTCTTGCAAATGGGATTCAGAGCATTCCTCTAGCGCAGGCGTTGCCGCAGAACGCCGTTTGGGAAAACGGATCGCAGGGATCGCCATTGGCAAGATCGAACCGGTTGTAACAAATATCTCTGTATTTGGAGGCGCTCGTTTGATGAGAATCGTGGCAATCACCCGGCGAACTGAGATCGCCTCGTAGCCACGCCTGTCGAATCGCGCAAATTCCGGCGTGCCTTCGGTGTATCTGCCCGGCTACGATCAAGGGCGACTGGAAGCTCTCCCCACCCTACGATGGCTCCGTCATCAGCTCCGACAAGAGCTCGAGAGGGGCTGAGACGATCTGATCTCCGGCCTCGGGGACGAACATGCTGTAGGTGCCAGTGCGGACTTCGTAGCCGCCACGGTCGAAGGCATGCCGGGTCGGCACGTAGCCTTAGCCCCCGTTTGCCTGCCCGACGACGAAGGTCGGCTTGATACGGGATCTGAGCTTCAGCTCAAGGCCGTGCTCCACGAAGAGCCCGACGGGCAGCAAAGGTCATCCGGTCCCAGGTCTGTGTCACCTTTTCCGCGAGCGTATCCCCCATGTGGTCGGCCCAGTCCCTGCCGCTACAGTTCTTGGTTGCGTCGTGTACATCGATCTGGCAGAGGTTTCCAATGGCACCGTTCCCAAAAATGGTGACGAACTGCGTCCCCTCCATGCGCCTGAGGGCCCTGCTGAGGGCGCCAGGATAACCTGCCGAAATGCTGTTCCCGCGAACCACGTTGGGATGGCACGCGAAGTTCACAAAACATCCCGCCATCTCCCCGCCCTTGCAGCGCAAGCCGATCACGCCGACTTCTGGATCGATCGGGCCCTCCACATGAGACAGTTCGGTGGAAGCTCTGTGAGGGTGAGTTCGGACAAGACCGTCCTTCATGACGTAGCGCCGGTTGAAGGAGATGGCGCCCTCGAAGGCGCAGCCCACCCCCACCTCCACGGGCTCCACGGCCAGGCTCGCAAGTCGGATGGATTCCACGATCTTGTCCTTACCTGCTGAAGGAATCCTTCGGCCAGCTCCGGGACTACGAAACCGAAGGCTGGGCGCGCCGCTTCTTCGACAACTGGCGCGCGAGCCTGAAGTGGCAGCGCCTGCAGCCCTACGAGAAGGTCGCCGAAGTGATCGAGCGTCATTGGGATGGAATCGCGGCCTACTGCAAGCCCGAGAACACGGTCTCGCTCGGCTTCGTCGAGGGGCTCAACAACAAGGTCCGCGTCATCCAGCGCCGAGCGTACGGCCTGCGAGACGAGGAATACCTGCGGCTCAAAGTACTCACCTGCATGCTCCCGAAACTCTAAAATGACCCAAAATCACCCACACAAATCCCCGAAGAGCCAGAAATCGGTATCCTGGTTTTCCTCCTCCTGTTGGATGTTTATAATTGCCGCGCATGGTTTCTCGACCTGCGCGGTTTCTTCTTGCCCAGCCGGAAAGCACCACAAACAACAACCCCGCCGAAGCGGGGGGTGTAGTTACGGTTGAATGCTGCCAGATCGGGCCCGGCTTGCGCTCACGGGTATCACGCGATGCTTCGCCGAATGCGTCTGTACGTAATCAGTCGGCGTGCTGACAGATGTTGCTTCAGTGGTGCTTGCAATTCCTCGGCGTGCCGAGCAGTTTGGAATCTCGGCTAACATCGAAGAACGCCTACAAGGGCTGGGCGCGGCGGATATCAGGAATGCACCGGGCGCAACCCGTGCTCGGGTCTTCGCCTACCTGGCACTGACACCTTCCCGCGGCAGGCTACTTGCGCCAGCGAGCGATTGCCACTGCTGCCACGAT
>JAOTVX010000030.1 GCA_029863175.1 Betaproteobacteria bacterium | reverse complement strand
CAGCACCACCTCACGCTCCCGTTTGCTCAGACTCAGTTTCGTTTGGTGCATCGCGCGCCCTCCTCAGGCTGTGGAGATGCGCCATTATAATGTTTCGTAATTAACGTGTCACGATACTAGGCGCGCGTCCTGCCTGGTGGCTTCGTGTCTTGCATGAACGTGTATGGACCCGAACGAGGACGTCGACCATAGCTCCATTGTGGGCGACGTACTGTTAAGCTTCGTGCAGCCCGGTACTCCGCGCGTTTCCGAGCATGGTTGAGTTCAAGTAACGATGTTCTATGAAGGTAAGCGCCTCTTGGTGACGGGGGGCGCCGGTTTCGTAGGAACGCATTTCGTGCGGGCGCTTCTGGCCCGGGGCGCGCGTATTCGCGTTCCGATACACCGGCGCCCGATGATCGTTCAGGACCCAGGCATCGAGGTGGTTCAAGCGGACCTCTCCCGACTGGAAGATTGTCGAGGGGTCTGCGATGGTGTCAATTTCGTGATTCACGCGGCCGGTAGTGTTGGCGCAGCCGGGAATTCCACGAGCCACGCCGTGTCATCCATTACGCTGAATCTGGTCCTGACCGCGCAAATGCTGCAGGCTGCCGCCGAGATGGGCGTCCAACGCTTCCTTGTGTTCAGCAGCAGCACCGGCTACCCGGTGGCTGACCATCCCGTGAAGGAGGAAGAGATGTGGGGCGGTCCTCCACATCCCGCTTATTTCGGCTATGGGTGGATGCGCCGTTACCTAGAGCGCATGAGCGAATTCCTCGCGTCCAAGTTGGAGATCGGCATTGCCATCGTCCGGCCGACCGCGATTTATGGCCGCTACGACAACTTCGATTCGCTTGCCAGCCACGTGATCCCGGCTCTTATCCGCCGTGCCGTGGCGAGGGAGGATCCGTTTGAGGTCTGGGGTACAGGCAACGAGGTTCGAGACTTTCTCCATGTGACCGACCTCGTCACGGGTAGCCTGCTGGCCCTGGAGAAACACGCTGTTTGCGACCCGCTCAACATTGGGCACGGCAAGGCGGTGACGGTCAATAGTTTGGTTCGGACCGTCTTGACCGCGGCAGGACATAGCAATGCGACGGTCGTGTTCAATCCGTCGCGGCCTACGGTGATCCCAGTGCGCAAGGTCGACACTTCGAAAGCCGAGCGGACGCTCGGCTTTGTGCCTTCCGTTTCACTCGAGCAAGGCATAGCGGATACCGTCGCGTGGTATCGGGACTGCGCCAGGGCCGAAGGACGGTAGTGGACGCCCTCGGCTTGCTCGATATCGATACCAATGGCCTCCCACAAAATGGGCCATGGGTGTAGACCCTCTACATTAGTACCGGGTGCTAGCCGACGCGTGCTCCGCACGTCCCAATAGCGACGCCAGACCATGTATTTAGAGGGCAAGAGGCTGTTCATAGCGGGTGGTACCGGGCTTGCCGGCGGCGCAGTTCTGCGCGAGGTGCTGTCGAAAGTGCGCGATATTCGGGTGCGGGTACCTTACCGCAGCCGTACGGGCGCTTTCGTGGACGACGCGAGAGTGGAGTACGTCGCGGCAGACCTGGCGCGCGAGACAAAGTGGGCGCCTTTGCTTGCTGGTTGTGACTGTGCCGTCCTCGCCGCGGCGCGAACGGGTGGCGCGCGCGAGGCCCGCGAGCGTCCATGGGCGCAGGTTACCGATAACGTTGTCATGGATGCGCGGATGCTGGAGGCACTCCATGACGCTGGAGTACGGCGCACCGTATACGTTGGCACCGCAAGCGTTTATCAGGACTTTGTCGGCGCTATCAAGGAGGATCAGCTTGATTGGTCCAGCGATCCGCCCCGGGCGTACTTTGGTGTCGGCTGGACAAAGCGTTATGCAGAAAAGCTGTGCCGTTTCTGGCACGAAGCGACTGGGATCGATGTTCTCGTGGCGCGCTTGTCCAATGTATATGGTCCTTTTTCCCGTTTCGACCCGGCTTCGTCTCACTTTGTCGCAGCGTTGGTGCGCAAGGCAGTGGCGGGGGACGATCCGTTTGTCATCTGGGGCAGCGCCGGCGTGGGACGCGATATCCTGTACGCCGACGACTTTGGGCGGGCGATCCTCGCCATGCTCGAAGCGACGAACGTGCGATTCGATGTGTTCAACATCGGATCGGGATGCGTCACGACCGTCGGAGAAGTCTCGAAACTTGCGCTCGAGGCGGCCGAGCACAAACCGTCGCAGATCGTGTACGATTGCGCCTCCCCGACGACCGTTGCACACCGCGCGCTCGATTGCGAAAAAGCAAAAGAAGTCCTGCGGTGGCAAGCGGAGGCGACGCCGCAGGAAGGCGTGCGCCGGACCGTGGAATGGTGGCGGGCTAACAGGGACAAGTGGCAACGATGAAGACCGTAAAACATGACGCAATTGTGCTGTCGAGCCAGAGCGAGAAAGATATTCTCGCGGCTCTCTACAGTCATTTCCGTGAGAGCCCTTTGCCGGCCGACGAGCTGCTGCCCAATCTGGGGCTGTATTTCACATCGAAGTCATTGTCTCGCGTGCTTTTCTTCTACGAGATCTATCGCAAGATTCTGAGCACTCACGGCGTAATCATGGAATTCGGAGTCCGCTGGGGCCAGAGCCTGGCGGTGCTATCGGCCTTGCGCGGGCTCTTCGAGCCGTTCAATCGCCATCGCAAGATCATCGGCTTCGACACCTTCGCAGGCTTCCGCGGCATGGGGCCGGAGGACGGCGAGCGCTGCGAGTGTGTCGATGGGTCGTTCTCGGTGAGCAAGGGCTACGACGCGTACCTGGAGCGGCAGTTGAGCCTCGGCGATGGACTCAATCCAATCCCGCACCTGAAGAAGTTCGAGCTCGTCAAGGGCGACGCCATGCAGACGATCCCGGATTATCTTCACCGCCACCCGGAGACCATAGTTTCACTCGCCATCTTTGACTTCGACATCTACAAGCCCACTAAGGCGGCGTTGCAGGCGATCAAACCCCATCTGATGAAGGGGAGCGTGCTGGTATTCGATGAGCTGTGCGATGATATTTTTCCAGGAGAAACCCTTGCGCTCGCCGAAGTGCTGGGGCTCAACAACGTTCGCGTCCAGAGAATGCCGATGACGGCGCGCATTTCGTACCTGGAAGTGGAATAGGTTCTCTGGATGCACCCCACCTGCAAGCAGATCAGGCGCGACATCCTTCTTGCTTCCCGCACCAGCGGTCACGGCCACATCCCGACGAGCTTTTCAGTGGTCGAGATGCTTTATGCCACCTACGACAGCATGAGGCATGATCCCGCTCGGCCCGCGTGGACCGAGCGCGACATCTTCATCTTGAGCAAGGGACATGCTGCCCTCGGGTTCTACTGCGTGCTGGCGCGCGCCGGGTACTTTCCAGTCGAGGAAGTGAAGACGTTCGGGGCATACATGTCCAAATACGGTTGCCATCCAGACCGGCGGAAAGTCCCCGGCGTAGAGGTATCGACCGGCTCGTTGGGCCACGGTATAGGCGTCGCGGTAGGAATGTCCCTGGCGTTCAAGCTTCAGGAAAACGGGCGGCGCGTCTATACGCTGGTGGGCGACGGAGAAGCCAACGAGGGCAGCACTTGGGAAGCCATCATGGTGGCTATCAACCTCGATCTCAGTAATCTGACGATCCTCTTCGACTTCAACAAATCGCAGGTGCGCTCGCTGCAGATCTCGAACCCAGCGGAGCGTTTGCGCGCATTTGGTTGCGAGGTATTCGATGTGGACGGACACGACGTGTCCGCAATGAAAGCGGCACTCGGTGAAAAAAGGGATGCGGTCAAGGTGGTGGTTGGAAACACCATGAAAGGCTATGGGTGCGAGACGCTCGAGCAGAATATGTTCGAATGGCATCGTAAGTCACCCGACGATGTTCAGCTCGAGGCGCTTCTGCGCGAGCTGGACCGCAGGAGTTCGGGAGCATGAGGCGGCAGTTCAAGGACACCGTCACCGATCTTGCCGCCCGTGATGAGCGGGTGGTCGTCATACTCGGTGACATCAGTCATTATCTATTCAGCGGGTTTCAGGAAAAGTACCCCACGCGTTTCTACAACATGGGCGTCTGCGAAAACGCCCTGATAAGCGTGGCTGCGGGACTTGGCGCCCAGGGCTTTCATCCGTTTGTTCATACGATCGCGCCATTCATCACCGAGCGCAGCCTCGAGCAGATCAAACTTGATATGTGTTACAACGCGTTCGGCGGGAACATCCTGTCGTGCGGGGCTTCGTTTGACTACGCATGGGATGGCGCTACCCACCATTGCTACACCGACCTGGCGATTCTGCGCTTGCTCCCGGGGATGGAGGTCATCCAGCCGGGCTCGCGAAAGGAGCTCGACACTCTCCTGCGCAGCCAGTACAACAACGGCCGACCGACTTACTTCAAGCTGTCGGATTATCCGCATAGCATCGATCTCGAGGTGAACTTCGGCAAAGGCGTCGTCATGAAGGATTCGGGCGCGGAGTTGACGGTAGTAACGGCTGGCCCGCTCCTCGGGAACGTGCTGGAAGCCTGCAAGGACCTGCCGGTCAATCTGCTGTATTTTCCGACGATCAAGCCGATTGACACTGAACTCGTAACGCGTTTCCGGCGCACGCAGTTCCTCGTGGTCCACGACGGGTATGGATTGCGCGAAGCTATCAACGAAGTGGGGGGGTTGCACACCTCCTATCATGGCCTGCCCGACGAGTTTTGCGTCTGGTACGGCACGGTCCACGATATTCGACGTCGGATCGGTCTCGATCCGGCCGGCATTCGTCAAGTCGTTTCTTCCGGCATCAACCGCCGCTGAGAAGTAGTCTTCCGCGCCTTCCGATGAGGGCTTGGGCGCCGGGTTAGTGGATTTACCTGGAGACGACTGCCGCTTATTCCTGGTCACGTTCTTGGCGGCGATTTGGGCGAGCGCGCGAACAAATAGCTTGCTATCACTGCAAGCGGCAGCGCGAGGTAAAGCCCGCCGTTTACCACGAGGCTGATCGCCTCGTCAATCGACACACAATGCACGTTCTCGTTCTCGTGCAGTGTCGTGACCGGAGACAGATCGGGGCAGGCCACCGAGCTCAAGCGCCGGTCCCAGTCGCCGCGCGGCGGATAGGAAACGGGGTTGGCGATTTTCATGTCAACGGATGAGGAAGACCTCTCCCGACCGTACTTGGCGGCGCCAGTAATCGAGGAGGTCCCGCATGCTCTGCTCGAAGGGAATTTCCGGCTTCCAGCCCGTGTGCTTGGTAAACTTCGACGTGTCTGGAACCTGGAGGTCGGCGTCGATGGGGCGCAGCCGCTCCGGGTCGGTCTCGATCCGGATGTCCTTGCGGGTGGAAAGCGACATCAGGTGCTTCAGCATGTCGCCGACCGTGCAGGAGTACGCGCCGCCGATGTTGTAATACTCACCGGGCGTGGGCTTGACGGTCACCAGCATGTGGTAGGCGCGCACAGCATCGCGCACGTCGGACCAGGTGCGCAGCGAATCTAGATTGCCGACCTTGATCACCGGCGGGATCATCTCACGCTCGATCATGGCAATCTGCTTCGCGAACGTGGATTCGGCGAAAACGTCTCCACGCCGCGGACCGGTGTGCGTGAACATGCGGGTGGTCATGACCTTCTGTCCGTAAGCTTCGGCATGGAAGCGGCCGACGAGATCGGTGCCAACCTTCGAGATCGCGTACGGCGAAGCGGGATGGAACGTGCATTCCTCGTCGATCGGGACTTTCTCCTTCGGAACGCGCCCGTAGACCTCCGAGGAGGAGCAAACATGGATCACGGGATCGATTCCGGGGCAGCGCCGCAATGCTTCCAGAAGCCGCTCGGTGCCCTGGATGTTGGTGTCGAACGTGTCAAGCGGCGAGGTGAAGCTCGTCTTGGGGTAGCTTTGCGCGGCGAGGTGAAAGACATAATCGGGATTGACCTGCTCGACCGTATCCTGGATCGAGATGTAGTCGCGCAGGTCGCCGTACTGGAAGAACACCCGGTCGCGCCGGTTAACACGGTCGAGCAGGTGCTTCACATTATCGAGCGCGCTCCGCCAGCGGCACGTGCCATAGACGTCCCAATCCGTGCACTCAAGCAAGTAGTCGGCGAGATGCGAGCCAACCATGCCGGAGATGCCTGTAATAAGTGCTTTTGGTCTAGACATGGCTGGATGCGTATGGGAAAGGGTGCATCATGACCGATGACGTCTCGAAACGCTTGGAGAGGCGCGGCCCCCAACGGGAAATGCGATCGGCACGGCAGTCGTCCGGCAACGGTGGCGGCGCGGCACTCTCATCGATCTGCACGATCCGATGCCCGATCAGGGCGACATCCGGGTGCTCTTTCATCCAACCGTACTGGATCTCGAGATAGCGTGTTATGAGGCGAAGTTGCAGCATGAGGTGCGAGAAGGTTACCATCCGCAAGTCTTGGAAGCCCGTTCGGCCCAGATTACCCGAGAGGGCGCCTTTCATGCACGCGAAAACACCGGGTGTTTCGCCGGAATCGGCTCCGCTACCATCCGGTTTGCAACCTGATGCTTGCAAATCCGTCAGTTTGGCGTGCGTGCGTTGATGCACGAGCGGATCCCGGAAGTTCCGTAAAGACATGCTCGACGCGCAAGCAAGAGTTTACAACGGATTAGCGGAATCCCGAGCCGTACGACACGCGGTGGAGGACGTAGCCGGCGGTCTTGCCACGACCCATCTGTGGGCGCTCCTGGGATGGCACGACATCCGCCAACGCTATCGGCGCTCGGTCCTGGGCCCCTTCTGGTTGACCATCAGTAGCGCCATCATGGTTGGCACGATGGGGATTCTTTACGCAAAGCTTTTCAATCAGGATATCGCGCGCTACATGCCCTATCTGGCGATCGGACTCATCGTCTGGCAGTTCATCGCGACGGTTATCAATGAGAGCTGCACCGTCTTCACGAAATCTGACAAGATGATCAAGCAGATTCGATTGCCGTTGATGACGCACGTCTGCCGCATGCTCTGGCGCAACGTGCTGATCTTCGCCCACAACGCCGTGATCATCGTCGTTGTAACGTTGTTCTTCTTGAACGTTTCGTTGGCTGGGGCGCTGCTGTCTGTCGTGGGGCTGGTCGGGTTGATCCTGAACTGCATATGGGTGGGCTTATTGATCGGGGTCCTGTGCACCCGGTTTCGCGACGTCCCGCCGATCGTGGCCAGCCTGGTGCAGATCGCCTTTTTCCTGACGCCGATCCTTTGGTACCCGGAGCTTTTGGGCAACAGGATCGCGCTGGTCAAAGCAAATCCGTTCTTCCATGCGATCGAGGCCATAAGGGGGCCAATCATCGGTACTGCTTCCTATATGGATTCGCTGCTGTTCCTCTACGCACTATTCTTGGTGGGCGCACCGCTGACCTTGCTGTTTTTCGCGCGGTACCGCCCGCGCGTGCCCTATTGGTTGTAATGCACTGACGATGGCTTACATTAGAGCTCAGGACCTCGTCATCGAGTTCCCGATTTATCAACTGGCCCATTTGTCTTTCAAGCAGGCGGTGTTGCACGCGGCGACGGGAGGGAAGATTGCGCGCGATGCGGGCAACCGTGTGGTGGTGCGCGCGCTGGATCACGTCTCGTTCGACATCCAGGAAGGGGACCGCGTCGGCCTGGTCGGACATAACGGTGCCGGGAAGACGAGCTTGCTGCGCACGCTCTCCGGCATTTACGAGCCGATGGAGGGGCGTCTCGAGGTTCGCGGGCGGGTTGCAACGCTGCTCGATTTTCACTTCGGGATCGATCCTGAAGCGACCGGTTATGAGAATATTCTGCTCCGCGGAATCATGCTGGGGCTCCGGCCCCGGGATATCAAGGCCCGGATGCCGGAGATCGCCGAATTCACCGAACTGGGCGACTATCTCGACATGCCGGTTCGGACGTATTCCACGGGCATGCAGCTGCGCCTTGCGTTCGCCACGTCCACGGCGGTCGCGCCCGAGATACTGCTGATGGACGAATGGCTAAGCGTCGGGGATGCGACATTTTCGGAGAAGGCATCGCTGCGGTTGCACGACCTGGTGAAGCGCACCTCAATCATGGTGATGGCCTCGCATTCACCCAAACTCATAGAAGCCGTTTGCAACAGGATCTTCCGCATGGAACACGGTCGAATCGTGGAACAAGAATCGATTACCCCGAGGGCGGTGGCGGCCGCAGCCACACAAGAACTCGCTTCGCTGGCGCGAAATGAGCCCATCGGCTAAACCCGGGTCCAGAAGGGTTTCTTGCCAACCAGCACTCGCGCCCCGTCGATGACCTTTTTCGCGAGTCGTTCCCCCAGGATGTGCCACAAGAAGAGGCGCGCGTAGACCCTCGCACATGTGAGGAGCCACAAGAGGCCCGGGAATCGAATTCCGTGCCGCAGATGCGCGACCCGTATCGCTCGTAACACCTTGAGAGAATTCTCGGGCGTGCTACTGCCCCCCCCGAACTGGTAACCAGCGACGATGACGCCCGGGACGAAAAGCGGGTCCGCTTGCTTGAGTTCTCGCAGCAGCATCTCGTAGTCACCACCGACCTTGAACGAGTCGTCGAAGGGTCCATGCGCCTCGAAGAGGCTCCTGTGGTGAAACACCGCCTGGTGCGGGATCATGCTGCCTTGCAGGAAGCGGTTTCTGAATGACTCCCATGGATAGCCCAGGATCTCGAGGATTTCGCCATTGTCGGCGACGAATGCAGCCCTGCTATAGACGATTCGCGCCGGCGGGTACGCTTGCGCGAGTGACCCCGCTATCGACTCCAGAACACGACTGTTCCAAAGGTAATCGTCCGAGCCCAGGAAGTAGATCCAGTCGCCCTTGGCATGCGCCAGTGCTTTGTTGAACGCGTGGTAAAGGCTCCGGTCGGGCCCGGATTCCCAGTAGGCGATATCCGCCGACCGTGAGCGGATAACATCGAGCGTGCCATCGGTTGACCCGCCATCGATAACGAGCAGCTCCTTTCGTGCATAAGTCTGGGACGCAACGCTGTCGATGCCCCGCGGCAAGGTCGCGACGCCGTTCAGCACCGCGATGACGATGCTTACGAGAGGTTGGGAATCGCCCATTGAGAGCTGTTCTACATTGTCGCTGTATGCCCACGTCGCCAGTACGAACTCGCAAGCCGGCTCGGCGCGTTGCCCAGGCAAGCCTTTACTCTTAGAATGAGATCAATTTCTATCTTTGCGCCCACCTTGACTCCGATCAGACGCGATTGCGACGATCGCGCAGCGTTCTGCGCTGGAGTATTGCATCACAGGTACCCCTGAACAAGCGTGCCCATGGATCCAACGTCAAAAGCCAATTTCCACCTGAGTCTCGTTGCGACGTCCCGCAATGATAACCATGGCGGTAGTCTCACCCAGCGCATGCAGCATTTCGTCGACGGTTTCGTGGAGCAGTGTCGTAGGCACAACCTGTCAGCGGAGCTCATCATGGTCGAGTGGAACCCGCCCGCCGACCGGCCGCCGTTGGCCGAAGCCTTGCGCTGGCCCGAGGACACCGGGCCGTGCGAAATCCGGATCATCACGGTGCCGCGCGAGCTTCACGCCCGGCTCGAACACGCCGACCAGTTGCCGCTCTTCCAGATGATCGCGAAAAACGTCGGCATACGCAGAGCGCGCGGCAAGTTCGTGCTGGCGACCAACATCGACATCCTCTTCTCGGATGAGTCGGTCAGTTACATGCGAGAAAGGTTAAAGACTGGCCGCGTGTACAGGGCGGACCGTTACGATGTTCCGGCCGCGGTGCCGCAAACACCTGTGTTCGAAGAGATCCTGGAGTTCTGCCGGCGCGATGCATTCCGAATCCATGCAAATGGGTTCACCTACCTCCGCGAGGGTGGCCGCTGGAATCCTCTGATCCGGATCAAGGCCCATATGGACCCCAGAATGCGCTACCTGACCTTTTGGCTGCCGAGGAGAATTTTCCAGCGTGATGCTTGGGCGAACGTGTTTCGGGAGCTCACGCATTTCCGGCAGAACATGCAGTTTGAGGGGGGAGTGCAGCACGGCGGCTTCGTGCGCAAGGCCGGGAGGTTTATTGCTCGACTCGCTGGCGGCAGTGCCCGGCTTTGGCAGCGCATTTGGGGCGGGATCAGGCACCGCATCATCGATCCTTGGCTCTTCACGAACGCTTGCGGCGATTTCACCCTGCTTTCCCGAGATGACTGGTTCAAGCTCCGCGGTTATCCCGAATGGGCGATGTATTCGTTCCACATTGATTCCATGCTGCTTCATCAGGCTTACTTTCATGGGATACGCGAGATCTACATGGGCAGGCGTCCCGCGATCTACCACATTGATCACGATGCTGGCTCGGGCTATACCCCGGAGGCGGCTGACAAGCTGTTTGCCCGCCTGGAGGCCAAGGGAATACCCTGCCTTGATTGGATGCGGGACGTGATGCCGATCATTCGCGAGATGGAAGTCACGCGGCGCAAGGGAGCAGTTCCCATGTATAACGCCGAGAACTGGGGTTACGGCGACATAGATTTGCCGGACCAGATCATCCGCCCGGCTGGCGGCGGGCGGCCCGGCCGCGCTGTTAGCGATCTTCCCGACGCATCGGCGGCGACCGATCAAGAGCTGGCTGCCAAGTCCCTATAAGCTGATCGCTACGCGCGACGAATCAGATAGTCGATGAACCGTCGCTTGGCTCGCGACAGAACGGTGCGCAGCGATCGCCGAACCCGTGCAGATGCGGCTCGAAGACCCGCCAGTGCTGCTCTATGCCGCCGCTTGCTCCGACGTCCACGACGACAAAAGGGTCCCGGGCGAGAAGGCCCCGGGCCGTAACGAGCCGTGTGAAAGGAACAGCGTACGAAACCCTTGGAGTGCCCATCGGGGACTTTCGAGTGGAATGACCTGCTGCGAGTTTACCGGATCTTACCCGCCAAGCAGCCGCCGCTTGACCCGCGACGCCAAGCTCCTCATTCCGCGCAATAACGCGGTTGAGCCGATAGTAGGCGCAGTCTGATTCGGGTAGAAACGGGCCGGTTCCGTTTCGAAGCGATGTTTGTACGTTTGATAATTCATTGCAGCAGGCTCGATCTCGCACGCGAGAACGTCGAGAGCTTTCGGAACGTTGATTAGCGCTCCCAGTTCCTCCTGCCGTGATAGCAGCAGATCAGCAGCACAATCCGGCAAACCGTAGATCTCGAAAAGACAGGCAAGTTTGAGCAGTTTTGCCGGCGACAGATCCAGCGCCCATCGATTCGAGTATCCGGGCGCGGCGATGTCCCGAAAGTAGAGGGCGTCCCCCCATAGCACTTGCCCCTCGACAGTCTGCGCCGGGATCGTGTAGACGAAATGCCCGGGAAGTGCCGCGCGGGTGTAGCGGTAAATTTCGAGGTCGAACAGAGAGAACCCGAGATCCCGCAGGAAGCGATCGATGTTGGCGAATACGTTGGAGTGCAGGTGCGTCACTCCATGGAGCTGGCATTCCACGAAAAGGCCGAGTGTCGGGCCGTTTCGGAGCGCCTCTTCCGCGCCCAGCAGCACTTCGTAGTCATGGCCGTCCGTGTCAATCTTGACGAAATCGATGTTTCCCACCGCTTGTTGCCGGCAGAACCTGTCCAAGGATATGCGTTTTTCCGTGTACACGACCTCCGGGTCCTCGCTGTTGAATCGTTGCTCGAACGACATGGCCATTATTTTCTGCGCCGCAACTGCGCTGCTGCGCTCATAGAGGGCGGGTGTCCACCCCTCGACAGGTTCGTTCGCCAGTGCCAAAGGAAATAACGCCGAGTAGCTCTCGCTTCCGACAAAGTAGTCGTAATAGTGAACGCGGTCGTTCTTCTCCTTATGGTTGAGTCGTTGGCATTCCCGTACCAACGGGTCGAATCCGAATGCGTGCAGATCGGGTTCGAACAGCCGCCAGTGATTCTCGATGCCGCCGCTTGCCCCGACGTCGATCAGAACGAACGGATCGGTCGTAAACGCGCCTCCGGCGACCCAGCCTGCCGTAAGGGGCGCGCTGTAGTTCATTCTTGGTGTTCCCATAGCCGGTTTCTCGAGTTTTTGCCTGCCGAAGTTGCCCGAATCCTAGTTTCGACAAAACGACCATTTAATGCGCGGCCAGAAGCAGCAGCACGTAGGCGGCTTCGGAGACTACCCTAAGGCTCGGAAATAACGGGCACTGCTCAGACACGCTTCAAATCCACCATCAAGAACGGTCGGGCCTTTCGGCACGATGATCGCCGGCGCGACGCGACTGGACCAGGTGCGTACATGCCAACCCTCATCGCCTTGGCGGCAATGGATTGTCCTTGTGAATCGCTATGACGTTCTGGCTCATCTCCGCAAACTCGTCCGCGGATTTCGGCAATCCCGTTGCCTCGTCGAACGTCAAAAAGTGGTACCCGCGCTGCTGCAGGAAATCCAGCACCGCGGCTGCGCTGGCGCCCTGCTTGCGCAACGACGCGTCGAAGAGTTCAAACAGCACGATTGGCCGAAATCGTCCCAGGACGTTCTCAGCGCCTTTGAGGACCTCCAGCTCGGCCCCCTCGACATCCATTTTGACGACATTAACACCGTTCAGTCCATGTTCTGCAGCCAGTGCATCAAGGTCGATGAGATCGACTTCGATGTGCTCCACAGCGGTCACACCTTGGTGGCCGAAGTCGCCCAACGTGTTCTGGCCATTATGCTCGGGATCCGCGATATGAAAGGTTGCCTTGCCCTGCTGGCGGCCCACAGCTCGAGTGTCCACCACGACATTCTCAAGCTGGTTGATCGCAATATTGTGGCGAAGTCGATGCAGCTCGCGAGGGCTGGGCTCCATCGCCAGGACGCGGCCCTCTGCGCCAACCCGGCGGGCCGCGAAAAGTGTATAGAACCCTTCGTTGGCTCCGATATCGATGAATACCGCACCGGAAGAAAGGACATCGCCCAGGAATACGAATTCGTTGGGCTCGAAGCTCCCGCTGACGTATAGGCACCGGCTCTGGTCGTTACCTAGAACGACGTCGACGACAAGGTCATCGTACCAATTCACCCGCACCGGGTCGTTGATTCCGCGCTCCCGAAAAAGGTTCCATAGACACATTCTGGCCAGCACCATCGGCGTAGGGTGCTGCTCCTCGATGGCGAAACGCCAACCCGGGTATGGACCAAACGGCCTGTTGCCGGCGAGTTGCCGGGCAAGCCGTTTCAGAGCCGCCGCGGGCAACGGCGCGGTGCAGGCTCGGAGAAGCCTGGACACGTGCGGCGCTGCTCTAGGGCCTAGTTTCATGCCTTCTGTTGGTCAGCCCGCACTGCTCAGAGCCAGCTGCTGTCGCGGGATATCGCGGGTGAGATGGGGGTTTTCGAGAGGAGCGCGCGAGCCGACAAAAATACCGCGGTAGAGGAGGTTTGTGAGCGGGCAGTCCCAGTCTGTCGGGAAGTCGGGATGCGCAGGCTGCGTCTTGGCGAAATAGGCATGGCCGAAATAACGTTCGAGGGCTTCCTTCAGCCAGAGCCTCGACGGCCGGCAACCGATTCCAGACACGGCTTGATTGTTGCTGACGAAGTCTCTCAGGAAGATGACCTCAGAGTGCTTGCCGAGCGATACGCAGGTTTCGAGCAGAATCTGGCCCCTGCACACCTTGGCAAGCTGTGCGATCGCGCGCTCCGGATTGGCCAGGTGATAGAGCAGGCCGTAACAATACACGATGTCGAATGTGCCCAGTTTCTCGAGGCTCGCGTCCTTCTCGAGGTCGACGTGCTCGACCCGGAGCGTCGAATGCCTGCGGCGGATTTCCGCGACGTTATCCAGGTTACCGTCGGAGACGACGACATCGCACTGCCGTTCGAGGAAGAAGGGCGTATGCAATCCGATACCGGCGCCAACCTCCAGAATGCGTTTGCGTTGCAGATCCAGTTCCAGCGACGCGAGATGATCCTGGCGTGCCTTGTTGATGGCGAGCGCGTTGGGCGTCAAGAACACGCTGAAGGGACTATCGTCCTCTTGTCCCGACCCCCCATCCGCAAGCCAATTCGCCGTGCGCATGCAAGCGGACGCTGCCAACCTTCGAATGCCAGTCATTAAACGATTTCCTTTTGCGCAAAGCGCTTGAAGCGGCCTAGGAAGCCGGTGCCACCGGTGATCAGGAATTTTCTCGCCATCGTTGACCCGAAGAGATTTTTCCTTTTGGATCCGATGCGGGTGGGGACTCGAGGTGAGGACCCGGGCCGAGAGGTCGAGACTAACACACGACCAGCCCGTATTGCGTCATCCGGTATGCAGCCGTCGGGCGCGGCTAGCGAGCCTTTCGTATCAGCTTGGTTTGCCCAGATTTTCCCTGTAAAATCCCCGCCTTCGCGAAACAAAAATCGAACCGCAGGGGTACACAGCCGGTCGGCTGGATTGCTCGCATTCTTGATCCAGGATGCGGCGTTTCGGACCACTGGTTTTTTTCCGGGAAAGTACAGATGAAAGTTTCCGTGGTCGGGTTGGGAAAGCTCGGCTCGCCGCTCGCGGCCGTGTTGGCGAGCAAGGGGCACAAAGTCATCGGCGTGGACGTCAACGCAGAGTATGTCCGCTTGCTTGCAAGCGGCAAGGCGCCGGTGCAAGAGCCGCAGCTGCAGGAATTCATCGATGCGGGCAAGGGGCATCTCAAGGCGACGACGAGTTTCGAAGAGGCCGTTCTCGGAAGTGACATCGCGTTCATCATCGTCCCGACCCCCAGCGACAAGAACGGCGTCTTCACCAACAAGAACGTCCTCGCGGCAATTCATGAGATCGGCAAAGCGCTCCGCAAGAAGAATTCGTACTACATTGTCAATATTATCAGCACGGTAATGCCGGGCTCGACCGGCGGCGAGATCCGGGAAGCGCTGGAGAAGAGCTCCGGTAAGCGCGTCGGAACGGACCTCGGCCTTTGCTACAACCCCGAGTTCATCGCGCTGGGTAGCGTCATTAAGGATCTGCTGAATCCCGATTTCATCCTGATCGGAGAGTCGGACCCGCGCGCGGGCGACATGCTCGAGGCGATTTACAAGACGTCGTGCGACAACACGCCGCGTATGGCGCGCATGAACTTTGTGAACGCCGAGCTCACGAAGATCTCGGTCAACACGTACGTTACTACCAAGATCTCCTACGCCAATATGCTGTCGGAGATTTGTGATCGCCTGCCCAGCGCGGACGTCAATGTCGTTACCTCGGCCATCGGGCTGGATTCGCGGATCGGCACCAAGTACTTGAAAGGCGCGACGGCTTACGGCGGACCCTGTTTCCCGCGGGACAACGTCGCCTTTGGCGTGCTGGCGGAATCGATCGGGGCCCGCCCCGATATTGCTCGCGCGACGGACGAGATCAATCGATATCAAGCGGACCGCGTCGTTGAGATCATTCGCCGTCATGCTGCCCCCGGATCCACGGTTGGCGTTCTGGGCCTGTCGTACAAGCCCGATACCTCCGTCATCGAAGAGAGCCCGGGTGTCGCGATCGCGCTGCGGCTCGCCGCTGCCGGCTACACGGTTCGCGTGCACGACCCGATGGCGCTCGATGCCGCGCGCGCGGTGTTGGGTGACAAGGCGACCGCCACGGAATCGATCGAGCAATGCACGCGCGGCGCGGCTGTTCTCGTGATAGCGACGGCCTGGCCGCAATTCGCGGCCATCGATCCGGCGATGCTGGGCGGGAGCGCCGGCCGGCCCGTCGTCATCGATTGCTGGCGGATGATATCGAAGGATCGGATCGGAGCTGCTGCGGATGTCGTTTACCTTGGCTACGGCGACCATCATCTTGCCGAGTCGCGGGACCGCAAGAAGCGGGCCTCCTAGGAGAAGCGCCTTGTCAGCTGCCTGCGGGTCATCCTTGTTGGCGGCGCTCGGTTAGTGGAGTACATCGTCCCAGTCATTCTATCGGGTGGGGTTGGAACGCGGCTGTGGCCGCTGTCGCGCAACCTCTATCCCAAGCAGCTCCTTCCGCTCGCATCCCATCGCAGCCCGCTGGTCGAAACGGCCCAGCGGGTGCCGGATTTGGAAGCCTTCGCGGCGCCGGTGATCGTCTGTAATCAGGAACACCGCTTCGTCGTCGCCGAGCAGCTGCTGGAGGCGGACATTAACCCGAAATCGATCGTGCTGGAGCCGATCGGGCGCAACACCGCGCCGCATTTAACACGTTTTTTCAGGAGCAGCGAATGCCACAGCTGATAAAGAAGGAGGACCTGATCGTGGTGACGGGAGGCGGGGGTTTCATTGGCGGCCACCTCGTCGCGGACCTGCTCAAGCAGGGGCACACGAAGATCCGCTCGGCGGACATCAAGCCGATGGACGAGTGGTATCAAGTCTTCCCGCAGGTGGAGAACCTTCAGCTCGATCTCAAGGACAAGGCCGCCGCGTACAAGGCCGGCAAGGATGCGCGCTTTGTCTACAATCTCGCCGCCGACATGGGCGGCATGGGCTTCATCGAGACGCACAAGGCCGATTGCATGCTGTCCGTGCTGATCAACACCAACATGCTGCTCGCCGCGCGCGACAACAAGACCGAGCGTTTCTTCTATTCCTCATCCGCCTGCGTCTACCGCGCGGACAAGCAGACCAACGCCGACGTCGTCGCCCTCAAGGAAGAGGATGCATATCCGGCGATGCCGGAGGACGGCTACGGCTGGGAGAAGCTCTTCAGCGAGCGCATGTGCCGGCACTTCTGGGAGGACTATGGCCTGGCGACGCGCGTGGCGCGTTACCACAACGTCTACGGGCCCGATGGCACCTACGACGGCGGGCGCGAGAAGGCTCCGGCGGCGATCTGCCGCAAGGTGATTGCCGCCAAGATGGCTGGGACCAACGACATCGAGATTTGGGGCGACGGCGAGCAGACGCGCAGCTTCATGTACATCGACGACTGCCTCTACGGCAGCCAGTCACTGATGGCGAGCGATGTGCTCGAGCCGATCAATCTTGGCAGCGACGAGCTGGTCACCATCAACCAGCTCGTGGACATCGTCGAGAAGATCGCCGGCGCCAAGCTCAATCGGCACTACAAGCTCGACGCGCCAAAAGGAGTGCGGGGCCGCAACAGCGACAACGATCTCATCAAGGAGAAGCTCGGCTGGGCGCCGTCCATCCCGCTGATGACGGGGATGGAGAAAACCTACCGCTGGATCTACGACGAGATGCAGAAGGAGAGCGGGGAGCGGAGGAAGGTCTACCGCTAGTCCTCTCGTGAATCGTGAATCGGAAACCGCAGGATCATTAGCCACGGAATCACACAGAAACACACAGAAATGTGTACTAAGAAGTAAAGCTTAAGACCCTTCTTGAAACGTCCGTGTAATTCCGTGTGTTTCCGTAGCTAATTTGTTTTTGAAGCTAGGAATTCTTTAGAAGCCAGGAAAGCTATACCTCAATGGCAAACCGCCTTTCGATCGCCCTCGCCCAAATCAACCCCACCGTCGGAGACGTCGAGGGCAACGGCAAGCTCATCCTGGAGGCGCGCGATGCGGCCGCCCAGGCGGGCGCCGACCTCGTTGTCTATCCTGAGCTCGTCGTCGTGGGCTATCCGCCGGAAGACTTGGTGCTGCGGCCGAGCTTCGCCGACTCGGCGCGTCGCGTCGTCGAGGCGCTGGTGTCCAAGGCAGCCTCTGGAGGCCCGGCGCTCCTCATCTCCTCGCCATGGATGCAGGACGGAAAGTGCTACAACGCAGCCCTGCTAATCGCCGAGGGTAAGATCGCCGCGGTGCGCCTCAAGCATGAGTTGCCAAATTACGGGGTCTTCGACGAAAAGCGCGTGTTTGCGGCGGGCCCGCTGCCCGAGCCAGTCGATTTCCGCGGCGTGAAGCTGGGCATCATGATCTGCGAAGACATGTGGTTTTCCGGGGTCACCGCTCACCTCGCTTCGCGAGGCGCGGAGCTTCTCGTCGTGCCGAACGGTTCGCCGTTCGAGCTCGACAAGCACGACGTGCGCCGGCGTATCGCGCTCGATCGCACTCGGGAAAGCCGTCTCCCGCTCGTTTACGTGAATCAGTTTGGCGGCCAGGATGAGCTCGTGTTCGACGGCGGTTCCTTCGTTATGAATGCGGACGGGAAGATCGTCGCGCAGGCGCCTTACTGGCGCGAGGACATTAACGTTAGCCGCTGGGAGAAAGTGGGCAAGGGCTGGCGCTGTGTAGAGGGCGCCAAGAATCCCGAGCCCGAGCGGCTCGAGGCCGTGTACCAGGCGATGGTGCTGGGCCTGCGCGACTACGTGGACAAGAACCGTTTCCCGGGTGTTGTCCTGGGCCTCTCGGGCGGCGTGGACTCCGCCCTGAGCGCGGCGGTCGCTGTGGATGCGCTGGGCAGGGAGCGCGTGCACTGCGTGATGCTGCCGTCGAAATACACGAGCAGGGAGAGCCTCAACGACGCAGCCGATTGTGCGAAGCGTCTAGGGACGCGCTTGGACACCATCTCTATTGCGCCGCTCGTCGATTGCGCGGACAAAACGCTGGCGCCGCTGTTCGCCCGGCACGCGCCCGATCTCACCGAAGAGAACATTCAGTCCCGCCTGCGCGGGCTGCTACTGATGGCGTTGTCCAACAAGTTTGGGAACATGGTGCTGACGACCGGCAACAAGTCCGAAGTGTCGGTCGGCTACGCCACGCTCTACGGCGATATGTGCGGCGGCTACTCGGTGCTCAAGGACGTTTACAAGGTCCTAGTCTTCGATCTCTGCCAATGGCGCAACACGCACCTGCCGGCAAGCGCGCGCGGCCCGGCGGGGGCGGTAATACCCGCGAACATCATCACGAAACCGCCATCGGCCGAGCTGCGGCCCGACCAGAAGGATCAGGACAGCCTGCCGCCCTACGAGCAGCTCGACGCCGTGCTGGAAGAGCTGGTGGAAAACGAGATGCCCGTGGCGGATATCGTGGTGAAGGGCTACGACCAAGCCCTGGTCACGCGCGTGCAGAACATGCTCTACGGGGCGGAATACAAACGGCGTCAGGCTTCGCCGGGCGTGAAAGTCACGCGCCGCAATTTCGGCCGCGACCGGCGCTACCCGATCACCAACCGATTCCGAAATCGCTAATAAATTCGGCTCGCGTAAGAACAGCCTGTCTAGGCAGATAGGGGGAATCCCGACGCTAGGATTAATCCCTGCTGGTCACGAATCAGTTGTCACCAAGCTGGCGCATACAACTTGTAAGCACGGTCTCCCAAGGAGCGGGCGTCAATCCGAAGACTCGGGTCAGTTTTGAGGTGTCCAGCCGGGAGTTGGCCGGGCGGCGGGCGGGGAGAGGGTACTCCGCAGTCGTAATGGGGATCAGCTTGGGCGGCGTCATACCCAGCCGAGCCTTTGCTTCGGCAAAGATGGCGTCAGCGAAGCCGAACCAGGACACCGCTCCCGCAGCGGTCAGGTTGTAGATCCCGGTCCGATCCTGCATTAGGTCGGGATTCTTGATCATTTGGCCGAGAACTTGCGCGGTTGCCTCGGCGATGAAGTGCGCCCAGGTAGGCGCGCCGACTTGGTCGTTGATGATGCGCAGCGCGGTCTGCTCGCGCCCGAGTCGCAGCATGGTTCTGACGAAATTCTGCCCGCGGGCCGCGTAGACCCAACTGGTGCGGAAGATGTAGTGGGGCACGCCCGTTGCCTGGATCGCTTGGTCCCCGGCGAGCTTGCTCCGTCCATATACGCTGAGGGGGTTAGGCGCGTCGGTCTCGGTATATGGTCCGTTCTTGGTGCCGTCGAACACGTAATCCGTGGAATAGTGAACCAGCAGCGCGTCGAGCCGATTGGCTTCCTCCGCCAGCACGCCTGGGGCGACTCCGTTCACTTTCATGGCTAGATCAGGTTCCGATTCGGCGCGGTCGACCGCGGTATAGGCCGCGGCATTGACGAGGATCTGCGGCTTGATCTCGCGCACCTTCTCGCGGATGGCGTCGGGTGAAGCGAAGTCGACGTCCTGTACGTCGAGCGCGACCACCTCGCCCAAAGGGGCGAGGGTGCGTTGGAGCTCCCAGCCGACTTGCCCGCTCTTGCCCGTTAAGAGAATGCGCCGCATTTCCTATTCGTGAAACGTAAAACGTGAAACGTGAATCGGAGAACCCAATCCATTAACCACGGAATCACACGGAAACACACAGAAAATAGTTGCCTGCTTTTCGGAACACAATTGGAACGATTTCCCCTATTTCCGTGTACTTCCGTGTGTTTCCGTGGCGGATTTGGCTTCGTCAACTATCCTTGACCGCTCAGGGGAAGACTTCTGCATCGCGCAAACGCTTGCCGAGGCGGTCCTTGGCAGCGAGGATGGGCTCGCCCTTGAGGGGCCATTCGATCCCGACATCCGGATCGTTCCAGATGACGCAGCGCTCATGCTCCGGCGCGTAGTAGTCCGTGGTCTTGTAGAGAAAGTCCGCGGACTCAGTTAGGACGAGAAATCCATGGGCGAAGCCCGTGGGGATCCAGAGCTGTCGCTTGTTCTCCGCGGACAAGACAGTACCCGCCCATTTCCCGAAGGTAGACGAGTTCCTTCGCAAGTCTACCGCCACGTCGAAGACTTCGCCCACGACTACGCGCACAAGTTTCGCTTGAGGCTGCTTGATCTGGTAGTGCAGTCCCCTTAGAACGTTGCGCGCGGAGCGTGAATAATTGTCCTGGGCGAAATGGAGCTCGAGCCCAATCTGTTCCTGGAAATGGCGGTCGTTGAAGCTCTCGAAGAAGAAACCGCGTTCGTCCCCAAACACTTTCGGCTCAATTATCAGAACGTCGGGAATGGTGGTTTTGACGATGTTCATAACGCTCGTAATGAGTAATTAGTAATGAGAGGGAATAGTCATCAAGACACCTACGTTCACTCGTCACTCGTCACTCGTCACTCGTCACGATTCGTTAAGTATGTCCCTCAAATACTGCCCATAGCCATTGTTGCCCACCGCAGCGGCGAGTTTCTCGAGCTCGGAGCGTGTGATAAAGCCCATTCGGTATGCGACTTCCTCGGGGCAGGCAATCTTAAGGCCCTGGCGTTTTTCAATGGTCTCGATGAACATCGACGCCTCCAGCAGCGAGGCATGCGTGCCGGTATCAAGCCAGGCGACACCGCGGCCCAATAGGCTGACGGACAGCTCCCCGCGGCGAAGGTATTCGTTGTTGACGTCGGTAATCTCGAGCTCGCCGCGCGGGGAGGGTTTGAGCGCCCGGGAGATCTCGATGATTTTGTTGTCATAGACGAAGAACCCGGTGACGGCAAATTTGGATTTAGGATGCTTGGGTTTCTCCTCGATCGAGATCACTTTGCGATTCTTGTCGAACTCGACCACGCCGGAACGCTCCGGATCCTGCACCTGGTAGGCGAAGATCGTCGCTCCAGAAATGTTTCCGGTTGCCACCTTCAATTCATTGGTCAGCTCATGGCCATAGAAAATATTGTCGCCGAGGATGAGCGTGCACGAATCCTTGCCGATGAACGAGGCGCCGATCGTGAACGCCTGCGGGATGCCTTTCGGTGCGGGCTGGACGGCGTAGGACAAGTTCAAGCCCCAGCGCTTCCCGTCACCGAGCAGCTGCTCGAAGCGCGGCGTGTCCTGCGGTGTCGAAATCACAAGAATGTCCTGGATGCCCGCCAGCATCAGCGTCGTCAGCGGGTAATACACCATCGGCTTGTCGTACACGGGAAGCAGCTGCTTCGAGACGACCTGGGTCGCGGGGTACAAGCGCGTTCCGCTTCCGCCGGCCAGTATGATGCCTTTCATCCAAACAGCCCTTTTCGTGAAGTGTGAATCGCCAAACGTGAAACGATTAACTTCCGGGAAACGTGTGTTGCTAAAACCTAAAGACTAAGCCGCCGATAAACGCAGATGAATGCTGACAATAAATGAAGAAACAATATTGTTCATAAGGTTGACTCGAGCGGCATCCATCGCTCGTTTGATAGGTTTTGAGTTTTTCCTTACGGGCTAAAGGTGAGTAAGCATCGCCCCGCGATTCTACCCTATTCACGGGTTCCTTCGCGCTGCCCATTCGCGCATGAAGGCGCCGAGCTGGTCCTCCCAGTTCGACATCCGGATGCCGAAGGCGGAAAGGATCTTGCTGTTGTCGAGCAGGGTGTAAAGCGGCCGCGCCGCAACGAGCGGATATTCGCTCGAGGCAATGGGGCGCAGGGAGGCCCAGCCGGAGCGTTCTCCGTGATACTCTTGCGCGAGCTCGATGATTTGCTTTGCCCACTCATAGCGCGTTGTCTTACCCGCGCTGGAGAGATGATAGATGCCACCGCGCTCCCGGACCCGGTCGGGTTGTTCCAACAGCTCCGCTGTGGTTTCTGCATAGGCTCGGGCCCACGTCGGAGCGCCGACCTGGTCGTCCACGACCGCCAGCTCTCGCTTCTCGCGTGCCAGCTTCAGCAGTGCCAGCGGGAAGTTTGAGCGGCGGTCGCTGTAGGTCCAGCTCGCGCGCAGAATGAGGTAATGGCCACCCGCCGCAGCTACAGCCTGCTCGCCCGCGAGTTTGCTGCGGCCATAGATGTTGATCGGATTAGGTGGATCGTCCTCGACGTAAGGCCTACGCCTGGTACCATCGAACACGAATGTTGACGAGTAATGTACAAGTAGGGCGCCGCACCGGCGTGCCTCTTCGGCGACGATGCCCGGCGCGATGCCATTCACCTGCATCGCCAGGTCGGGCTCACGTTCGGCCTGGTCCACGATGGTCGAGCCCGCCGCGTTGACGACGATATCGGGCCGTGCTTCTCGAATCGCCGCCCGGATCGATTCGTTCCGGGTAAAATCCAGTTGAGCGCGATCAGGGGCGATCACCTCTCCAAGGGGAGGCAGCGAAGCCAGGAGGTAATGGCCCACCTGGCCGGTTTTGCCTGTCAAGAGAATCCGCAGCATTTCTTGGTGAAACGTAAATTGTGAAACGTGAAGCGGAAAACAACTCGTAAATCGCGAATCGTCAATCGTGAATCGTAGCTTGTATTTCTCAGCGCGCTCTGCGGATCAATTTTTGTTCTTGTTTTGCTTGGCGGCTGTGTATTGATTTCCATTGGCGTATATCGGCGTCCATCGGCGGCTAAACGGTTTCGCTCTTGTTTATGGTTTTTTGTCTTTTGTATATATGAATATGTGTTTATCTGCGGCTAAGACTGGCGGCGTGTGTAGTTGAGGTCGATCCACTTCCGGTACTCTCCGCTCGTAACGCTCGAGACCCACTCCATGTTGTCGAGATACCACTGCACTGTTTTGCGCAAACCGGTTTCGAAGCCCTCGCGAGGCTGCCAGCCGAGCTCGTCGCGAATTTTCCGCGCGTTTATGGCGTAGCGGCGGTCGTGGCCGGGACGATCTCTTACATAGGTGATGAGTGATGAGTGATAAGTGATGAGTGGGTTCGGGCGGAGGTCGTCGAGGATAGCGCACAGGGTGTTGATTACCTCGAGGTTCGTTTTCTCGGCGTTGCCGCCAATATTGTAGGTCTCTCCGACTCGGCCGCGTTTGAGCACCTCGCGAACGGCGTGGCAGTGGTCCTCGACGTAGAGCCAGTCGCGCACCTGCTTGCCATCGCCGTAGACGGGCAGGGGCTTGCCGTTGACCGCGTTGACGATCATGAGCGGGATGAGCTTTTCCGGGAACTGGTACGGGCCGTAGTTGTTCGAGCAGTTCGTCGTGAGCGTCGGTAATCCATAAGTGTGGTGATAGGCACGAACCAGATGGTCCGATGCTGCTTTGGAAGCTGCATACGGGCTATTGGGGGCGTACGGCATGGTCTCCGCGAAGGCCGGATCGCTTGGGCCCAGGGTGCCATACACCTCATCGGTCGAGACGTGAAGGAACCGGAATAGACTCTTTTCCGGTTCCTTAAGGTCTGAACAATAAGCTCGAACTTCCTCCAACAGCGAGAACGTGGCGACGACGTTGGTGTGCACGAATTCAGCCGGGCCGAGGATCGAGCGGTCCACGTGGCTCTCGGCGGCGAAATTCACGATGGCCGTGGGCTGGTGCTGCCGCAGCAGCTCGGCAACTGTCTTGCGGTCGCCGATATCGGCGCGGACGAACACGTGGCGCGCATTGCCCTTTAGCTGGGCAAGATTCGCGAGATTACCCGCATAGGTGAGCTTGTCGAGATTGATGAGCGACTCGGACTCCTCGGCGCACCACTGCAGAACGAAATTTGAGCCGATAAAGCCGGCACCGCCGGTGACCAAGATAGGGTTTTTGCTCATCTGACGGTCGTGAATGGTGAGTCGTGAATCGTGGATCGCGGCTTCCTGGCCACGGAATCACGAGGAATCACGCAGAACAGAGAGCACAACACTACATTTATCAACACAAATCCCCAATAGATTTCCTTGCTCGTTCATAACTCTTTAGGAGAAGCAGATTAAAGATCATTCCGTGTGCTTATGTGTGTTTTCGTGGCTAATCTTCAACGCGGCTGCGCTCGCGGCAGGCGCGATCACGCCGTGCTTGCGTAACATCTCCAGGACCGTTGCGGCGCAGCGCTCGACCGAAAGTGTCGCGGTACCGAGCACGAGTTCGGGTTCGAGCGGCTCTTCGTATGCCGCCGAAACGCCGGTGTAATAGTTGATCTCGCCCTTGAGCGCCCGCGCGTAGAACCCCTTGGGATCGCGCTGCTCGCGCTCGATAAGAGGGCGGTGCCAAACGACGTTTTCTTGAGTCAAGTTCGCCAAGCTCGGGTACGGGTGCCTCTATTCTATTCGCATGCCGCGTTTGCGTGTAGGCTTCCCATTTCCCTTTTTCCATTCCCTATTTCCTGGACTGATCGTGAAGATTCTGCTGGTCAAAACCTCGTCGATGGGCGACGTCGTCCACAATCTTCCCGTGGTAACCGACATCCTCGCGGCGCGCTCCGGCAGCGAGATCGATTGGGTCGTGGAGGATACGTTTGCCGCGATACCGAAGCTGCAACCGGGCGTGCGGCGTGTTTTGGAGGTTGCGATTCGCCGCTGGCGGGGCAGCTGGTGGGAGGCGCAGAGACGAAGGGAAATCGGGTCGTTTCTCGAAGTGCTTAAGTCCGAATCCTATGACGCGGTGATCGATACCCAGGGGCTGCTCAAGAGCGCGATCGTGGCCCGGTGCGCCCGCGGCCCGCGCTTCGGCCTCGACTGGAAGAGCTCGCGTGAGCCGCTGGCGTTGTTCTACAACCGCACGTTCTCCGTTCCATGGAAAATGCACGCGGTTGAGCGCAACCGCGCATTGGCGGCGCGTTCGCTGGGTTATGCCATCCCGGAGCGGCTCGATTACGGGATCTCGGCATCCCCCGCTAGCGTCGTGTGGCTTCCCGGCGAACCCTATGCGGTGTTGATCCACGGGACGAGCGCGCGCTCGAAGCTCTGGCCGGATAATCATTGGATTGCCCTTGCCCAGCGTCTGCAAAAGGGTGGCGTGCGCACCGTGCTCCCGTGGGGGAACACCGAGGAGCGCGAGCGCGCGGAGCATATCGCCTTGCCGGTGCCGGGCGCTGTCGTCCCGCCCCCGTTGTCGCTGACGGACGCCGCATCGGTGCTGGCCGGTGCACGCGCCTGCGTTGGCCTCGATACGGGACTGACTCATCTCGCCGGCGCGCTCCAGGTTCCGACCGTCGGCATTTACTGCGGGACGGATCCGGCGACGACCGGGCTCTATGGTTGTGCCCGGGCTGTAAACCTCGGTGGGATCGGGACGCCGCCAGCAATGGAGGAGGTGGTCGCGGCGTTGGATCGGCTGCTCCGTTCGTGAAACGTGAAACGCAAATCGAGACCACGTTAAGAGCGACTTGGCCACGGAAACGCACGGAAGGACACAGAAAATTTTCCCTTTCGGTGGCTTTTCATTTCATGATGGTTTTCCGTGTAATTCCGTGTAATTCCGTGGTTACTGATTTGTTGGTTGAGATCCGGAAAGCGAGTCCGTTGATGTCCGGCTGTTACGATTCACGTTTCACGTTTCACGATTTACGAGAATCCTAGTGCGGTTTGTCTACACACTGCTCATCCACCTTCTAATTCCGCTCGCGCTGGTGCGGCTGGCATGGCGCGCGCGGCGGCAGCGCGGATACCTCGAGCACGTGGCCGAGCGCTTCGGCTTCTACAAACGCGAGGCGGAAGGGCCGTTCATCTGGCTCCATGCGGTGTCGGTGGGCGAGACGCGTGCGGCCGAGCCGGTCATCAAGATGCTGCGCGAGTGTTATCCCGATCACGACATCCTGCTGACTCACATGACCCCAACAGGGCGCGAGACGGCTGCGCAACTGTTTCGCGACGGCGTCATTCAATGCTACCTGCCGTACGATTTTCCCTGGGCGGTGGCGCGCTTCCTCGACCATTTCCGCCCGCGCGCAGGGATCATAATGGAGACCGAAATCTGGCCGAACCTGATCCAAGCGTGCGCCGAGCGCGGCATCCCGTGCTATCTCGTGAACGCCCGGCTTTCAGAAAAGTCGTTCAAGGGATACCAACGCTTCGGGCAGATCGCGCGGCAAGCCCTCGGGACGCTTGCGGCGATCTCGGCGCAGACTGCGGATGACGCAAGACGGCTCACGGCGTTGGGTGCGCACAACGTGCAGGTCACCGGTAACGTCAAGTTCGACATCGGGCCACCCAATACAATGGTGGAATTAGGCAAGCAGTGGCGCATCAGCTACGGAATGTCGCGGCCCGTCCTGCTCGCCGCGAGCACGCGCGATGGGGAGGAAGAGTTGATTCTCGAGCGCCTGCCCGATATCGGCTTACCGAGACTCCTGACGGTCATCGTTCCGCGCCATCCGCAGCGTTTCGATGACGTGGCGCGACTGGTCGAGCGGCGCGGCTTCCGGCTGCAGCGCCGCAGCGACAATGTTCCCGTCGCGCCGGAGACGCAGGTGCTCCTTGGCGATAGCATGGGCGAGATGTTCGCCTATTACGCCGCGTGTGACGTCGCGTTCATCGGGGGAAGCCTTCTCGCTTATGGCGCACAGAATCTGATCGAAGCCTGCGCGGTGGGGAAACCGGTGCTGATCGGGCCGTCAGATTACAATTTCGCCGAGGCGGCCGAGCGCGCGGTCGGCGCAGGCGCAGCGATTCGCGTAGTCGATGCCGCGGCGCTTGCTCGAGCGGCGCAACGGCTGTTCTGCGACCGCGGCGCGCAGGAACGAATGGCGCAGGCCGCGCTGGCGTTCTGCGCGGCGCATCGCGGCGCTACCGAGCGCGTGCTGGAGTTGATTCAGCTCCGGCCATCGTGAATCGTAAATCGTAAATCGTGAATCGGAGGAAAACCGTAAATCGTAAATCGTGAAACGCAAATGGGAAAAACCCCTGACTCCTAGAGCGCTGTGCTGTGGCCGCGACGCATTCGATTTACGATTTACGATTCAAGGGAGTAGGTCGCATCCTCGGTAATGACGAGATCGACGCACTGATCGGTCGGCGATACCGGGAGTTCCGGCACGATTTGCAGGCCAAACGCGGCGGCGGCCAACGACGGACGTCGGGAGAAACCGCTGATTAGCTGATCGTAGAAGCCCCCGCCATAACCCAGGCGCTCGCAGCGTGCCGTGAACGCGACGCCGGGAACCAGCACGAAGTCGATTCTCTCCAGAGGCACAGTGCGGCACATATCGGGTCGCGGCTCGCGAATGCCCCAAACACCCATGGTGAGATCGCGCTCCAAATCGCGTACGGCGTAAAGCTCGAGCACCTGGCTGCCACGCCGCGCCCGCGGCAGCACGAGAGTCTTACGCTGCCCCCGCAGATCCGACACGAAGGACGCGGTCTCGAACTCGCTGCCAATGCTCATGTAGGCCATCACGCAGCGAGCTGACCGGTAAGACGAAAGCGCGAGCACGCGCGCGGTGATTTTCTCGCTGAGCAAAGCGCGTTGCGCGGCGCCGAGCGCATCGCGGCGGGAGAGGACTTGCTTCCTGAGCTCGTGCTTCTCGCTCAATTCGTAATTCGTGAATCGTTAATCGTAAATTGGGGGCGCAAATCGGGATTTACCCAATCTGAATCGTAGAACCGATAAGGGCAGAAACTGCGACGGGACGCCCGGTGAATCGCTATTTCGTCTTTAGGAGAAACTCGTCAGCTGGGGCTGCTCTTGCGATTGACGATTCACCGATTATTTGTCGAGCCAGCTGTTTACCGCGACGACATCGGCCTCGGTGAGCGTGCCGGCCGTGGCCTTGAGCTGCAGCAGCGCGAGGATGTAGGCGTAGCGCGCCTCCGCCAGATCGCGGCGCGTCTCCGAGACCTGCTGGGTGGCATTGAGCACGTCGACCTGGGTTCTCACACCGACTTCCTGGCCGAGCACGGTCGATGCCAGTGAGCTCTCGGAGGACACCAGTGCCGCTTCCAGCGCCTGGATCTGCGCCGTCCTGCTCGTCACGCCGAGAAACCTCTGACGTGCGGTAAGCTCCGCCGTGCGCCGCGCATTTTCCAGGTCCTGACGCGCTTTTTCCGCGTTGGCGATGGCCTCGCGCACTTTCGAGCTGACGCTGCCGCCCTGATAGATCGGGATCGCCAGTTGCACACCCACGATCGCGTTCCGCGTGTCGCTGCCGACACTGGTCTGGCTGGCCGCCCCCGAGCCCGAATCAGTGTAGGAAGCGAACGCGTCAAGCGTCGGTAGATGCCCGGTGCGATTGCGTTCCACTTCCTGCGTCGCAAACGTGAAACTGCGCTCGGCAATTTTCACCTGCACGTTGCCCTCCGCCGCCCGGCTGACCCATTTTTCGTGGTTGTTGGGATCCGGTGGCGCCGGCTTGAAGCGCTTGCCGAGGGGCGACAACCCTGGTGCAGGCTGTCCAATTATCAGCTCGAGGAAGCGCTTGCGCACCTCCACCTCGTTCTTCGCCTGAATCTCGAAGGCCCGCGTCAAATCGTAGCGCGACTGGGCTTCCTTGGTGTCGACGATGGTGGCGGTTCCTACCTCGAAGTTGCGCTTGGCCTGCTCGAGCTGCTGACCGATCGCCTGGAGCTGGGCCTGGGCGAATGCCACCGTGTCCTGCGTCAGCAGCACGTCGAAATAGGCCTGCGCGACGCGCAGAATGAGGTCCTGCGCTGCCTGCGCCAGCACCGCATCGGCTTGCGCCACCTGCGTCTTCGCCTGCTCGAAGACTTTGAAATTTTCGGGCCGGTAGATCGGCTGTGAGAGCGAGACGCTCGCCGTGTTGGAATTAAAGGTGGCGTTATTGTCCGGGATCGTCGGGTCGCGGAAGCGGATTTCCCGGTCGTTGTACTGCGTGGAAGCCGAAATCGAGACCGACGGCAGCAATCCCGCGCGTCCCTGCGGCAACCGCTCCTGGCCGGCCGCCCAGGTTGCGCGCGCAGCGGCATACTGCGCGTCCGAGGTTTGCGCCGTGCGGTAGATCTGAACCAGATCAGCGCCCTGCGCCGCGCAGCCGACCGTGATCAGGAAGGCAAACGATACCGACGCTATGACATGAGGCATGATGTCAACGGGAAATAGGAAATAGCAAATGGTAAATAGGAAACGGGAAATCGTGCCGTGCGGAGCGCCGCCGTAACCATTCCCCATTCTCCATTCCCCATTTTCTCAAAAGACGAAGCGCTCAAGCTGCAGCGCGTTCTTGAGCGGTGCGATGCAGGTTTCGAACAGGCCGATTGAATTGAACGCATTGTCCGCCACGCGGGTGATGAGGCGGGCCTCCATGACGGGCGGTTCTCCTACGATGGCGATCAGCCTGCCGCCGGTCGCGAGGGCCTGCTTGAACGCCACTGGCAGTATCGGCACCGACCCGGTGAGGACAATGGCGTCGTAGGGCGCCAGCGTCTTCCATCCGCGCGCGGCATCCCCGGTTTCAAGCACGACCCTGGTGATGCGGTGTGCAGCCAGCTTGGCCGCGACCGCTTTAGTGAACTCGGGCACGATGTCCACGCTATCGACGTGGCCGCCAAGGCCGGCGAGGAGCACGGTCATGTAACCGCTGCCCGTGCCGACTTCGAGGATGCGATCACCGGGCTGGATGGCCAGCTCCTGCAGCAGGCGCGCCTCGATCTTGGGGGCGAGCATCTTTTCGCCGTGGCCAAGCGGGATTTCCATGTCGGCGAACGCCAGCGCACGATACTGAGGCGGAACGAACTCCTCGCGCTTCACCTTCAAGAGTAGGTCCAGAACCTGCTGGTCCAACACTTCCCAAGGCCGGATCTGTTGCTCGACCATGTTGTATCGAGCCTGTTCGACGTTCATGTCATGAGCCGGTTACATTGCAATGCGCGGATTTTAGCACTCTTTACCCCGAAACCGGGGCCGGGCTACGCCAAACGGGGTTTAGAAAACAGGGGCTTGCGGCCGGAACCGAGCCCCGGCGAGTGCCGGCCGGCTATTCACCATTACCCGGCCGCCCCACTATAATAAGTGCCACAGAACAAGGCGCTTGGGCGCGATCTTCCGCGCGGGCACGAGCGCACCCCCCTCACCACCGCTCCAGACCCGGGCATGAACATTTCCGATCGGCGCATTAGCAATGCCGTGGTGCTCGAAGTAACGGGCCGGATCGACAATGACACGTGCGAGGCGTTCAGGCTAAGGCTCGCCCCCTTCCTGCGCGAATGCACCGGTGGCGGGGATCGTCTCGTGCTCGACTTTACCGGCGTGGACTACATCTCGAGCGTTGGCCTGCGCGTGCTGATGCTCGCGGCAAAGCAGGCAAAAAAGCAGGGCGGCACCGTGGTCCTCGCGGGCCTGCATTCGGTGGTCAAGGAGATTTTCGAGATCAGCCGCTTCGACTTGGTGTTCCAGTGTTTTACCTCGGTGCGCGACGCGTTGGCGGCGGCAGCCCCGCGGGCGCTCGCTGCGTCCGAGAGAGCTTGAATCCAGCATGCGGGTGCGCTTCTGGGGAACACGGGGCTCGATTCCGGTAGCGCTCGACTCGGCCGCGCTTCAGGCCAAGCTCGTCGAGGCCCTGCTGAAGGCTTCGGGAAAGCCGCTGCGCAGCGCGGCGGAGGCACGGCAGTTCATCGAGCGCGAGCTCGACTTCACGGGCTCCCATACGTTCGGCGGCGCCTCACCTTGCATCGAGGTGGAGCGCCCGGGCGCCTCCCCGCTAATCCTTGACCTGGGAAGCGGCGTGCGCGGTCTTGGCGCGCGCGACGTGGGCCGGGCCGATCGCCCGCGCACCTACAATGTGCTCATGTCCCACATGCATTGGGACCACATTATGGGATTTCCCTTTTTCGCGCCGGCGTACGTCGCGGAAAATCACATCCGTATCCACGGCTGTCACGCCGAGCTTGAGCACGCATTGCGGCGGCAGCAGGCGGTGCCCTCGTACCCGGTGGCGTTCGACCGTCTGTCCGCGCGCATCGAGTTCGTGCTGCTGGAGCCGGGGCGGCGCTACGACATCGACGGCATTGCCGTTACCGGCATGCTCCAGGCGCATTCGGGCGACTCTTATGCTTACCGGCTGGAGCATGGGGGCAAGGCGCTCATCTACGCCACGGACTCCGAGCACAAGCTCGAGGATCCCCGGGAGAGCGAAGCGTTTGCCGCGTTCTTCCGTGGCGCAGACATGGTGATATTCGACGCGATGTACTCGCTCGCGGAAGCGGTGTCGGTCAAGGAGGACTGGGGCCACTCCAGCAACGTGGTCGGCGTCGAGCTCTGCCAGCTGGCCGGGGCGAAGCACCTGGTACTGTTCCATCACGAGCCGGCCTACGACGATGCGGCGATCGCGCGAATCTGGAGAGATGCCGTGCGTCTCGAGGAGATCACACGCGGTGAGCGCGCGCCGCTGCGGGTGAGCGCGGCGTACGATGGCCTGGAGATCGACGTCTGAGCGCGAGCGGGAAAGAGACCACCACGGACCTGTTCCGTCAGCCGGCGGCGCGCCGCTCGCTGTGGCTCGCGCTTGCGCTGATCGCCGTGTTCGAGATCCCGGCTTGGATGACGGAGCCGCCCGGGCTGCAGGCGCTGCGGCTTGCCACGTTCGATCTCTACCAGCGCCTCGAACCCCGTGAACGCCGGTCGACGCCAGCCGTCATCGTGGCCATCGATGAGGCGAGCATCGCCGCGCGCGGGCAGTGGCCGTGGCCGCGGTCGGTGGTTGCCGAACTGATCGACAAGATCACCGCCGCGCGCCCGGCTGCGATCGGCGTGGACATCATTTTCCCGGAGCCTGACCGGATATCGCCCGAGCGTCTCGCCGGGCAGCTGGCCGCGGTTGATTCCGCGCTGGCGAAGCGCCTCGAAGCGCTGCCGGGAAACGACGCCCGGCTGGCGCAAAGCATCGCGCGATCGCGTGTTGCGCTCGGGTTCGCCGGATTGGAGCAGGGCCCACCACCGGCTGCCGATGCCCCATCAAGTCCGTCGCTGCAGCGCGGTGGTGACGCGCGCCCCTACCTGCGCCGTTACGGTGCCGTGCTGCGCAGCCTGCCGCAGATTGACCGCGCTGCTGCTGGGCACGGGGTACTTTCCGCCGACGCCGAGTACGGGGTCGTGCGGCGCGTGCCGCTCGCCGCGTCCGTCGGATCGACGGTCGTTCCGTCGCTCGGCATCGAAGCGTTGCGGCTGGCGAGCGGCGCCCCGGCTTTCGAGCTGCGAATCGGCAGCAGTGGCGTGGAGGGCGTGGGTGTTGCCGACGTATTCGTGCCGACCCAGCCCGACGGCCGCTTGTTCGTGCACTTCGGCCGCTCCGATCCCGGGCGCGCGGTCTCGGCAGTGGACGTGCTGGAGGGCCGCGTCGGCGCGGAACGGCTCGAGAACAAGATCGCCCTGCTAGGCGTGACCGGCCTTGGGCTGGTGGACGTGCCGACGACCGCGCTGGGCGAGCGCGTTCCCGGTATCGAGATTCACGCCCAGTTGATTGAAAACGTCTATGACCGCAGCCTGCTGCGGCGCCCTGCCTGGGCGGGGGCCGCCGAGGGCCTGGCGCTGCTCAGCTTAGGGTGGCTGGTCGCGATCGCAGTACCACGCTCGGGTCCCCGCGCCGGAGTTACCGCCCTGCTCGCCGCATTGACTGCGCTTCTGCTAGTGGGCTACTTCATGTATCACGAGGCCGGGTTGCTGCTCGACCCCGCCATTCCGGGACTCGGGCTGGTCGTCGTGTCGACCGCCGTGCTGGCGGTGACGCTGGGGCAGGCTAACATCGATCGAAGGCGCCTCGCGCTGCGCCTGCAGGAAGAGCGCGAATCGGCGGCGCGGCTGGCGGGCGAGCTCGATGCCGCCCGCCGCATCCAGATGGGATTCCTGCCGCGCCCGGAGGAAGCGCTGGCGGGCGAATGGCGGGTGGCCGCAGGAGCGCTCATGCTACCGGCGCGCAAGGTGGGCGGCGATCTCTACGATTTCTTCAAGGCCGACGAAGACCACTTCTTTTTCATCATCGGCGACGTCTCCGGCAAGGGCCTAAACGCCAGCATCTTCATGGCGGTCGTCAAGGCGCTCGCCAAGAGTGCCGCGCTGCGGGGCACCGACAGCGTCGAGGACGTGCTCAAGACCGCGAACGCGGAGGTCTCGCGCGAGAACCCCGAGGCCATGTTCGTCACCGCGTTCGCAGGCCTGCTCGACCTGAAAACCGGCCGGCTCGTCTACTGCAACGCCGGGCACGAGCCGCCGCTCGCGCTGCGGGAGGGAGCGGAACCGCAGCGGCTCGTTAGCAGCGGCGGGCCGCCGTTGTGCGTGCTCGAGGACTACCCGTACGAGTCAGCCGAGCACTGGCTGGCCCCGGGGCAGACACTGTGTATGGTGACCGATGGCGTCACCGAGGCGATGAACGTGGCGGGCGAGCTCTATGGTGCCGGGCGCCTGTCCGCGTTGCTCGCGCGCCTGCCGGCGGTGGACCCGGTGATGGTGGTCAACGAGATTGAAACGAACGTGGCGGAGTTTACGCGGGGTGCGGAGCCGGCGGACGATCTTACGGTTCTCGCGCTGCAGTGGCGCGGCGGCGACTCGTGAAACGGGAATGGGTAATGGGGAATGGGAAATTGGGTGAGGTCGCGGCATTTGCCTATTTACTATTTCCGATTTCCTGTTCGCTCGCAGCGCTAGCGAACATTAATCTCGACCCTGCGATTCTTCGGCTCGTCCACATTGTCCGCGGTGGGCACGATCGGTTCGCGCTCACCGCGTCCCGCGGTGACGATGCTCTCCTCGGGGATGCCGAGGGGTATGAGCATGATTTTGACCCGACGCGCGCGCTGCAAGGAGAGTTGGTCATTGCGGAGCTTGCCGCCGACGCGGTCGGTGTGGCCGATGACCACAACCTCGGCAGCCGGGCGCTGGGCGAGTTCGGCGAGTATCTGCTGGACTTCCTTTTTTGTCTCGGTCGTGAATTGGTCGGTGCCCGAAAGGAAATACAGCATGTATTTAATCGGGCGAGGCGGCAACGCATCGAGCGTCACCCCGAACTGTTTCTTCACCTCTGGCGCACTCGTCGTTCGGCGCTCGATCGGCTCGCCGCCGCCCGCACGTGCCGAGGCGTATGGCGTATCAAGGACCGTTTCGGTACGGCCGTCGCTGACAACAACGGCCCCGGTCTTGCCATTCTGTCCCGGCAGCAAAACAACCGTTGCCGGAGGCGTCGCCGCGCAGGCGGCCAGCAGGACGAGCGCGATGCCGCCCGCACCCGACCGCAGCGCGCGGCGCATCATTCAGTGCTTTCCACTTTCACCAGGAACTCGGTGCCGCGCACGCCGAGGAGACTCGAAGGCGTTTTGACCACCATCGCGTCGGGCGACTGTTTGGCGATCTTGCCCGACACGATCGCAAGCGAGCCGCGGTTCAGACGCGCGTCGAACTTGCCGGCGTGCGTCGTGGAATCGAACACGTAGCGCTCGAGGACGAGTGCGCTGTTGGGCCCGGCGGAGAGCAACGTGTTGTCGGTAAACGTGATGCCGACCGAACCGTCGCCACCGGTCACGACCGTGTCGCTCACGCGGACCCGGGCGCCGACCGTGACGGGCAGGCGCTCTGCGCCACGCTCGATGTGCACCGCGCCGGAGGTGACCTTGACCTGGCCGATGTCCGCGGCAGATACGATCGGCGCGGCAAGCAGCGCCGCAAATGCCAAAAATGTCACACTCAGCAGCCTCATGAGATTCTCCCTTTGTGGCAACGCGAAGGCCCCGCGTCGGGCCTCCCCCGCGTCAGGGCTTCTATAATACCCCGAGGGGGGTTGGAAGCCGGTGCGGCATAGTTAACATGTGGCAGCCAAAGACACGAGAATTTGCCGCACGCATGGGCGCTTTGCGGGAACTGCGCCAATTCATTGAAGCGGTGTGCCGCGGGGCCGTGATCGCGCGCAACGATACTCTGCGCATCGCGCTCGTGGCCGAGGAGTTGTTCACGAACAGCGTCAAGCACGGCTACGGCGGCGATAGCACGATGCACGTTTGGCTTACCTTGCAGCCCGAGGACGGCGCTTGCCGGCTGGTCTACGAGGATGAGGCGCCGCCCTACGATCCTTTTGCTGACCCGGCGGCGCCCGATTTGGAAGCTCCGGTGGATACGCGCGCTGTCGGCAGCCTCGGCGTTCTCCTCGTCGCGCGCTTCTCGCGCAGCCATGAATACACCCGCGCGGGCGAGCGCAATCGCATCAGCCTCGTTCTGCCGCTGGCTGGCCCCGGGTAGACGGCCCCGCGGTTTGCATTGCGGTAGCATTTGGAGTAACGTTCACCACTCGACGTTAGGGGTCTCGTCCGGGGTTGTTTCGGGCGGGTGAGAGACACCCTTAGAACCTGATGCGGGTCATGCCGCCGTAGGGAAGCGTCGCGCGAAACCCCCTCCGCGCCCGCTCCCCGCAGCAATCCCAAGGAGCGACACCGTATGGCAGCAGCAAATCCCAAGTTCATCGCGGCCACTGCGCATATCGACGATGGCGCCGTGCAGCCGCTGCCGAATTCGCGCAAGGTCTACGTGACGGGCTCGCGCCCGGACCTGCGTGTGCCGATGCGCGAGGTGAGCCAGTCCGACACGCCCGCCTCGTTTGGCGCCGAGAAGAACCCGCCGGTCTTCGTATACGACACCTCCGGGCCCTACACCGATCCGGCGGCGACGATCGATATCCGGCAGGGCTTGCCGTCCATGCGCGGCCAGTGGGTCGTCGAGCGTGGCGATACCGAGGAGTTGCCCGGCCCGACCTCGGCCTATGGACGCGACCGCCTGTCCGATCCGAAGCTCGTCTCGCTGCGCTTCGACCTGAAGCGCCGGCCGCGCCGGGCCAAGCCGGGAATGAACGTGACACAGATGCACTACGCGCGCCGCGGAGTGGTGACGCCGGAAATGGAGTTCATTGCCATTCGCGAGAACCAGCGCATCGAGGCGTTGAGCGAGCTGCTGCGCCGGCAGCACAGGGGCGAAGCTTTCGGCGCTTCGCTGCCCAAAGCGATCGCGCCGGAGTTCGTGCGCGACGAGATCGCGCGCGGGCGTGCCATCATCCCGAACAATATCAACCATCCGGAAACCGAGCCGATGATCATCGGGCGCAACTTCCTGGTGAAGATCAACGCGAATATCGGCAATTCGGCGCTGTCTTCCGGCATTCAGGAAGAGGTCGAAAAGATGACGTGGTCGACGCGCTGGGGCGCGGACACCGTGATGGACTTGTCCACGGGCAAGAACATTCACGAGACGCGCGAGTGGATCGTGCGCAATTCGCCGGTCCCAATCGGGACCGTGCCGATCTACCAGGCGCTGGAGAAGGTCGAGGGCAAGGCCGAGGAACTGACCTGGGAAATCTACCGCGACACGCTCATCGAACAGTGTGAGCAGGGGGTCGATTACTTCACCGTGCACGCCGGTGTGCGGCTGCCGTACATCCCGCTCACCGCAAAACGCATGACGGGCATCGTCTCGCGCGGCGGCTCCATCATGGCGAAGTGGTGCCTCGCGCACCACAAGGAAAGCTTTCTCTACACGCGCTTCGAGGAGATCTGCGAGATTCTGAAGGCCTACGACGTCGCGTTCTCGCTCGGCGACGGGCTGCGGCCGGGGTCGATCTATGACGCGAATGACGAGGCGCAGATCGCCGAGCTGAAGACGCTCGGCGAGCTCACGGACATCGCCTGGAAGCACGATGTGCAGGTGATGATCGAGGGGCCGGGCCACGTGCCGATGCAGCTCATCAAGGAGAACATGGACCTGCAGCTGCAGTACTGCCGCGAGGCACCGTTCTACACGCTCGGGCCGTTGACCACGGATATCGCGCCCGGCTACGACCACATCACCAGCGCGATCGGCGCCGCGATGATCGGCTGGTTTGGCACCGCCATGCTCTGTTATGTCACGCCGAAGGAACACCTTGGCCTGCCAAACCGGGAGGATGTGAAGGACGGCATCATTGCCTATAAGATTGCGGCGCACGCCGCAGACCTTGCGAAGGGCCACCCGGGCGCGCAGGTCCGCGACAACGCACTGTCAAAGGCACGCTTCGAGTTTCGCTGGGAGGACCAGTTCAACCTCGGGCTGGATCCGGACAAGGCGCGCGAGTTCCACGACGAGACGCTGCCCCAGGAAGGCGCCAAGCTGGCGCATTTCTGCTCCATGTGCGGGCCGCATTTCTGCTCGATGAAGATCACGCAGGACGTGCGCGATTACGCTGAGAAACAGGGCGTGTCGGAGCAGGAGGCGCTCGACAAGGGGCTGGAGGACAAGGCCAAGGAGTTCCTGGATCGCGGCTCGGAACTCTACCTCAAGCAATAGGCGCTGGTGACTGGGTGACTCGGTGACTCGGTGACCTGGTGACCTGGTGACTAGGTGGTTGCCTGCCTTAGGTGTTACAGTTTGTGTCCGAGGCTAGGCGGGTATCGGTCACCTAGTTGCTCAGTCACTTAGTCACTCGGTATCGGAGGTCCACATGCATTTCCGAACCCTGACCGTTGCTGGCATTATGGCGCTGGCGGTTGCTATGCCCGCCCACGCCGGGGACAAGGACCCTTCTGCCGACGTGGAGGCCACGCTCGAGCAGATGATGACGCCCCAAGCCTGGCTCGGCGGCCGGATCAGCGAGTCCGACGTCGAGTTGCTGTTTGCTTACCTGAAGGCCTCCCTGGTTGCCTCCTCCCAAGGCCGCGAGCTGCCGGTACCGGAGGCGCTTAGCCGACGTGCGGAAGCCATCGGTCGCGACTTTCAGACCCACGGCATGCTCACTGGGTTACTGCTGCTTCATGCGCTCGAGACCCGCGCAAAGGAAGCGGTTCGCGAAGCCCAGCCCGACGAAAAATTCTCTGCCCCCGATCGCTGAAACGGCGAATTCTCCTCGCCGCCCTTGACCGGTCACGCCTGCCCGGGTAACGATTTGTTACATCTAAGCCCCTGCCTTCGCGGTAGCGGCAGGGCACCTCGGCTACAATCCCCCCGCTCTAAAGAAACAGTACAGCGTGAACGGTAAGCGCTGAGAACATCGCGGCGTGGCATATTTCGGGCCGCGCTGACATTTCGTCCGTTCACTGCGTACCGATCACCGTTCACGGGTCTTAGGATGATCAAGCTCTCCCGAAAAACCGCCGTCATTGCTGGCGGCGCGCTCGCCGTCCTGGCGATCGGCGCGGGCCTGTACGGCTGGTGGGGGGCGCGCGGGAGCGCGCCGGAATACCGGTTAGCCAAAGTCGAACGCGGACCGATCCTCGCCGCAGTCTCGGCAACGGGAACAGTGAACCCCGTTGTGTCGGTGCAGGTGGGTTCGCAGGTTTCCGGACAGATCAAGGAAATCTACGTCGATTTCAATTCTCCGGTGAAGAAGGGCCAGGTCATCGCCCGCATCGACCCGGACACGTTCGCGCTGCGCGTGAATCAGGCGATGGCCGACCTTGAGTCCGCGCGCGCAACGGTGCTTACGCAACGCGCCAACGTCGCGGCCCTTAAGGCCGAGGTGTCGCGCGCGCGCGTCACACTGGCTGATGCGGAACGGGATTACGGGCGCAACAAGGTGCTGCACGAGAAGAACTTTGTGTCAGGGGCGGTGCTCGACAAGACACGGTTCCTGTACGAGGCCGCGGGTGAGCAGGTGAAAACGGCGCAGGCACAGGTCGCGGTTGGCGAAGCCCAGATACGCAATGTTGAGGCGCTGGTCAAGCAGCGCGAGGCCCAGCTCGAGCAGGCCAAGGTGGATCTCAATCGAACGGCGATCCGCGCGCCCGTCGACGGCATCGTGATTTCGCGTGCGGTCGATGCCGGCCAGACCGTCGCTGCGAGCCTGCAGGCGCCGACGCTATTCGTGATCGCGCAGAACCTCACCGACATGCAGGTCGAGACCTCGATCGACGAGGCCGAGATCGGGCGCTTGCGTGTCGGACAGGAGGCGAGCTTCACCGTCGACTCGTTCCCCGGCCGCACCTTCACGGGCAAGGTTAGCCAGGTCAGAAAAGCCGCCCAGGTGGTCCAGAACGTCGTGACTTATATCGCTGTAATCGCCACATCCAACACTGACCTTTCCTTGGTTCCGGGGATGACGGCCAACGTGCGGATCGTCATCGACAGGCGCGAAAATGTCCTGAAGATCCCGAACACGGCCCTGCGGTACCGCCCAGCGCGACCCGCGTCCGCGGCCGCAGGGAAGGCGTCTGCGCCGGCGGGCCGCGGGCAGGCAGGCAAGGCTGCGCGGGAGCGTCTCGCCAAGGACCTCAAGCTCGATGAATCGCAGCGGCTGACCCTCGAGACCATCTACCGCGAGACGGGGCAGAAGATCCGGGCCGTGTCGGCGGAAATGCCGGAAGACCAGCAGCGTCAAGTTGCGAAGCTGCGCGCCGAGCGGCGCTCCCGGATTGCCGCGATGCTGAATGACGAGCAGCGCGCGCGTTACGAGGAGATCGTGGCCGAGAGCCGAAACCTCACCCGTGGCCGGGTATGGTCGCTCGACGAGGACGGTGAGCCCAAAGCGGTCAGCGTGCGCCTGGGCCTGACAGACGGCACCTATACCGAGCTGGTCGGCGGCGTGCTCAAGGAGGGCATGCAGCTCATCATCGGCGCAGCGGCTGCCGGCACTGCACGCGGCAAGCGCGGGGGCAGCAGTCCGCGCTTTTTCTAACCGTCGTGAATCGTGAGACGTAAATCATGAATGGGCACCGGTCATTGGATGAGGTTTTTCTGGCTCACTGGTCAGCGGTCACGGGTCACGGGTCACGGTGTTGAGCAAAATGGAACAGCCGTTAATCATCACGCGCCGCCTCACCAAGAACTACCACCTGGAGGGCTATCCGGTGCACGCGCTGCGCGGGGTATCGGTCGAAATCGGCGCCGGCGAGTTCGTGGCGGTAATGGGGCCGTCGGGTTCGGGCAAGTCCACGTTCATGAATCTGCTGGGGTGCCTCGACAGCCGAAGCAGCGGAGAGTATCTGCTGGCCGGCGAGCTCGTGTCGGATCTTTCCGGTGACGCGCTCGCCACCATCCGCAACCGCCGCATCGGGTTTGTGTTCCAGAACTTCAATCTTCTGCCGCGCACATCCGCGCTGGAGAACGTCGAGCTGCCACTGCTCTACTGCGGTGTGCCAGCGGCCGAGCGCCACCAGCGGTCGCGGGCCAAGCTGGAAGAGGTCGGGCTCGGGGACCGCATGCACCATCACCCCTCGCAGCTCTCCGGCGGTCAACAGCAGCGGGTCGCCATCGCGCGCGCACTCGTGAATAATCCGGTCCTGATTCTCGCCGACGAGCCGACTGGTGCGCTCGATACGCACACGAGCTGCGAGGTCATGGCGCTGCTGCAACAGCTCAATCGCGACGGCATGACCGTCGTGCTGGTAACGCATGAGCGCGAGATCGCGGCCTTCGCGGACCGGATCATCAGTTTTCGCGACGGGCGCGTCGTCGAGGACCACCGCGGGGAGCAGCCCAACGATGCGGCTGCCATGGCCGCACGGATGCAGGAGGAGGTAGAAACATGAATCTACTGGCCAGCATGCGCATCGCGCTGCGGGCGCTGCGCGTGAACAAGCTGCGCAGCTCGCTCACCATGCTGGGCATCATCATCGGCGTTGGCGCGGTGATCACCATGATCGCGGTCGGTGCCGGGGCCCAGGCCCGGGTCGAGGAGCAGATCAGATCTCTGGGGTCGAACCTGATCATCATTTTATCGGGCTCGGTCAGCTCGAGCGGAGCGCGGCTGGGTTTTGGCTCGCAGCGCACCATCACCGAGGACGACGCCTATGCGATCGACCGCGAGGTGCCGGCAGTGCAGGCCGCGTCCCCGGCCCTCCGAGGCGCAGGACAGGTCGCGGGCGGCAATAACAACTGGTCCACCGCGTTCTGGGGGGTTTCGCCCGAATACCTAGAGGCCCGGGAATGGAACATCGCGGCAGGCAAGGCATTCGGACAGTCCGACGTCCAGGGGTCGGCCAAAGTGGCTGTCATCGGCGAGACGGTGTCGAAGAACCTGTTCGGCGATGCAGACCCCATTGGGCAGGTGATCCGGGTCAACAAGGTGCCGTTGACCGTTATTGGCTTGCTTGAGCGCAAGGGCCAGAGCTTTGGAGGACGCGACCAGGACGACGTGATCCTCATGCCGATCTCGACCGCGCGCAACCGAATCATGGGCGCGGCGCACTCCAAGCGCCGTACCGTTAACAGCATTTCGGTCAAGGTGCGCGAGGATTTCAGCATGGCCGAGGCAGAGGACGACATTCGCGCGCTGCTACGACAGCGGCACCGGCTGCAGGCGGGGCAGAACGACGACTTTTTCCTGCGCAACCTGTCCGAAGTGCTGGGCGCACGCGAGGAGTCCAGCCGCATCATGACGCTGCTGCTCGCCGCCGTGGCATCGGTCTCGCTGCTGGTCGGCGGCATCGGCATCATGAACATCATGCTGGTGTCGGTCACGGAGCGCACGCGCGAGATCGGCCTCAGGATGGCGGTGGGCGCGCGCGCGCAGGACATCCTTACCCAGTTCCTCGTGGAAGCGATTACGCTGGCGCTGATCGGGGGCGTGCTGGGAGTCACCATGGGGGTCGCCGGCTCTTATGCAATCGGTCACTTCGCTGGCTGGCGCATTGCGCTGCAGTTGGAATCGATCGCACTGGCCGTCGGGTTCGCCGGCATCATCGGCATCTTCTTCGGTTTTTACCCGGCGCGCAAAGCATCGCAGCTGCGGCCGATCGAGGCGCTGCGCTACGAATAACCCGGTGACGGGTGACGGGTGATGGGTGATGACGGACGACCTGCGGTTCAGTCCATTCACTTTTCACGAATCACTATTCGCCAATCGCGATTCGCCGTTCACCATTCACCATTCACCGGTTTGAGGGGTGGTCGCGTACAATAACGCCCTGAATGGATTTCGCTCTCTACTTCAAGGCGTTGTTCCTCGGGTTCGTCGAAGGCCTCACGGAGTTCCTTCCGATCTCGAGCACGGGGCATCTCATCATCGCAGGGCAGGTGATCGGCTTCAACGGCGAGAAGGCGAAAGTTTTCGATGTCGTGATCCAGCTCGCCGCGATCCTGGCCGTGTGCTGGGAGTATCGCGGGCGCCTGCGGGCGGCGCTAGCGGGCATCGCCACCCAGCCAATGCAGCAGCGTTTCGTGGCGAATCTCGTGATCGCGTTTATGCCTGCGGCCGTGCTGGGGCTCTTGTTCCATGGCGCCATCAAGGAGTATTTGTTCTATCCTCTTCCCGTCGCCGCGGCGTTTGTGATCGGCGGCTTCCTGATATTGTGGGCCGAGCGGCGCAACCACCGCGTGACGGTCGAGCGCGTGGACGACATGCGCTGGCAGGACGCCCTCAAGGTGGGGTTCGCGCAGACCCTCGCGCTGATCCCCGGCACCTCGCGTTCCGGTGCCACGATCATCGGCGGGCTGTTCTTCGGCCTGTCGCGCCGGGCGGCCACCGAGTTCTCGTTTTTTCTCGCGATACCGACGATGTTCGCGGCGGTAGCCTACGACGTCTACCAGAATCGCGCCGTCCTGCAGTCCGACGACCTCGGCATGTTCGCGATCGGCTTCATCGCTTCGTTCGTGAGCGCTTTTCTCGCAGTACGCGCGCTGCTGCGCTACATCAGCCACCACGACTTCAGCGCGTTTGCCTACTACCGCATCGCCTTCGGAGCCGTGGTGCTGGTGAGCGCGTACACCGGGCTCGTCGATTGGAGCTCCGCATAGCCGAGTGACTAGGAAGTTATCTCAAAAACAAACACAGCCACGGAATCACACCGAAGCACACGGAAATAAGCAATCAGCCTTGCGTCCAGGGCAGCCCGCGCGCGCGCCAACCGCCCACGGTGTTGCGGTGGCTCTGCGAATCCTTGTCGCCTTCGAACCCCTCGAGCACGTTGTAGCAGGCACTGTAGCCGGCGCGCGTCGCGAGCACCGCGGCGTTGTGCGAGCGAGCGCCGCTGCGGCAGATGAACATCACAACCACTTCTTTGCCGACTTGCTGCTCGAGCTCCTGGAGAAAAGCAGGATTGGGCCGATTCCCGGGATAAGTGAGCAACTCGATTTCCGTTGCTCCTGGGATGCGCCCGACATAATCCCATTCAGCGCGCGTGCGCACATCAATCAGTTTCGCGCCGGGCGCTGATTGCCAGATGTCGCGCGCCTCGCGAGGCGTCAGCGCACCTGCGTATGGCAGGCCCATCTGCTGTGCACGCTCGCGCGCTTTTCCCAGAATTTCGTCAATCATCATCTTGCAATTCCTCGATGCGTCAAAGCTGCCAGCCTGAACGGGCCAAATAAAGTTCTAGGCTATTGGAAATAAAATCGAATTCTAACGCACGGTGGTTACGTGCAATGTCGCACCATAATGGTGCCTACCAGAGAAAATGAGCACCATAACAGTGCGTAGAAACGGGCCTGTAGGAAACAAATCCCTTATGGCACAATGCCTTCGACAAAAAAATCCTTGGCACAGATCCTGCGTCCCAAGGAATCTCGTTTTCGCCGTATCCATCCCACTACCCAACTCAGGAGAATTCGATGGCGACCGTCGCCGACGTAATGAAGATCATCAAGGACAACGAGGTCAAATTCGTGGACCTGCGCTTTGTGGACACGCGAGGCAAAGAGCAGCACGTGTCGGTGCCGGTCCCGATGTTCCGCGAGGACAAATTCACTGACGGTCACTTCTTCGATGGCTCCTCGATCGCGGGCTGGAAGAGCATCGAGGCCTCCGACATGACGCTGGTGCCGGACCCGGACTCGGCGCGGATGGATCCGTTTACCGATGAGCCGACGTTGCTCCTAACCTGCGATGTCATTGAGCCCTCCGATGGCAAGGGCTATGACCGGGATCCACGCTCGATCGCCAAGCGCGCGGAGGCCTACCTCAAGTCGACCGGCATCGCCGATACCGCGTTCTTTGGCCCCGAACCCGAATTCTTCGTCTTCGACTCGGTAACGTGGCGGGTCGACATGGGCCAGGCGTTCTACAAGATCAAGTCGGAAGAGGCGCCGTGGTCGTCCGGCGAGGAGTTCGAGGGCGGCAACATGGGGCACCGCGCGCCGATCAAGGGAGGCTACTTCCCGGTGCCGCCGGTCGATTCGCTGCAGGACATCCGCTCGGCGATGGTGCTGGCGATGCAGGAGATGGGCGTTGTGTGCGAGGTGCACCACCACGAGGTGGCGGCGGCCGGCCAGTGCGAGATCGGCACGCTATACAACTCGCTTGTGAAGCGCGCCGACTGGATGATGATCCTCAAGTACGCCGTCCATAACGTCGCGCATTCCTACGGGAAGACGGCAACCTTCATGCCAAAACCCGTGGTGGGTGACAATGGTTCCGGAATGCACGTGCACCAGTCGCTCGCCAAGGATGGCAAGACCCTGTTCTCGGGCAATGGCTATGCGGGCTTGTCCGATCTCGCCCTGCACTATATCGGCGGCATCCTCAAGCACGCGAAAGCGCTCAACGCCCTCACCAACCCCGGAACGAACTCCTACAAGCGGCTCGTGCCGGGCTTTGAAGCGCCGATCAACCTTGCCTACTCGTCGCGCAACCGTTCCGCGGCCGTGCGGGTGCCGCTGGTGACGAACCCGAAGGCGCGCCGCATCGAGGTGCGGTTCCCGGACCCGATGTGCAATCCCTACCTGGCTTTCACGGCCATGCTGATGGCTGGTCTGGACGGCATTCAGAACAAGATCAAGCCGGGCGACCCGATCGACAAGAATCTGTACGACCTGCCCGCGGAAGAGGCGGCGCGCGTGCCGAAGGTCTGCGCATCGCTCGAGCAGGCGCTCGATGAGCTCGAGAAGGACCACGAGTTCCTAACCCGCGGCGGCGTTTTCTCGAAGGACATGCTGGATGCCTATATCGGGCTCAAGATGGAAGAGGTGACAGCGTTCCGCATGGCCACGCATCCGATCGAATTCCAGATGTATTACAGCCTCTAGGAGATGACCCCACATTCGTCCGGTCATTTCCTCACCAGGAAACTCATCGGGCAGAACGCGAGGGCGTCTGTTCCGATCGTTACCACGTCGCCTTGAGCGGACAGGTCGCACCTTAGAAAATTTCCCATCTTTTCCGGTGAGGAACTCATCAAGCGCAGGTTAATGAGTTCCTGCACCATTTGGGTGCGTTGCAAAATACGATTTGTTGACATAGACTTAGAACCCTATTTCCGGTGTTTGCCGGCAAATGCGGGCAGATCTTTAACGTTATCCGGACTGAATGAGATCCCGTTCACTTTATCGATGGTCTATCCCGGCACTCGTACTGGGTCTTTTTGCCCCCATGGCTGCGGCGGAGATCTGGGAGTGCACCGATGCGAATGGCAACAAACGATTCACGAATATCGCGTCGGAAGCGAAGGGCTGCAGGCGGCTCAACATGCCGCCGCTCACGACGATTCCGGCGGTAAAACGACCGGCGCCCGGATCAAAAACGACGACGCCAGCGCCGGCTGATTTTCCAAAGGTCGACGCCGACACTCAGCGCGATCGCGACGCGGATCGCCGCAGAATCCTCGAGCAGGAACTCGCGAACGAGGAAAAGCTGCTCGGCAAGGCTCGAAAGGAACTGGAGGCGCAGGAATCGGTGCGGCTTGGCAGCGAGCGTAACTATCAGCGCGTGCTCGACCGCCTCGAGCCCTACAAGAAGAAGGTCAAGCTGCACGAGGACAACGTTACCAACCTCCGGCGCGAGATGGCCACGGACCGGTAGGACCCGGATTCCGGGGCAAGCAGGCCCATGCGCGCCGTAAGCATTCCGCTTCTTTCTTTCTTCTCAACCGTTGGCGCGGTTCTTGCTGAGCTCTGTGTCTGGTGTTCGTGACATGAAAACCCCGGCGCTCTCCGGTCTCGATTTGCTGCCAACAGCGGTCGTTCTGGTCGACGCCGAACTCACCGTGCGCTACCTCAATCCAGCAGCCGAGAACCTGTTCGAGATGAGCAGTAAGAACGTGTCGGGTCAGTCGCTAGAGAAACTGGTCCACGACATCTCGGTCCTGCAGCCGGCGATGGGCTACGCGCGCACGAACAACTGCAGCTACACGGAGCACGAGCTCGAGCTGGGCGTGAACGGGCACACGCGCTCCCATCTCTCATGCACGGTTACACCGGTCGATATGCCCGCAGGCCAGGCGCTGGACGACCTGCTGCTGCTCGAGTTCCGGCACGTCGAGGGCCGGCTGAGAATCGCCCGCGAGGAGCGAATACTCGACCAGAGCCAGGCCAACCGCGAGCTGATCCGCAACCTCGCGCACGAGATCAGGAACCCCCTCGGGGGCATCCGCGGCGCGGCGCAGCTCCTCGATCGCGAGCTCGATCGTCCCGACCTGTGCGAGTACACGCAAGTGATCATGAAGGAAGCCGATCGGCTGCAGTTGCTGCTGGACCGGCTGCTCACGCCGCACCGGCTGCCACAGCCCGCCCCCCTCAACGTTCACGAGGTGCTCGATCGGGTGAGAAGCGTGATTCTCGCCGAGTATCGCGCCGGCATCGCCGTCGAGCGCGACTATGACGTGAGCTTGCCGCCGGTGAACGGCGACAAGGAGCAGCTCATCCAGGCGGTTTTCAACGTTGCCCGCAACGCTGCGCAGGCGCTGCAAGGGCAGGGTCAAATCAGACTGAAAACCCGTATCATGCGGCAGATTACCCTTGCACGCCGCCGCTACCGCCATGCCATCGCCGTCGACATCTGTGACAACGGGCCGGGGATTCCAGACGAGTTGCGCGAGCGCGTTTTCCATCCCCTGGTATCGGGGCGCGCCGGCGGCAGCGGACTCGGGCTCACGCTCGCGCAGACGTTCATCACGCAGCATCACGGTATGATCTATTTCGAGAGCGCGCCGGGCGAAACGGTTTTCACCATCTTGCTACCCGTAGAAGAAGCAGGGAACAGGGAATAGGAAATGGGGAATAGGGAATAGGGAATAGGGAATAGGGAATAGAAGGTTCTAAGGAGACCGGAGATGAGCGTTTTTCCCATTCACCATTTACCATTCACCATTCACTGAAGTTATGAAGCCGGTCTGGATCAT
>JAOTVX010000083.1 GCA_029863175.1 Betaproteobacteria bacterium | reverse complement strand
GAGCGCATGGCAGAAAAACGAGCAAACGCACGCAAGCGAACTCGATACAGCGCTGCGTTATGCGGCCTGGGCGGCCCATTCCGCGGCGGGGCGTAAACGGCATTTTAACGGGATTTTGTTCAAGGCACCCGGGAAGCTGGACTACCAGCGGCTGGTTCCGGTTGCAACTGACGAGGCGCAAGGCTACAAGATACATCGCCTCGACGCCGTGCACTTGCGCCGGCGCCGGGGCTTCAAGCTGACCGACCCGGGCGCGGACCTCACCCGGGCACTGGACGAGGCGAACTATTGCATCTGGTGCCACGAACAGGGCAAGGACTCGTGTTCCAAGGGCCTCAAGGAGAAGAACGCTTCAGGCAGTGGAGCCGCGAGCTTCAAGAAAAGTCCCTTCGGCGTGACTCTTGCCGGCTGCCCACTCGAGGAAAAGATCTCCGAGTTTCACCAGGCCAAGGCGGAGGGCATGCCAATCGCCGCCCTTGCCATCATTGCGGTTGACAACCCGATGGTGGCCGCGACCGGCCATCGCATCTGCAACGACTGCATGAAGTCGTGCATCTATCAGAAGCAGGAACCGGTCGACATCCCGCAGGCCGAGACGCGCACGCTCAAGGACGTGCTCGAGCTGGCGTGGGGCTTCGAGATCTACTCGTTGCTGACGCGCTGGAATCCGCTCAACCTTCGTCTGCCGTACCCAGCGCCAGCGAGCGGAAAGCGCGTACTGGTGGCGGGCATGGGGCCCGCGGGGTGCGCGCTGGCGCATTACTTGATGAACGACGGCCATACCGTGGTCGGCATCGACGGGCTGAAAATCGAGCCGCTGCCGCCCGAAATCTCCGGGGTCGATGTGATCGGCGCACGGGTTGCGTTCCGGCCCATTCGCCATGTGGCCGAGCTCTACGAAGAGCTCGACGAGCGTGTGATGGCAGGGTTTGGCGGCGTAGCCGAATACGGGATCACCGTGCGCTGGGACAAGAACTTCCTCAAGGTATTGCGGCTGCTGCTCGAACGGCGGGAAGAGTTCGCGCTGTTCGGCGGGGTGCGCTTCGGGGGAACGATTACGGCCGAGGATGCATTTGCGCTCGGTTTCGACCACGTGGCGCTCGCCATCGGTGCCGGACGCCCGACGGTGCTCGATCTGCCCAACGGCCTTGCGTGCGGTGTCCGCACCGCATCGGATTTCCTCATGGCGCTGCAGCTGACCGGCGCCGCCAAGACCGACTCCGTGGCCAACATGCAGGTGAGACTGCCGATCGTCGTGGTAGGGGGTGGTCTGACCGCCATTGACACCGCGACCGAAGCGCTCGCCTACTACCCGCTGCAGGTGGAAAAGTTCCTGCAGCGCTACGAGCGGCTGGCCCGGGAGCATGGCGAAGCGGCCGCCCGCATCGCCTGGACGGACGAGGAAAGCCAAATCGCGGACGAGTTCCTCGCGCACGCGCGCGCCCTCCGCGAGGAACGGCGGCGGGCCGAGGCCGAGGGGCGGGTGGCTCGAATACTCGAGCTGTTGCGGTCCTGGGGCGGCGTCACGATCGCGTATCGCAAGCGGCTCATCGACAGTCCCTCATACACCCTCAACCACGAGGAAGTGCACAAGGCGCTCGAGGAGGGTATCGCATTCGCGGAAGGATTGACGCCGCTAGCCATCGAGGTAGACGAGCGCGGCCGGGCGCGCGCGTTGCGTGTGTCGGTGAAAGAACTCGCGCCCGACAGCAGATGGGTCGAGCGGAAGCAACACGAGCTCCCGGCACGGACCGTCCTGATCGCTGCCGGCACGCAACCCAACACTGTGCTCGCTCGGGAGGATCCGGCGAATTTCAGGCTTGACGGGGGTTACTTCCAGACCTGCGACGAGAAGGGCGAACCGGTGACAGCCGAGAAGGCAATCTCGAAGCCCAGCCAGGTCCGGGTTCTGCTGGCGCGGCGTCCCGACGGGCGTTTCATGAGTTATTTCGGCGACGTGCACCCGTCGTATTTCGGCAACGTCGTAAAGGCCATCGGAAGCGCCAAGCAGGGATACCCCTCGGTCAGCCGCGTGCTGGACCAGATCAGTCCGGCTTCAAGGGACAGCGATCGGGAGTTTTTCGCACGGCTCAATGATCAGTTGCGCGCCATCGTGCATGAAGTGGTGCGACTGACCCCGCTCATCGTGGAAATCGTGGTGCGCGCGCCTCTGGCCGCGCGGCGTTTCCGGCCGGGACAGTTCTATCGGTTGCAGAATTACGAGACCCACGCCGCGCGCGTGGAGGACACGCGCCTGGCAATGGAGGGGCTGGCTCTGACCGGCGCCTGGGTCGACCCGGAACGCGGCCTGATCTCAACGATCGTCCTGGAGATGGGCGGCTCGTCTGATCTGTGCGCGCTGCTCAAGCCGGGCGAGCCGGTTGTGTTGATGGGCCCGACCGGCTCCCCGACCGAAATCCCATCAGGCGAGACAGTGGCGCTCGTCGGCGGCGGGTTGGGAAACGCCGTCCTGTTGTCCATCGGTCAGGCCATGCGCCGGGCGGGAAACCGGGTGCTGTACTTCGCCGGCTACAAGCACATGGCAGATCGTTACAAGTTGACCGAGATCGAAGCGGCGGCCGATGTCGTTGTCTGGTGCTGCGATGAGGAGCCGGGTTTTACGCCGGACCGCCCCCAGGACCGGACCTTCGTTGGCAACATTGTGCAGGGCATGCACGCGTATGCGAGCGGCGAACTGGGCGAGCAGCTCATCCGGTTTGAAGACGCCGACCGAATCATCGCCATCGGTTCCGACCGAATGATGGCGGCGGTCGCGCGCGCCCGGCATGACGGCCTGAACTCCTTCCTCAAGCTCCATCACTTCGCCATCGGCTCGATCAATTCGCCGATGCAATGCATGATGAAGGAGATCTGCGCCCAGTGCCTGCAGCGGCACGTTGACCCGGCGACAGGCAAGGTT
>JAOTVX010000065.1 GCA_029863175.1 Betaproteobacteria bacterium | reverse complement strand
GAGCACCGAGGCCTCTTGAGTGCGATCCCGCGAGCCTCGACGCTCGCACCTTTCCGCGTCCGCAGCTTCCGGTTCCAGTGGCCTGCCGATATGGCGACCTCGTGGGCCTTCGAGATGGAGAACCTGATCCTGGGCTGGTACGTGCTGGTCGAGACCAGGTCGGTGCTTTTGCTCACCGTGTTCGCGTCGCTGCTGTACATCGGCACCTTGCTCGCGCCGATGTTCGGCGTGATGGCGGACCGGATCGGGCACCGCAACCTGCTCTGCGCCATGCGGGGCGTGTACGCGACGCTGGCAACAACCCTGATGATCCTCGCCTACACGGACGTCCTCACGCCGGTGCACGTGCTGGTCATCACGGCGATGATGGGGCTGGTGCGTCCTTCTGACATTGGGATGCGCGCCGCGCTGGTCGGCGAAACCATGCCGCCGATCGAGTTGATCTCGGCAATGGGTATCCAGCGCACCACCCAGGACTCCGCCCGAATCGCGGGCGCCCTTTCGGGTGCAGGCCTGGTTGCCACGCTCGGCATGGGACCAGCCTACACGGTAGTCGCGATGCTCTATGCGGGCGCCATGCTGCTCACGAAGGCCGGCGGCTCGCGCGCCGCGCCCACGAAGGGGCCCGCGCGCGCCTCGCCATGGCGTGATCTTAAGGACGGGCTTGCCTACGTTTGGTCGACGCCCCATCTGCTCGCGGTGATGTGTCTCGCCTTCCTGCTCAACCTGACGGCATTTCCGCTGATGCATGGCTTAATGCCGGTCGTGGCGAAGCAAGTCTATCAAGCCGATCAGACCACGCTGGGCTACATGGTCGCGGGCGCAGCCTTCGGCGCCCTGATGGCCTCGATTACCGTGAGCAGGATCGGCCACATCATCCGGCCCGCGCGCCTGATGCTCATCGCCTGCGTGGGCTGGTACGTGGCGCTCCTGTTGTTCGCACACACACAGCATCCCGTAAGCGGCATCCCTATCCTTTTTCTCGTTGGCTGCGGGCAAAGCGTGAGCCAGGTTCCGATGGCGGCGATCCTGTTGCGCACCTCGGATGCGAAGTTCCGCGGCCGTATCATGGGCATACGAATGCTGGCGATCTACGGTAATCTGCCCGGGCTGTTGATCGCTGGCCCGCTAATTGCCAACTTCAGTTATCCGGTTACCGCAACGCTGTACTGCGTGATTGGCCTCACGTTCACCTGGCTCATCGCCATGCGCTGGCGTGCGCATCTTTGGCGGGTCGATGCTCTCGCCAATGCGAGGTAATGAAGTGCCGACAGGCGAAGAACAATGAACCGCGGAGGCGCCGAGAGAGACAAAAGCAAGACTGAACCGCCAGGACGCCAAGCTCGCCAAGAATTCTATTCACGATCATTGATCGGCGTGTATCGGCGTCCATCGGCAGCTAAAAAGAGCGGTTCAGGGTTCTGCGTTCCGTGTTCTGTGTTTTTTGTATATTTGCGAATCTGTGTTTATCGGCGTTTATCTGCAGTTAAATATCTCTGGTTTTACGATTCACGTTTCACGTTTCACGATTCACGGAGAACAACATGCGCCCATTCGAAGGAGTGAAGATTCTCGATTGCACCCACGTCCTCGCCGGCCCGTTCACGGCCTACCAGCTCGCGGTGCTCGGCGCCGACGTCATCAAGGTCGAGGACCCGAACGAGCCCGACCAGAGCCGCGAGACCGGAGGCGACGTGGCGCTTAACAAGGCGCGCATGGGCACGAGCTACCTTACGCAGGGGTCGAATAAGCGCTCGATCGCCCTCGACCTCAAAACCGAAGGCGGGCGTGAGGCGCTCAAGCGCCTGGTCGTCGAATGGGCGGACGTGCTGATAGAGAACTATCGCCCCGGTGCTTTCAAGTCGCTCGGCCTGGGCTACGAAGATCTCTCGCGCCTCAAGCCAAAGCTCGTCTATGCATCGATGACGGCATTCGGCCAGGACGGGCCGCGCGGCACTCAGACCGCCTACGACCACGCGATCCAGGCGACCTCGGGCATCACCGCCGCGACCGGCACCGAGGCCAGCGGGCCGATCAAGGCTGGCGCCCCGGTCATCGATTACGCGACGGGCACGATGGGCGCCTTTGCCGTCTCAGCGGCCCTCTACCAGTGCCTGCGCACGGGCAAGGGCCAATACATCGACATGGCGATGCTCGACGTCGCGATGATCCTGCAGGCTTCGCACATCACGGACCACCTGCACACGGGGCGTCACGCGAAACGCGCGGGCAACCGGATGCGCTACGCAGAGTCGTCCATGCACGAAGCGAAGGACGGCCTCTTGCAGCTCGCGGCCTCCAACCGCCGCCAGCACCGCCGCCTCTACTCGGCCATCGGCGAGCCGGAGGAAGCGGCGCGCTGCAGCATCGACGAGCGCAACGCGCGCTACGACGAGAAGCACGCAACGATCGCGAAAAAGATCAAGGAGCGAACGGCGGACGAGTGGGAGAACTATCTGCAGTCGCAACACGTGCCGGCGACCCGCGTGCGCGAATTGCACGAGGCGTTGCAGGATCCCCAGCTCCAACACCGCGCGGTCCTGCATCGGCATGAGACGGTCCCCGGCGTCGGCAAGCCGATCACCGTGCCGCTCGCGGCGTTCAAGTTCGCGCACGGCGGACCGTCCATTGAGCGGCCGCCCGCGCGGGTGGGGGAGCACACCGATGAAGTCCTCGCCTCGGTGGGCTACAGCGCGGCGGAGATTGCGGCCTTACGTCAGGCTGGTGTTATTGCGTAATGGGTTATGGTTGACGTGTGACGGGTGACGGGTGATGAGTAATGAGTGATGAATCCTTTGTGCTCAGAATGCTAAAGCGGTAATCAGTTCCTCGCTTGGCGTTGCTTTCGCGTTCTTGGGGTTCGATCTGATTATTGTTCCCTTTGCGTCCTTTGCGTCCTTTGCGTCCTCCGCGGTAAAGCTTTTCTTTTCCTTGGCGTCCATCCTCACCCCCGCCCCTCTCCCAAGCTGAGAGGGGAGGCTTGAGCCTTCCCTTCTCCATTCGGGAGAAGGGGAAGGGATGAGGGGATGGCGCCCTTGGCGGTAAGGCTTTTCGTCACACGTCACTCGACTTTCTCAAAGTCGATTCGCTCGTAGACGGGCAGTCCCTGAAGATAGCGCCGCAGGCAGTCCAGGCCCATCTCCGTCGCGCCGAGGCGCACCCAGTCGCGCCCCCCGACCACGCGGCTGCGGCGCGAGGCGACGTTGTTCTCGGTTGCGATCGCGAGGCAAATGGTACCTCCGAACTCGAGCTTGTCCGCGCCTTCGTCGACGTCGATCAGCACGGCCAGCGCATGCGTTGATCCCGTGTGGCCTTGCGCGGCGCGCGCCACGGCTTCGGCCGTCTCACGCGTGATGCCGCCCAGCACGGCCCCCCGTTCAAGCCCGACCGCAGCGCACGCTTCACCCAGGTCGCGCGCTACGATGCCCTGGCGAAACACCGCCTCAGCGCCCGGCAGGTGCCCGATCCGTCCAGCGATCTGCCCGCTCGTGAACATCTCCACGACGGTCAGTGTAGCTTGACGGCTTTTCAGCGCCTCGAGGACGACACCCTCGAGCGTTTGATTGTCTTCCGCCAGGATGAAGTTGCCCAGGCGCTTGCGCACTTCCTGTTCGACCGGCGCGAGCTTTTTGCGAATATCGTCCATATCGCGACCACGTACTGTGAGCTTGGTCTCGAGCTGGGGATAATGCGCACGGAAGCCGAGCTTCACGCTGCCGTCGGGCACGAGCTCTGCCACGCCCGCGAGCAGCGTATCGGCGTGGGATTCGCCGATGCCATAGGAGTGAAAGCGCTTGAGATAGATCGCCACCTGCAGGCCGGTCTTTTTGAGCAGTCGCGGGATAATCTGCTCCTCGAGCATGCGGCGCAGCTCACGCGGCACGCCTGGCGTGAAGAAGAACCGCGCCTTGCCGATGTCCACCGCGAAACCGCAGGCGGTGCCAATGGGGTTGTCGAGGACCTCGGCGCCGGCGGGCAACATGGCCTGCTTGCGATTGTTGGGCGGCATCACGCGGCTGCGGCGCGCGAAGTACTCCTGCATCTTTGTCAGCCATTCCTCGGAGAGAACGAGCTCGACGCCCGCGGCCTTCGCGGCGATCTCCTGGGACAGGTCATCAACCGTGGGCCCGAGTCCGCCGTTGACGATGACCGCGTCGGCGCGCTCGCCGGCCAGCCTGAATGCCAGCAATAGATCCTCCCGGTCGTCGCCGACCGTCGTCTCCCACTTCACCGAGAGTCCGAAGTCCTCCAGCTTCTGCGTGATGAAGCTGAAGTTGGTGTTGACGATCTTGCCCGTGAGAACCTCGTCGCCGGTGCAGATGACTTCGATACGCATTCAGCTTCGCCTAGTGGTGACGACAAATGGTGATGATAAATAGTGATGAGACATGGTGATGTACGCCCTGCTTTTCATCACCAGTACTTATCACCATCATTCATAACCAGGTTTCATCACCACCTGCGGCCGGCGCCCCCGCGCGTCCGGCTACAGCTCCTTGATCTGTACTTTGCGGAACTTCACGATGCCCTGGCCATACTGCAGCGCGAACGGCCCACTGGCAAACTGGCTGTGGTTGAGCTCCGTAGTCTTGGTGCCGTTTAGTACGACGACCAGGTTCGGCCCTCGGGCCGTGATCTCGTACGTGTTCCACTTGCCGCCCGCCTTGATCGGGACCACCACCGGGGCGTGACGGACGATGCTTCCCGTCGCATACTTCTGATCCCTGAACGTGTCGAAGATGTTGGCCTCGTAGCAACTCCTGTCCGTGATCCTTTCGGGATCCGCGCAGCGCATGAAGATACCGCTGTTGGAATCGTGGCTGGCCCAGAACTCGATCTTCAGCTGGAAGTCCGTGTAGGTTTTCTTGGAGACCAGGTAGCCGGGGTTCTTGCCGGTTCTCTTGTCCGCCATGATGACCCCGTCCCCAGCACTCCAATTAGCCTCGCCGACACGGTTCCAGTTTTCCAGGCCTTTGTCGCCGTCGATCAGCGTGACCCCGCCTCCTATAGAATCCCACTGCGTACTGAACCAGTCTCCCATAGATTCCATTTGCGCACAGCCGAAGACAGCCAACGTGAGCGCAAGCAGGCTCGCCGCAAGAGACAAGCGTTTCATCGTAACGACCTCCTTTGTTGATGACGATACGGACTGCCAATTGCTCCAAGCAGCATGGCTCCCCCGCGCCCGGCCGTCAAGACACCCGGGAATCTGAAGCACAACCATGCCCGGTAATGGTGACTCGTTGTCTCTTCGGTCGGCCCCGCAGAATGCTGGTGAATGATGGTGATGATCCAAGCTAACTGGTAATGATTAATGGAGATGAAAAATAGTTATGAAAAGTGGTGATATACAAGAGGTTTCCATCACCAGCACTCATCACCAGTTCCCGTCACCAGTAATCGTCACCAGTACCTCCCTGTGACCCGGTCTAGCCGGGTCACTCATCGCAGCCGTAGTGTATCCGCCGATACGGCAGCGTCACGACGCTGCGCGAGATCCGCGCGTCGATCATCATGGGGCCGGGCTTGGCCAGCCACTCTTCGGCCGCAGCGCGCAGCTCGTCCATGCTGCGCACCATTGCGCCCCGGCCGCCGAAGGCCCTGCCGACGGCCCCCAAGTCCGGCATGGAGATCGTGGCGAGCGCCGACTTCATCTTGTGCGCGTCGAGCTTGTAGTACTCCGAGCCGAGCGCCTCGTTATCCATACAGACGACCAATAGTGGCATCCCGTAGCGCACTGCCGTCTCGAATTCCGCGATGTGCATCATGATGCTGGCGTCGCCGTCGACGAGAACGGTCGGCTTGTTGCCCTGAGCCACCACCGCGCCCATCGCCGCGGGCAGCATTTGCCCGATACAGCCGAAGAAATGGCCGGCAAGCACCAGCGAGCGCGGACGGTTGAATAGCATGTTCGAGAAGCCCGCGGTCGCTCCGCTGCCCGTGATCACGTTGATCTCCGCAGGGATCATCTCGTCCAGCGCGAGGCAGACCTCGCGCGGATCAACCGTGTTCGGGTCGAGCGGAAATTCCGTCCGATCAATGTGCTTGCCCGCGAGCTGCTTTTTGACCTCGGGCGTACGATAGCCGGTATTCTTCACCGAACGCTTCGCAAGCGCGCTTTCGAGCGCCTCCGCTCCCGTGCGCCCATCGGCCTGGAGATAACAGTCGGCGGCGCGGCCGCCACTCATGACCAGGTGCGGCTTCCGGTCGATATGCACGAAGCGCGCGTTGGGAAAGAGATAACCGTGCTCGGTCGTGTAGCGGTTCATGCTGGCGCCGACGGCGATGACGCAATCCGCTTCCTCGAAGAGCTGCATGGACGTGCGCGTGCCGTAGGTCCCCGAAATTCCGGCGTGGTAATCCTCTTCTCCCAGCCAGCCCTTCACCATCAACGAGGTTGCGATCAGCGCGCCGATTCGATTGCCGAGCTTCCGGATCGCGTCGCCCGCACCCGACCACTTCGCCCCGCGTCCGACGATGATCACGGGATGCTTGCTGGCGGCGACGATGTCGGCGGCTTTTTCCAGCTCTGCCGGATCGGGATGAAGGACCCCTTTCGGCAGCAGAGCGGTCGACGGCTCGTACGGATCGTCGTCGTCGAAATTCTTCTGCTGAACATCCATCGGCGCGCTCAGCATGACGGGACGCGATTCAAGCCGCGCCGTGTAGAAGGCCTTGCGCACCGTGTCGTCCGCGGTGTCCGGCGAGGTCACCCGGAAGAATGCGGTCTCGCAGCCCGCCGCGAACCGCGCCTGGTCAAGCCGTTGGTTGTATTCGTCGTCGTTCGAGGGAAACTCGCCCACGAACGCCACGAGCGGCGACTCGGCGCGGCTCGCGGTGAGCAATGCGGTCGCAAGCTGGGAGACGCCCGGTCCGCAGGTCGCGGTGGCAATGCCGGGCGTGCGCGTCACCCGCGCCCAGCCGTCGGCCATCCCGAGCCCCGCGCCTTCATGGCGCACCTCGAGCATCTGAACGCCGCCGAGCTTGTCCAACTCGTGCATCCAGTACATGTTGCCGTCGCCCATGATGCCGAAGAGGTGCGTCGTGCCCTCCGCGATGAATGCGCTCGCCAGCCTTTGATATACCTTCATGCTTCCTCTCCCTCAAAAACTTTACTGGTGATGATTACTGGTGATGAGAAATGGTGATGAGTACTAGTGATGGGAAACCACTCGCAGATCACCATCTTTCATCACCATTATTCATCACCATTTATCATCACCTTCTAAGCAGGCCGGCAGCGGGCGGCGAGCCGCTCCGAGAATTCCGACGTCATCCGCTTCACCACCAGCCCTGCGCCGCCTTCCACCAGCGAAGCAAGGCGGCCGCCTATGTCGACCTCGGCGTCGATCGGGATTGCCGAGCCCGGGGCTTCAGCCTGCTCCACGACCTTGAAGCTCATCGTCGCGGTGAAACGCGTGCCACCTTGCTTGTCCTTGCCCTTGGAGGTCACGCGCCCGGCCATCGCCGCTTCATCCAGCTCCAATGCAACCTGCGCGCGAAAGGTGACCTTCGCCGGCCCGAATTTGACCGTCAACGTCGCATCAAACGACCCGTCCTCGTGCTGGTCCCCCAATGCCGCCCCCGGCACACAGTCGACGACGGCGCGCGGATCGGACAACAACGCCCACACCGTGCTCGTGGGTGCGGGCACCTCGATCCGTTCGCTGACTTCGATCATGATGTGGACGCGCGAGAAAGTGAACCGCGGGCAGCATAGTAGCAGGCTGACGAAAAAGCTTCACCGCAAGGGGCGCCCAATTTCCGCGATGGGTGTTGAGTGATGGGTGATGAGTGATGGGTGATGAGTGATGGGTGATGAATGATGGGTGATGGGTCCTAGAACACCTAAAAAGCCTTACCGCCAAGGCCGCCATCCCCTCATCCCTTCCCTTCTCCCGAATGGAGAAGGGAAGGCTCAAGCCTCCCCTCTCAGCTTGGGAGAGGGGCGGGGGTGAGGATGGGCGCCAAGGAAGAGAAAAGCCTCACCGCGAAGCCCGCAAGGACGCGAAGGAAAAATAATCAAAAAGCCAGACCCCAAAGGCGTGGAGGTAACGCTAAGGATGGCATACGGGAAAACGGTTAGTTATCCTTCCGCCTTCCGCTTTGCCGGTCACTGGTTCCCGGAGTTCCGACCCGTTTTCCCAAAAGCGCGCGCTGTGTGATCGTAACCCAGCTCGATCAGCTCTTCCGCGCGCCAAAACTCGTGAAACAGACATGCATTGCTCGGGATGTCGACCGTCACGTCCGGGGAGTAGGCAGCGAGCTTGAGGCGCGCGATCGTGTTCTGCATCGTTTCCATCGACGCCAGTATGATCGCGGTCAAGCCGACCGAGGGTGCATCGGGCGTGCGCGCGAGGCCGAGGCTCTCGATGAATGTCCTGATGCGCTCGCGATAGGCATAGATACCGGGACTCGACGGCGCCGGAGGTGGAGGCGGCCTCGCCTCCTCGGGACCGCTCAGATTCACAGCGATGGTGAGATCAGTCGTGTCATTGAGCGTAGGGGCGATCGGGATCGGATTGACCAGCCCGCCGTCGAGCAGTTGCCGGCCGCCGTCGTTGAAGGGCGTGAAGATCAAGGGGAGCGAAATCGAGGCGCGGATGGCATCGAACAGCTTCCCTTGGCGCAGCCAGACTTCCTTGCCGGAGCCGAGATCGGTCGCGACCGCGGTGAATGAGATCGGCAAATCTTCAATTAGGCACTCGCCGATTAACTCGCGCAGCACGCTGATGATGCGCTCACCCTTGAACAAGCCGGCGCGGCCAAAGGATGGGTCGAGCAGCCGCACGACGTCCATGCGCTCGAGCGCCGACACCCACTCGGCATAAACTTCGAGCTTGCCGGTGGCATAGATTCCGCCCACGAGCGCGCCCATGGAGGAGCCCGCAATCGAGCGTATGACGTAGCCGTTATCGGTCAGCCATTGAATCACGCCGATGTGCGCCAGACCGCGGGCGCCGCCGGCACCAAGAACGAGGGAAATCGTTATCGGTTGAGCCATGACTCATGTTACCCCGGAATGGGTGACGGGGCGGCGCTACCTGAGGGATGAAGTCAGAAGGTGGGACTCGGAAGTCGAGAGTAAAACAGGAACACAGCCGCCGAGAACGCCGAGGAAGACAAGAGCTTTACAGCATGGACACAGAGGACACGAAGGACACAACGGAAAACAAGAATTGAACCACGGAGACGCGGAGGGAAACCAGATCGGAATTGAACCGCCAAGACGCCAAGCACGCCAAGAAAACTTCGATTCACGATTCACGAGTCACTATTCACGATTCACGGAATTTGATGAACCGCCACGACGCCAAGGCCGCCCAGGAAGATGTTGGTGAGGAATGATTGTGATGGATGATATTGATGAAAAGTGGTGATGTACTGCACGCCGCTCATCACCAGTAATCATCACCACCTCGCATCACCAGTTCCGATCACTGGGTCCAGGCCCATTACCCATCGTCCATCGCCTATCGGATGCTCAGATAGGCCTGGTAGAGGCACAACACCCCGGCGACGATGAGCACAAGAAAGGTGAGCGCTGCACCGGCCACGCGGCCGAACCGAAAGTGCCCCGTGAAGGAAAGCGCGTAGCCATGCAGCAGCCGGGCGGCAAGCAGCGTCGCGCCGAGGCCGTGCAGCACGTAGAGCGGGAAACGGGACAGTTCGAGGATTGCGAGGAGCAGCAGCGCAAGCGGCACGTATTCCGAAAAGTTGGCATGTCCTCGGATCGCCCGCTGCAGCTGCGGATTGCCGCCGTCGCCGAGACTTACCTTGCCGCGGCGGCGCTGGTCAATGACGCGCGCTCCCAGGACGAAGAACCAGAGGGCAAGCAATCCGGCATATAGTGGTGTAATGACCATCGTGTATTCTCTCTTCGGACCAAAAAGTGATGACTACTGGTGATGCATACTGGTGATGCATACTGGTGATGGTACCTGGTGATGCAAGCTGGTACGAGAACCGATCACAGCAAGACGATTGTACATCACCATTTTTCATCACCACTAATCATCACCATTTGTCATCACCAGTATGTGTGGCGGATATGATTGGCCGGTACAATCGCAATTCTTGGCAGGATTGAAGATCATGACGAAACGCTGGAAGAAGCGCCCGGAAGGCTCGAGCTGGGGAGAGTTTGGCAACGACGACCAGCGCGGCCGGATGAACCTGTTAACCGATGAAGGCCGGTTGCAGGCGCTCAAGGAGGTAAACACCGGCCGTGCGTTCTGCCTGAGCCACCCCCTCGACCGGCCGGGAGGCAGCGTCCTCAACGCTTTCCGCAAGCCGCCCGTGTTCCATCCGGTGATGCGGGACGACTTGCTCTATTTCAACCTGGCGATGGAGAAAGCCGATCCACGACACACCGACGTCGGCTCCGACGAGGCCGTCATGCTCTACACCCAGTACTCGACGCACTGGGACGGCTTCGCGCACAAGGGCTCGCTTTTCGACGCGGACGACGACGGCGTCGCGGAGAAGGTCTTCTACAACGGATTCCAGATCGTCGACCGCGAAGGCCGCGGCACGCAAGGACAGCTCGGCGCGATCAATCTTTCGGTCGCGGCCATGGCCGAGACCGGCGTGCAGGGGCGCGGTGTCATGATCGACCTTCGCCATCATTTCAAGGACGAGCGCGTCGAGGTTACCTGGGAGTTGCTCGAGCGCGTCCTGAAAGCGGACTCGGTGACCGTAGAGAAAGGGGACATCCTCTGCCTCCATACCGGCCTGGGTCAGCTCATTCGCGAAGCCGACGGCAAGCTCGACAACTCGATCAGGACGAAGTGCGCTGTGCTCGACGGCTACGATAAGCGACTGCTGGAATGGATCGCCGACACCGGCGTCGCGGCGATCGCCGCGGACAATCTCGCGGTCGAGCGTTCGTCCACGCTGGGCACCGATCCGCGGTTGCCCCACCGCGGGCCGGGGCTACCGCTGCACGAGCATTGCTTGTTCAAGCTCGGCATCCACCTGGGCGAGCTGTGGTACCTCACGGAACTCGCCGGCTGGCTGCGGGAGAACGGTCGCAGGCGCTTCCTGCTCACCGCGCCGCCGTTGCGGCTGCCCGGCGCCGCGGGCTCTCCGGTCACTCCTGTCGCAACGGTATGAGCGGTCGGGACAAAAGGGCTGAGCTCGCGGTCTCGAGCGTTGGAAACTGGTGATGGGTGACGAGTGACGAGTGATGGGCAATGGATGATGCGCAACAGAAAAACTTCACTGCTAAAAAAGATCGAAGGCAATAATGCGTGGATTCGAAACCGAAGGGGCCGGAGACAACGTGAAAGGAGTAGTTGGATGCCAATTTGGAAGTACTGGCGGAACGAACCCGTCACTCATCACCCGTCACCGGTCACGGGTGTTATGGCCTTCTGCCTTTGGGTGCTGCTGTTAATCGCGCCGGCGGCGCCGGCGAGCGAGTTCAAGGCCTGCCTCGGCAAGCTCCGCGGCGAGGCGGCAGCCCAAGGCATCAGCCCGCAGATGTTCGACGTGGTCATGGACGGCGTCGAGCCCGACGAGAGCGTGCTTAAAGCGATGGACTACCAACCGGAGTTCACGGTTCCCGTCTGGGATTACGTCGCGAGCTTCGTGGACGAGCAACGCATCGCCGACGGTCAGGCGAAGCTCAACGAGTGGGCTGAAGTTTTATCCGAAGTCGAGCGCCAGTTCGGCGTCGACCGACATGTCGTCGTCGCGCTGTGGGGCGTCGAGACGGATTACGGCCGGATCTTGGGCAGGCGGCCGCTGATGCGCTCGCTTGCGACGACCTCGTGCTTCGGCCGCCGGCAGCCGTTCTTTCGCGGCGAGCTCATGGCAGCCCTGCGCATCCTGCAAGACGGCGATATGCCGCCCGAGGCGCTGGCGGGCTCCTGGGCCGGGGCGTTCGGGCAGACGCAGTTCATGCCTTCCACGTTCCAGCGTCTCGCGGTCGACGTCGACGGAGACGGCCACCGCAATATCGTCAGCTCAGTGCCGGATGCGCTCGGATCTGCGGCGAACTACCTTCAGGATGCAGGCTGGCTGAGCAGCGAGCCTTGGGGCTACGAGGTACGCCTGCCGCAAAACTACAACGGTCCGGCAGGGCGCCGCGCGCGGCGGGAACTCGAGGAATGGAGCCGACTCGGGATCCGGCAGATCGACGGCGCCGCGGTTGTGGGCAATGGCCGCGCGGCGCTCCTCCTCCCCGCTGGCGAGGACGGTCCTGCGTTCATGGTGTTCGGCAACTTCGATGCGATTCATTCCTACAACCCGTCGGAATCCTATGCGCTCTCGATCGCGCATCTGTCGGACCGACTCCGCGGTGCCGGCCCGTTCAAGACGCCGTGGCCGACGGACGACCTGGGCCTCGCGCGGGCCGAGCGCCGCGAGCTTCAAAAGCTGCTGATCAAGAATGGCTACGACATCGGCGAGGCGGACGGCATCATCGGTTCACGGACTCGCGCGGCGATCGAGGCCTTCCAGGAATCTGCCGGCCTGCCGGTGGACGGTCACCCGGGTCAGAAGGTGCTGGGGGCGCTGCGCGAAGCTTCGCGGTGAAAAAGCCTCACCGCGGAGGACGCCCAAATTCAGTGACGGGTGATGAGTGATGGGTGATGGGTGCCGGAGCAGCTACAAAGCCTCGCCGCGGAGTGCGCCAAGAAACCAATAAATAATAAAGTCAAACCCCAGAAACCCGAAGGCGACAGCAAGGGGGATATGGAGGACGCCGTCTGCGCCCGTGTACGCACCAAAGCTGCTTGATCTGTAATAGGCTAAATTTGATCTGACAAGCGATGTCCGCTTTCGGCCTATTCTGTTGAAAAACTCCGTTTGTGGAGCCGCTCGAAAGTTTTCAGGTCCTCAGCGGCGTCGCTATTTCTCGGACGTAGGAAGTGACCTCGTTTGCTCGTCCACGCGACTACGAGCATTCTCGCCAACCCTCGAGCGATTACTCGAGCGATTTGCTGATCGCAGTGCACCCTCGCCAGAACTGAGGGCCAAGGCATTTTCGAGTTTTTCAACACAATAGGCCAGAAGCGGACACTTCACTTGGTTGGGGATGAGCATGGATTTTCCATAACTCAAGCGCCCGGGTCCTATCGCGTCAGGCCCTTTTGTGGTGTC
>JAOTVX010000064.1 GCA_029863175.1 Betaproteobacteria bacterium | reverse complement strand
CGCGGCGTGGGCGCGCTGGTCGCGCCCGTGGACCACGGTGGCGTGGTTGTTCCTCACGCTCGGCATCGCGCTCGGCAGCTTCTGGGCGTACTACGAGCTCGGCTGGGGCGGCTGGTGGTTCTGGGACCCGGTCGAGAACGCCTCCTTCATGCCGTGGCTCATCGGCACCGCACTTATTCACTCGCTCGCAGGGACCGAGAAGCGCGGCTCTTTCAAAAGCTGGACCGTGCTGCTCGCGATCCTGGCGTTCTCGCTCTCCCTGCTCGGCACCTTCCTCGTGCGCTCCGGCGTGCTCACGTCAGTGCACGCCTTCGCCACCGATCCCGAGCGCGGCATTTTCATCTTGATTTTTCTCGTCATCGTGATCGGGACCTCACTCACCCTGTTCGCCTGGCGCGCGCCGCGCGTGGGCCTCGGCGGCACGTTCGACCTCGTCTCGCGCGAAGCGGCGCTGCTCACCAACAATGTGCTGCTGGTAGTGGCCGCAGGCTCGGTCATGCTCGGCACGCTCTACCCGCTCGCGCTCGACGCGCTGGGGCTGGGCAAGATCTCGGTGGGGCCGCCGTACTTCGAGTCCGTCTTCGTGCCCCTGATGGCGCCGGCGATGTTTCTGCTCGGCCTCGGGCCCATCGCGCGCTGGAAGAGCGCGAGCCTGCCCGACCTCGCCACGCGCCTGCGCTGGGCGGCGGGCGTGAGCGTCGTGGTTGCCGTGCTCCTGCCCTTCGCCCTGGGGCGCTGGTCGTGGATGGTGAGCCTGGGGCTCCTGCTCGCGACCTGGATCGTTGCCACCAGCGCGTACCATCTATGGCAGCGGCTCAAGCCGGGCGCCGGTGCCCCGACCTTCCTCGGGCGGCTGCAGAGCTCGTCGCGCAGTTATTACGGCATGTTGACCGCGCACATTGGCGTCGCGGTGTTCGCCGTCGGCGTGACGCTCGTCAGCGGTTACCAGAGCGAGACGGACGTGAAGATGGCGCCGGGCGAGGTGACGAGGCTTGCCGACCACGAATTCCGCTTCGTCGGCGCGAGGCAGGTCAGGGGGCCGAATTATGTTGCGGCGCGCGGCACGATCGAGGTGAGCCGAGATGGCAAGCGCGTTGCGATGCTTCATCCGGAGAAGCGCATCTACACCGTGCAGAACAACCCGATGACCGAGGCCGCGATCAACCGCGGTCTCACACGCGACCTCTACGTCGCGATGGGCGACGAGGTTTCCCCCGGCACGTGGATCGTGCGCATCTGGTACAAGCCGTTCGTGAACTGGATCTGGATCGGCTGCGTGATCATGGCGCTGGGCGGGCTCCTCGCGGCGAGCGACCGGCGTTACCGGGTGGGTACTCGTATTGCGAGCGCTTCGCGCGAGCCCGCAACCGCGCAAGCCGCAGAAGCATCGCCTGCAAGTTGAGCCGATGTCCGAGACGGTGTCGCAGCAAAAGCTTCCGATGATGCGCTTCGCGCTGCCGCTGGGCGTATTCCTCGCGCTCGCGATATTGCTTGCTGTCGGCTTGCAGCTCGATCCGCGGGAGGTGCCGTCGCCGCTCATCAACAAGCCGGCGCCGCACTTCGAGCTGCCGCAGTTGCACGCGCCCGAGAAAACGTTCTCGCAGAAGGACATGCTGGGCAAGGTGTGGATGCTCAACGTATGGGCGTCGTGGTGCGTCGCCTGCCGCGAGGAGCACCCGGTGCTGGTCGAGCTTGCCAAGTCGGGGGCGGTGCCGCTCGTCGGGCTCAATTACAAGGACAAGCGCGCGGACGGCATTGCCTGGCTTGCGCGCTACGGCGATCCGTATCAGCTCTCCGCCTACGATATCAATGGCCGCATCGGCATCGACTACGGCGTCTACGGCGTGCCGGAGACCTACGTCATCGACAAGCGCGGCGTGATCCGCTACAAGCGCATCGGCGTGGTGACGCCCGCGATCGTCAAGGACAAGGTCCTGCCGCTCATCGCCGAGCTCAACCGCGAGAAGTAAAGCATTTGGTTGAAAAGCGCTCAAAGACGTATTAGACAGGATTAACAGGATTTACATGATTAACAGGATTAAGGAATCTCTGCACAAGATAGCGTGCAGAGATTCCTTAATCCTGTCCATTTAGGTTTCTTAGAGAGCTTCGATGCCGCGTACGCGCAATTGCATATCTGGTTTCCTCACCGCCGCGCTGCTGCTCGTGGTGGCGCTCCCCGCGGCCGCGCGCGAGGCCGCACCGGTCGCTGCCGATCCGCAGCTGGAGAAGCGCGTCATGAGCCTGGCCGAGGAGCTGCGCTGCCTCGTGTGCCAGAACCAAACGCTTGCCGGCTCCAACGCCGACCTCGCCGTCGACCTGAGGAACCAGATCCGCGAGCAGCTGAAAAACGGCAAGAGCGAGCAGGACGTCATCGACTTCATGGTCGCGCGCTACGGCGACTTCGTGCGCTACCGCCCGCCGTTGAAGGCGACCACGCTGCTCCTGTGGTTCGGTCCGTTGCTGCTCGCCGTGCTCGGCATCGGCATGCTCGTGCGGCGCCTGAATCGCCGCCGCGCCGAAGCGCCCGCCGCGTTGAGCGACGCCGAGCGCAAACGTGCCGAGACACTGCTCAAGGGCGGCGCAGGCCGGCCGCGATGATCTGGTTCGGTCTGCTCGCCGCGCTGTTCATTGCGGGCGCACTCGCGTTCGTGCTGCCGCCGCTGCTGCGCCGCGGCCGCGGGGGGTCGCAGGTGTCGCGAGGCGCAGTCAACGTCAATGTCTATCGCGACCAGTTGCGCGAGCTCGAGAACGATCTTGCGGCCGGCACGTTGAGCCAGGATCGCTACGACGAGGCGCGTCGCGAAATCGAGCGCCAGCTGCTCGAGGACACGAGGGACGCCGAGGTGGCGCCGGCGAGCGCCCCGCGCCCCGGCCGTCTCACCGCAGTGATCGTGGGAGCAGCCGTGCCGCTTGTGGCAATCGGACTTTATTTCGCGGTCGGCAATCCTGACAGCCTTGTGCCAGAGCGCGTTGCGGGCGCCGGTGAACCGCACGGCGTCACCCAGCAGCAGGTGGAGGCGATGATCGAGCAGCTCGCTGCGCGCCTGCGGGCAAACCCCGACGATCCCCAGGGTTGGAGAATTCTCGCGCGCTCCTACGCCGTGCTGGGGCGCTTCAAGGAATCGGTGGAGGCCTATGCCAACGCAGCGGCGCGTACCCCCAACGACGCTCAGCTGCTCGCGGACTATGCGGACGCGCTCGGCATGGCGCAGGGGCGCAACCTCGAGGGCGAGCCGGAGAAGCTGATCGCGCGCGCTCTGGCAATCGACCCGGCCAACACCAAGGCACTCGCGCTGGCCGCCACGGCAGCGTTCAATCGCAGGGATTACGCCAACGCAGTCCAGTACTGGGAACGCATGCTGACCGTGCTTCCACCGGATTCGGAGGCTGCACAGGTCGTGCGCTCGAACATCGCCGAGGCGCGCTCCCTCGCCGGCGGTGCGCTCGCGGCAGCCTCGCCCGCCGCACCGGCGCCCGCACTAGCGCCCGCGCCGGCTGATGCGGGCGGCCGAGTGAGCGGCGTCGTGAAGCTTGCACCCGAGCTCGCCGGCAAGATCGCGCCAACCGATACCGTCTTTGTCTTCGCGCGCGCCGCGCAGGGCCCGCGCATGCCGCTTGCCATCCTGCGCCGCCAGGCGCGCGATCTGCCCCTCGAGTTCACGCTCGACGACTCGATGGCCATGACGCCGGCGATGAAGCTCTCAAGCTTTCCGCAAGTGGTGATCGGCGCGCGCGTCTCGAAGAGCGCCAACGCCGTGCCGCAGCCAGGCGACCTGCAGGGCCTCAGCGCGCCCATTCAGGTGGGCGCGAATGGCGTGAGCGTGGTGATCGATTCGGAAGTGCGGTAGCGGCCTGTTGCTTTAGAGCGACTAGAAGAATCAAGAAACATGAGCCGCAGCATGGCACGCAACCGCCGCCGTGATCGCGGGACCGCTCGCGCCGGGAGACCGGTGAATCTCCGCTAACTCCCGTTGAGAACGCCCGCAAAACCAACGAACACCAGCACGAGCAGCGTCAGCCCCACGCCGATCAGCGTGAACCCGAGGAGCGTGGAGCCCAGCGTCATGGGCTGGGACGGGGCGTCGACCAGATACTTCTCGAGTTGCCCGGTCTGGACCAGGCGTTTGTACTCGAGGGTGTGCTCGCGCTTAAACTCCTCCAGCGGAATCGCCCCGGTGAACATCACGATGTCCAGCGGGAACTTGTCCGGCCGGAAATGGTTGTTGAAGAAGTGCACGGTGAACAGGAACACCGCGGCGAGAATCGCTTCTTCCCCGTGCACGAGCGTCGCAACGTTGAACACCCAGCCGGGCAGGACCGATGCGATCGTTTCCTTGAACGCCAGCATCATGCCGCTTCCACCAATGATGGCCATGCCCCAGAACACCGCCCAATAGTCGAATTTCTCCCAGTACGTCCACCGGTCAAAGGCCGGCCGCGGTCCCTTGCCGAGGAACCACTCGAACATGGCCAGCATATCCCGCAGATCCTTCCAGTTCGGCACCAGCGAGGTTGGCCCGAACCAATGGGACAATTTCCATGTTGGCACCACCCGGATCGCCATGTAGACGAGGTGGATGAAGAATATTCCCAGCATGATGGCCGCGCTCACCCGGTGCAAGATGCCCGCCGCGCGCGGGCCGCCCAGCGCGCCGACGATGAACTTGGCCCACCCCGTTTCGGCGTACAACACCGCCATGCCGGTCAACACCAGCATCATTACGCTCCCAGCGAAGGCAAGGTGGGCGATCCGCCACGCCGGCCCGAAGCGGCTGAAGTGCTTGCCTTGCAGTTGCGGCAACTCGCCGGTTACGACGTGGGGCGCGCTCTTGTCCTCCCGGCGATCGCCCTCCCGGCGATCCCGGCGATCCCGGCGATCCCGGTATTCGCGGTAGAACCACAGCGTCGAGTGCGTCCAGAAAAAGGCGAACACGCTCAGCAGGAGCGCGATCATGAACTTCGATGCGGCCCACATGTAGGGGTAACGGCCGTAATCATGGGTATTCGCATGCGGCTCGAACGTGACGAAGCCCTTGGTCGCGCCGGTGTGGCATTGCTGGCAGGTCTTCAGCCGGTTATCCGGGTGCACCTTCGAGTTGGGATCGCGCGTGCGCTGGATGCCGTGGCTGCCGTGGCAGTTAAAGCATTTGGCCGTGTAGGCATAGCCGAGCCTGGTGATCTGCCCATGGTAAGTTTGAGTGTAGGACTTGAGGCTGTTGGCGTGGCAGTTGCCGCAGTTCTGGGTGATGGCAAGCCTCGCCGAAGCGGTTGCCGGACGCTCGACTTCATGGGGGCGGTGGCAATCCGAGCAGACGGCCGCTTTCGCGTTGTTCTTCCAGATGACCTCATCGCCATGCACGGACTTTTCGTAGGCGGCCCGTTGTTTGGCGTGGCAGTTTCCGCACAGGTCGGGAATGCTGCGGCGCCATTCCGCGGGCGTCACGGTCGGCTTCTTGTGCGGAAGCCCCTTGATCCTGACGTGGCACGTGACGCAGGGAAACTGCATCTTGCCGTGCACGCTGGCGGCGAAAACCGCCTCGCTTACGTGTAACGAGCGAATTTTTTCGTCGGCGCCGGGAGTTGCAAAAACGGGATTACTATGGCAGCCAAGGCACACCGAATTGTTGCTCACATCCAGTTGCGCCCGGCCTTCGATTTCCGCGCCGTGGGCCGGGCCGTGCCCGACGATTCCCACCGCCGCCAACAGAGCGGCTCTGACCACGAATCTCACCAGACCTGGCACCTGCATGACACTGGTTAACCTATTGTTGATTGACCGAGTTCCTGTTCCGGTGGCTAGAGGCAAACCACCGTGCCGCCTCAGGCCGCGAAACCGGCAGTCGAAACCTTTCAATCACTGCGGCAAATTATTTTAGCTCGATAGGCGTGCCGAGTGATTTGATGTGGCGCAACATTCCGCGAATTGAAACCGTAGATAAAAGCTGGCCGGAACGGTGATTCGTGAATCGTGGTGCAATGGAACGCCGGACAATCGACTCGCCCCGGCGTCCAGGCTCCGGAGAGCCGCATACGGCCATGGGTGCGCAAGGAAAACGCCCCGAGATGTCGGGGCGCCTTCCTCGCGTGATACCCGATCCGGCGTGCGCTCCTACTAGAAATTGTAGAAGTACCGCACCCCCACGAAGTTGACTTTTTGCGGTGACGGGATACTCACCACGCTCCCCTCGAGGAAGCTACCTGTTCCTCCGGGAACCCAAGTGCTCCAAGTGGGATCGTCGGTGCTGTAACGATCGTAGATGTAATCGACGCGCAGCCCCGAATGCTTGTCCAACGTGAATTTCCCAAACAGGTTGAGCCGCGTGAGGCGCGTCGTCATGATAGGCAGTGGCGTTATGGGCGTCGCGGTTAGGCTCTGCTGCGTCCACTCGTCTTGGATATCCGAGTAGCTGTAGTCGGCACCCACCTCCACGCGGCTGTGCGGCTTGCCGCGAAAGCCCACGCCAAACGCGTCGCCCTCTTCCTTCGAGGTGTCGGCAGCCAACGGAATCGTGTTCTGCCACTTATACTCGTTGTAGTTGTACCATGCGGTCGCTTGCCACTTCTGGTTGAAGCTGTACGCCGCATCGATCGCGTAGACACGCTGGTCGCCGTTACGCGGCCCGAGGGGAACGGGAACGGATGGGTCCCGGTTGCCCTCGTACTTGTCAGTGATGTCGTCAACGTAGAACTGGAGCGACAACGGCTCGACCGGCATCCAGTTGAGCGACAGCCGGACCTTGTCGCGTTTCCGGTCGGCATAGTTAAGCGGCGCAACGAGGTTGCTGCCGATGGCGTTCGGAGTAAGGGTGATGTTCTGGTAGAAATCGGAACCGTTCCGGTCGCTGTAGGTGTACGAGAGCCCTCCCGTCACGGTCTCCGAAATCGAGCGCCGCACCGCCGCGGTATAAGAGATCTCCTCGGTCTTGTCGCGATGGCTTACCGAGCGGTAGGGGTACGTGTTGCGGTTCTTCTGGTCGTACTGCAGCGCCCCGATCACCCTGAAGCCCTTCGGCAGCGCGTAGCTTGCCTCCAGCTTCCCGTACGTGTTCTTAAAGCTCAGGGGCTTGTTCTGGCCGTACCAGGTGTTACCGGCCGTAGTCGGCGGCAATATGTATTGGGCGATCGGCGTCTTGTCGTCCCGGTCCTCGTAGCGCACGTTACCGGTGATTGAAAGCTTGGGCATGGGCCGGGCCGAGATGCCCGCCTGCAGCAACGTGGTCTCGATTTCGCCGCCGAGATCGGCCCGGCCGGGGAGCGACAATCCCGGCCCACTGAAACTGTTAATGAAAGTGTCATCCTGCGTGGCCTTGGTGTAGGCGACCTTGAACGTGCCGCGGGTCGTCGGATTGAAGGAGTATCCGCCCGTCACGTAGAGCTGGTGCGACTGGTTATCCGGCGGGAGGGCGAGCGGACTGAAGGCGGCGGATTGGCCCCATGTCCAATTAAGCGCCTTGAAATCGTTCCGGTATTGGGTCCCATAATAGCCGCCCACCAACTGGAACTTCTTGTCGGTATAGCGGACGGTCGCGTCTAATAAACGAATCGTCGAATCGATGGGCTCGGGCGTGAAATTCAGCCCACCGCCGCCGAAGCTACCCGCGCCAAAAAGCCGCTCTCCGTCCTTCTTTTCATTGCGGAAGTCGAGCTTGAAGCCCCATTTGCTCGCGAACATCTTGTCGAACCCCACCCCGAATCTCTTGCGCTTGGTCTCGAGGTCCACGGGAACGGTGACCGAACCGAGGGTAAGGTTGGGACCACCAATACCCACTACGGGCGTCGTAACGTCCAATGGTTCAAAACGCGGAATCTCGTTGTACTCGAGGTAATAACCCCAATTCCCCTGGCGGTTGTGGTCCCAGCGCAGCTCGCGACTGTCGAGGCCCAGGTTCCGCCCTCTTAACCTCATCCAAGTCCCGGTCAGGTCGTCGCGCGTCTTGACGTCGCCATCGAGCAGAAAATACCAGCCCTTCTCATTCAGCCCGTTGTACTCGCCGAAATACCCGTTATCGCTGTCAACGTATCCGCCACCCACTTCGACGCTGCTGTCAGGCGTGATCATCGCCTCGAGCTGGTCACCCTCGGCGGCATGGACAGATCCGGCGACGGCCATCACCGCGACCGCAATCGGTGCGAGCTGGAATCTCAAGGAGGTGTTCGTGTTCATGTTCGATCTCCTGTCAGCCCATTTTGTTAACGCTGGAAGACGCGAGTGTTCCTAGCCGAATCCGGGTTGTTGCTGCCATGGATCTGGGTGTGGCAGTTCGTGCAGCCGCGCGCCAGGAAAATGGAGGGAAAGCTACCTGGAGTCAGTCTAGGGTGGCCGCTCGGCTCATGGCACGACTGGCACAGGAACGGGATCCGGACCTTGAGCAGCGCGGGCAGCGTGGTGCCGTGCGGGTTGTGGCAGATCGAGCAGTCTTCCGTCACCGGCTGGTGGTTGCGCACGAACGGCCCGCGTTTTTCCGTGTGGCACTGGTAACAGGTGTCGTTCACGGTGTCGCGCACCATCAACTTGGGCCCGGCCGAGCCGTGCGGGTTGTGGCAATCCGAGCACACGACCTTGCCTTCCGGAATGGGATGGCGGAAGGGCCGGTTGATCTGGGCGCGTTGTTCCTTGTGGCAGGTAAAGCACACCTCCGACTGCGTCACCTTGTCGCGCACCGGATCATGACTGTTGTGCACCTGATGGCACGACGTGCAGGCGGTGTCGCGGGTGGCGTGCAAGCTCAGCGACCACTCCATGCGCTTGCCGCCCTCGTGGCAGGTCAGGCAAATGCCGTTTTTTTCGTCGGACGGCATGGTCTTTGAGCCTGGATTCTTGATCCCGCCGACGCCCCGGCCACCACCCGCCTTGACGTGCTCGGTGCCGTCGCCGTGACAGGTCACGCATCCGCCCTTTGCGGCGGGCGTTCGCGCGTCCGCTTTCATGCTGTGCCGCGTGAGAGAATAACTTGCGTATCTCTCTTCGTGACAGAGTTTGCAGACCTCGGGGCCTGGAGCCTGGGCCATCAATCGAGGACTGAAGAGGACACCCCCGGCCAAGATCAGGATCGGCAGCAACCAAGCCCGCCCAGCTCGGTGCGCTCTATTCATCGCAGTTCTCCTCACGTAACCGTCCACCATTGCGGTTGACCTCGAGTCCTTCCGGCCCCGGATTGTCCTGATGACCTGCCGGCCCTCCGACGCGCTTCCCCTATACCAGACGCATTATGCTGAACTGGCCATTCGCAATCATTTGATCGAGGTCAACTTTCCAAACCAAAATTGATAAGTGTCGTAAATTTGCAACATTGATACCCTCTTTGTCTTCGCGCGCGCCGCGCACGAGTTGCCGCGCGGGTCGCGGCACAAGCGGGTGCATATGGCACTCAGCAACCAACGGGCATGGCCTGTGGTGCAATGCTGGCAGTTAAACTGGAGCTGCGCTCCCGATTTAGCTATTTGAGCTGCAGCGTGAAACTTCCGTCGCTACGTTCGACTGCAATCAGTCGCAACAACGGCGCGAGTTGCTGCTGGTACTGCGGGGGAATGCGCGCGGTGGCCAGGAACACGGGATTGCGGCCGCTGGTCCAGGATCCTTCACCGTCGAGCCGCAGCGGTCCCTGAAGCGTGCGTAGCGACGCGCGCACGACAGAGCCATCGCCTTTGAAGCGCAGTTCATAGTCGCCCAGAGGCGAGACTGGCGCTAACGCCGATCCGGCGCCGCGCCATTGCAGAGTGCCGTTGCCCTCGATGGCGCCGCGCCCGAGCGAAAGCCGTGCGACGTGGAGCAGCACATCGCCGGCGAGCTCAAGCCCCGCCAGCTTGGGCACGCCCAGACCCAGTACCGCGGCCGGCAGGTTGATGTCGGCGTCCGCCACTTCAATCCTTGACAGGGAAATGGTCGCGGGAAAACGCTTGACCGCGTGGTCCAGCGCGACTTCGTACCGGAGCTTTCCGCGCAGAAAATATGCGGGCAGAACACGCCAGACAACGTTTCTTGCGATTCCGGTTCGGCGCTTGACATCGCGCATCTCGATCTGTCCCGTCCCCGACCACAGCGTGCCACGGGCTTCGGCGAGGCGTATCCTGCCTTCGCTCGCTTGCCGCAGGCCGGTGTCGATCAAGGTCGCCGGCGCAGTGACGATGAGTCCAAGCGCGTAAGCGCCTAGACCGAAGCCGATAAGGCGCCAACGCCTCACTATGGTTTGGTGCGGGTGAAGGTGGCTGTCACGCCCACCAGACCTCGCGTGGACAAGGCTTCGGTCCGAGCGGTGCTGAGACGGATATGCTGCGCCTGCAGGGCTGCGACCCAGGCGAGCCAGTCAGCGAACGCAACGGAGCCGAATACCACCTGCACCTGGTTCGCGTCCACGGCATCGATGCGCAATAGCGCGCCGGCAAATCCCGCAGCCGCAGCCTGCGCCTGCACTTGCGTGCGCAAATCGGTCTGCGGGGCCGGCGGGACCCGCGCGGCGCGCGCGCGCGCGAGTTCGGTCGCGTCCAGTTCGAGACGCAACGCCTGCGCGCGCAGGACGGACACCGACGAACCGAGCTGCGTACGCGCCCGGTTTGCCGATTGTACGAGCCACAGATACAGCGCAGCGCCCACGACCGCCACTAATATGGCGATCACCACCCGATCCCGGGGGGAGCGCGATTCCCACAATTTACGTAGCCGCGCTCTCATAACGAACGCACCGTAAGGACCACCGTCGCGCTGCCCGCGCGCATCGAGCCCTGCGAAGCGTCCGTTCGCATGCCCGCCTGGAGCAAGCGCGCTATGACGCCGCGCACCTTCGCCTCGTCCACGGCCGCAAGCTCGAGCGTCATGCGTCCGCTCTCGTAGGAAAGAATGCGCAATCTGTCCGCCGGCACCCCCTTTAACGCGTCTGCGATTGCTACTATCATCGGCAGAAAGTCGCCACCGTCGGGTTGGCCGACGGCATGGCGCGCCTCGGCGAGTTTGCGGCGCATCTGCAGCGCCGGGTCGGACACCGCGACCGCTTCGGGAAAGGCGGCGCGAAATCGCGATTCCATTTGCTGGCGCAAGCTGCGCTGCTCGGTGGCGAGCCGCGTCCAATCGGCGACTAGCGCCAGCGCATGGATCGCCAAGGCAACGCCCACGATCCAGGCCGCGGGTTGCAATCTTGCCAGAGTGCCGGGGGGAATGCGCCAGCGCGCGCGCTCCTGTACCAGGCTGACGCCAACTCCGGGCGGCGCCGTGCGCCAGTCCCAGGGTTCGGCAACGCGCAGCGCGACGCCGAGCGCGCGTTGCCATGCCTCGATTTCAAGTGGCGAGTCTGGCGCAGTTGCATACACCGCGATCGATGCCGGCGCCTCGCCGCGCGTTTTGGCCTCTTCGAGCATCATACGCAGCGACAGCGGGGGAGATCCCGGGCCGCCGCAACTGGTTGTCGTGCCTTCAAACTCGCCGGTACGCACGAATCCCTCGTGACCGTCCCAGGCGAGACTCCATTCTCCCATCGTCCACGGCAGCATCAAGGTTTCGCAGTGAACCTCGTGCTTGTGGATGCCGGCAGTGTCGAGCGCATCGTGCCATTGCTTCAGGCCCAACCGGTCCGCGACCGCGAGCACATCGGCGCCGGCGACCGAAGCGAGCCAACTCACCTGGTTGGCATCGGGATCGCCCAGGGTCTCGTCCTCCACCGCGAAAGCAAGCACCGACCCGGCATGGCGCTTGGCCGTTTGCGGCAGGCGCGCGCGGGTGATCAGGACGTCGGCGGCGGGAAGCACCAGTTGGACACGTTCGGCGCGCTGCGGCAACTGCGCCAGCGGGCCCGCGCCGACGAGAGGTTCGCGGCCGCCGCTGATCAACGCCCACTGACACTGCTGCGGCAGGTCGCGCAAAGAACCGTAAATTCGAAGCAGGTTCAAAGGTATTTTCGCCAGACGACAACGGGCCACCCGGCGGCGCCGCGCGCGAGCAGCGCTTTCCCGCGCGCCTGTGCGCCGCCGATGATCACGCGCAGCGTCGCCATGAAGTAATCGCTACTCACGCTGATCTCGTTCCTGGCCGCCTCCGCTCCCGCGGGAAGCCGCTTGAGGAAGTCGTCCACGCTGCGATAATAGGCCCGGTTCCGCTGCGTAACCAAGAGCTCGGCGCTGCCGAGATCCAGGCCTTCGATCACCGCGGCAAGCACTCCCGGCGGGGCCGTATTCACATTGACGGCGGTAAAGCGGGGCAGCGCTGTTACGTACGGGCGCAGGCGTGCACGCACATTGTTATCGAAGCCGCGCACCAACGCGAGTTCGTCCAAGTCGGTCAGCGGCCGGTTGGCGGTAAGGTAAGGCGGATCCAAAGCAAGATAGTATGCATCCTCGGCTCCATACCGCGGCTGCGGTTGGTTGTCTTCGTCGATCCAGTCAGCGAGCGCGTCGGCCAGTTCATCGGGCAAACTCAGAATCGCTAACAGCCGCCGCAAGTGCGCGAGCTGCGCGAGGCTGATCTTTCCCTTCGTCACCACATTGTTGAGATTGAATGTGCCCTGCTGATCCTCGATGCGACCCACGAGTTCGCCGTTTTCAACACGCATCGTCGGCAACTTCAGTGCCCATGGTTCTCCCAGATGATCGACGCTGCTCATGCGGCGATCATCGCTCAGCAACGCGCGGGCCCAGTCCGCGCCGGCCTGGAGCACCGCCTGCGCCTGGACATGGTTGGCGGTGAGTTCGGCCCGACGTGACCAGGTGCTCTGCGATACCACGATCGCCGTCGCCGCCATTGCGGCGAGGGCGACCACACCCATGGCAAGCACGATGGCGACGCCGCGCTGCCGCGTTTTCATGATTGCAGCGCGAATACGCGCACGATCTCCTCGTCGGAGGCGAGTACGATGCGCAGGCGCACGGCCCGGGGAATCGGCGGGTCGGCCGCTGACAAGGGCCAGGCATCGACCCATACAAGAGCGGGATTGAGATACTGCAGCTCGAATACTTTCACTCCCGCCAGCACAGAGTAGCGCGCGGGCACCGTGTCAGGCGCAACATCGAGGCCGGGCCACACCCACAACTCGACCTCCTGTTTCTCGTTCAGACCGTAGCCAACGCGTCGCGCGGTGTCCACGCCCTCGGTCGAGGCAAAGCGGCTGAATTCAAGGCGCCCCTCCAATGTCGCAACCGCCTCGCCCCGCCACGCCGGCGCGGTACCGGTCGCGGAACGCACTGGACGCGGCATCGCAAGTTCCAC
>JAOTVX010000082.1 GCA_029863175.1 Betaproteobacteria bacterium | reverse complement strand
AGAAGCTGCAGGAGCGTGTGGCGAAGCTCGCCGGCGGTGTTGCGCTGATCAAGGTGGGCGCTGCGACCGAAGTCGAGATGAAGGAGAAGAAGGCGCGCGTGGAAGATGCGCTGCACGCGACCCGCGCGGCGGTCGAAGAAGGCATCGTGCCGGGCGGGGGTGTTGCTTATCTCCGCGCGCGTGCCAACGTCAAAACCAAGGCCGACAATCACGACGAGGACGCTGGCGTGAAGATCGTGATGCGCGCGCTCGAAGAACCGCTGCGCTGGATCGCGGCCAACGGCGGTATCGAAGCCTCGGTCGTCATAAACAAAGTGTGCGAGGGCAAGGGCAACTTCGGTTACAACGCGCAGACCGAAGAGTATGGTGATCTGGTGGAGATGGGCGTCATCGATCCGACCAAGGTCACGCGCGTCGCGCTGCAGAATGCGGCTTCGGTCGCAGGCCTGATCCTGACGACTGACGCCATGGTGGCCGAGGCGCCGAAGGAAGAGCACGCGGCTGCTGGGCACACGCACGGCGGAATGGGTGACATGGATTACTGAGCGCGGAGCGCTCAGTAAGAGTAAAGCCCCGCCGCGGCGGGGCTTTTTTTTGGTGTCCGAGAAAGGCGTGCGCTATTCTTAGTGTTTGTGAGATATCGTCAAATGGAGGAGAACGATGCTCAAGTCCCACGGGCGTTTCCAATATTCGGGGATCAACCGGCGGCCGGGCTACAGCTGGCCGCGGGGCCGACGTCTCGCCGTTTACATTGCCGTCAACATCGAGCATTTCCCGTTCGGAGAGCCGGTTGGCGTGGACCTCGACCGCGAAACCCGGCCGTGGAGCCAGCGCAGCTGGCTATGGCGGGAATACGGGAATCGTGTCGGTGGCTGGCGGCTGATCGACCTCTTCGACGAGCTGAAGCTGCCGGCTGGTGTGATCGCGAACACGGAGAACTACGAACACTGCCCGGAACTCATTGCCGCGCATCGCAAGCGCGGAGACGAGTTGATCGGGCACGGCAAGTCCAACGCGGAGCGCCAGATCGAGATGCCGCAAGAGGAAGAACGGCGCATGATTCGCGAAGTGACCGAGACCATGACGAAGGCGGACGGCGTGAAGCCGGAAGGGTGGCTCAGTCCGTACTTGACGCCGAGCCTCAACACCACCAATTTGCTCGCCGAGGCGGGATACTCCTATGTCCTCGACTGGGGTATCTGCGACGAGCAGCCGTTCTGGGTAGGCTCGACTCAGGGCCCGCTGCTTGCCGTACCGTACCCGATCGAGCTCAACGACCAGCCCGCGGTGGTTTATCGCCGGCATACCGCTGCGGAGTACGCGGACATGCTCGTGGACAATTTCGACGAACTCCTGCGCAAGTCGGCGGATATGCCGCTCGTCTTCGCGATCTCGATTCACACCTTCATCATGGGCCAACCGTTCCGTATCGTGCACTTGCGCCGCGCGTTGCGGCACATGCTGAGGCGCAAAGGCAAGGTATGGTTCACGCTTCCGCGACAGATCGCGCGTCACTACAGGAGCCTGCCCGATCGCGTGCAATTGAAGCAGACTGCGGCAGCGCCGTCTTGATTGTACGGTTCCGAAAGGGCCGACAAGTCGCTAGTTAGCTTACGGCAGGGCGTGAAAACGCCGGCCTTCCTCTGCCGGCGCTGCGCTGGCGTTCTCTTGTGCCGGCGACGGCGCGCGGCCAACGATCGGCGGGTGGCAGCGCGAGCATGCCGTTTTGACGAGAGCCCGTTTCATGAATAGGCTCCTTCGCTTCTAAATGATTGATTTTAAGTACGCAAGAAGCATTCATGAAATGAATTCTAGTTATTTGCGCCACTGAAGCTGATTGGCGTATATTGATAGGCGCAGGTCCTCCGCAGTGGCAGTGCATTTCCCCAAGAAGACTCCGGTGCATCATACGGCATTATGATCAGCATTTTTAGGAAAATTCCTTACGCGAAACCGCTCGCGATTGTTCTCGGGGCGGTTGCGTTGTACGCGGTCCTGGGCTTTCTTGTCGCGCCGTGGCTCATCGAGCGGGCCGTTCCCGACTATGCGGCGGAGCGTCTTGAGCGCAAGGCGACCGTGGGCAAGGTCCGCTTTCATCCGTTTCTGCTCAAGCTCGACGTCCGGGACCTGGTGCTGGCAGAGAAGGACGGAGCACCCATAGCTGGATTAAAGCGCCTGCTGGTTGACTTCGAGGTTGAGAGTCTCGTCAATTGGGCGTGGACGTTTTCTCGCATCAACTTCGAGGGCCTCGACTTGCACGTCGACATCGGGCCCGACGGCCGGATCAACCTGGATGTGCTCGCGGACCGATTCCGCGGTGATGCCGAACCGCCCGCAGGCGCAAGCGCGGAGGATGAGCCTCCGCCGCGGGTGCTTTTGAAGCACGTGTCGCTGATCAGGGCGGCCGTCACGCTGAGCGATCGATCTAGCTCGACGCCAGCGCAGGCGACGCTCGCGCCGATCAATCTCGAGCTGCGGGGCCTCTCGACGTTGCCCGAACAGCATGGGCCGTACGTGATCCGGGCGCAGCTGCCCGGAGGCGGCGTGCTGAGCTGGCAGGGAGACGGCTCACTGAATCCGATTCAGTCACAGGGCCATGTCGATCTCAAGGGCGCCAAGCCCGCGACGGTGTGGCAGTTCCTGCGTGACCAGACTCACCTGGCCGAGCCGTCGGGCGAGGTGGATGTCAGCGCGCGCTATCGCTTCACCTATGCTGACCGGAAGCCGCAGTTGATACTGGATGACGTGCGCATGAGCGCGCGGGGCGTTGCGTTGACCCGAACCGGTGTTAAGGAGCCCTTCATCTTGCTCAAGACGATTGAAGCCACCGGCGGCCGCTTCGATCTGGTGAAGCGGGAGTTCGTGCTGCCGGAGCTGCAGATCCGCGATGGCAGTGTTGCCGTGGCGGTCGATCCGAAAGGCCAACTGAACTGGCAGATGCTGGTTAAGGCCTCTGCGACCCCGGCGGAACCTGCATCCACGCCGGCTGCACCGGG
>JAOTVX010000029.1 GCA_029863175.1 Betaproteobacteria bacterium | reverse complement strand
TCGACTGGCACGCGCCATCGCGCGAGGGCTCCCGCAGTGCCCGTGCTGCGGGAAAGCGTACCGGCGGGCAGCGGCGCGTGATTAGCAAACACAGTACGAATAAGAAGTGTGTTGATTTACGCGGGTTTTCTGTCCGCGTTTATTTGCGTTTATCTGCGTTTAATAAGTTTTTTCGATTCTTGAGATACATTCTAGTCACATAGTATCCCTTTGGTGCGGCGGTGATTGCATCTGCGCGGCTGGGGTCGGGACTCGGTCAGGATCGGCGAAGAGGACAACACAGGCAACTGAGGCCGTGTCTGGGTGAGCGGTATGGTCGGCGATCCAGGGGCGGTTTCGGGAAGCACCGGCACTGGGATGCTCCCGCCGACCCATGATGCGGTATCGCACTGGGGTAGCGGCAACGCCCGATGATAAGATACCCCCGGACGCTCGATCGCAGAGTGGCGAATGCCGCACGGGTCAGTTAACGTGCCGGGGCGAAAAAACAATATTGTCCGCGCCGCCCTGGTCGATTGCGACCATCGAAGGAGGAGGATACCCATGAAACTCGTCAAATCAAGCAGCCTCGCCCGGCTTCTGGCCCTGTCGCTCCTAGTAACTGTCTACGCCGCGCCTGCACGCGCCGCAACGACGCTTGAAATGGCCTACATGCCGATCGTCCCGTGCAGCCAGCTTTTCGTGATGGAAGGCATGGGCTGGACCAAAGAGGCTGGAATCAATCTGAAGCTCACGCGTTTTCCCAACGGGCCAGCCATCGTGCAGGCAATTGCGTCCGGGAAGATGGACCTGATGTGCTTCGGGATCGGACCCGCGATGGTCTCGCGCGCCAAGGGGATCAAGATCAAGGTAATCGCCACCGGCATCGTCGAGCAGATTGCGGTCATCGCCCAGGGTGATCTGGTCAAGTACTTCAACAAATATCCCCAGAAGGAAGCGCTCGTTCGGTTCGCAAAGGACAAAGGCCGCAAGGTCAAGCTCGCGAGCTTTCCCAAGGGCTCAGTGCCCGACACGGTGACCCGCCACTGGCTGATCAAGATGCTCGGGATGAGCGTTGATGACGTGGAGCTCATTGGGATGGGTGCGTCGCGGGTGCAGCAGGCGCTGCTTTCGCGCTCGGTGGATGCCGCGGGCATCCTCGAGCCGATCCTTACGATCGTCGCATCCAAGCTGCCGGACGCGAAGGTGGTGGTGCGTGCCAACGGCATGATGCCCAGACAGCCCGGCTCCACGCTGGCGGCACGTGAGAACATCATCGAACAGCATCGCGCTGCGATCGTGAAGCTGGTGGAACTGCACACCAGGGCCACCAAGCTGTTGCTGGAGCAACCGGAGAAGGCCGCACCACACGTGACCAAGTTCATCGCCAAGGGGCTCGTTGACGAAGCGACGATCTTGAAGGCCATTTCCTCGCCGTCGTCGAACTTCAGGGCGAACCCGCGCGACATCATCGAGTCGACGAAGTACATGTCCAGCTTTCAGTACCAGTACAAGATCCAGTCGAAGAAGGTGAACACGGACAACCTCTTCGATACGACTGTTTACGACGCCGCCATAGCCGGGATGTCGAAGTAACCGACGGTATCCGCAGCGCATGAAGCCGGCGACACGGTACTTCCTCGCCTCGTCGGGACTGGTCAGCTTCCTCCTGCTCTGGGAAGGCATCGCGCGCAGCGGATGGGTTGAAACCCATCTGCTTCCGCCGCCCTTTTCATTGCCGGAAACGCTGGTCTCGGAGATCAAGAACGGATTCTGGCAAGCGATGGTGATGGCCAGCCTGCGGCACTACGCCGTGGGCTTCCTGCTGGGCTCCACGCTTGGCGTCACGTTCGGGGTCGCGGTAGCGCTGTTTCCCAGAGTCGAGGCCTCTCAGGCGTGGCTCGCGCGCATCTTTCGTCCGATACCACCGCTCGCCTGGATTCCCTTCGCCATTATCTGGTTTGGCATCAGCGAGACGGCGGCCGCGTTCATCATTTCAATCGGGATTTTCTGGATCAATTATTTCACGGCGATGGCGGCCGTACAGGCCGTCGACAAGGACCTGATCGAGGTCGCGCGTGCTTTCGGGCATCGCTCGTTCTTTGCGCTCCTGCGCAAGGTGATCCTGCCCGGTGCGGCGCCGGGAATCCTGAGCGGCCTGCGCGCTGGACTGGGCCAGGGGTGGATGACGGTAGTGGCCGCGGAGCTCTTTGGTATCGCCGGCATTGGCCAGCGCATGATCGAGGCCTCGGGCCTGCTGGCGAGCAAGGTGGTCGTGCTCTACATGTTCTCGATCGCACTCCTCTACGGGGTGAGCGACTACATCTTTGTGCGCATTCAAAGCAAGATACTCGAATGGCAGCGGTGATCCGAACGCAGGACCTGGCGGTCAGCTACGACGGCCGGACCCCGATCTTCTACGGGCTCGATCTGGCGGTCGAGGAGGGCGAACTCGTGACGGTCGTCGGGGTCTCGGGCGCGGGCAAGTCCACGCTCCTGCGCGTCATCGCGGACCTGATACCTTCGTTCCGGGGGTCGGTGAAGGTCGAGCATCCGCGCCAGGATCCGACACGCCGGCAGATCGCAATGGTCTTTCAAGCCGCGAACCTGATGCCGTGGCGCCGCGTTGGTGACAACATCACGCTTGGGCTCGAAGGCATCGAGGTCAGCGAAAACGTCAAGCGCGAGCGCATCGACTGGACGCTCAAGCTGGTAGGCCTCGAGGGCTACGGCGATCGCTGGCCCTACCAGCTCTCGGGCGGCCAGCGCCAGCGCATCGGGATCGCGCGCGCGCTCGCGGTCGATCCGGATATTCTCCTGATGGACGAGCCTTTCGGGGCGGTCGATGCGATCACACGCACCGGTTTGCAGGCGGAACTGCTGCGCATATGGGCAGAGACGGGCAAGTCCATCCTATTCGTCACGCACGATATCGAGGAGGCCGTTTACCTGGGGGACCGGGTTGTCCTGTTGGGCGACAGGCCGGGGCGCATCGTTCAGGAATATCCCGTCACGATCGATCGCGCCACGCGGCGGGAGAGCGCAGAGTTCGCGCGCAAAGTCGAGGAGGTGCGCGCCGGCTTGCAGGCCGCCATCCAGTCTGCTGCAGCCAAGAGCGGGCCAGTGGCGAGCTAGGGCGCGCAACAAAACCGCGAACTACCAAGAGTTCGTGATTCATGAGTCGACACAGCGCGTGCAACCGGTCTTGTATCGCGCTCGACGCCCTGCGTGCATGAAAATGCTCAGGGTATTCACCGGAGGTTGGTGCAATGGCTATCACGCTCGATGAACGGCCGATCTTCGTGACCGGCTCGGAGCGATCGGGTACTACGCTGGTCATGGCGATCCTGGGATGCCATTCGCGCCTCGCCGTGCCGGAGGTGTCGTGGTACTACCCGCGGTTCCGGCCGTATCTTTTCAGCTATGGCGACCTTGCCCGTCCCGAGAACTTCCAGGTGCTGTGTTACGAGATGGCTCACGGGCTGAGATCGCCCTACTGGGACATGAAAATTGATGCGGCGACCTTCGGTGACGAGATCATGGTGCTCGCCCAGACGCGCGAGCAAAGCTTCGCTGGCGTGTTCTGGGCAATGCTGGAGCGCTACGCCCGCGAGGTCGGCAAGCCCCGCTGGGGCGAGAAGACGCCCTACAACCTGTTCTATATTGAGCAGATCCTAGAGGACTTTCCAAACGCGCAGTTCGTGTTCATTTATCGAGACGGGCGCGACGCGAGCGCCGAGTTCCTCGATTCCTCTTTTGGCCCTACCAACATCTTCTGCGCGGCGGAGCTGTGGCACATGGGGCAGCAGGCGGTGAAGCCGTGGCGCGCCCGGCTCCGGGATGATCAATGGTTCGACATCAAGTACGAAGACTTCGTGCGCGCGCCAGTGCCGCACCTGAAGCGGCTTTGCGATTACCTGGGCGAGCAATACACCGACGAGCTGCTCGCATTCCATCAAACGCCCATCGCGAAGCGCCGTGGAAAAACAAAGGATAATGCGCCGCTTGCGCTGCCGATCTCGGATAACTATGTCGGCATCTACAAGCAGCTCCTCAGTGTTCGTGATCAGCGGATCATGTCCCGGGTGGCTGGTGATTCCCTCAGGGAACTGGGTTACGGCGATATTTTCGAGCCCTTAGACCTTGCCCCGGAGCAAATAGCTCTGTACGAGGAGTTGGATGGCCGTTATCGGGCCGCGACACTCGATGCGCCCGGGGGCTGGATCGTCTTCGAGAGTTACAACGATGGGCTGGTCGAGCGCCGCGAAGCGCGCCGGCGGGCCGGGATCTGGTCCACGGTTCCCGAGCCGGCGCCGTTTCCCGTTGGGCACAAACACGAAGAGATGCTGACGGGCATGCGCGCAGCGCGAAAATGGAAGGACCATTTCTCCATCAAACCCGAGTTCTCTTCAAACAAGCGGGTGTTGTAGGGACATCCGCAGGATTAGAACCTAAGAATAAGCCGCAGACAAAATCTTTACCGCAAGGACGCCAAGGATTACAAATAGAAACTGGTAGCCTTAGCAGGTCCACCCACAGTACCGATCAACATTCACCGCGTTTTGTCGGCGTGTATCGGCGGCTAATAAAGATTTTGATTTTCGTTATATCCGTGTTTATCTGCGTTTATCTGTGGCTGCTGAGTTCTTGCCGATTTCAGACCGCTATCCCTGTGGATGTTCGTTCAGAAAGTTTTCGACCACGGCGTTGTACTCGTCCGCGTGGCGCCGGTAGGAGTAGTGGCCGCCCTCCTGGATCATGTGAAGCTGCGAGCCCTTGATGGCCGCATGCAGATCTTTCGCGAAGTAGCCTGGCACGGTCGTGTCGTCCTCGGTGCCGATAACGAGAGAGGGCCGTGTGATCTTGTGTAGCTCGGCGAGCCGGTCGTGCTCGAGCGTCATACGAAGCCGACCCAACAACACGTCCACCGGCGCAATGGTTTTCTTCTGCCGCGTCTCGATCGCCTGGATTTTCTCCCAATCATAGCGAAACTGGTTGGGGCCGCACGTCCAGACCGAGCTGAACTTGATGTACTCCTCGGGCCCATAGCTCTGGGCAATATGCATGCGCGCGGTCTGCACGCGCGTGATGTACTCGTCGGCCTTTGTCCAGGTATTGGTGAAGATGCAGCAAAGCAGCCGCTCCGGATGGTCGATGGCCAGGTTCTGGAGTACGCACCCGCCGGTCGAGGTGCCTGCGACATGGGCTTTCTCGATCCCAAGCGCGTCGAGCAGGTGTACGGCGTCCTCGGCGATCAGGCGTGTCGAGTAGGCATCCCGGGGTTTGTCGCTGTCGCCTGTGCCGCGGTGGTCGAAGCGGATGCACCGGTACTGTTTCCGGAAGTATGCGACCTGAAAATCCCAGGCATCGAGTATTCCCATTAGGCCGGGAATGAACAGTAAAGGTGTCCCCTGGCCTTCCTCCTGGTAGTTGAGATGAAGCGTCCCGATTTTGATGCGCGGCATTCTCGTGCTCCTATACTGTCTAACAGCGGGCTCTCTGTACCACCGGTTTCAGGCGGCGGTGCTCAGCGCGCCTTGCTTGCCTGTCCTCAGAATCTCCGTTAGCCTGCGCACCGACTTGAGCTCTTCCAGTCGCGATATGGTGGCAATCGCTTCCTCGATGCGCGCTTCGGAAAGCCGCGACCGGGCATACGTGCGGAACTTGTCCGCAACGCGGTCGCGTGGCAGTGGATTCTCATAGGAGCCGCGCGGGTGCTCGGAGCGCATCTTGTGCGTCGAGCCGTCCGCCATCTGAGCTTCCACGACGGCTTGTACGCCCGTGAGAGAGGGATCGGCGTGCATCTCGACGTGCTCTGCAGCGAACCGCTGCAGCTGCGGGTCTTCGTAGCGCGCGGGCTCGAACTGCGCGAGCGTAAGCGCCCGATCATGCAAGATGGCCGCGACGGCGTAATGCGTGGACAGCAGCGCCTCGAACTTTCCCTTGTAGCGGGGAAAGATTCCGTGCAGGTCCACCGCGGTCTTGCTCATCGAGACGCGCACTTTGCGAACTTGCTCCGGCACAGGGCGGTGCTGCTCGACCAGGTCGAACAGTGCTGTGATCATGCCCTGGATCGTGGAAGCCGAAGGCCACGGACGCAGGGCAATCTGCTCGAGCTCCCAGCGTTCACCGAGATCGGCGGTGGCGGCCTCGGGCCGGCCGCCGTTCGTGTACGTGGAATAGAGTCCGCCGTCAGGTGCAGTGAGGAATTCGCGCGTCGCCAAAAAACCCTGCTGGGCCAGCAGCGCGGCCATCAGGCCGGAGAGCGCGCCGCGGCACTGGTGAAATTTGACGGTCGGCGTACCCCAGGCGGCAAACGTTCCAGCAGCCTGGCTTCCGGCGAGGCCAAAGGCCTTCGCCATCGTGTCCTCATCGAATCCGAGCAGGCAACCTGTGGCGGCGGCGGCGCCAAACGGCCCGATGACACCTGGTCCGTGCCAGCCGCGCCTGCGAAATTCAGGAAAATCCAGGCTGATACCGATGCGGGTCGTGATCTCGCATCCCGCGGCGAGCGCAACCAGCAGATCGCGGCCGGTGAGGGCATCGCGCTCCGCAATCGCCAGCGCCGGCGGAACTACTTCTGGAGTAATGTGCGTGAGCGTGGAGCGGTGGATGTCGCACATCGTGACCGCTGTGATGAGATAGCCGTTCAGCACCGTGGCGCCCGCGAGCGAAAGGTGATCGCTGCCAATGACGCTGCTTTCCCTGGATTGGCCGAGCGCCGCAGCGAGGGCCGCAACCTGGTGCGTCTCCTCGCCTTCATAGCCGGCCAAGGCGCAGGCAAGCGCGTCGAGGAGAAGATTCTTGCAGTGGTCCCTGACGCGCGCGGGAATCCGATCGTAGACAAGGTGGACTGCGAACCCGGCCAGCGTTCGCGTTATGTCATCGGGCATCCTGTCCTCCCCAAAGTCAAAGCGGTTCTTGTGGCGTCGAGCGGAGCAGGGGCACATGATATGCCCCTGCGTCGGAAAAAGAAAACGTGCAGGCCGCGTGCGCGGGTGTCAGATGAGCTTTTGCTCGCCGAGTGCCTTAATGATCACGTCAGCGAATTCCCGTGTGGCACGCCGCACGTCGGAGGGTGCGAAGTTTTCGGTCATGCCCGACCAGACCAGTTCACCCTTTTCCGCGCGCCACAAATTCGTTTCGAGGACGACGATCTCATAGTCCCGGCGCTGCGGCGGCGAGTACTGCACCCACATCGAGCTGTAGTAACCGTAGAAGTCGCGGTAGTGGCCGACTGCCGGAACCGCCCAGATATAGCCGGGCGAGTATTGCGTGATCCGGTCAACTCTGAGCAGCCGCGTGACAAGCACGCCTTGAGCACTCGCTTTTACGATCGCCGCGTCCAGCGTGGCGCGATCAGCCTGGCCATCCTGCGGGATAAACTTATAGCTTGGAATGGCGGTGACGCCAGCGTTCTTGAGTTTTGCGACGAACTCGTCTTCGAAGATGCGGCGGTTGCCGGTCTCCTCGCTGACGCCCATGACCAGCACGTTCCTGAAGGGAGCGCCCGTATACGAGGGGTCGCGCCAGACGTTGGTGATGGTGGTCGAGGCGCATCCGCCGGCGAGAAGGGCGCCCGCGGCGAACACCAGCGCTGTCGCGCGAATCAGTTTTTGCATCGGTGCCTCAGACAAGCAGGAAACAAAAAGAGACATTCTGGCGCGAGCGAGGTTCCGTGCGGGCTGGTGACTCCTCCACCGGCGGCTCTCGTCAGGCGGCTGTCCTGACCCACCGCATCTCTGCCAGGCCGTCGGCGTCTGTTGCCGTGATCGTTGTGCGTACCATATGGCGCGGCTTGTCGGCGGGCCAGGGCCGTCCGCGATGCAGCACGCAGCGGTTGTCCCACATGATGACATCTCCCGGTTGCCACTGATGGAGGAACGTGTGCCCCGGTGCGGTTGCATGATCGATCAACTCGGCAATCAGGGCTTGCGCCTTGTCATCGGGCATGCCGTCGATCGCGTACGTGTGCGATGCGAGGTAGAGAGAGTCCCGGCCGTTCGCGGGATTTCGCCACCGCATGCGCCACCGTACGGGCAGCAGCGACGCGCGCTCGCGTTCGGACGCCAGATGCGGCGCAATCTTTTCGCGCGAATGCCCGTAGTCGTGCCAGGCATACGCGCTGGCAAGGCGCGTGCGCATGGCTTCGGGGAGGCGCTCCCAGGCACAGCGCATGGAAGCGAATTCCGTTTCGCCGCCGATCGGAGAGATGACCCGGGCGGAGAGCACTGAGGCGAGCGACGGTGGATCCTTGAAACAGCTGTCGGTGTGCCAGAGCTGGTTGGCGTGCGCGCGGAGCGCCTCTTTGTGGTCAGGCGGCACGAGGCTGCCGTCGGGCTCGATGTTGGTGAGGATGCTGTAGGGCGTGCCTTCGCCGCGCGAAGCGGCCTTGGCGATCTCCAGCGGGCCGAAGCGCGTGGAGTACGCGATCTGCAACTCATCGGCGATTGGCTGGTTGCGGAACAGCAGCACCGAATGCGCCTCGAATGCCGTCCGTACCATGGCGTAGGCATCATCCCGTGCGGCGACCTCGGCGAGGCCCACACCACGTATCTCTGCGGCGAAGCCTGGCCCGAGCGAAATTACGTCCATGCGGTATCTCCTTGGTTGCCGGCAAGCCCAGGGGCAATAGAGGTATTTTCTCACGTCCTGGGCCCGGTGATGAGTCTCGAGAGAGCGGGGCCGGGGCATGAGCAACGGCCAGATCCGGGATACGGCACGCCGCTATACTAGGGGTCGAGCAGAGGTGGAAATGAAAATAACCAAGGTAGAAACGATCGTCGTCAACATGCCGATGGTGATTCAAGGCGCGGTGGTGCCGAAGCAGGGCGGGAGACCACGCACCAGCATGGATACGCTGCTCGTGCGCGTCGATACGGATGAGGGCGTGACCGGCTGGGGTGAGGGATTCGGGCATCGAATATTCACGGCCACGAAAGCGGCGCTGGATTCCTTCATCGGCCCCATGTGCGTCGGCCGCGATCCCACGGCGATGGGCCAGCTCGCCGATGAGTTGCAGCGCAATCTCGCGGGCGTCGGGCGCAACGGCCCGGCGATGTATGCGCTCTCCGCAATCGACATTGCGCTGTGGGACATCGCAGGCAAGCTCGCCGGACTTCCGCTCTATCGGCTGCTCGGCGGGTCGTCCCGCAAGGAACTGCCGGCGTACGCGAGCCTCCTGCGTTACGGCGAGCCGGATGCCGTCACGCATCACGTCGAGCGGGCGCTAAGGCGCGGCTACCAGCACATCAAGCTCCACGAAATTACCGTGGGGCCCATCAAGGCGGCGCGCAAGGCAGCCGGGCCCGACATTGCCATTATGGTGGACTGCAACTGCCCCTGGTCGGTTAACGAGGCGATCGACATGGCTCGCTGGCTCGCCGACTTCAATCTGACCTGGCTGGAGGAGCCGGTATGGCCGCCGGAAGATCATACCGGGCTGGCGCGAGTGCAGACGCATGGGAGAATTCCGACCGCCGCGGGGGAAAACGCGATGCTGCCGGAGTTCAAGAGCCTGTTCGAAGCGGGCGCGATTACTTACGCTCAGCCGAGCGTTACCAAGGTCGGTGGGGTCACACAAATGCAAAAAGTGATGGCGCTCGCTGAGGCCTTCGGCGTCACCGTTGTCCCGCATTCGGCTTACTTCGGCCCGGGGCTGATCGCATCGATTCATTGCATCGCCGCCATGCCGAAAGGCGGTCTGGTGGAACGCTACGACGCGGACTTCGCGGAGAACCCGCTGCACGAGGCGATCATGCCGGGCAGGGCTGGTTGCATCCCAGTGCCGCAGGGACCCGGGCTGGGCGTCGATCCCGATCCCGCGATGATCAATAAGCTGCGGGTGGGTTGATTCCGCTCAACGATTTGCTAGAGCGTGTCTCAAAAATAGAAAAGCATCATTAGCCGCAGATAAACGCCGATAAAGAGGAAGTGCATTAATTTTGAGAGGGTTTTCTGTCCGCGTTTATCTGCGGTTAATAAGTTTTTTAGATTTTAGAGACACGTTCTATTCACCCGCTATGAAGTCGTTTTGGATCAAGACCGCCGGCAGCAAGAGCATGCTCGAACTCCGCGATGTTGCGGCGCCGGAGCCCGGGCCGGGCCAGATCGGCGTGCGCGTGCGCGCGACGGCGCTCAACCGCGGTGAGCTCATCGCGGGCAGCGTAATGCATAGCGGCGCAGCGAAGCTCGGTGGCACCGAGGCGGCAGGCGAAGTCTGTACGGTGGGCGAAGGCGTGACCGGCTGGAGGGAAGGCGACCGCGTCATGGGCCGCGTCCTTGGGCCTGGCCGTGGCGCGTTTGCCGAGCACACGGTGATGCAGGTCAACGAGGCGATGCCCGTGCCGGAGCACTTGTCGTGGGAGCAGGCCGCTGCGGTCTCCGTAAGTTTCCTCACGGCTTATGACGCGGTCGTCGGCTATGGGCGGTTGCAGCGCGGCGAATGGCTGCTGGTCATCGGCGCGTCATCGGGTGCGGGCGTGGCGAGCATTCAGACGGGGAAAGTGATCGGTGCGCGCGTGATCGGCACCTCCGGCTCAGCCGCGAAGCTGGAGCAGCTCAAGGCGATCGGTCTCGACGCCGGTATCCGGACCCGGGGCGCGGATTTCGCGGCGACGGTCAGGGAAGTGACAGGTGCAGGGGCCGACGTCGCGGTCAACTGTGTCGGCGGATCGATGTTCGGGGAGTGCATGCGCTCGCTCGCGTTCGGCGGACGACTCGCGACTGTTGGCTACGTGGATGGGGTCTACAAAACGGAGCTGGATCTGCAGGAGCTGCACGCCAACCGCCATGTGGTTTTCGGAATTTCCAACAGCCGGCTCAGCGAAGCGGGACGCGCGGCAACCGTGCGCGGCTTCGTGCGAGACGTGCTGCCGGCCATCGCGGATGGCCGTGTCACGCCTGTCATCGACCGGGTGTTTCGCTTCGACGAACTGCCCGCGGCAAAGGCCTATATGGAGTCAAATACGCAGGTGGGGAAGATCGTCGTGCGCGTTGCCTGAGCAGCAACTCGAAACCCCGAGGAAAGATACCGCGCCCGGCAAGGGCGCGCTACCGAAACCGAGAAGGCAGCTGGACGGGTCTTCTGCCCCCGGTGAAGCTCGGCTCCACTGCGCGCCGGGACAGGGAGCGCGTACGCGTCGGGCCAAAGCGACGCGCATTGGCCGAGTTGCCGGGAATGTAGCCGTCGATACCTACAACCTGCCCCGCGATGGCGCCCGGCCTGAGATATATCTGAGGAATCCTCTTGTGCGGGCGACGATGGAGGCGATGCCCGACTACGGGCGCATACGGGTAGTAGCCGGTGTAGAACTCGTTGCAACCCGCTGCCCGATAGCTGACGCACGGATCGGACGCAACCGGCACCGGTACGTAGACGGGTGCGGCGTACTGATTCGCAGGGCTTGCTTTAGGTGCGCCGGCGTTGAGACCGATCTCGTTGCTTCTGATTCGGAAGGCCTCAACCGCCTGCAGCAGGTGCCGGTCCGGCGTGTAAACGGAAATATTGCTTTCGACCACCCCGACCTGCTGGGGCGCTTTCGGGTCGGCGGGCCGCTGATTCGAGTAGTTGGTTATGCCGTGCTCGTCCACCCATTTGTAGATCTGGGCAGAAGCGGCTGACACCGGAAGGATTGCGGCGACAGCAACCAGACACGAAATAAAGGCGCGCATGGACGTCCCCACCATGGCCATTCTCGAATACATGATACCAGCGTGGCGGAGTCCCACGATACAGCCGCCGATGGACGCCGATAGACGCCGATAATGAGAAGTCCGTTGATTCACGCGTGTTTTCTATCCGCGTTGATCCGCGTTTATCTGCGGTCAATGAAGTTTTTTTCGATTTTTAAGGCGGGCTCTAGTCAAGAGCCGCGAGGTTCAGGGCCGGCGGCTGTCAGTCGTGGGCCGGCGCTTTCTGAGATAATCGAGACCACATCCTATTGCCAACCGAGGGGGCACCGAATGAGTTCCAAAGTACGCAAGCTCACCACGCCATCGTCGCTCCGCGACCGCGTCAGCGCGGACGAGTGGGATGCGCGGGTGAATCTCGCGGCGTGCTACCGCCTCGCCGCCCACTTCCGCATGACGGACATGATCTACACGCACATCTCGGCGCGCGTGCCTGGCCCGGACCATCACTTCCTGATCAACGCCTTCGGTCTGCTGTGGGACGAGATCATGGCGTCCACGCTGGTTAAGGTCACGCTCGATGGCGAGACGGTCGAGGATCCGACGGGCAACGGCATCAATCGCGCCGGCTACGTGATCCACAGCGCCGTACACCGCGCGCGGCCCGACGTGAACTGCGTCATTCATACCCACACCGCCGCCGGCATCGCGGTGTCGGCGCAGGAGGAGGGGCTGCTGCCAGTGTCCCAGCACGCGATGCGATTCACGAACAAGCTTGCCTATCACGATTACGAGGGGCTCGCGCTCGACCTCGACGAGCAGCAGCGCCTCGTGCGCGACCTGGGTAACCACAAGGCGATGATCCTGCGCAATCACGGCTTGCTGACATGCGGGTCATCCATCTACGAGGCGTTCGACCTGATGTATTACCTTGAGCGCGCGTGCCAGACCCAGATCAACGCGATGTCGGGCGGCGCCAAGCTGAGAGTTCCCCCGCCGGCGGTTGCAGAAAAAGTGGCCGGCCAGTTCCAGGGGCTACCATACAAGGCCAGGCGGCCGGAGTGGAAGGCGTTGCTGCGCATGCTTGATAAGACCGATCCCTCCTACAAGGCCTAGAGTGACCGGCGGCCAGCGGCCAGTCACGAAACGTAGTGATGAATAATGGTGATGAATAATAGTGATGAAAAATGGTGATGTACAGCGCAGCCCTCATCACCAGTTCCCATCACTCATTTTTGGCAGGGGTGAGGCCTTTAGCCCTGATGATGCGGGCGGCGGCGGGGGTGGTCAGGTGCTGAATCAGTGATTTCGCCGCCCCTGAGTCGTTCGCACCGGTTAGGATGCCGGCCGCGACAACGGTTACCTGGTTGATCTCCACGGGGATCGGTCCGACGAGCTCGGCGCCGGGGACAGAGAGTAGCTCGCTTACCATCTGCACGGCCAGATCGGCTTCGCCAGCCACCACGATTTCGGCGATTAGGCCACCCGGCTTTATTCTCGCCTTGGCCTTGATCTGCTCGGCGATTCCCAGGCGCTCGATCAGTCCGGCAAAGTAGACGCCGCTCAGCCCGGACGAGGTGTAAGCCACCGCTTTCGCATCAAGCAGCGCGCGCTTGAACGCATCGACTGAGCGGATATCCGGCTTTGGGGCGCCCGCGCGCACGCCAACGCCGATAACCGAGCTCGCGAGATCGACGCGGCTGCCCGGAATGACCTTGCCCAGCTTCGTCATCTCGTCGATCCCGGCCGCAGTCGCGATCACCAAGTCCCCCGTCGCGCCGCCGTTGATAAGGTCCAAGGTCTGGGCGGTCGTGTTGTAGCTGATTGAGACCTTATGCCCGGCCTTGCGCTCGAATGGCGGCACGAGCTCGTCGAGCACCGAGCGGATGGCGTTGGTGGCGAAGACTTTGAGTTCGGCCATTGGTCTCGTAGTGGCGACTGGCGCGTGTTTCAAGAATCAAAAAAACATCATTAGCCGCAGATAAACACCGATATCACAAGAATCAAATCCATATTAGCCGCCGATGGACGCCGATGCACGCCGATAACAAAAAAACAAACCAGGCCGATCGACTTACGATTCAGGGTTGTTCAGAAGCTTCCTGATTTCGGCTCCACAGCGCTCGGGCGCGGTGAGATTGATGCGGTGCCTGAACCCGGGGAAGAGGACGAGTTTCACAGCCGGCAGCCGCTACTGCATTTCCTTCATCTGCGCTTCTTTCGCGATGGGCTGTTTTCACTGGCAAGGACGAGCGTCGGCACCCTGATTAGCGGTCGAAGGCCACTGCGGCAGGTCGAAAAAGCGGCACTGGCCGGACCTCCGGTCGGCAGTGGCTCCATTCTTATCCAGCCCGCGAAGGAAAGCAAAGGCGCGGGGTCACCTGGCGTTGATGTTATCGCGCACGGGGCGTACCGTCAAACCACGGGTGCGTCCACGAATGGCATTCGGAACGCCTCATTCGAAACGAGGAGGTTCGTCATGTCGCAACGTTCCATCAGATCCATTATCGAGCATCAGGAGCTCGTAACGTCTTCCGGCGGCTCGACCGTTGCGGAGGCGGCCCGTCTGATGAGAGAGAAGGCGGTTGGCGCTGTCATGGTGTTGGAAGAGGGTAAGCTCGCCGGGGTCTTCACCGAGCGTGACGCGTTATTCCGCGTTGTCGCGGAGTCCCGTGATGCGCAGGCGACGCGATTGTCAGAGGTCATGACGCGCGACCCCCAAACCGTCCATCCAGACAGGGCGTTCACCGACGCGCTCCACATCATGCACGAGGGCGCCTTCCGGCATGTGCCCGTGGTAGAGGACGGCCGCCCGATCGCGATGATCTCCGCGCGCGATGCGCTCGGACCGGAGCTGGAAGATTTTATCTACGAGCTGCTGCGGCAGGAACAGGCCCAGGACGTTCTTTCCGGGTAGCCGGAGAGGCAGGAATGCACAGCGCAGAAAACGAAGCGGCGGGGATTTCCCGCCGCTTAACCACTTCATTACATATCGCTTGCTACCGGAGCGCTCAGCGCGGTGAAATTCCCGCTACCTTCGCGGCCTTTTTGTAGCGAGCGATTTCCCGGACAAGAAGCCCGTTGAGCTGCGCGGTAGTAAGCGGCCAGGGTTGCGCGCCCTGGTTATCCAGGAATTTCTTCATTTCCGCGCTGGCCAGGATCTTGTTCACCTGGGTATTGAGCGCCCTTACTACGTTATCCGGCGTGCCGGCCGGCGCGAACAATCCCCACCACAGCTCATAGCTGTATCCCGGAACGCCCGACTGAGCGATCGCCGGCAGCCCGGGCAGGAGCGGCGAGGGCTTGAGGCTGCTGGCGGCAATGGCCCGCACTCTGCCGGCCTTGACCTGCGGCATAACGGCCGCTGCGCTCGAGACCACGAGATCGACTTCGCCCGACACCAGCGCCGTTACCGCGGGCGCGATGCCCTTGTACGGAATGTGCGTGATCTTGATGCCGGCGGCGGCGGCGAACAGTGCCCCGGAAAAGTGATTGTTGCCACCAACCCCTGAAGATGAATAGTTTAGCTTTCCGGGATTTTTCTTGGCGAGCGCCACGAGTTCCTTCACGGTCGTTGCCGGCACCGAAGGATGAACCGCGAGCAAGTTGGGGGCTTTCGCAATCATGGCGACGGGAATGATCGCGGTTGCCGGATCGAAGGGAAGCTTCTTCCGGGTCGCTGCGGTCGCGGGATAAGAGGATGTGGTCACAAGCAGGGTGTGGCCATCGGGCGTTGCCTTGGTCACCAGCGCGGCGCCGATCATGCCGCTCGCGCCGGCGCGGTTATCGATGATGACGTTCTTGCTCCAGGCATCCGCGAGCCTCTTGCCCATGGCGCGGGCCATGATGTCCGACGAGCCGCCAGCGGAGTAGGGCACGACGATCGTGATGTTTCTGGACGGGTACGACTGCGCCGCAGCGTCGATCGCGGCGAACCCCCATGCCGCTGCGAAAACGGCGGGCGCAATCAGGCTGAGACGAAATGAAATGGTTCTCATGAGCTTTCCTCTCTTTATTGGAAGAGACCGTCTCGAACAAGGTCTCGATAGATTATCCCGGCGTCTTGCTGCCGCCTTCTCCCAGCACTCGTCGCGCCCTGCAAGGGAAGGTCTCACGGATGGGTTTGTGTTGGAGCAGGATTGTCGCCCAAAACTGCGCCGGGTGATACCCGCGTGCGCGGAAGGCTCCCTGGAACGCGTTGGCCCCGTTAACGGATCGCTATGTTTTCGCGCGCGTCACATGGATGCTCACGCCTTGTCGAGCGCGGCGATATCTGCGGCCGAAAGCTTCACACCCGCTGCGGCCGCATTTTCCTCGAGATGGGCGATGGAGCCGGTTCCGGGTATCGGCAGCATTACCGGAGAGCGCGCAAGCAGCCAGGCGAGCGCCACCTGCGAGGGTGTTGCGCCATGTCGTGCGGCGACGCGCTTTACTTTCGCCGAGTGCAACGCGTGGCCCGCGCCAAGCGGATACCATGGAATGAAGGCGATGCCAGCCTTCTCGCAGGCCGCGAGCACGTCATCCGAGGCGCGATCTTCAATGTTGTACTTGTTCTGCACGGAGACGACTGGCGCGATCTGTCGGGCCTGTTCGAGCTGCCGCACGCTCACGCTGGAGACGCCAAGGTGCCGAATCTTGCCTGCCTTTTGCAGCTCTGCGAGGGTGCCGAAAGACTCGGCAAAGGGCACTTTCGAGTCTGGAGTGTGAAACTGGTAGAGATCGATGCGCTCGAGCCGCAGCCGTCGCAGGCTGCCGTCGAGGGCGAGGCGCAGATGCTCGGGCCGTCCGTCAGGCACCCAGCTGCGGTTGGGGCGCGCGAAACCGCCTTTGGTTCCGATCACGAGCTCGGCGGGATAGGGGTGAAGCGCCTCGGCGATCAGTTTCTCCGATACCTCGGGGCCGTAGCTGTCGGCGGTATCGAAGAAGTTGTGCCCCAGCTCGAAGGCACGAACGAGCAGCCTGCGCATCGCCGCCCGGTCCTTCGGCTCGCCCCAGATGCCAGGACCCGCGACGCGCATGGCCCCGAAACCGCTGCGGTTCACGGTCAGCTCACCCAGCCGGATCGTGCCTGCGCCGGCGGCAGGCCTTGTCGTCTCACTCATGAATATGCCGCGTGATCACTTCATCACATCGTCGCCCGGTTGGTCAGGCGAGCTGAAGGCCATCCTTGTACTTGAGCAGCCAACCGTCGAATGACAGCAGCGAGGGGTTGAGGCTGCGCGAGAGCTCGACATTGCGCGCTGCGCAGAACTCGACCTCGAAATCGTGCTGGAACTGGAACATGTTCGTGAGGTCCTGGGCCGCCGGAAAGTCGAGAGCGCGGTACTCCTCGAACGGTATGTGTTTGTAGACGACTTTCTGGCGCAGCGTCCGGGTCATGGCGGCGGCCATCTGCATGCCGGTCAGGTGCTCGCCGGCGATGCCGACGGTCTTGCCGACGAACTGCACGCCGCGCTTGAAGACGCCGAAGGCGCATTTGCCGATATCCTCGGCAGCGATGCCAGGCAGCCGCTTATCGCCCAAGGGCAGAGCGAATACAAGCGTGCCGTCTGCCTGTTTCTTCGGTCCCATCTGCATGTAGATCAGGTTTTCCCAGTAAAAGGACGCGAGGAGATAGGACGTCGGCAGCCCGATCTGCCTGAATGCATCGTTCGACGCGCCCTTGCCGTCGAAATGCGGCACCTTGTACTTTCCCATGATGGTAGGGAGGCGGGTATCCTTGAGCGGAACGAGCTTGCGCGTGTCCTCCAGGGTGGACCAGATGACGTGCGTGGCTCCTGCGTTCTTCGCGGCCTGGGCCATGGCGGCGGCCTGGGCCATTTCCCGTTCCGGCATGCAGTGCTCCCAATAGAACGTGACGCAGTACACGCCGTAGACGCCGTGGAACGCCAGCTTGAGGCTGTTCAAGTTGTCGATATCGGCTGCAACCACTTCCGCCCCCAGCTTTTTAAGCTCTTGCGCCTTTTCGGAATTAACGTCCCGCGTCAGCGCGCGCACGGTGAAGGGCCCGTACGGCTCGCTCAGGATCGCACGCACCAGGGCGCCGCCTTGCGTGCCGGTGGCGCCCACGACAGCAATGATTTTTTTGTCGGCCATGAAATTTTTTCCCGTGCAGGTTTGAGGGGCAATGAAGATCCGGATAATGCAACTTACCCCGAGCCAGTGTGGGTTACAAGAGGGATTTTCGCCTGTTCCAGGCGGAATCCTGTGTGACGAGTGACCGTAACGGGCGGTTCATGTCCACATCCAAAACTAAATAGCCGGCCGGGGCGGCGTGGAAGGCATACCCGGATCTGGTGGTCGCAACCCGGTTGATTGGGAGGGGGTGCCCGCCCTTGCCCGTCGGGACTCCCGGGCGTATCGTTCGCATCCAACAAGTATCTGATAAAGGGAGGGCGATCTGCTCCGGGCTCTTTTGCTGGGGTTGGTGTCCGCTATTCGTTACACGGTCAAGATAGTGAGGATTAGCACCGCCTGATCGAGATCACGCCTGCTCTACGGCTGGAGCCATTTCCCCGCCTCAATTTCTGAGCATTTCTGTTTAAGAATCTGCATAAGAAAGGCACGACATGTATAAAAACATCCTGCTGCCCCACGACGGCTCGGAGCTCTCCGACGAAGCAGCGGATCACGGCATTGCGTTAGCCCGGTCCGTCAAGGCAAAACTGACCGTGATGCACGTGATTGCGCACCGCAACTTGGTTCTTGACGAAGGCGTGTCGTCGAAGCTGGTCCAGAAGCTCGAGAGCGATTACGAAAATCTGGCCAAAAAGAACGCCGAGGCATTGCTGGATAAAGTAACGGCACGCGCGAAGGCGGTTGGCGTCGAGAGCAACGGCTTGGTCGTAGTCGGTGATGATCCCTACGAGGAAATCATCGACAAGGCCGGTCAGCTTGGGTGCGACCTTGTCGTCATGGCCTCGCATGGGCGCAGGGGTCTGGAAGGCCTGCTCCTTGGCAGCGAGACGGTCAAGCTTCTTACCCATAGCCGGATACCGGTCCTCGTTGTGCGCCACCGGTAGCAAAAGCCCGGCGACCCAGCCCTGGAAGAAGCGATGCGAGCCGTGCTGGCGCGAGCTGCGTGAGGGGCGTGTGCCGTTTGCAACAGGCGTCAACCTTCACCCATGGCTCGTCGCCCGCTACGAGAAGCCTGTCCAAAAACAACACGGCCACGGAAGCACACGGAATTTCCTGTTTCACTACAGAGCACTTCCCGGTTGACGGCTTCGTCGGTGTGTTTCCGTGTGATTCCGTGGTTAATGATCACTAGATTGCCGTAACGCCGCATCGTTTTCACCAAGGGTACTGAGAGATCATGATCATCGATTGCCACGGGCATTACACGACCGCACCCCGGGCGCTTGAGGACTACCGCAAGCGCCAAATCGAGGCGCTCAGGCAGCCTTCTCACCGGCAGTCGAAAGGAACGGTGGGGATCACGGATGACCAAATCCGGGAGAGTCTGGAGGGCTCGCAGCTCAAGCTTCAGCGTGAGCGCGGAACCGATGTCACTATTTTCTCGCCGCGGGCCGGCGGGATGGGACATCACATCGGCGATGCGATCACGAGCCAGTACTGGTCGGAGACCTGTAACGATCTGATCCATCGGGCCTGCACGCTTTATCCGAAGAATTTTGTCGGCGTATGCCAGTTGCCCCAGAGCCCCGGCGTGCACCCGAGCAACTGCATCGGGGAGCTCGAGCGCTGCGTGAACGAATTGGGTTCTATTGGCTGCAACCTGAACCCGGACCCGTCGGGCGGCTACTGGACCGATCCGCCGCTCACGGACCGGTGGTGGTACCCCCTGTACGAAAAAATAGTGGAGCTCGACGTGCCGGCGATGGTGCACGTCAGCGCGTCCTGCAATCCGAACTTTCACTTCACCGGGGCCCATTACATCAATGCCGACACGACGGCATTCATGCAGTTCATCACCTCCGATCTGTTCAAGGATTTCCCGACCCTGAAGTTCGTCATTCCGCACGGGGGCGGCGCTGTGCCGTATCACTGGGGCCGTTACCGCGGGATCGCGCAGGACATGGGCCGCCCGCCGTTGAAGGATCTGCTGCTCAAGAATGTCTTCTTCGACACCTGCGTCTACCACCGTCCCGGGATCGAGCTCCTGCTCGAGGTCATCCCGGCGGACAACATCCTGTTCGCATCCGAGATGGTCGGCGCGGTGCGCGGCATCGATCCGGAAACGGGTCATTACTACGATGATACGAAGCGCTACCTGGACGCCATCGACTGGCTCTCCCCCGGGGACCGGGAGAAGATCTTTCACCTCAACGTGCGGCGCGTCTACAGCCGCCTCGCGCAGCATGGCGCGTAAGGCGCCAGGAAAACGGGGAACCGGGATCGAGCAACGATATCCGATCACGATTCACGAGCGACGGCTTCGTGCAACCCGCGTCGTCGATCAGTGATCGAAGCTGCTCGGCACGTGTCATGCCCGCGGCCGCGAGGCTGACGGCGAATGCCGACGCCGGCCCCACGAGCGGCGCCGCGTCGCACTCGAGGAAGCAAAGGCGCCCGCGCCGAGGGTCGTAAATGAAGTCAATCCGCGCCGCCCAGTTGACGCCGAACAGCCGGGCAATCTGGAGCGCCGTGTCGCGGACCCGTCCGCCGAGAGCGTCATCCGTCAACACCTCACGACGGGGCCTGTACAGATACTTGCGGACGAACGAATACGGTGTCCCCTCCGGCAGGAGGATTCGCAATGGCAGTCCGGTCCGTTCGCGGATTACCCCTATCGTCAGCTCCGTTCCGCGTACCTGCTCCTGCGCAACATGCATTTCGGTCTGCAAGCGCGGTGGAATCGGTCCTTCCCGCACGACTTTCACGCCAATCGAGTCGGAGCCGCGCCGGGGCTTCAGGACCAGTGGGAATGGCATTGCGCCAGCCTCACCGGCCAGCGCGGTCGCGGGGCAGGCGACGCCGTGCGCCACAGCGAGACGGAGGGCATCGTACTTGTCATGGCAGCGTTCCATCACCGCTGCTGCGGGCCCCCAGAAAGGTCTCGCTGCGCGGGTGAGTGCCCGTGTCGCAAGCAGCATGACGGGGTCGGAAACGCGCAGCAGGAGCGGGCCTGGCGGCAGGCTCGCGATCCGGTTTTCGCGAAACGGGATCAGGTTCACCGTGTGGCCCGCGCGCTCCAGCTCGGCAACGATCGAGCGCGCCTCGACGCGATGGATCCAGGCAAGCGGACGCAACCGCCAGGGCTCGTACAGGACCGTCAGGTTCACGCGATTAGCGACTCAAGCTGCATTTACGGATTATCATCTCGAATGAGGGCATTGGAAAACCGCATCGCGCTGACCTGATGGACCGGCTCTTGCGCTTTCTGTCCGGGCGCGGTATCCCTGATCCGTCCCTGCCTTGGGACGTTTCGCATGCCTCTCGAGGAACGAGGAGAAGGATGAAGCGATGAAGAATCGAACCGTCGTCTGGATGCTCGTATTCCTGTTCGCGGTCGCCGTGGTGGTCGCGGCGCTGTTTGTACCTTTGCGCGCCGCGTTTCTCGCCAACCCGCTTTTTAACGGCATGATCATTGGCGTCCTCGGGGTCGGCATCGGCATCGTGTTCCAGCAGGTCCTGAGCCTGCAAAACGAACACGTATGGCTCGACCGGCGTCAGGCAGGCGCCCCGGCTTTCGAGGCTGGCGAGCCGCGCATGCTCGCGCCGCTCGCCCGGATGCTCTCGGCGCGCGAAGGCACGCCGCGCCTGTCGGCCACGGTGATGCGCTCGCTGCTCGACGGCATCCGGCTGCGCCTCGACCAGAACCGCGATATCTCGCGCTACTTTGTCGGGCTGCTCATCTTCCTCGGGCTGCTGGGAACCTTTTGGGGCCTGCTCGACACCGTGGTCGCGGTCAGCAAGGTAATCGCCAGCCTGCAGGTGGCGGGTGGAGACGTGGGCGAGGCGTTCGGACGGTTGAGGGACGATCTCCAGGGGCCCCTCGCCGGGATGGGCACGGCCTTCAGCTCCTCGCTGTTCGGCTTGGCGGGAGCGCTCGTTCTGGGCTTTCTCGACCTCCAGGCGGGGCACGCCGAAAACCGGTTCTTCAAAGAACTGGAAGACTGGCTCGCCGAGTTGACGCATCTGCCGAGCAGCGCGCTGCTTGCCGAGGGTGAACACTCGATCCCTGCTTATGTCGAGGCGCTGCTGGAGAAAACGGCGGACAGCCTCGAGGGCCTGGAGCGCATCCTGTCTCGCGGGGAGGAAGACCGAACCATGATGCGCGAGCAGCTGCTGCAGCTGACGGCCCGGCTCGCCGACCTAACGGACCAGATTCGCGGGGAGCAGCAGCTCATCAAGGGGCTCGCGCGTCAGCACCAGGATCTCCAGCCGATCGTCTCGCGTCTTGCGGCCGCGGCCGAGTCGGGTTGGGGCATGGACGACGCGATGCGCGCGCATTTTCGCAGCATGGACCTCAACCTGCACCGCCTCGCGGAGGACGGGGCCGCCGAGCGCAGGCAGATGGCGGAGGACCTCCGTAACGAGCTGCGCCTGCTGACGCGCACGATCGCCGGGCGCTCCGGCGGAGGCGCCTGAGGGCACACGCCCATGTTTCAGCTCGGCCGCCGCACGCGCACCATCGACATCTGGCCGGGGTTCGTCGATGCGCTCGCCTCGGTGCTACTCGTTTTCATTTTCATGCTGCTGCTGTTCGTGCTGGCGCAGTTTTACGCCTCGTGGGAGCTGGCGGGACGCGAGGCGACGATTACCCGGCTCCAGCGCAGCATCAACGAGCTTGCCGAGACGCTCTCGCTCGAGCGCGACCGCAGCACGAGCCTGGAGAGTCGGCTCGCCGACACGGAGGCGCACCTGCGCGCCACCCTGGCCGAGCGTGAAGACGTCTCGGGGCGGTTGCGTCTGGCGCTGGAGCGCGCCGCCGTGACGGAGGCCGATCTTGCCGAAGCGAGGAAAATCATTTCTGCCGACAAGGAGGCAATCAAGGCGCGGCTCGCGGAAATTGCCAGCTTGCAGCAGGACATCGCGGCCTTGCGCGAGCTGCGCCGCGAGCTCGAGCAGCAGATCGCGCAGCGCGATACCGAGCTCACGGCATTGCGCGATCGTTCGAAGCTGCTTGAAGCACGTCTTTCCAGTGAAGAGGAGCGGACGCGGCTCGCCCAGAAGGAGATCGACAAGCGCGACATCCGCGTCGCCGATTTGACCGCCCGCGTCGAGGAGCAGGACGACGCGCTCGCCGAGGAACGGCGGCTGTCGCGGCGCGCGGAGAGCCGCATCGCCGAGCTCAATCAGCAGGTGCAGGCGCTGCGCCGGCAGCTGGCGGAGTTGTCCGCCGCGCTCAAGCTCGCCGAAGCGAAGGTGAAGGATCAGAAAATCGAGATTGCGGGTCTCGGCGAGCGCCTGAACATTGCACTTGCGCGCAAGGTGCAGGAGCTCAACCGCTATCGCTCGGAGTTCTTCGGCCGGCTGCGCGAGGCGCTGGGTGAGCGCGACGATATCCGCATCGTCGGCGACCGCTTCGTGTTCCAGTCGGAGGTGTTGTTCGAGACCGGGTCGGCGGAGCTCGGTGCGCCGGGCCAGCGCCAGATGAAGCGACTGGCTGAGACTCTGAAGGAGGTGTCCGTACGCATTCCAGGCGACATCGATTGGGTGCTGCGCGTCGATGGCCATACCGACCGGAGGCCGATCAGCACGCAGAAGTTCCCGTCCAACTGGGAGCTGTCTGTGGCGCGGGCCCTTTCCATTGTGCGCTTCCTCATCGCGGAAGGCATTCCTGCGCGGCGCTTGATCGCAGCCGGTTTTGGGGAGTACCACCCGCTCGATCCAGCCAACACGCGGGGGGCGTGGCAGCGCAACCGGCGCATCGAGATCCGGCTGACGCTGCCGTAGCGCGCGTCAAAAATTTCGTTTTCTTCAGAAGCCGCTCTCCCGAATCAGGCCCGCGAGCGCTAACTCGGCCCCGATGCCCGCGCCCGCGATAGCCATTCGCTGGCGCGGATCAGACAGCTTCCAGGACTCGGCCGTGTCGGTGTAGAGCATCGGCCACAGCACCACAAATCCGCCGCTGCGCCCGTCTTCAGAGGACGAGAATAGTGCGGTAGTCATTGACGTTGGTGCGCGTGGGGCTGGTGACGATCAGATCGCCAAGCTCACTGAAAAAATCATAGGCGTCATTGTTCTCCAGCAGGCTCACGGCATCGAGCTTCTTTTTCTCGGCGCGCTTCAGCGAGTCCGGTGCAAGCACGGCCCCGGCGTTATCTTCCGAACCGTCGATCCCGTCGGTATCGCATGCCAATGCGTGGATGCCATCGGTGCCGGCGAGATCCACCGCCAGTGCGAGCAGAAACTCCGTGCAGCGCCCGCCACGGCCCTTGCCTCGGACCGTCACCGTGGTCTCGCCGCCGGAGATGAGCGCCACGGGTGGGACCCACGGCTGGCCGCGGCGCTTTACCTGTCGCGCGAGCGCGCCGTAGACCTTCGCCACCTGGCGGGCTTCACCGGTCACGGAATCGCCGAGAATGGCCGGGTGGATATCGTGCCCGGAGAAAAAGTCCGCGGCCGCCTGCAGCGACTGCTGAGCCGTCGCGATGACCCGGTTCTCGACGCGCCCGAAGAGGCGGTTCCCGGGCTTCGGCGTCTCCGGGATCTTCTTCTTCGCTCCCTGCGCGAGATGGTCAAGCACGGCCCGGGGCGCGTTGACCTTGTAACGCCTGAGGATGTCGAGCGCATCCTGGTAAGTCGTGGGATCGGCGGCGCAGGGCCCGGACGCGATGTGAGTCGGGTCGTCGCCGGTCACGTCCGAGAGGGTTAGAGCGAGCACCGGCGCACGTGTAGCGGCGGCGAGCTGCCCGCCCTGGATGGCGGAGAGATGCTTCCGCACGGTGTTCATGTCCTGGATAGGAGCGCCGCTTCTCAGCAGCTCGCGGGTCGTGGTCTTGAGCTCCTCCATGCCGATGCCTGCCACCGGCAGCGAGAGCAAGGCGGAGCCGCCGCCCGAGAGAAGCACGAGCAGGAGATCGTTCGGGGTGAGGGATCTCACCTGCTTCAGGATCTCATGCGTCGCCCTTTCGCCGTTCTCGTCGGGTACCGGGTGCGCGGCCTCGATCACGTTGATGCGGTTGGTGAGCAGCCCGTGCTGGTAGCGCGTGATGACGAGACCGTCGAGCGGGGCTTTGCCCGGCCAGTTCTGCTCGACGGCAAGGGCCATGGACGCGGCGGCCTTGCCCGCGCCCACCACGAGCGTGCGCCCCTTGGGCGGTTCGGGCAGGTGTTGCGGGACGATCTTCAGCGGGTCGGCTGCCGCAAGGGCGGCCTGGAAACTGCCGAGGAGAAGGTCGCGGGGAGACATCTCTAAACTGCGTGACGGGTGACGGGTGACGGGTGACGGGTGACGGGTGACGGGTGACGGGTGACGGGTGACGGGTGATGCGTGATGAGCGTCCAACTAAAAGTGATCCCAAAGACAATACAGCCACGGAACCACACGGAAACAAACTGAAATTGTTGTTCCGCTATGGCGCAGTTCTCGGTTCACGTCTTTGTCCGTGTAATTCCGTGTGATTCCGTGGTCAAAAGTGTTCTGCTTTTCACGGTGTTTAAGACCGGTTGCCCGCCTAGCTCAGGACGGTTTTCAAGTAGTCGCCCGTATAGCCAGCCTTGTTCCTCGCAATGTCCTCGGGGGAACCCTCCGCAATCACGCGCCCGCCGCCCTCGCCGCCCTCGAGGCCGAGATCGATAATCCAGTCGGCGGTCTTGATGACATCGAGGTTGTGCTCGATCACCACTACGGTGTTTCCATGGTCGCGCAGCCGGTGCAGCACGTGCAGAAGGAGGTCGATGTCGTGAAAGTGAAGCCCTGTGGTGGGCTCGTCCAGTATGTAGAGGGTACGGCCGGTATCGCGCTTCGAGAGCTCCAGCGACAGTTTCACGCGCTGCGCCTCGCCGCCCGAGAGCGTCGTCGCGCTCTGGCCGAGCGTGATGTAGCCGAGCCCGACGTCGAGCAGCGTTTGCAGCTTGCGCGCGATCGTGGGCACGGCCTCGAAGAACACCGCGGCCTGCTCGACCGTCATCTGCAGCACCTCATGGATGGTCCTGCCCTTGTAGTGAACATCGAGCGTCTCGCGGTTGTAGCGCTGGCCGTGGCACACGTCGCAAGGCACGTATATGTCGGGGAGGAAGTGCATCTCGACTTTCAGCACGCCGTCACCCTGGCATGCTTCGCAGCGCCCGCCCTTGACGTTAAAGGAGAAGCGGCCCGCGCCATAGCCGCGCGCGCGCGCCTCGGGTACCCCCGCGAAGAGCTCACGCATCGGCGTGAACAGCCCGGTATAGGTCGCCGGATTGGAGCGCGGCGTGCGTCCGATCGGGCTCTGGTCCACGCTCACCACCTTGTCGAACAGCTCCACGCCGTTGATCGATTCAAATGGCGCGGGCTCGAGCGCGCTGCCGTAGAGCTGCCTCGCAACCGCCTGGTAAAGCGTGTCGTTGATGAGCGTGGACTTGCCCGAGCCTGAGACGCCGGTGACGCACACAAAAAGACCGACGGGAATGTTCACCGTGACGTTTTTCAGGTTGTTCCCGCTCGCGCCGCTGATCGCGAGCTGCCGCTTTGCGTTCACGCGGTGGCGCAGCGCCGGCACCTCGATGCGGCGCCGTCCTGACAGGTACTGCCCGGTGAGCGATTCGCTGTTCGTCTCGATCTCCGAGGGCGTGCCGTGCGCCACGACGGCGCCGCCGTGCTCGCCGGCGCCAAGGCCCATGTCCACGATGTAATCGGCGGCCCTTATTGCCTCGGCGTCGTGCTCGACTACGATTACTGTGTTGCCGATGTCGCGCAGGCGTTTCAGTGTTGCCAGCAGCCGCGCATTGTCGCGTTGGTGCAGCCCGATCGAGGGCTCGTCGAGCACGTACATGACGCCGGTCAACCCCGAGCCGATCTGGCTCGCGAGCCGGATGCGCTGCGCCTCGCCGCCCGAGAGCGTATCGGCCGAGCGGTCGAGCGAGAGGTAGTCGAGCCCCACGTCGTTGAGGAACGTGATCCGGGTGACGATCTCCTTGACGATCTTCTCGGCGATCGCCTGTTTCACCCCGGTGAGCGTGAGCGTCTCGAAGAACTCGATCGCATGCGCGAGCGTCATCGCGCTGATGTCGTAGATCGGCCGCCCGGTGACGGTCACGTTGCGCGCCTCGCGCCGCAGCCGCGTGCCGTCGCACTCGGGGCAATGCTGCGTACTCAGGTGCTTGGCCAGTTCCTCGCGCACCACGTTGGAGTCAGTCTCGCGGTAGCGGCGCTGCAGGCTCGGAATCACGCCCTCGAAGGTGTGCTCGCGCGTAAAACGGTTGCCGCGCTCCCCGACGTAGATGAACTTGATTTTTTCAGCGCCGGAGCCGTTCAGCACGACATCGTGCACGCGCTCGGGCAGCGTCTCGAACGGCGCCTCGATGTCGAAGGCGTAGTGACTGGCGAGCGACTGCAGCATCTGAAAATAGAACTGGTTGCGCCGGTCCCAGCCCTTGATCGCGCCCGAGGCGAGCGAGAGGTCGGGGAAAGCGACGACGCGCCGCGGATCGAAGAAGCTGACGGTGCCGAGCCCGTCGCAGCGCGGGCATGCGCCCATCGGGTTGTTGAACGAGAACAGGCGCGGCTCGAGCTCCGGCAGTGAGTAGCTGCAGACCGGGCAAGCGAACTTCGCCGAGAAGAGGTGCTCATTCCCCGTATCCATCTCTATCGCAAGCGCGCGCCCGTCGGCGTGCCGCAACGCGGTCTCGAAGGACTCGGCGAGCCGCTGCTTGGCGTCCGGGCGCACCTTGAGGCGATCGATCACGATCTCGACGGTGTGCTTGAGATTCTTCTTGAGCTTGGGCAGTTGCTCGATTTCATGGACATCGCCGTCGATTCTCACCCGCACGAAGCCCTGCGCGCGCAGCTCCTCGAACAGATCGGCCTGCTCGCCCTTGCGCCCGACGATGAGCGGCGCGAGGATCATGAGACGCGTGTCCTCGGGGAGCTCGAGCACGTGATCGATCATTTGCGCGACGCTTTGCACCGAGAGGCGGATGTGATGCTCCGGGCAATGAGGATCGCCGATGCGCGCGAACAGCAGCCGCAGGTAGTCGTGGATCTCGGTCACCGTGCCAACGGTCGAGCGCGGATTGTGGCTCGTTGTCCTCTGCTCGATCGAGATCGCCGGGGAAAGTCCTTCGATGAGATCCACGTCGGGCTTTTCCATGCGCTGCAGGAACTGCCGCGCGTAGGCCGAGAGCGACTCCACGTAGCGGCGTTGTCCCTCCGCGTAGAGCGTGTCGTACGCGAGCGAGGACTTACCCGAGCCCGAGAGCCCGGTGATCACGATCAGCCGGTTGCGTGGCAGATCGAGGTTGATGTTCTTGAGGTTATGCGTGCGTGCGCCGCGGACGCGGATGTACTCGACACTCTTCACGGCCTCGGGTTCCGAAGGCCGAAGCGGAACGACAGTTGGACGGTTAGCTGCCAATGTCAGGGTCGGGACGGAGATAAACCTGTTAATATACCGGAGTTTTTCAGCTTTTCCCAACCGCCCGACTCGCCCGACTCTCCGACTGCCTGATGTCGTCTGCCAATCGCATGAGCCCACCGGAACTGCGGGCCGCGGTGAGCCTTGCGAGCATTTTCGGGCTGCGCATGCTCGGCATGTTTCTCATCTTGCCGGTATTCGCGATCTACGCGGAGGGCCTGCCGGGCGGCGATAACCTGACTCTGGTGGGCGTTGCCATTGGCGTCTACGGCTTGACGCAGGCGATCCTGCAAATTCCCTTTGGCTGGTGGTCCGACCGTTATGGGCGTAAGCCGGTGATTTACGTCGGTCTCGCCATTTTCGCCGGCGGCAGTTTTGTCGCAGCCCTCGGCACCCATATCTGGATTGTGATCCTGGGGCGCATGTTGCAGGGGGCCGGTGCCATCTCGGCGGCAGTCATGGCGATGACGGCGGATCTCACGCGCGAGCAGCACCGCACCAAAGCGATGGCCATAATCGGCTCGACGATCGGCGCGACGTTTGCCCTGTCGCTGGTGCTCTCCCCATGGTTCAACGGCGTGATGGGTGTGCCTGGCATATTTGTTATGACCGGGGTGCTCGTGCTGATTTCGATCTGGGTCGTCTATGCCATCGTCCCTGACGCGCCAGAGCACCCGATGCCGAACGACGCCCGCGGCGGCTTCTCCGAGTTTCTTAACGTGTTGCGCGACACGCAGCTCGCCCGCCTCAATTACGGCATCTTCACGTTGCACGCGGTGCTGATGGCGCTTTTCATCGCCGTGCCGCTCGAATTGCGCGCTGCGGGACTGCCCGTGGACCAGCACTGGCACGTCTACCTTCCGGTTATGCTCGGCTCGTTCGTGCTCATGCTGCCCGCCATTCTGCGCACCACCCGCCCCGAGCGCTTGAGGCGGGTGTTTGTCGGGGCGGTCGCCATGCTGCTCGTCAGCCAGCTCCTCATGCCATGGGTTCTGGCAGGGGTGTGGACGATCGCGGCGATGCTGCTCATTTTTTTCACCGCTTTCAACATTCTGGAAGCAGCGCTGCCTTCGCTGGTGACCAAGACCGCGCCGCCAGGGGCTAAGGGCGTCGCCATGGGCGTTTTCTCCAGCCTGCAGTTCCTGGGCACCTTTGCCGGCGCAGCGGGCGGCGGCTATCTGTATGGCCATTGGGGCGACACGGGCGTGGTCGTCTTCGGCGTCGTGCTGCTGGGGCTTTGGCTCATCATCGCGCGCGGCATCCACGTGCCCGCCGCGCGCAGCACGCGCGTCTACGCGTTGCCGCCGCTCGCTGGCGGCCAGGGTGATCGGCTGGCGGTAAGGCTGAGGGCGCTTCCGGGCGTGTACGAGGCGCGCGTGGTGTGCAGCGAGCGCCACGCGTACGTCACGGTGGACAGCGCGGGCTTTGACGAAGAGAATGTGGTCAAGCTGATCGCGGGGGACCAAAAACCCGTAATGCGTGATGGGTAATGCGTAATGCGCCTTGCGGAATGCCTTACACCGATTACCCGTTACCCATTACGTATGTGCCTGTCATCCCCGGTCGCTTATCGGACGTTAATATCTCCTGACTTCCTGACTTCATAAGGAACCCCAGATGGCATCGGTCAACAAGGTGATACTCATTGGCAATCTCGGCGCGGATCCTGAAACCCGTTACCTGCCGAGCGGGGATGCGGTCACCAATATCCGCATCGCCACCACCGAGAAATGGCGGGACAAAGGCGGGGAGCAGCAGGAGCATACCGAGTGGCATCGTATCGCGTTCTTCGGCAAGCTCGCCGAGATTTCCGGGGAGTACCTGAAGAAAGGCTCGCCCGTCTACGTCGAGGGCCGCATTCGCACCCGCAAGTGGCAGGACAAGGAGGGCCAGGACAAGTATTCCACCGAGATCGTGGCCGACCGGATGCAACTCCTTGGCTCGCGCGGTGGCGGTACCGCTACCGGTGGTGGTGGGGGCGGGGTGACCGCGTCGCGTGAGCCCGCCACGGCTGGCGCTGGCGGCGACAAACCCCAGCCCAAGAAGGGGGCCGGCGGGTTCGACCAGATGGATGACGATATTCCTTTCTAAATAGGGGTTTATCGGCGTGCGATCCCTTTGTCCCGCCCCTCTCCCTCGACGAGGAAGAGGAGCGGCTCTTGAGCTTGCCCTTCCCCCTTGGGGAGAAGGGCAAGCCATGAGGATGGGCGGCTGAATTCCGAGTGTTTTAGCTCGCTTCTGGTCAAACGCCCATCACCCATCACCCAGCACCCGTCACTCACCACGTATCACCATTGATTTTTTGGGCTTTTTTCGCTGCGCGGTCGCGTGGGAGCCCGCCTGCCTGAGGGCGGCGCGGCTGTTTTCCTCACGCCAAGGCGGTGCCATTTGCGCGCATCGCTGCATCCGTTGACCGGCGAGTCCCGTATTACCGGTGTCGGGGGTTGCCCCGATGCGTGTTTGCCTGCGCCCCGCTAGCGGAAATCCGATCGGCGACCGGGCCGAACGACTGCGGCTGGCAGGAGTCCAGGTAAACGAATTGCAAGATAATGAAATTTCATCCCCAGAGGAGATTCATCGATGAGAGTCAACCGCAAGCAGGTCCGCGCTGCGATCGGAGCCGCCGCATTTGCCATGGCAGTCCCGCTCGCGCACGCAGCCTGCGGACCGCGCAATCCCTGCGCGGGCCGCAACCCATGCGCCGCGAAGGTCAACCCCTGTAATCCCTGTAGTGCCAAGAAGAAGGCGCGTTGCGGCGCAACTAACCCGTGCGCGGCGAAAAATCCGTGCGCGGCGAAAAACCCGTGCGCAGCCAAGAATCCCTGCAGGGCCAAGTGATACTGATCCGCTTTAACCAGCGCCACCATTAACGCGGGCAAGGGGCGGGGACGCGCGTTTCCGCTCCAGCCCGCAATGGCGCTCTGCCCGGCACCGGCGCGGGGTTTTGTGCGCGAGTGCCGTGCGTGGCGGGCCATGCGCCCGGCTGCAACCGCATTCAAAGAAGAACAATGATTCCATTAGTTTCAAGGAGCGAGATATGTTTAGCAGCGGATTTTCGTTACGTTCTCATCTGGGAACCGCCTTCATCGCCGCGTTGGGGGCGGTTTTGGTTCCGGGTGTAAGCATGGCCGCCGGGCCCACGGTGATCGAGCTGACGCAGGTGCCGTGCCAATTCCTCGAAAGCGAGGATGGTAAAAACCGCGCTTACCGGTCGAGCCGGAAGGAAGACTGTGACGCGATCAATGCCAAGACCGCCGCAGAACGCCTGGCGCAGGCGAAGCCGATCGTCCTCAAGCCCGGCCGATACATCTTTCGGGTAACCAATCGCGACGTTCCGTATGAGTTGGGGTTCTGGCTACGCGGGGCCGGACTCGCGGGTCGGGTAACCTTGCCGAGCGTCTCCGGCGGCGGGCTGACAACGGGGAAAACGCAGGATTACCGTATCGAGCTCAAGGCGGGCGAGTATCTCTACTCGTGTCCGCTCAACACAACGCCCGACTACCGGCTGATCGTGGAAAGTTGATCCGGGTACGCGCAACGTCGGCCGCCGCTCATGTACGCGTGGAGTAGTGGCTGAACGCCTGCAGCGCCATCGCGCCAAGCCCGATCACGAGGGCCAGGAGAATGAGCACGCCTCCTACGTAGGGAATGTGGCGCACCAGCCACAAGACGACTAGCGCAATGGCGAGCGTGCCGACACGGGCCCAGTAGCCAGCAGCGCCGGCGCGTTGTCGCGCGAAGCGGAGCAGGCGCTCGCCGACAAAAAATGCGGCCATCAGGAAGCCGGCTAGAAGCGCCGCCGCGTAAAGGCCCGCGAACACCAGCGCAATCGGGATGCCGATGATGCTGATGACGAGCAGCAGGATCACCGGCGGCAGGCTGAAGAAAATGGCGGTCCCGAGGCCCAGACTGCCCAGCGGCGAGGCTCGCACCGTCTGCACGGTGGAGGCGCTAAAGCGCGGGAAGAGCGCCAGCAGGAGGGCACCGGCTACGAGCAGCCCGAACATGAGCAGCGGCCGGAACGGCGGCCAGCCCGGCAAGTGCAGCATGGGTAACCGGCCGGGCTCGCGTGTAACCTTCCCCGTCACGCTCGCGCCAGGGTGGATCTTGATCGGCGTATTGCTGACGTAGGTTACGTGGCCATCGATGCGGGCGCTCGGCAGCAGCTCGATCGTTGCCCCGAAGAGGTGGACGTTCCCCGTGACGTGGCCGAGCACGAGAATGTTCCGGGCATAGACCTTGACCTCGCGTTGGAACCGTCCCGCGACCGCGACGTCCCCACCCGCGAGCCAGGCACGCCCCCCGACGTCGGAGTCCGGGCCAAACGCGATGCTGCCGGCGGCAACGAGGACTTCCCCCTGCACGCGGCCTGCGAGCGTCACGAATCCCCCGGCGACCCGCAGGTCTTCCCCGATCCTGCCACGTACATCGATGGAGCCCGCCGCGAGCACGGCGTCCCCGTCGATCGGGTGCTCAACGCTGATGCGCCCGGCGGCGGCGACCAAGTCCCCCTGAATGGGACCGGTGGGCCGCACCTCGGTCCCCGTCATGTAAACGTTGGCCGAATCCTTTTCGTTGCGCGGGTCCTCTCCCAGCGCGGGTAGGGAGAGGCCGGCGAGCAGCGCCAAAGAGCAGAGGGTGAGTTGGGGGCGCATGGGTTTGTCCGACTTTTGAAGGAAACGTGCCCGGGATTGTGCCGGCTGCCTGAGCCCCACGCTATATGGGACGCGCTTCTCTTGCAATCCCGTCAACCGGTGCTATCTATATCTGGCTAGGCGGGTCCTAAGCTGTTAAGCTATAATGTTTTTTTGCGTGGGAGAGGCCGTGCCAATCTACGAATATCGCTGCGGTGCATGCGGGTTGCAGAAAGAATTTCTGCAACGGTTGAACGACGTTCCGCTCAGGGATTGCCCGGAATGTGGCAAGCCTGAATTGGCCAAGCTGATAAGCGCTGCCGGTTTCCAGTTGAAGGGCACCGGCTGGTACGCGACCGATTTCAAGAGCAGTGGTGCCAAGCCAGCGGCGAAGACGAAGCAGGACAAGCCCGCCGAGACGAAGCAGGACAAGCCCGCCGAAAGCTCCGGCAGTGACGGTCCCAAGACCGATTCGTCGAAAGCCGGGGCCGCCTCCGGCGTTGCGACTGGCCCGGCATGCAGTTAGCGCTCGTGCGACCCGAGGTTGCGCGGTTGATTTAAATGCCGCGGTTGAACCGCTCGTAGTCCTCCGCGGCCATGGACGTTATGGCCATTCTCGCCCCCTACCACGCGCCGGCGTAGCGCCAGCATACTATGATCAGGAAAAGCTTCATCAGGCGCTACTTCGTCACCGGTCTCCTTATCTGGGTGCCGCTGGTCATCACTGTGTGGGTGCTCAACCTGCTCGTGAGCACCCTGGATCAGATCCTCCACCTGCTCCCGCTCCAGTTCCGCACCGAAAACTGGCTGGGTGTTCACATCCCCGGTTTCGGGGTCGCAATGACCGTGCTGATCGTGTTTGTGACCGGCTTGTTGGCGGCCAATATCATCGGCCAGCGGCTGGTGAAGTTCTGGGAGCGCGTTCTCGCGCAAATCCCGGTCGTGAACTCTATTTATAAGGGCGTGAAACAGGTCAGCGACACGCTGTTCGCCCCTGGCGGACAGGCGTTCCGCAAGGCGCTGCTGGTGCAGTGGCCGCGCGAAGGCATGTGGACCATTGCTTTTCTCACCGGCACCGCCGGAGGCGACGTCGTCTCGCACCTCGAGGGTGACTACCTCAGCATTTACGTGCCGACAACGCCCAACCCAACCGGCGGCTACTTCATCATGGTGCGGCGGGCCGACGTTGTCGAGCTCGACATGACAGTCGACGAGGCCCTGAAGTACATCATTTCGATGGGGGTGGCACCGCCGGGTAGCACTGCACGCAGAGACGGCGTGGCACCGCCGGTCATTCCGAAGGCCGTCAATCAGTAAGACGAAGGGCGTGACCGGTGACCCGCTAGAAGCCTGGTGATGAGTACTGGTGATGGATACGGGTGACGGATACTGGTGATGCGCCACTTCAAACGCTCTAACATCACCATTAATCATCACCATCATCCATCACCATTTTTCATCACTGTTTTTGGCTGCGGCCCATCACCCATCACTTATCGCGATTCTTATGCGTAGCGAGTACTGCGGACTGGTAAACCGCAAACACCTCGGTCAGACGGTGCACGTGTGCGGATGGGTGCACCGGCGGCGCGACCATGGCGGCGTGATCTTCATCGACTTGCGTGACCGCGAAGGTCTGGTGCAGGTGGTGTGTGACCCCGACACGCCTGAGACGTTCAGGACCGCGGACCGGCTGCGCAACGAGTTCGTGATACGCGTCTCGGGGAAGGTGCGCGAGCGTCCCGCCGGCACGGTCAATCCCAACCTGCCGAGCGGCGAGATCGAGGTGCTGGCGCAGGAAATCACGATCCTCAATCCTTCGCTTACGCCAGCATTCCAGATGGACGACGAGAACCTGTCCGAGACGGTGCGCCTCGAGCATCGCGTGCTCGACTTGCGCCGGCCGTTCATGCAACACAATCTGAAGCTGCGCTATCGCGCCGCCATGGCGGTGCGTAACTTTCTTGATCGCGAGGGCTTTCTCGACATCGAAACGCCGATGCTCACGCGCTCGACGCCCGAGGGCGCGCGCGACTATCTGGTGCCCTCGCGGGTGCACGCCGGGCAGTTCTACGCGTTGCCGCAGTCGCCGCAGCTGTTCAAGCAGATGCTGATGATGGCGGGCTTCGACCGTTACTACCAGATCGTGAAGTGCTTTCGCGACGAGGACCTGCGGGCCGACCGCCAGCCAGAGTTCACGCAGATCGATATCGAGACCTCGTTTCTCGGGCAAGATGAGATCACACGCATCATGGAAGAGCTGATCCGGTGCGTGTTCAGGGAGGTGATCGGCGTCGAGCTGCCCGATCCCTTCCCGCGCCTGGGCTATGCGGAGGCAATGTTGCGTTACGGCTCCGACAAGCCGGACCTGCGCGTGCCGCTCGAGTTGACGGAGCTCACCGATGCCGTTAAGGACGTTGACTTCAAGGTCTTCGAGGCGGCGGCGCACCTTAAGGACGGGCGTGTCGCCGCGCTGCGCCTGCCACAGGGCGGGGGGCTTACGCGCAGCGAGATCGATGGCTACACGGACTACGTCAAGCAGTTTGGGGCGAAGGGTCTTGCCTACATCAAGGTGAACGCGATCGAGCGCGGCGCTGACGGCCTGCAATCACCCATCCTCAAGTTTCTATCGCCGGTCGCAATCAAGGCGATACTGGAGCGCACCGGCGCGTGCGACGGCGACCTGATCTTCTTCGGCGCGGATCGCGCGAAGATCGTCAACGAAGCACTCGGCGCGCTGCGGGCGAAACTGGGACACGAGCGCGGTCTCACGCAACCGGGGTGGCGGCCGCTATGGGTGGTCGATTTCCCGATGTTCGAGTACGCCGCCGCCGAAAATCGCTGGGCCGCGATGCACCATCCTTTTACCTCGCCGGCGGATGGGCATGAGGAGCTCCTCGACACCGACCCGGGGGCAGCACGCGCCAAGGCGCATGACATGGTGATGAACGGCTCGGAAATCGGCGGTGGCTCGGTGAGGATCCATCGCCAGGAAGTGCAGCAGAAGGTGTTCCGCGCGCTCGGCATCGGGCCCGACGAGGCGCAGGCCAAGTTCGGGTTCCTGCTGGAGGCGTTGCAGTACGGGGCGCCGCCGCACGGCGGCATCGCCTTCGGCCTCGACCGCATCGTGGCGCTCATGGCGGGGGTAGAGTCGATTCGCGACGTCATCGCATTTCCGAAGACCCAGCGCGCGCAGTGCCTGCTTACGCAGGCGCCGAGCCCGGTGGACGAGCGGCAGTTGCGCGAGCTGCACATACGGCTGCGGCAGACGGAGCAGCGGAAAGACTGAACCGCCAGGATGCGAAGGACGCCAAGAATGCCAAGAATGCGACGACTCGGACTCGCACTGCTGGCGTTCTTGATCGGATTCGCACCGCTCGCACAGGGGCGGGGCACGATGCCCGAGCCGCGACCCGAGGTTTCGGTTGCGGATCTGCCATCGGAAGCGCGCGCGACAATCAGGCTCATCAAGCAGGGAGGGCCGTTTCCGTACGAGCGCGACGGGATCGTGTTTCGCAACTTTGAGAAGCACCTGCCGTCGCGCGAGCGCGGCTATTATCGAGAGTACACAGTGCGCACGCCGGGGGTGAAGAGCCGCGGAGCGCGCCGCATTGTCGCCGGGCGCGGCGGCGAGTTCTACTATACGGCCGATCATTACCAGAGCTTCGTGCGCATCCGGGAACACCCGCGAACGGTGAACGGTGAACGGTGAACGGAATCCTGGTCCGTGTTTGATGCCCGAGCACTCCGGCGTGTATCTCGCGCCGGCAGATACTTCGGCGCTGCGCCGCACCGCCACGCGCGGCAAGCTTGCCTGGATCGAGTTCGACTCCGGAGAGGCGCGCAACAAGCCGCAGTTCCTTGCGGCGTGCGCAAGGGATCTCGAGTTCCCCGACGGTTTCGGTGGCAACTGGGACGCGCTTGCTGATTGCCTGCAGGACTTATCATGGCGACCCGCGCCGGGCCATGTCGTGCTGTGGCGCGGCGTGAGTAGGCTCGCCAGGGCAGCTCCCGACGATTTGGCGACGGCCCTTGAAATTTTTCGCGACACCGCAAGTTACTGGAAAGAGCGTGGTCGCGTCTTCATTGCGCTGCTCGACCAGCAGGTGCGTGGCGTGGCGCTGCAGCAGTTGCCTGGCTCGTGAAATACAAGATTCCCGTCTCGGTCCTCGTGCTGGTGCATACGCCGGAGCTCAAGGTGCTGCTGCTCGAGCGCGCCGATCGTCCGGGTTTCTGGCAATCCGTGACCGGCAGCCAGCACGAAGGCGAGAGCCTTGCCGAGACCGCCGTGCGCGAGTTGCGGGAAGAGACCGGCCTCGACGCCGCTTGCTATGGACTCACCGACTGGCACAAGCAGAATCGGTTCGAGATTTACCGGACTTGGCGCAGCCGTTACGCACCCGGCGTTACCCACAATCTCGAGCATGTGTTCGGGCTGTGCGTGCCGCAAGAGCTGCCGGTGACGCTCGAGCCGCGGGAACATTTGCGCTACGAGTGGATCTCATGGGAAGCGGCTGCGAAAAAGGTGTTTTCCTGGACCAATGTCGAGGCAATACAGGAATTGCCGTGGCGCACTGCAAAAAAAACCTGACCAGAATGCGGACTCTTTTTTTACGGGCACCAACTGACTGGATTTTTTGTCACAGTATGGTAAATTTCCCCACTCTTTAAGAGACGCCGTGTCGTGATGGAAGCTGCGACGACTACATTCGATCGTTTCAAGCCGCTCGCCGACGAGGCGTGCGAGCCGCGCATCCAGGCCGCCAGGGCGAGCCTCGGCAAGCGCGCGGTGATACTCGGTCATCATTACCAGCGTGCCGACGTCTACAAGCACGCCGAACTCACCGGGGATTCCCTGCAGCTTTCTCGCCTCGCAGCGCAGACCGACGCGCAGTACATCGTCTTCTGCGGCGTGCATTTCATGGCGGAGGTGGCGGACATTCTCTCCAAGCCGGAGCAGGTGGCGATTTTGCCCGACCTCGGCGCCGGATGCTCGATGGCGGACATGGCGAACCTGGCCAAGGTCGAGCGCGCTTGGCGCGAGCTTTCCGCTGTGCTCGATCCCGACGAGCACGTCACCCCGGTGACCTACATCAACTCGGCCGCGGACCTGAAGGGGTTCTGCGGAGAGCACGGCGGCGTCGTATGCACCTCGTCGAACGCGCGCGGGATTCTCGAGTGGTCGCTCAAGCGGCGCGAGAAGGTGCTGTTCTTTCCCGACCAGCACCTGGGCCGCTGGACGGGGTATCTCATGGACATCCCGCTCGCCGAAATGCTGGTATGGGATCCCGACGAGGAAATGGGCGGGCTCACGCCGCAGCAGATCAAGATGGCGAAGATCCTGCTGTGGAAGGGGCATTGCTCGGTGCACCAGATGTTCCAGCCGCAGCACGTCCTGCGCTGGCGCGATCAAAATCCGAGCGGGATGGTCATCTCGCACCCCGAGTGCAAGTTCGATGTGTGCAAGCTCTCCGATTACGTGGGCTCGACCGATTTCATCATTCGCACCATTGCGGCGAGCTCGCCGGGCACCCGCTGGCTCGTGGGCACCGAGCTCAACCTCGTGAACCGAATCGCCGAGCAATTCAGGCCGCAGGGCAAGATCGTCCAGTTCATGTCGCCCATGGTGTGCATGTGCTCCACGATGGCACGAATCGACCCGCAGCACCTGGCCTGGTCGCTCGAGAACCTGGTGGCGGGCAAGATCGTCAACCACATCAAGGTGCCGGCGCGCGAGGCGGAGCTGGCCCGTATCGCCCTCGACCGCATGCTTGCGGTCGATTAACGACTTCCCGTCGGCTCATCGGCAGCACGCGGTGTTACGCTAATGGCGTATTCGCCGGCGCGCGGGCGCTTCCGTCGGCGCCGGCCGGCATGAGGCGCGTCCTTATGCAGGGAGCAGCTTGCGTTGCGTGACATGAAAGGCTCTTCCTTGGCTGACGACAACGTCACGCGCACACTGCGGGTGGCAACCTACAACATTCACAAGGGCTTCTCTTTCTTCAAAAGGCGGCTCGTGATCCACGAGGTCCGCGAAAGATTGCGCATGCTGGGGGCGGACGTCGTGTTCCTGCAGGAGGTGCACGGCAGCCATGAGCGGCATGCCTCCCGCTACAGTGAGTGGCCGATTGCGCCGCAATACGAGTTCCTGGCTGACTCGGTATGGCGCGAGTACGCCTACGGCAAGAACACCATTTACGACCAGGGGCATCACGGCAATGCCATCCTGTCGAGATTTCCGATCGTTCGCTGGGACAACCAGGACGTGTCCACCCACCGTCTCGAACGACGCGGATTGCTCCACTGCGAGATTCAGCTGCCGCGCTGGAAGGAGCCGCTCCATTGCGTGTGCGTGCACCTCGGCCTGCTGGCCCGCTGGCGCGGCCGGCAGCTGGAGCTGCTGCGCCAGCGGATCGAGCGCTTGGTGCCGCCAACGGCTCCGTTGATCGTCGCCGGCGATTTCAATGACTGGCGCTACCGCGTTGGCCAGGAACTCGCCCATCCCCTGAATTTACACGAAGTATTCGAGCTCGTTAGCGGCGTCCCGGCGCGGAGCTTTCCGGCGGTGCTGCCGCTTATGTCACTGGACCGAATTTACCTGCGTGGTTTCCAGGTGCGGCACGCGCGCGTCCACCACGGCCGCGCCTGGGCGCGCATCTCGGACCACGCCGCGCTGGCGGCGACTTTGGTGCGTTCGTGAGTGCCAAACAATGGCTGCACTCGTCGACGGCAACCGCCTCACACTGCTGGTAAGCGGGGTCAAGTACTTCCCGGCGCTGGAAGTCGAGCTGGATGCCGCGCGCCGTGAGATTCACATCGAGACCTACATTTTCGAAAATGATGCGGCTGGCTGCGCGATCGGGGCTGCGCTCGCGCGCGCGGCGCGCCGCGGCGTCGCGACCAACGTGATGGTGGACGGGTTCGGCTCCAGCGATCTGGACGCGGAATTCATTGCAGAGCTCAGGAGCGCGGGAGTAAATTTTCTCGTGTTCCGCCCCGATATTTCGCCGTGGACTTTCCGACGTGGGCGCCTGCGGCGCCTGCACCGCAAGATCGCTGTTATCGACGCGCGCGTCGCGTTCGTTGGCGGCATCAATATCATCGACGATATGGACACGCCCGGGCACACGCCGCCGCGCTTCGATTATGCGGTGCGGGTCGAGGGGCCGCTGGTCGCCCACATCCACCCCACGGTCAAACGGCTGTGGGCGCTGGTGACCGCGACGCAGTTCAGTTCAAGCTGGCGACGGCTGCGCGAATTGGGCCCATTCAGCGTGCCGCGGGGCGGACAGCGGGCAGCGTTCCTCGTGCGGGACAACATCCGGCATCGCCGCGCCATCGAGCAGGCTTACCTTACGGCAATCGAGGGCGCGCGCAGCGAAATCATCATCGCCAGCGCCTATTTCTTTCCCGGCCTCTCGTTCCGGCGTGCGCTAATGGACGCAGCGGCGCGTGGTGTGCGCGTTGTGCTGCTGCTGCAGGGAAGGGTAGAGTACGTGCTGCTGCATTACGCGTCGCGCGCGCTCTACGGGGCTTTTTTGGACGCCGGCATCGAGATCCACGAATACCACAAAAGTTTCCTGCACGCGAAGGTGGCGGTCATCGACCGCTTTTGGTCGACGGTTGGTTCCTCCAACATCGATCCGTTCAGCCTCCTGCTCGCGCGTGAAGCGAACATCGTGATCGAGGATCAGAACTTCGCTGATCAGCTACGGGAAAGCCTCGTTAAAGCGATGACGGAGGGTGCGCAGCAGCTCGAGCGGCAGGGCTGGAATCAACAGCCGCTCGCCGTACGCGCGCTTACCTGGACGAGCTATGGGCTTGCGCGACTGCTGACGGGGTTGTTTGCTTACGGGCGGGCGGACGATTTGCCTTAACAGCCGTGAATGGTGAATGGTGAATAGTGAATGGACTCGCTGAAGTGCACCTGGCGGTGGGTTCTAAAAGGCACCCATCACTCATCACCCGTCACCGGTTCTAGTAGCGGTAGGTGCTAAGTCACACTTTCGAAAACCCCGCGGTCGCAAATCATGGATCGCGCTCGTGGAACCGCACCGGCGCAGCTGCGGGAGGCCAAAGTGTCGAGATCACCACATGAGTGTGGAAAATCCCGACACTGGCGCGGAGGCGTATATTCGTAACTCATTGATTTACGCCGACCTCGATGCTGGCATTGCTCTTGCAAGTAAATGGGCGAAGGCATGGGGCGATCCCGCTCCGTGTTTTCATCCTCCTCCTTTGGTACCTTTTTGGGCGCGGCTAATCCCCGCGCCTTTTTTTGTACTCGAGGATTTCGCGGCTGGGCGACATCAGCGGTCCGATGGCGAGGCGCGCTGCCACAAAAGATGCTCGCGCGCCCCATGTTACGATTAGGCGGTATTTCGTCACGATGCCATCCGCCACCGTCACGGGCGGCGCAGCGGCGCCGCTCGCACATTTATCACCAGGGGCGCCGTCTTTGCCGGCGCGCGCTGGCTCGACGGCGCAGAGGCGCGCGGGCCCGGCTCTGCCGTTGCCTGAAGGGTCCGCCCGCGTGCGTGCGCTGACCTGAGCTTCATGAGCACTCAAAACGCAGCCCATGCCGCAGCGCCGCCCGCGCGCAGCGCACCTTCCCGCGGCCGCGAGTGGCGCGTCGTCCCGATGCTCCTGCCTTATCTCTGGGAATACCGCTGGCGCGTCCTGCTCGCGCTTGCCTGCCTCATCGCAGCAAAGCTCGCGAACGTGGGCGTGCCGCTGGTGCTGAAGGAGGTGGTGGATGCGCTCGAGCCGGCGCGCGCGGTGATCGCGGTCCCGTTCGCCCTGCTGGTTGCCTACGGGGGTTTGCGGCTTTCGACGACGCTGTTCGCCGAGCTGCGCGATCTCGTGTTCGTGCGCGTGACGCAACGCGCGATCCGGCGAATTGGCCTCAACGTGTTCCGGCATCTGCACTCGCTCTCGCTCAGGTTCCACCTCGAGCGCCAGACCGGTGGGGTCTCGCGCGATATCGAGCGCGGCTCGCGTGGCATCTCGACGCTGCTGTCCTACATGCTGTTCTCGATTATCCCGGTGATCCTCGAGTTCGGGCTCGTCGCCGCAGTGTTGTATGCGAAGTTCGACTGGCGTTTCGTGGGTGTCACCTTTGCCGCGGTCATCGTTTACCTCGCGTTCACGTTCACGGTAAGCGAGTGGCGGATCGGCATCCGCCGCCGGGCCAACGAGCTTGACTCAAGGGCCAACACACGCGCGATCGACAGCCTGCTCAATTACGAGACTGTGAAGTACTTCAACAACGAGGAGTACGAGGCCCGGCGCTACGACGAGCACCTCGATCAGTACGAGTCAGCGGCCGTGCAAAGCGAAGCCTCGCTCGGGCTGCTCAACATCGGCCAGAGCATCATCATCGCGGTGGCGGTGACGTTGCTCATGATCCTGGCGGCGGAAGGGGTGGCGGCGCGCACCCTCACGCTGGGTGATCTGGTCCTCGTGAACGGCCTGCTGATCCAGCTTTACATTCCGCTCAACTTCCTCGGGATGGTGTACCGGGAGATTAAGCAGTCGCTGATCGATATGGACCGCATGTTCCGGCTGCTCGAGGAAAACCGTGAGATCGAGGACCGCCCGGGCGCAACCTCGCTGCCGCCGGGGGCAGCCCGTGTGCGCTTCGAGGGCGTGGACTTTTCGTACGATCCGCGGCGCCAGATCCTGTTTGGGGTGAGCTTTGAGATACCCCCGGGGCACAAGGTCGCGGTGGTGGGGGCGAGCGGCGCAGGCAAGTCAACGCTCGCGCGGCTGCTCTACCGCTTCTACGACATCTCGGCAGGCCGCATCACCGTTAACGGCGTTGACGTCCGAGACGTGGCGCAGACAAGCTTGCGCGCGGCGATCGGGATCGTGCCGCAGGACACCGTGCTGTTCAATGACACCATCTACTACAACATCCAGTACGGGCGGCCCGACGCGACGCGCGAGGAGGTCGTCGGGGCAGCAAAGACGGCACACATTCACGAATTCGTCGAAAGTCTGCCGGAGCAGTACGAGGCAACGGTTGGCGAGCGCGGTTTGAAGCTCTCTGGGGGGGAGAAGCAACGCGTCGCGATCGCCCGGGCCATCCTGAAAAATCCGCGCATCCTGATATTCGACGAGGCGACCTCGGCGCTCGATTCCGCGACGGAGCAGGGCATCCAGGAAGAACTCGCGCGGATCGCGCGCGGCCACACGACGCTCGTGATTGCGCATCGCCTCTCGACCGTGATGGACGCCGATCAGATCCTGGTGCTCGAGGGCGGGCGCATCGTCGAGCGTGGCACGCATCGCGAGCTGCTGGGGCAGGGCGGCGCTTACGCGCGTATGTGGGCGCTGCAGCAAGAAGCGGCGGCGCATGAGAAGGCCGCGGCCGAGGCGCGGCTCGCGGCAGGTTAGCGTGCCGTGTGCTAAGCGGGTGATTGTGCTGGCTTCTCTTTCACCTCCGCCGGGACCACTCACACTGTCCCCAGGAGAGGTTTTTTGAGGGGTCCCCCCCGGCCCCATCTGCCCTTTACCCCCCAACTGTTAAAAAATTGGTTGATAAGTTGGCGCTAACCCGGTATTTTTTAGCGTAATTCAGCATGTTCATACTGCGGCCTGCCGCAAGCCGCATAGGGGAGGGTAGCCTGAAGCCATTAATTGTTGCCGTTATGCTGGGTCTGGCAATCTCGTCCGCTGCGTATGCCCAGAGGCAACCGATCGTCATTCGCCCGGCGGCGCTCAACCTCAAATCGTCCACTGCGCTCGTGCTGGAGCAGGACGGCGAGCGCGTGCTCTACGCGAAGAACATCGACGCGGTGGCGCCGATCGCGTCGATCACCAAGCTGATGACGGCAATGGTGGCGCTCGACGCACAGCTTCCGCTCAGCGAGATGGTGGTGATTACCAAGGAGGACGTGGACAAGGTCAAGTACACACGCTCGCGCCTCCGCGTCGGCGCGATGCTCACGCGCGGTGACCTGCTCAGGTTGGCACTGATGGCGTCCGAGAACCGGGCCGCTGCCGCCTTGAGCCGCGCCCACCCGGGGGGCCGGAGCGCGTTCGTGGCGGCGATGAACCGCAAGGCGACCGAGCTCGGCATGTGGCACACCGAGTTCGTGGACGGCACGGGCCTCTCGAGCGCCAATGTGTCGACTGCGGAAAACCTGGCGCGCCTCGTGCGGGCGGCACATGGCTATCCCCTCATCCGCGAATTCACCACCGATTCGCAGTACACGGTCACGCTGTCTAGCGGTAGGAAGCTGCACTTCTCGAACTCCAATCGTCTGGTCAAGAACCGGCACTGGGAAATTGGCCTATCCAAGACCGGCTACATCAGTGAAGCGGGCCGCTGCCTGGTGCTTCAGGCCACGATCATGTCGAAGCCGGTTATCATTGTGCTGCTCGACTCATGGGGCAAGCTCACCCGGATCGGGGACGCGAACCGCATCAGAAGATGGATGAAAAGCCACGTCTCACGTGAGTCTGCCGGCAGCTGACCGGTAGCGCAGCGCCACGGCGTCCCGGACGCCGTCCCATAAGAATGCCGCGGTGCCCCTCGGGACCGCGCCGAGGAGGTTATCGATGGTGCGAAGCACCACTTCACGCGTTTTCTATCATGATCGGCGCCCGGATGCGGGCGACTTCCGTCAGGAAGTGATCGCCGGCCTGTCCCGGAGCCAGAAGGCCCTTCCCCCGAAATTCTTTTACGACGAACGCGGATCGGAGTTGTTCGAGGCGATTTGCGAGCTGCCGGAGTACTATCCGACTCGTACCGAAGTCGCGCTCATGCAGGACAAGGCGCATGAGATGGCGCAGCATCTCGGTCCGGGCTGCGTTCTGATCGAGTACGGCAGTGGCAGTGGCCGCAAGACCCGTATCCTGATCGGAGTGCTAACGCCGGTGGCCTACGTGCCCATCGACATTGCCTCCGCGCAGTTGACAGGTTGGTCGGCGGAGCTTGCCCGCGCGTTCCCCGCGGTCGCCGTCATCGCGGTTTGCGCCGATTATTCGCGTCCCTTCGCACTGCCCGGCCTTGACCGGTTCCGGGAACACCGGCGCGTAATCTATTTCCCGGGCTCGACCATCGGCAACTTCACTGTGCCCGAAGCGCTGGCTTTCCTCAAGAACGCATGCACGGTCGCCCGGCCGGGTGGAGCCATGCTGGTCGGGGTCGATCTCAAGAAAGACCCTGCGTTGTTACAGGCAGCCTACGACGATGCTCAGGGCGTCACCGCACAATTCAATCTGAATCTGCTCGCGCGCATCAACCGTGAGTTGGGCGCAAGCATCGACATTACCGCGTTCCGGCACCGCGCTTTCTACAACGCGGAGCTGGGCCGCATCGAGATGCACTTGGAAAGCCTGCGGGACCAGCAGGTGGCGATCGCGGATCGAACGTTTATCTTCCGCCGGGGCGAGACCATACACACCGAAAATTCCTGCAAGTACTCGATCGCAGAGTTTCAGGACCTGGCACGGAGGGCGGGATTCGTCGCGCAAACTTGCTGGACCGACGCCCAGGAGTTATTTTCCGTCCACTATCTCACTGTCCCGGGCTAGGACAGGCGAGTAAAACAAAAACCCCCTCGGCGGGGTTTTTGCGCTTGGTTAAGTTAGTCTGGTCAAGAATTGCGACTCCACCCGGTATACGGCGTCTGTGCTCGTACGGATTCAACTCGATCCAGGCGTCTTAGTAGAGCGTTCTTTGGCAGCACCGCGCGGGCGCGTTTAACTAGCAATTCCCCGCGCTCTTGCCGCGGGAATAGGCGCGGCGCGCGCGCAGCGACTTTATTGGCGGCTGGAGTTGGCGTCCATATTTTGGTCATCGAGCTCTGAAACGCACGAATGTCATAGAGAAAAAAATGGCCACAATACGGAGTCCGACGTCTTTCTTTTCTTGGGCGCGGTAAAATGTGCGCCGGATTCTCACTCCAGGTGCGCCCGCGCTGGCCGGCGGTTCGCGCCCTCTCGGATGGCGATCTACCTCGTAACGCTGCTCTGCGTGATGAACCACGCCGGCTTTTCCGGAAGCCGTGTGCTGATGCCGCTCTACGCGCTCGAATTGGGGGCCGGGCAGTTCGTAGTGGGAATCATCATCGGGCTCTATGCGCTGTGCCCGATGTTCCTGGCGATTTATGCCGGGCAGCTCGTGGACCGCGTTGGCCCGCGCTTGCCGATGCTTGCGGGAACAGTGGGCACCGGCGCCGGCCTGCTTCTGCCTTACTTCTTCCCGGGATTGACGACGCTTTACGTTTCCGCCGTCGTGCTGGGCACGTCCTTCCAGTTCTTTTTTGTTGCCGTGCACGGCACGGCGGGCGCAATCGGCGGCGCCGAGAACCGCGTGCGCAACTACACCTGGGTGAGCATCGGATTTTCCCTCGCTGCGCTGTGCGGTCCGCTCATCGCGGGATTTTCCATCGATTACCTGGGGCACATCCCGGCGTATCTGGCGCTCGCCCTGTGCACGATAGTGCCGGCGCTGCTGCTGTGGCTCAGGCCCGATTTCTTGCCGAAGGCCACCGCGGGGACGAAAGGAGGGATCGAGAAAAAGAACGCGCTCGACCTACTGCGCATCCCGAAACTGCGGACCAGCTTCATCGCGAGCGGCCTCATCTCCGCGGCATTTGATCTTTACCAGCTCTACTTCCCGATCTACGGCCACGCGATCGGGCTGTCCGCCTCGACGATCGGGATCGTGGTGGGCACTTTCGCCGGAGGCGTCCTCGCGATACGCGTCGTGTTGCCGTGGCTCGTGCGCCGGTTTGCCGAGACAGACGTGCTGATCTACGCCATCGGCGTGGGTGGTCTCACCTTTCTGCTCTTTCCCCTGCTCGAGAACCCGTTCCTGCTGGCGGGAGTTGCATTCGTGCTTGGGCTGGGCTGCGGCTGCGGCCAGCCGATTTCCGGATCCCTGATCTACAGCCTCACGCCGCCGGGTCGTCAATCGGAAGGCGCCGGCGTGCGGGTAATGTTCAACAACGTGGTGCACCTGGTGGTGCCGGTGACTTTCGGGGCCATCGGAACAGCACTCGGCTTCGTGCCCGTCTTTGCATCGATCTCGATGCTCCTGCTTTCAGGCAGCGTCTACACACACCGCACCAGCGCGCGCAACGCCTGAAGACGATGTGACTAGGTCAGCTTGGAGGCGCGTCCGAGAAAGCCCATCATCGCGTCGTTGAAGATCTGCGCCTGCTCGATGTTGGAAAGGTGTGCGGCAGAAGGGATGATCCTTAGCTCTGATCCCGCAAGATTCTGCTGAATGGCACGCGCCGCCTCCGGCGGCGTTCCGTGATCGTGCTCGCCGACCATGATGAGCGAGGGGATCTTGATCTCCTTCAGGCGGTCGAGGTAATCGACCTTCGAGATGGCCTGGCAGCAACCGGCGAAACCGGCGACGGGAGTGCTGCGAATGTCCTTTGTGATGCGCTCCATGACATCCTTGCGCGTTCTTCGGTACGGCTCGGTAAACCAGCGCGCGAGCGTGTTTTCCACAAGGGCGTCCATGCCTTTTTCCTGGGCTGCAGTAATACGGTCGCCCCACATCTTGGCAGCGTCGGGCGGACGACGGCTGGTCGTGTCCGCGAGCACCATGCTCTGAAAGACGCCGGGATACTTGAGCGCGAAGGCCTGTGCGATCATCCCGCCCATCGAAAGCCCTACCCAGTGGGTCTGCCTGATCTGGAGCGCGTCGAGCAGGGCTTTCGCATCATCGGCCAGCTGCTCCAGGGTGTACTCGCCGGCAGGGGCGTCCGACTGCCCGTGGCCGCGGGTGTCGAAGCGCAGTACCTTGTATTTCTTCGTGAGAACGGGCATCTGGTCGTCCCACATATGGAGATTGCAAGCCAGCGAGTGACTCATCGTGACCCACGGACCCTCGCCCTCGATCTCGTAATTGATGTCGATGCCGTTTGCCTTGATTTTCATGAGCTCCCCGATTTGAACGTGCGATTTTGGAATGGGAAGACGCAGTATAAGTTCTGCTATTCCGGACGCAAAGCGCCGGAATAGCTGCGCGGGTTCGAACGGACACTGGATGCCCCTCAACCCGCGCCCCCGGACGCAGAGCGCCGGAATAGCTGCGCGGGTTCGAACGGGCACTGGACGCCGCTCAACCCGCGCAGCCCGAACAAGAGCTGCTGCCGGGGCGCGTTTTACCAATCGACACGATGTGGATGTGTCGTGATCCAAGCGGCCGGCTGTCATCACGCGGGCAGCTGAAGGCTCCCCCTCGCGCGTTGAACGGTGCCAAAACGTCCGGCGCGACCGGGCGACTTGACCCGGCCCCTAGCGTCCAGGGCTGGGGGGACTTGAAAATCGGCGAGACGCCCGCATAAGGAAGACAGTTAGCTGTCCCTGCTAACAATAATCGCATTGTTTTTAAAAGACATTTCTGTTCAGGAGGTGTTCGCTATGAAGATTCGTCCGTTACACGACCGCGTCATCGTCAGGCGGTTGGAAGAGGAACGCAAAACTGCGTCCGGCATCGTCATTCCCGACACGGCGGCCGAGAAGCCCGATCAGGGTGAGGTCATTGCCGTGGGCAAAGGCAAGGTGAGCGAAGAGGGCAAAGTGCGCCCGCTCGACGTCAAGGCCGGCGACAAGATTCTGTTCGGTAAGTACTCCG
>JAOTVX010000081.1 GCA_029863175.1 Betaproteobacteria bacterium | reverse complement strand
GCCCGCAAACGAGCCATTTCGGTGGGAATGTCCCGGTCGATGTTGAAAATGTGAGGTAGGCGTCGTTCGCCTGGAGCCGTTAGGCTCTGGGTGCTCAATCCAAAGAGGAGAACGACGCCATGACGCAAGATATTCCGAACGCCCGTTTGTCGAAAGTCCTGGAGGCTCCGCTTCCGTTGGCCGTTCCGAGCCTGCCTTCGGCGCTCGAGGAGCTGCGGGTCAGCGTGGACCGGTTTTGTCTTCTGGCCGGGGTGGAGGCCCTGGGCGAGATGCTGGCCGAGGATGCCGAGGCGCTGTGCGGCCCGCGCCATGCCCGGGTGCCCGAGCGGCGCGGCTACCGCTGGGGGGCGACGGTGAGCGAGCTCGCCTACCAGGGCGGCAAGGTCAAGGTGTCCCGGCCCAGGGTGCGCGATCTGGCCGGCCGGGAGATGAGCCTGGCGAGCTGGGAGGTGCTTTCGGACCCGGACCTGTTGCGCGCCTGGGCGATGAACTTGATGGTGCTGAACGTCTCGACCCGCAAGTACCGGCGCGCCGTGCGTCTGCCCGAGGGCGATGTGCCCTCGGCCAAGGGCGACGCCACCTCGAAGTCGGCGGTCTCGCGGCGCTTCGTGGCGCTGACCCGCAAGAAGCTGAAGGCCTGGCTCGCCTCCGACCTCTCGGCGCTCGATCTGCTGGTGATCCAGATCGACGGCCTGCACGTCGGCGATCATGTGCTGGTCGCGGCGATCGGCGTCGACGGCAGCGGCGACAAGCACGTGCTGGGGATCGCCGAGGGCGCGACCGAGAACGCCGCCACCGTGCAGGCCCTGCTCGACAACCTGATCGAACGCGGCCTCGATCCGAGCGTGCCCAGGCTGTTCATCGTCGACGGCTCACGCGCGCTCTCCAAGGCGGTGCGCAACACCTTCGGCTGCGCCGCCGCCATCCAGCGCTGCCAGGTGCACAAGGGCCGCAACATCACAGACCGCCTCGACGAGCATCTCCACGCCGGCGTCAAGAAGGCGCTGCGCCAGGCCTGGGAGCTGGACGACGCCGACAAGGCCGAACGGCTGCTCAGGAACCTGGCCCGGCGTCTCGAGCACGACGCCCCCGGCGTCTGCGCCTCCATCCTGGAGGGCCTCGACGAGATCCTCACCGTGATCCGCCTCGGCCTGCCGCCCGAGCTCCGGCGGGCGCTCGCCTGCACCAACGCCATCGAGAACGCGCTCGGCACCGTGCGGACGGTCAGCCGCAACGTCAAGCGCTGGCGCAACGCCGAGATAGCGCTCAGATGGACTGCCGCCGGCATGCTGGAGGCACAGAAAACCTTCCGTCGCCTCAAGGCCTACCGCCAGCTCCCCCTGCTCAGAAAAGCCCTCGAGGACCACATGCAAAAGGCCAAAACCAAATCCACACTCGACACAATCAAAGAGGCTGCATAGCCTCACAACCCAACGATGCCTGCCTCGCCTTTTTCAACAGAGATCGGGACATCGCCCGTAGGCGGTTCCAGAATCGCGTGCCATCCTTCTTGTAGTTCAGGATATCGACGGTGATCTCGGACTCGCTTTCCAGCGCGCGACGGATTGCCTTGACGGCCTTTGGGTCGGTTTCCGGGCCCTGCAGGAACCGGCAATTTCTGCCGAGTGCTTCCTGTGGCGAATACCCCGTCTGTATCTCGAACTCATCGCTGATGAAGATCATGGGATTGTCCGGCAGCGCCGGGTTGGTGATGACAACGCTTTGCTCGCGCTCTTCCTCCGTGAGCAGCACAGCCTTGGCAACATCGCCGTGACCATGAGCCATGTTCGAATCCTTCCCTATCTGAATTGCTCTGAGCCTTTTCGATAATATTGAACCCAATTGACGGATATTTCGATGGGCGGCGACCGCGGTGAGATCCACTCAAGCTCTCTGAACCGATTGTTTTGAGACCGGCTGATGCCGAGAATTTTCGCCCGCTGGTTTGCCGTCCGCCGGACCCATGCTGCCAAGCGCAGGCCGCCCGTCCTGTCAGGCTTGTACTGCTTGGGGAAACTCCGATGAAACGACGGTCTCGCGTGACTGAGAGATCCAGAGCTCCAAGCTTATCGTATTGATATCAAGAGTACTTGCGCATCTCCGGCTGGTGGACACCTCCCTCCAGCAACTTGCACCGAGCGACAGCTCTACAAACATCGAAGCGAAACTATGGGTTTCAGCATGGCAAGCGTGAACAAGTTGACCGTCTTCTATGATGGCGCCTGTCCTCTTTGCGATCGCGAAATCACGTTTTACAGACGCTGCAAGGGTGCCGAGGAAGTCTCATGGGTTGACGTAAGCCGATGTCCTGAAGACGACATCGTCCCGGGGCTCTCCAAGGATGAAGCGCTTGCCCGCTTCCACGTAATGACTGCTGCCGGGACCCTGATCTCGGGAAGCCGGGCGTTTGCCGAGCTATGGGCGGCGCTACCTCGATTCCGGCTTTTCGGAAGGATTTTCCGAGCGGGGATCTTTGCCCGGGTCTTGGATCGGGCTTACATCATTTTCCTCAGAGTTCGACCGCAGCTCCAGACCAGAAGCAAACTCTCGAGCACCTGGCCACGGCCAGGTCTGTTAAGAAAGTTCTGCGCAAAGGTGCTTGTAGGCATAGGGCTGTTCGGCGCGATCTTCTTGCAAACCATGGAGGCCCGGGCCCAGAGTGGTGACATGCTGATCGACGATTTCTCGAGCCAGGACTTCGTCTCGAAGCTGGGCACGCGCTGGCGTGGTGTCAGCGACCAAGTCATGGGTGGAATCTCCGAAGCTTCCGTCGCCCAGGGCATGATCGATGGCCGCCCCTGCCTTCGCCTTACGGGCGATGTCCGCCTCGAAAACGACGGCGGATTTATCCAAGCAGCGCTCGACCTCGCGCTCTCGGGCGATACCCTCGATGCGTCCGGCTACACCGGGGTGCGCCTTGTCGTACGCGGCAATGGCGAGCGATACTCGGTTCACCTCCGCACCCCCGATAATGTCCGGCCGTGGCAATCCTACCGGGCCCACTTCATGGCAGGGTCGGACTGGCAGGCGATCGAGCTTCCTTTCGAGACCTTCGCGC
>JAOTVX010000028.1 GCA_029863175.1 Betaproteobacteria bacterium | reverse complement strand
AACACCACATGGTATTTGCACTCCCACTTCGTGTGGCTTAGGCTTCCTACTTCGTCCATCCTGGATCTCCCTTTCGTGTGCTTGGCGGCTCACGATCGGGAGTTTCCTCGATGGACTCCTGTATCTGGTCGGGATAGAAATGCAGCGCGCGCAGCATTAGGCATAGGCTTGGCTGTTTCGGCGTTTCCGCGGTACGTGCCCGTTTAGCCGCTCCCATCGCTCACGTTTCTGCAAGCCCCCCTACGATCCCGGACAGCGGGATTTCCCCAGTCCGGTTCTGACCTTGGCATTTCCTTTGTGAGTCTTCCCTGTCACCGCGATGCTTAAGTGCTGGCACACATACACCCCGCTGATGTAGGTTTACGCCCAAGTTCGTCCCAGCTTCGAGGGTCAGCTTCTGCCGGCTCTGAGTCCGGCGACTACCCTGGAACCGCCAAGTGCCCAGAGCCCCTTTGCCCCATCATGGCGTTACCACTTTGAGGGAGACTCGACCACGTCTCCTCGGCAGGCGTTACCCCGCCTTCATCGCTCCTACTGGCTCATGCGCCAAACCATTGCACTCCGTCCGCCTCTGGTTTCCCTCCTGCGTCCGGTCGTTGCAGGTTGCTGCCAGCCCCTGCTGCACAATGGCCCTTCCCGACGTTATCTCTGTCGATCTTTCTTCCCGTGTCTGGACCCCTACTCCGGCTGCCCCCAGGGTGCACGCACCCGTTTCTTCCCCCAGGACGTTGGCCTCCCCCGCGTTTGAACCGGGTCGGCGCCTCGCAATTCCCCAACAGCTACTTCCGTTGGGCAGTAGATTTCGGAGCTGCAGTCATTCTCTAATGTTCAGACCCGCAAATTTGCTCGCCACGCTGGTAGCTCCCACCCGCCACCTGTCGGTGTCGAGCAGCCCTGGCTTTTACGTCCGCCCCTATCACAGTTCGTTACCTCCCCGCGCAGCGGATATGCTAGCCGCCCAAATCCGGGCTACTGGCGGCAAAGGGACTTTCACCCTTCAAAATCGACAGCCTTGTCGGCTGCTCCTCAAACTACTACTGCCTCCCCGGCAGAGCCGGGGGGTCTCCCGTTTTACGCTAGGAAATGTGCAAGAAAGGATTAATGCGAGACGCGCACATTGGCTCCGGCCGGGCGTTGCCCTTAACATGCCTGCGGCAGTTAGGCTTCACCCCAACAAGCCGCAAAAAACACGAAGGCTTCGGCCCTATTACGGCCTTCGCCAAAAACTGAAGAATGGCGGCGTTTGTCCCGCCCTCTGGTAAAGTGCCCAGTCGCCTCGTTTAGGATTTGGTGATGGACCTACAGCTTTCAGGCAAGACCGCCCTCGTCACCGGCGCGTCCCGCGGCATCGGCCACGCGATCGCGTTGGGACTTGCGCGCGAAGGCGTCAAGCTCGCGGTCGCCGCGCGCCGCGTCAATCTCCTGCAGGAACTCGCTCAGGACGTTGCCGCCCAACGGGGGAGCGAGCCGCTGGTGCTCGAGTGTGATCTCTACCAAGAGGGCTCGGCCGAGAAGCTCGCGGAGGCCGCGACGGCGGGCCTCGGCCGGGTCGACATCCTGGTCAACGCCGCCGGCGGCAGCCGCCCCTTCCCCTTCGAAGCGACCAAGGAGCAATGGGCCGAGGGCATGCTGGTCAACTTCATCCGCCTGCGGGAGCTCTCGCACGCCGTCGTTCCGGGCATGAAGGCGCGCGGCTGGGGCCGGATCGTCAATATCACCGGTTCTTCCGAGCCGCGCAGCATCAACGCGGCCAATTCAGCCAAGGCGGCCGTTCACGCGTGGGCGAAGGGGCTTTCCCGTGAGATGGCGCCGCACGGGATCACCATCAATTCGATCCAGCCCGGCCGCATCATGAGCGAGCAGATCGTGCGCATGCATCCAACCGAGGAGGATCGCCAGCAGTTCGCGCGCCAGAATATTCCCGCCGGAAGGTTCGGCGAGCCCGAGGAGCTGGCGAATCTGGTCGTGTTCCTGTCCTCTCCGGGCGCCGGCTACATCACGGGGACGGTCATCCCGGTGGACGGCGGGATGAGCCGCTTTGCGTTCTGACGACGCACAACAAAATCAAGAACTTTAGCCGCAGATAAACACAGATAAACGCGGACGGAAAACCGGGAATTCCATTTACGCGTTCTTGATCGGCGTCTATCGGCGCTCATCGGCGGCTGAAATTCATTCTTATGTCTCTTCTAGGCGGGAGCGGGTTTGCTGGCCTGGGACGGCATGAAGAGCGCGGCGACGAACATGGCCGCGGAGATTGCAGCGAGCACGAAAAACAGATACCTGAAATCGCTGCTGTAGCGGTACATGAGCGCAATCAGCGGCACGGCAAACGCACTCGCACCGAACGAGACGACGTAGCGCACCGCCAGCGCCCGCGCCCGCCAGCGTTCATCGGTATAAGCCGCCACCATCGCGTCGTTGATCGGGATCTGACCGAAGATGAAGAACATCATTGCCAGTGCGGTAAGCAGCATCAGGTAGTTGTCTGAGAACGCTGCGGCTAGAAGCAACGGGACCTGTAGCCCCACCACCGGCACGAGCACACCCTTGATCGTGCCGCGATCGAGCAGGTGCCCGACCACCAGCTGGGCCATCGCCGCGAAGACGTAGACACCCGAGACCAGAAAACCGATGCCGAGCGTCGTGTCGACAAGCGCCGTGAGTTTTTCATCGAAGATCTTGGGCATCGCAACGGTGGTGGAGTTGAAGATGATGCCCCCGCAAAGTGTCGTAACGAGCAGGATGAAGAACACCCGCACGAGTAGCGCGCGCGAGAAGACCTGTTTCGCTCCGCCCTTTCCTGCCATTGCCGTCATTCGGATCTTAGGCACGAACACAGCAAACGCGACGCCGATCATAATCGAGACGATGCCGGGAGCGATGAATGCCACGCGCCAGCTGAACCAGTGCGCGAGCGCGCCGGCAATGAGCGCCGCGAAGGCCACCCCGAGGTTGCCGAAGACACCGTTGACGCCCAGCACGCGCCCGACCTTGTCCCGGCCGCTCACCAGCATCGCAATGCCGACCGGATGATAGATCGCGCCGAACGTCCCGATTAGCGTGATGCCCGCTGCGACCTGCCAGGGCGAGCGGGTAAGGCCGGTCAGCACGGACGCAGCCCCGATCCCGACGAAGAAGACCACCATCATGCCGCGTCGGCTCCAGTGGTCCGCGAGCCAGCCGGCCGGTATCGATCCCGCGCCGAACATAATGAAGCCCCCCAGCGCAAGCGGCAGCATCTCGCTGTAAGGCCGGCCAAACTCCGGCGCCATCGCCAGCACCACCGTCGGGAAGATCAGCAGGAACAGGTGGTCGAGGGCGTGCCCGACGTTGAGGAACAACTGATTCCGGCGCGACTGCTCCACGTGGCTCCTTAAGGGGCCCGACCCCTCATTCAGCCGGGCAGTTTAACTCGCACCCTCGCTGTTGAAAACGGCAGCGAACGCTGCGCCGGAGAAGCTGCTCAGACTCCCTTGCTAATAGCAGAGCGGATCTGCTCGAGCGCGGCAGGATCCTCGATCGTGGTGAGATCGCCCGGATCACGCCCCTCGGCCAGCGCCTGGATCGAACGGCGCAGCAGTTTACCGGACCGGGTCTTGGGCAGGAGGGTGACAAAATGAATCCGTGCCGGGCGCGCAATCGCCCCCAGCAGCTTGTCGACCGTGTCCATCACTGCCTTTTCCTCCCCCGCTTGTGATTCGGGCGTGGCAACCTTGCCCGCATCCTTGACCACCGCGAACGCGAGCGGTATCTGCCCCTTTAACTGGTCGGCAACGCCCACCACGGCCACTTCCGCGATATTGGGATGCGCCTGCACCGCCTCTTCGATTTCCCGCGTACCGAGGCGATGACCCGCGACGTTGATGACGTCATCGGTTCTGCCGAGGATGTAGTGGTAGTTCTCCTCGTCGCGGATGCCCCAGTCGAAAGTGGAATAGATGAGTTTTCCTCTGAAATCCGCGAAATAGGTCTCGACGAAACGCGCGTCGTCACCCCATACCGTGGACATGCAGCCCGGTGGCAGCGGCGGAACGATCGCGACGACGGCCTTTTCGTTTGGGGCCGCCTCCGTCGCATCCGCCTCCCGCAGCAGGCGCAGGTCATAGCCATAGACTGGGAAGCTGGGGCTGCCGAACTTGATCGGCGTGTTCTCCACGCCCGGCACGCTCGACAGGATCGGCCAGCCGGTCTCGGTCTGCCAGTAGTGATCGATCACGGGCTTGCCGAGCATCTCGCTGAACCAGCGGTGCGTGGGTTCGTCCAGCGGCTCGCCCGCCAGAAAGAGGTGCCTAAGCGAGCTCAAGTCATACTTTTTAAGGAAAGCCGGATCCTGCTTCTTCAGCACGCGTGCCGCCGTCGGCGACGAGAACATCACGGTCACCTGATTGTCCGCGACGATCTTCCACCAGATCCCGGCGTCCGGACGGATGGGCAGGCCTTCGTAAAGGATCGTCGTCATGCCGTAGATCAGCGGCCCGTAGACGATGTAAGAGTGCCCGACCACCCAGCCGATATCGGACGCCGTGAACATGGTCTCGCCCGGCGCGCCGCAGTAGATATGTTTCATCGACGCGGCGAGCGCGACCGCGTATCCGCCGACGTCGCGCTGCACGCCCTTGGGCTGGCCGGTCGTGCCCGAGGTGTAGAGAATGTAGGACGGCTCGTTCGACTCCAGCCAGGTCACGGGGACCTGGTCACTCATGTGCTGCGCACGCAACTCGGCGTAGTCCACATCGCGTCCTGCCGCGAGCTTCAGCTCCTTGTCGAGCCCGCGATTGAGGATCAGCACTTTCGCAGGCGGTGATTTCGAGAGCCTGATCGCCTCGTCGTACATGGAGCGGTACAAAATCGCGCGGCCGCCGCGCAAACCGCCGTCGGCCGTCATCATGAGCCTAGGCTGTGCGTCGTCGATGCGAGCGGCAAGACTGTGAGCGGCAAAGCCGCCGAATACCACCGAATGGATCGCCCCGAGGCGCGCGCAAGCCAGCATGGCGAAAACGGCTTCCGGGACCATGGGCATGTAGATGAGCACGCGGTCGCCCTTGCCGACGCCGAGCGCTCGGATCATGCCCGCGCAGCGATTCACCTCGGCATGCAGTTCCCGGTAGGTGTAGGTGTGCTCCTGACCCTTCTCGGTGGAGATGTAGATGAGCGCCTTCTGCTCGCCGCGCGCCGCGAGGTGGCGGTCGACCGCGTTATGGCACAGATTGGTCAGCCCGCCTTTGAACCACTGGGTAAACGGCGGCCGGCTGTAGTCCAGGACCTGCTTGAACGGCTGATGCCAGTCAATCAGTTGCGCCTGCTCCCTCCAGAACGATTCGGGTTGCTCGATCGAGCGGCGGTGGAAATCCCGATAGGCGCTCATGGTTGCCTCCCCCTCATGTCACGCATCATCAAAGTTTCACGACGGTGCGCCCGCGCACCTGCGCCTTGAGCATCCGGTCGAACAAGCCGGGGACTTCGTCAAGCGCAATGGTGTGGGCGATTGCCGCCAGGTGACGGGGCTTGAGATCCGAGGCGAGGCGGCCCCATACCTTGCGGCGCAGCGGCATCGGCGTGAAGCCCGAGTCGACACCGATCAGGCGCACGCCGCGCAGGATGAACGGTAGCACCGTGGTCTTGAGCTCGATGCCGCCCGCGTTCCCAAAGCTCGCAATGAGCCCCCCCTGCTGCATCGTGCGGGTGAGCCAGGCGAGGTGCTCCCCGCCCACCGAATCGAACGCGGCGGCCCACAGCGTTTTTTCCAGCGGGCGCGTTCCCAGCTCGAGTTTCTGGCGCAACAGGACTTCCGCCGCCCCGATCTGCTTCAGGAATCCGGCCTCGGCGTCCTTGCCCGTGAGGGCCACCACGTGATACCCGAGGCGGGCGAGCATGTCGATCGCCAGCGTCGCCACGCCACCGGTCGCGCCGTTAACGAGGGCTTTACCGTTAGCCGGGACCAAACCGTTCAGCTCGAGCAGCTCGATGGCGAGCGCCGCGGTATAGCCCGCGGTGCCCAGCGCCATGGCCTCGAAGGGGGTAAGACCTTCGGGCAGCGGCACTACCCAGTCCGCCGGCACACGGCAGTATTGCGAGTAGCCTCCGTCATGTCCCACGCCGAACTCATAGCTGGTGCAGATCACGGTGTCACCCGCCTTGAAGCGCGGGTCGCTCGATGACACGACCGTGCCCGCAGCATCGATACCCCCGATGCGCGGAAACCCGCGGATGATCTTGCCCGTGCCGGTCGCGGCCAGCGCGTCCTTGAAATTCACGCTCGAGTACTCGGTGCGGAATACGACCTCACCCGGGGACAGCTCATCGAGTCGTGCCTCGACTAGCCGACCCGCTACCTTGTCGTTCTCGCTGAAAATGCGAAATGCCCTGAATGTTTCCACGTCTCCTCCATTAGCAGCGCCGAGTCCGTGTCCCGGCGTTTACGACTCACGCGCTCTGCGGCTGGCGCGGTTCGCTCAGATATTCGACCGTCTGCATCTCCGCAAGACGGCTCGTCGTGCGGTCGAACTGGAAGATCATCGCCTTGAGCTGCATGTCGTTTGAGCGCGCGTCACGCACCAGTAGCTTATCCGCAGGCGCTTCGGCGGACAGAATGAGTTTCACGCGCTGGTCGTAGAGCACGTCAACCAGCAGGGTGAAACGCCGCGCCTCGTCCGCCCGCTCGAGCCCCATTCGTGGCACGCCCGAGACGATGATCGTATGAAACCGCCTGGCGAGATCGAGGTAATCGTTCTGGGAGCGGCCCCAGCCGCAGATTACCTTGAAATCGAACCACACCACCCCGGCAGCACGATGCCGGTAGGGGATGATTCGGCCCTCGACGTCGAGCTCGTGAAACTCCTCCTCCACTTCGGCAACCTGCTCGAACGCGCGCATCAAGGCCCGGTCGCTTTCCACCGTCAGTGGCGAATGATAGATCCTGACCTGCTGGAGCGCCCGCTTGCGGTAGTCGGTGCCGCCGTCGACATGAACCACGTCGAGCTGCTCCTTGAGCAGGGCGATGGTTGGAAGGAAGTCCTCGCGCTTGAGCCCCCCCTTGTAAAGCTCGTCCGGATGATAGTTGGAAGTCATGCAGTAGACCACGCCGCGTTCCATTGTCCGTGTGAGCAGGCGGCCGAGGATCATGGCATCGGCGACATCGGAGATCGCGATCTCGTCGAAACAGATCAGCCGATAACGGCGCGCGATGCGGTCCGCCAGCGCGTCGAGCGGATTAAGCTGTCCCTTGAGCTCATCGAGCTCGCGGTGCACGTCACGCATGAAATGGTGGAAGTGCACCCGCCGGCGGCGAACGAGCGGCAGGCAGCGGTAAAAGCTGTCCATGAGGAACGTCTTGCCCCGGCCCACCTCGCCCCACAGATAGACGCCGCGCGGCAATGACGGCCGTACCACGAGCCGCTGCAGCGCTGTCCGGCGCCGGCGTTTGTAAGCCGACCATTCCTCGAAGAGCCACTGCAGGCGCAGGACCGCGAGGTGCTGCGAATCGTCCTCGACAAAATTGCGTTTCTTAAGCGCCTGCTCGTAGAGCTCGACGACCGAGGCCGGCTGCGCGCGAGCCAGCCCGGTCTTTCCGGTCCGCTCCGCGACGCCGTCACCCATCTCCATCCTTACCCTCCGCAGCCGGCCTTATCGCTAGAAATTAAGGCTGCGCTTGGCGACGCCGAGCGCAGCCTCCTTCATCGCCTCGGAGAGGGACGGATGCGCATGGCATATCAACGCGATGTCTTCTGCGGTGGCGTGAAATTCCATCGCGACGACCGCCTCGGAGATCATCTCGGACGCCATGGGACCAATGATGTGCACGCCGAGAATGCGGTCCGTCTCCGAGTCCGCCAGAAATTTGACGAATCCCCGCGTGTCGCCCAGCGCGCGGGCGCGGCCATTGGCCATGAACGGGAACGACCCCACGCGGTACGCCACACCCTCGTTTTTCAGCTGCTGCTCGGTCTTACCGACCCACGCGATTTCCGGGGCGGTATAGACCACCCATGGCACGGTGTTGAAATCGACGTGACCGTGCTGGCCGGCGATACGCTGCGCGACCGCAACGCCCTCCTCTTCCGCCTTGTGCGCCAGCATCGGCCCACGCACGACATCACCGATTGCCCAAACGTTCGGCAGATTCGTGCGGCAATCGGCGTCCACCTCGATGAAGCCGCGCGAATCGAGCTTGAGTCCCGCCGCGGCAGTCTCCAGTCCGTCGGTGTTCGGGATACGCCCGATCGACACGATCAGCCGGTCGCACTCGAGCTTGTGCTCGCCGTTCACACCAGCGTACTCGACACTGACCTCCTTATTGCCCGTTTTGATGTGGCTGATCTTGGCACCGAGCACGATGTCGAGTCCCTGCTCTTTTGTGAAGATCTTCCAGGCTTCCTTGGCGACCGTCTCGTCCGCCGCGGGCAGGAAGGTTTCAAGCATCTCGAGCAGCGTTACCTCGGCTCCCAAGCGGCGCCAGACGCTGCCCATCTCGAGGCCGATTACACCGGCGCCGACAATCCCGAGCCGCTTCGGGACCTCGGCCAGCGCAAGGGCTCCCGCATTGTCGAGGATGTACTTGTTGTCGAACGGCGTGTCAGGCAGCGGGCGCGGCTTCGATCCAGTCGCCACGATAACGTGTTTTGCTGTCAGGGTCTCACCGGCGTCGCCGGCCACCCTAATCTGCCAGGCCCCGGCGCCGCCGCCGGCGAAGCTGCCGCACCCATGCAAAAAAAAGACCTTGTTCTTCTTGAAGAGATAGACGATACCGTCGTTGTTCTGGCGCACCACCTTGTTCTTGCGCTTGAGCATCTGCGCCAGGTCAAGCTCTATGCTGTTCACACGTATCCCATGCTCGCCAAACGCGTGCAACGCGTGATCGAAGTTCTCGGAAGACTGAAGCAGTGCTTTCGAGGGAATGCAACCGACGTTGGTGCAGGTACCGCCCAGCGCCGGCTGACCATCGGCTCTGGTCCACTCATCAACGCAGGCGGTCCGGAGCCCGAGCTGTGCGGCGCGTATGGCAGCGATGTAGCCACCCGGGCCCCCACCGATTACCACCACATCGAAGTTCTTCGCCATCATTCACCCGCACAATGAAACCGGAAAGACGCAAAGGCGCGAAGAAAATGCAAAGGATTTTTCATGTATCGCTTCTCTGCGAAACCTTTGCGCCTTGGCGGCTTTGCGGTGAAGCTCTTATATGTCCAGCAGGATGCGGGCCGGATCCTCCAACGCTTCCTTGATCGCGACGAGGGAGAGCACGGCTTCGCGGCCATCGATGATGCGGTGGTCGTAGGACAAGGCGAGGTAGTTGACCGGGCGGATCACCACCTCGCCATTCTCGGCGACCGGGCGATCGCGTGTGGCATGCACGCCCAATATCGCGCTCTGCGGCGGATTAATGATCGGTGTCGACAGCATCGAGCCGAAGACACCGCCGTTCGAGATCGAGAACGTCCCACCGGTGAGATCCTCGATGCCAAGCTTGCCGTCCTGGGCCCGCGTGCCGAAATCAGCGATCTGCTGTTCGATCTCGGCGAGCGTCAGCTGGTCGGCATTGCGGATGATCGGGACCACCAGCCCGCGCGGGCTCGCCACCGCCATGCCGATGTCGTAGTAGCCGTGGTAGACGATGTCATCGCCGTCGATCGAGGCGTTGACGACTGGATAGCGCCGCAGCGCGTGCACCGCGGCCTTGACGAAAAACGACATGAAGCCGAGCCTGACCCCGTGCTCCTTCTCGAAGCGCTCCTTGTACCGGTTGCGCAGATCGATGACGGGCTGCATGTTGACTTCGTTGAAGGTCGTGAGGATCGCCGCCGTCTGCTGGGATTGCACGAGACGCTCGGCAATGCGCGCGCGCAGCCTCGACATCGGAACCCGCTGCTCTGGGCGCTCGCCGAGTGCGCCGAGGTCGACGCTTGGCGCTGGCGCCCGGCTCCGGACCTCCCCCGCCTTGGCAGCAGGCGCCTCGCCGCCTGCGAGCGCGTGCATGACATCTTCCTTGGTCACGCGCCCACCGCGGCCGGTACCGGCAACAGCCCGGATGTCCACCTTTTTCTCGGCGGCCAGTTTTTGCGCTGCCGGCATGGCCGTGGCCGTCGGTTGGGGAGTGGCCTTGGCCGGTGCTTTGGCTTCTGATTTAGCCGTGGTGGCGGGAACCGCCGCCGCGGCTTCGGTGTCGATTTGAGCGATGACCTCCGTGCTCACCACCGTGCCGCCGTCGCCCTTGATGATCTTCACGAGGACACCGGCGTCGGGTGCCGGCGTCTCGAGCACGACCTTATCGGTCTCGATGTCGACCAAATTCTCGTCGCGTTTGACGAATTCGCCAGCCTTCTTGTGCCAGGAGAGCAGCGTCGCCTCGGCCACTGACTCCGAGAGCTGGGGAACCTTGACTTCGATCAGCAATTTAGAATTCCTCGCCAGCCGAAAGTGGCCGCGGCTGCTGCGTGACCTCACGGGGCTCACTTCCCCCCGACATCGTCAGCGCCTGCGCGACCAGCTCTCTCTGCTGCTTGTCGTGCAGCATCTTGTACCCCGGCGCGGGGCTTGCCGAGGACTCGCGGCCCGCGTAGAACAGCTTCTGGTGCGGCAGCAAATGGCGCAAGAGGTAATGCTGGATGTGGCGCCATGCGCCCTGATTGCGCGGCTCTTCCTGGCACCAGACGATTTCAGATGCGCTCCTGTAGCGCTCGATCTGAGCGCGGAAATCCTCGTGGGCGAAGGGATAGAGCTGGGCAATACGGACCAGCGGCAGGTTTTTCACGCCCTGTTCGCGGCGCGCGGCACGCAGATCATAGTAGACCTTGCCGCTGCAGAAGATGACACGCTCGACCTTGTCCGGATCGATTTCCTGGGCGTCCCAATCCTCGTTGACCGGGCGGAAACGGTCGTTCGCGAACTCCTCCAGTGGCGAGACCGACTCCTTGTGCCGCAGCAGGCTCTTGGGCGTAAACATGATGAGGGGCTTGCGGTACGGCCGGATCAGTTGCCGTCGCAGCAGGTAATACATTTGCACCGGCGTCGCCGGCACGCAGACCTGCATGTTGTAGTCCGCGCAGAGTTGCAGAAACCGCTCGATACGTCCCGAGGAGTGCTCGGGACCGGCGCCTTCATAGGCGTGTGGCAGGAACAGCGTCAGTCCGGACATGCGGCCCCATTTCACTTCCCCCGACGCGATGAACTGGTCGATCACCACCTGGGCGCCGTTGGCAAAATCGCCGTACTGGGCCTCCCAGATGACGAGCTCATTCGGGGACGAAGTGGCATAACCATACTCGAACCCGAGCACCGCTTCTTCCGAGAGAACGGAGTCGATTACCAGGAAATCACCCTGGTTCACGTTTACGTGCTGCAGGGGTACATGGTTACCCTGACCCCAGCGCTCGCGGTTCTGATCGTGCAGCACGGCATGGCGGTGAAAGAAGGTGCCGCGGGCGGAGTCCTGGCCAGAGATGCGGACCGAGTAGCCTTCATTCAGCAGCGTGGCATACGCAAGGGTCTCCGCCATACCCCAGTCGAGTGACAGCTTACCCTCGGCCATCAGGCGCCGATCGTTCATGATGCGCTCGACGCGCGGGTGCAGCTTGAGATGCTTCGGGACGTCGGTGAGCTTGCGCCCCAGCTCCTTAAGGAGCTCGAGCGGCAGCCGCGTATCGTCCTGCTCGTTCCACTTCGTGCCCTTGAAGGGCTTCCAGTCAGTCTCGAACGGCGGGCGGTAATCCGCCATGATCGTCTTATTCGTGTGATAGCCGCGGTCGAGCGCGGAGCGAAAGGTCTTGATCATCTCCTCCCTCTCGTCCGGCCCGATGACCCCCTCCGCGACCAGTCTGGCTCCGTAAAGGCTGCTCGGCGTCGGGAGCAGGTGGATCTTCTTGTACATCAGCGGCTGAGTGACCATCGGCTCGTCCTGCTCGTTGTGGCCGAGCCGGCGATAGCACACGATATCGACCACCACGTCCTTGTGAAATTGCATACGGTAGTCGAGAGCAATCTCGGTCACCATGCATACCGCCTCGGGATCGTTGCCATTGACGTGAAAGATAGGGACTTCCAGCATCTTGGAGACATCCGTGCAGTAGAGGGTCGAGCGAGCGTCGCGTGGGTCCGAGGTCGTGAAGCCGATCTGGTTGTTGATGATGATGTGAACGGTGCCGCCCGTGCCGTAGCCGCGTGTTTGCGCAAGGTTGAGCGTCTCCATCACGACACCCTGCCCGGAATACGAGGCGTCGCCGTGGATCAGCACCGGGAGCACCTGGTCGCCCTGGTGGTCGCCGCGGCGATGCTGTCTGGCCCGCACCGACCCCTCGACGACTGGATTCACGATCTCGAGGTGCGAGGGATTGAATGCCACCGTAACGTGCATGGGGCCACCCGATGTCGTCACGTTCGCCGAGAAGCCGTCGTGGTACTTCACGTCGCCCGCCAGCATGTCGACCGTGTGCTTGCCCTCGAATTCCGCGAAGAAAACGCCCGGCATCTTGCCAAGCGTATTCACGAGCACATTGAGACGACCGCGGTGTGCCATGCCGATGACAAGCTCCCGCACACCAGCGGCTCCCGCGCGCTGCAGCAGGTTGTCGAGCATGGGAATCAGGCTATCCCCGCCCTCGAGCGAGAAACGCGTCTGACCGACGTAGCGGGTATGCAGGTACTTTTCCAGCGTTTCCGCGGCGATTAGCCGCTCCAGGATATGCCTCTTGTACTCGGCATCGTAGTTCGGCGCAGCGCATGGGCCCTCAAGACGTTCCGAGATCCAGCGCTTCTGCGGAACATCGGAGATGTACATGTACTCGGCGCCGATCGTACGGCAGTAGGTGTCCTTGAGGAGCTGCAGGATGTCACTCAGCTTCATCTCCCGCGGCCCCACCAGTGTGCCCGTGTTGAACACCGCGTCCATGTCCGCTTCGGTCAACCCGTAGAACGCGGGGTCGAGCTCCGCGATCGCGGGTTTCTCGAGACGTTTCAGGGGATCCAGGTCGGCATGACGAACCCCCTGGAACCGATACGCTGATATGAGCTGGAGCACGGCGAACTGTTTCTGCCAGGCGCCTTCGCCGGCGGGGGTCGGCCCGGTGGCGGCTATCGGGCGCCGCTCGCGGGCAAGCCGCACGAAGCGCTCCTGCACCTCGAAATGCGAGACGTCGGGCGCGCCGTCGTCGAGCTTCTGCAACTCGTCAAAATAGGAGCGCCAGCGCGCCTCGACCGAGGCAGGGTCGTTGAGATAGGACTCGTAGAGCGCCTCAATGAAGGGCGCATTCGCGCCGAAGAGATAGGAGTTGCCCAGCATCTGCTTCATCATCGCCGCACCCGACGCATTTTCAAAGGCGTGAGTCGTCAACGACGAGAGTGGACACACAGTCCGGCAGGAACAGGTCCGCAATCACCATTCGCTACTCACGATTCAATAGTCACCGATTACTTTCGTTTCGCCATGGGAAGAAACTCGCGCCGCTTTGCGCCCGCGAACAGTTGGCGTGGCCGGCCGATTTTCTGATCGGGATCGCCGATCAGCTCGTTCCATTGGGCGATCCAACCTACCGTCCGCGCCAGCGCGAAAATCGCCGTGAACATGCTGACGGGAATCCCCAGCGCCTTGTAGACGATGCCGGAATAAAAATCGACATTGGGATAGAGCTTGCGCTGAATGAAGTAATCGTCTTCCAGGGCCACTTTCTCGAGCGCGATGGCAAGCTTGAACAGCTTGTCGTCCTTGAGATCGAGCTCCTCGAGCACCTCGTGGCATGTTTTCTGAATGATCTTGGCGCGAGGATCGTAATTCTTGTAGACACGATGGCCGAAGCCCATCAGCATGGCATGGCCGTCTTTTTCCTTGACGCGCCTGATGAATGCCGGAATGTTCTTGACATCGTCGATTTCCCCGAGCATTTTCAGCACGGCCTCGTTGGCACCGCCGTGCGCCGGCCCCCAGAGGCTGGCGATCCCCGCGGAAATGCAGGCAAACGGGTTGGCACCGGTCGAGCCCGCAAGCCGTACCGTGGAAGTCGAGGCATTCTGCTCGTGATCGGCGTGCAGGATGAGGACGCGCTCCATCGCGCGCGAGAGCACGGGATTGGGCGTGTAGTCGGCGCAAGGGGTGCCGAACATCATGTAGAGAAAATTGTCGACATAGGACAGCGTATTCCTGGGATACATGAACGGCTGGCCCAGGTTGTACTTATACGTCATCGCCGTGATCGTGGGCAGCTTGGCGATCAGGCGAAAGGCAGATATGTCGCGACTGCGCGCATCGTGGATGTCGATCGAGTCGTGGTAGAACGCGGAGAGTGCCCCCACCACGCCGCAGACGATTGCCATCGGATGGGCGTCGCGCCGGAATCCGGTGTAAAAACGCGAGAGCTGCTCGTGGACCATGGTGTGCCGGGTGACAATGCCCACGAATTCATCGAGCTGCTTCTCGTTGGGCAGCTCGCCGTTTAAGATCAGGTAGGCCACCTCAAGGAACGTGCAATGCTCGGCCAGATGCTCGATGGGATAGCCGCGATATTGAAGAATGCCCACGTCACCATCGATGTAGGTGATGCTCGAGCGGCAACTGGCCGTAGACATGAAGCCGGGATCGTAGGTGAATTTCCCCGTCTTCCCATAGAGCGCGCGCACGTCAATCACCTCGGGGCCCTCGCTGCCACCCAGCACTGGAAAATCGATCGATGGCGTGCCATCGCTGAAGCTCAGTGTCGCCAGTTTCTCAGCCATAATTATCTCCTTATCTTCAATTGGTTATTCGTGTATTATAATGTATAATCTCATCTATAATTTGGCTTATGACGCACGCAATAACTCGATGACACGTTGGTAACGCGGCTCCGCCGGCGCACCCCGCCCGAGCGCCCAGTCGAGAAGGTCGTTGTCGGGTCGCTCCAACAGCTCACTAAACCGGGCCCGCCCCTCGTTGTCGAGGTTTTCGTAATGGCGTTCCATGAACCGCGCCAGGATCAGGTCGAGTTCGAGCAATCCGCGGCGGCAATGCCAACGTATGCGATCGAGGTCTCCCATACACTAGGAATTTGCCGGTTTTTCACCCGGCAAATTCCTTATCAAAGTATCTGGACGTTGCACTTGAATCCCCTCATCTGCGATAACCTATGCTCTATCGCCCATTTCGAGCAAACCCAATAAGGAATTCGTCGAGGTTGAACCCGACGAATTCCTAGACGGTGCGCTTGACCAGCAATTCCTTGATCTTGCCGATCGCACGCGTCGGATTGAGGCCCTTCGGGCAGACCTCGACGCAGTTCATAATCGTGTGGCACCGGAACAGGCGGTAAGGATCTTCCAGATCGTCGAGTCGCTCGTTGGTCGCCTGGTCACGCGTGTCGGCAATGAAACGGTACGCCTGCAACAGGCCCGCCGGCCCGACAAACTTGTCGGGGTTCCACCAGAACGACGGGCAGGCTGTCGAACAGCAGGCGCACAGAATGCATTCGTAGAGCCCGTCGAGCTCCTCGCGGTCTTGCGGCGACTGCGGCCGCTCCTTCTCGGGCGGCGGGTCGTTGTTGATCACGTACGGCTTGACCGACTGGTATTGCTTGAAGAACTGTGACATGTCGACGATCAGATCGCGAATCACCGGCAACCCAGGCAATGGCCGGATGACGACCGGGTCACGCAGATCAGCCAGCTTCGTGATGCACGCCAGGCCGTTCCTGCCGTTGATGCTCATACCGTCCGAGCCGCACACGCCTTCACGGCAGGAGCGACGGAACGCCAGGCTGTCATCGTGCGCCTTGATGCGCACCAGCGCATCCAGCAGCATGCGGTCGGTCGGCTCGAGCGCGATGTCGTAGTCTTGCATGCGCGGTTTGTCGTCAACTTCTGGGTTGTAGCGGTATATCGAAAAACGCATTAGCAGCTCCAAGAAATCGTAAATCGGCGCCCATCTCCGACCCGTTCCGTGTCCTGTCTACGATTCACCATTCACGATTCACCATTCACGTCAATAAACGCGGGCCTTCGGCTCGAACGACTCGACCGTCAGGGGCTTTTGGTGCACGGGTTTGTACACGAGCCGGTTGCCTTCCTTGTACCATAGCGTATGTTTTAGCCAGTTCTGATCGTCTCGGTCGGGGCAATCGGCACGGTCGTGCGAGCCTCGGCTCTCCTTCCGCGCCTCAGCCGACACGAGCGACGCGACTGCGGTTTCGATGAGATTGTCGAGCTCGAGCGCCTCGACACGCGCAGTATTGAAGGTCTTACTCTTGTCCTGTATCTCTGTCCGGCTCGCGCGCTCGGCGACTACCTTCAGCTTTCGCACGCCCTCGATGAGCAGGTCCGGGAAGCGGAAGACACCGCAGTGAAGCTGCATGATGCGTCGCATGTCGGCGCCAACATCGGCTACGCGCTCCCCGTTCTTTTGGCCGTCGAGGCGCGCTAACCGCTGCAAAGTAAGCTCGCCCGCCTCCTTCGGCAGCGCGGGGTGCGCCCGCCCCGCTTCTTTGAGATTGCGGATTACCTGCTCACCGGCCGCCTTACCGAACACCAGAAGGTCCAGCAGCGAATTGGTCCCCAACCGGTTGGCGCCATGCACTGACACGCATGCGCATTCGCCGACTGCATAAAGACCCTCCACGACCGCTTCGGCGTTGCCGTTTTTCGGCGCGACGACCTCGCCGTGATAGTTTGCGGGAATGCCACCCATCTGATAGTGGCACGTCGGCACGACGGGGATCGGGTCCTTGACAGGATCGGCATTGGCGAATTTCCGCGCGATCTCCCGGATGCCTGGAAGCCGCTTGTTGATGACTTCCTCGCCGAGATGGTCGAGCTTGAGCAGAATGCTATCGCCATCTTTGCCGGTGCCACGTCCCTCCTTGATCTCGGTCGCCATCGCGCGCGAGACCACGTCGCGGCTGGCCAGATCCTTGGCATTGGGCGCATAGCGCTCCATGAATCGCTCGCCGTCCTTGTTGAGCAGATAGCCGCCCTCACCGCGCACGCCCTCGGTAATCAGCACGCCCGCGCCCGCGACACCGGTCGGGTGGAACTGCCAGAACTCCATATCCTCGAGTGGGACGCCTGCGCGAGCCGCCATGCCGAGGCCATCGCCAGTATTGATGAACGCATTCGTGCTGGCCGCGTAAATACGTCCCGCGCCACCGGTCGCAAGGACCGTTGCCTTTGCCTGGAGCACCATGACTTCGCCGGTCTCCATCTCGAGGGCTGTGACACCGAGCACCGCGCCGTCCGCTCCGCGCACGAGGTCGAGCGCCATCGACTCGATGAAGAACTGCGTGCGAGCCTTGACGTTGGCCTGATACAGCGTGTGCAGCATGGCATGGCCCGTACGGTCGGCCGCGGCACACGAACGCGGAACCATGCGCTCGCCGTAGTTGCGGGTTTGGCCGCCAAAAGGCCGCTGATAGATCTTGCCGTTGGGCAGCCGGTCGAAGGGCATGCCGAAATGTTCGAGCTCGTAGACGACCTCGTTAGCCTTACGGCACATGAACTCGATGGCATCCTGGTCGCCCAGGTAGTCGGAGCCCTTCACCGTGTCATACATGTGCCAGTGCCAGTTGTCCTCCTCGACATTGCCCAGCGCGGCGGCAACGCCGCCCTGTGCTGCCACAGTGTGCGAGCGCGTGGGAAATACCTTGGACAGCACCGCGACCTTGAGATCGGCGCGCGCCAATTCGAGCGCCGTGCGCAGCCCCGAGCCGCCACCACCCACGATGACCGCGTCAAACGTCCGGACCGGCAATCTCATCTACAAACTCCAAAGAATCTGAACGGACCATACCGTATAGCAGACCAAAGCGCTGATGACGATGACGTAAAGCGCCAGGCGCAGCCCCGGATCCTTGATGTAATCCATGAAAATGTCGCGGAGGCCGATCCAGGCATGATAGTAAACGCTGAGCAGGAACAGCACCGTCGCGTAACGCATCACGGGCAGTTTCCACAGCGCCTGCCAGTGCCAGAAATCGACCACCGGAACACGAACGAACACCAGCACCAGCAGCAGTGTGTAGATCGCCATCACGACAGCGGTAATGCGCTGCGCGAGCCACTCGCGCAGCCCGTAGTGAGCGCCGACGACCTCGCGCTTTACCATAGCCACATCCCAATCAACAGCGTCAGGGCAACGCTTACGGCTACCACCGCTTTCGCACTCGCCCGCGCCGGTCCGAGCTCGGTGCCATAATCGAGATCGAGGGCGAGATAGCGGATACCAGCGCAGAAGTGGTGCAGATACGCCCAGACCAAACCCAGAATGACGAGCTTGACGAGCGGGTGCGCCATCACGCTCTTCAGTCCGTCAAACGACTGGGGTGATTCGAGGCTCAGCTGCATTGCGTAGAGCAGCAGCGGAATCACGAGAAATAATGTTGCGCCGAAGACCCGGTGCATAATCGAAATGACCCCGGGCAACGGCAAACGAATCTGAAAGAGATTGAGGTGTTTCGGTCTCGGCTTGGTCATTAGTTCTTATTCGGTCGGGGCTCAAGCGGCAAATGCAATCGCTAGACTGTCGGGCCTGTCTGTATGGATACGACGGCGGGAGGAATCAGATTTACCCGCTTGATTTTAGCAGTTTTTGATGCACTGCATAAGGCGCGTCCCCGTTTGTAACCCGCTGATTTGCTACGCACGCTAGAGCTCACTTCATTTCAGATCCTAACTTGTCACTTCAGTGCAACGTTCGCTATCATCACTCCTCAAGACGCTGGCGGCAGCGTCGCCCACTTTGCTTCTCTTGCCCCGTTTTCGACAAGCAAAACCACGTCCCGGATAACAGGAGTCCACTTGATGAAACAACCCATGCGCGTCGCCGTGACCGGCGCAGCCGGTCAGATCGGCTACAGTCTATTGTTCCGCATCGCCAATGGCGAAATGCTCGGCAAAGATCAGCCGGTCATCCTTCAAATGCTCGAGATCCCGGACGCCAAGGCTCAGAAGGCGCTTACAGGCGTGATCATGGAGCTCGACGACTGCGCCTTTCCGCTGCTTGCCGGGGCCGTTCCCACCGCCGACCCGATGGTTGCCTTCAAAGATGCCGATATCGCCTTGCTGGTCGGCGCGCGGCCGCGAGGCCCCGGCATGGAACGAAAGGATTTGCTTGATGCGAACGGCAAGATATTTGCCCCGCAGGGCAAGGCCCTTTCCGAAGTGGCCAAACGGGATGTGAAAGTGCTGGTCGTGGGCAACCCAGCCAACACCAACTGCCTGATCGCGATGAAGAATGCCCCTGATCTCAAGCCGAGTAATTTTGGCTCGATGATGCGGTTGGATCATAATCGTGCGCTGTCACAGGTGGCCCAGAAAACCGGCAAACTGGTCGCCAGCGTGCGGAAGATGACCGTCTGGGGCAATCACTCCGCGACCCAGTATCCCGACCTCTTCCATGCCGAGGTGGACGGTAAGAATGCGGCCAAGTTGATCAACGACCAGAAGTGGCTCGAGGACTTTTTCATCCCGACCATCCAGAAGCGGGGAGCGGCCATCATCGACGCGCGCGGCTTATCTTCGGCCGCCAGCGCCGCGAACGCCGCCATGGACCACGTTCGCGACTGGGTCTACGGTAGCCGCGAGGGCGATTGGGTCAGCATGGGGATGGCCTCGGACGGTAGCTATGGCATCCCAGAGGGTGTCATCTACGGCTATCCATGCGTGTGCCACAATGGAAAGCAAGAGATCGTTCCGGGCCTGGAAATCAGCGATTTCAGTCGGGCGCGCATGATGGCAACGCTCAAGGAGTTGCACGAAGAGCGCGACGCCATCAAGCATCTCCTGGGCTGACGCCCGACGGCGCTTTTCCTTAACCGCAAAGACGTGAAGGGATCACAGCTCGCGATCCGAAGATCAATGTAAAACAATCATTGCGTGGTCTTTGCGCCTTGGCGTCTTTGCGGTGAAGCTTCTATCGAAAGGGCAACGATGAGCAACAAAGAAACCTCTACTGCATTCAAGCCCAAGAAATCGGTTGCGTTGTCGGGTGTGGAGGCCGGCAGCACCGCATTGTGCACGGTCGGGCGCAGCGGCAACGACCTCCACTATCGCGGCTACGATATTCTGGACATCGCCGAGCAATGCGAGTTCGAGGAAATCGCCTACCTGCTCGTGCATGGGAAATTACCGACCGCAGCCGAGCTCCGGGGCTACAAGGCAAAGCTGGCGCAGCTTCGCGCCCTGCCGGCCACGGTGCTCCGCGTCCTCGAACAGGTGCCCGCCAGCGCCCACCCCATGGACGTCATGCGGACCGGCTGCTCGGCCTTGGGAACCGCGCTGCCGGAGAAAGACGACCAGAATCTGCCGGGTGCGCGCGACATCGCGGACCGGCTCATGGCCTCATTCGGCTCGATGCTGCTCTATTGGTATCACTACTCGCACCGCGGACGCCGCATCGATCTCGAAACGGATGACGATTCCATCGGCGGCCATTTTCTGCACCTGCTGCACGGCAAGCCGGCGCAGCCGCAATGGCTGCGGGCGATGCACACCTCGCTCAACCTCTACGCCGAGCACGAGTTCAATGCCTCCACGTTTGCCGCGCGCGTCGTGGCGGGCACCGGGGCCGACATGTACTCAGCGGTCACGGGCGCGATCGGCGCGCTAAAGGGACCCAAGCACGGCGGGGCGAACGAAGTCGGCTTCGAGGTGATGAATCGCTACGACACGCCCGACGATGCGGAAAACGACATCGTGACACGGGTGCGCAACAAGGAAGTTGTCATCGGCTTCGGACACCCGGTCTACACGATCGCCGATCCCCGCAACAAGATCATCAAGGAAGTCGCGCGTCGCCTGTCCGAGGCGGTGGGCGACATGAAAATGTTTGAGGTGGCCGACCGTATCGAGTCGGTGATGATGCGGGAGAGAAAGATGTTTGCGAACCTCGACTGGTTCTCCGCCGTTTCCTATCACCGCATGGGCGTGCCGACGCCGATGTTCACACCGATTTTCGTCATCGCCCGCACCAGCGGCTGGTCGGCGCATGTAATCGAGCAGCGCATCGACAACAAGATCATCCGTCCGACCGCGGTCTACACCGGCCCCGAGGCAAGAAAGCTCGTTCCCATCCAAAACAGAAAGTGACCCGTGACTGGTGACCTGTCACCGGTCGTCGACAGCCAAACACCAAACAGTCGTCTTTGCTGATCACTGGTCACGGGTCACTGGTCACGCACTAACAGAAAAATGAGCTCTCAAATATCCAACATCCGCCCTAAATTTGACAAGGTCCTGACGGACATTGCCGATTACGTCGTGCGCTACCCGGTCCGTAGCAAGGAGGCCTATTACACGGCGCGGCTTTGCCTCATGGACACCCTCGGCTGCGGGCTCGAGGCGCTCGAATATCCGGCGTGCACCAAGCTGCTGGGCCCCGTTGTTCCAGGAACGGTCGTGCCGAACGGGGCCAAGGTGCCGGGGACGCCCTACCAGCTTGATCCGGTCACGGCCGCCTTCAACCTCGGCGCCATGGTCCGCTGGCTCGACTTCAATGACACCTGGCTTGCGGCCGAGTGGGGTCACCCGTCCGACAGTCTCGGCGGCATTCTGGCCACGGCGGACTGGCTGTCGCGCACGCGTGTCGCGCAGCGCAGGAACCCGCTCGTGATGCGCGACGTCCTTACGGCCATGATCAAGGCGCATGAGATCCAGGGGGTGATCGCCCTCGAGAACAGCTTCAACCGCGTCGGTCTCGACCACGTCGTCCTCGTGAAAGTCGCATCCACTGCTGTCGTGGCCCATATGATGGGCGGGACCTACGACGAGATCGTCAACGCACTCTCGAATGCGTGGATCGACGGTCAGTCCCTGCGTACCTACCGCCATACCCCCAATACCGGCTCGCGCAAATCCTGGGCCGCCGGCGACGCGACCAGCCGGGCTGTGCGCCTTGCGCTGATGGCGTTGAAGGGCGAGATGGGCTACCCCTCTGCCCTGACGGCGAAAACATGGGGGTTCCAGCACGTCCTGTTCAAAGGCAAGCCGTTGCGCTTCAAGCGGCCCTATGGCTCGTACGTAATGGAAAACGTGTTGTTCAAGATTTCGTTTCCGGCCGAGTTTCACGCCCAGACCGCCGTGGAGGCGGCGGTCAGATTACACCCGCGGGTGAAAGACCGGATCGAGGACGTGAGGAAGGTCGTTATCACGACCCACGAATCAGCCATCCGGATCATCGACAAGAAGGGACCGCTGCACAATCCCGCCGACCGCGACCACTGCCTCCAGTACATGACCGCCATCGGGCTCATCAAAGGCAATCTCGTTGCTGCCGACTACGAAGACGACGTCGCCCGCGACCCGCGCGTCAATGCCCTGCGCGCGAAGATCCAGTGCGTCGAGAACAAGCAGTGGACGCGCGATTATCTCGACCCCGGCAAGCGCTCCATCGCCAATGCAGTCCAGGTCTTCTTCCGGGATGGCTCGCGTTCCGAGAACGTCGCCGTTGAGTATCCCGTCGGCCACCGTCGCCGGCGCAAGGAAGGCGTGCCGCTGCTCGAAGCGAAATTCCGGACCAACCTCGCCCGCCGCTTTCCGCCCAAGCAACAACAGGCGATCCTCGCCGCATGCCGCGACCAGGCGCGTCTGGAGGCGATGCCGGTGCACGAATTCGTGGACCTCTTCACGGTCTGATGACCGTGAATGTTGAATTCTTAATTTTGAATTTTGAATGGCAAACCCAGCGAGCTGCACGCCTCTATTTCTCATTTCCCATTTTCTGATTCCTCATCCATCGTCGTCCATCGGCGGCTACTGAATTCTGTTTCGACGATTGTGGCTCGCGACGCACGCGCGTTTCATCCAGATTGAGGCTCTCAATGACCAGCGACCCATTCAACGCGCTGCGGGAATTCAAGCTGCCATCGGGAAAGACCGGCCGCTACTATGCACTGGCGGCGCTTGAATCATCCGGAAGCGGCAAGATCTCGCGCCTGCCCTGCTGCCTGCGTATCGTCCTCGAATCGTTGCTGCGAAACTGCGATGGCAAACGCGTCGCAGAGGAACACGTCAGAAGCCTCGCCGGTTGGGAGGCCAACGCTGCGCGCAACATGGAAATTCCCTTCGTGGTCACGCGGATCCTGCTGCAGGACCTGTCAGGATTTCCTGCGCTCAATGACTTTGCCGCGATGCGCGCTACCGCCCGCCGGCTCGGCAGGGATCCCACGCGTATCGAGCCGATGGTGCCGATCGACCTCGTGGTCGATCACCAGGTCGAAGTGGACGTGCACAAAGCTCCGGATGCCGTCGCCCGTAACATGGAGCTCGAATATCGCCGTAATGCAGAGCGCTTCGCGCTGCTGAAGTGGGGCAAGCAGGCCTTCTCCGGCATACGCATCGTGCCGCCGGGCAACGGGATCGTGCACCAGGTGAACCTGGAGTATCTGGCGCGCGGCGTCTGGGAGAAAGACGGGCTCTATTATCCCGACACGCTCGTGTGCACCGACTCGCATACGCCCATGATCAATGGCATCGGCGTGCTCGGCTGGGGCGTCGGCGGCATCGAGGCGATGGCCGGGATGCTGGGCGAGCCGATCTATCTTCTTACGCCGGATGTGGTGGGCGTGCACATGAGCGGGCGGCTCGGCGAAGGCGTCACCGCGACCGACCTGGTGCTGACCGTCACCGAGCTGCTGCGCCGCTCGAATGTCGTCGGCAAGTTCGTCGAGTATTTCGGCGAAGGCGCAGCCTCGCTCTCACCCACCGACCGCGCGACCGTCGCCAATATGGCGCCCGACTACGGCGCGACCTGCGGCTACTTCTCCGTGGACGAGAAGACAATCGATTACTACCGCACGACTGGCCGTGATCCGGCGCTGGTGGACGCGATCGAAGGCTACTACCGCGCCCAGGGACTGTTCGGCATTCCGCGCAAGGGCGCTTGCGACTACTCGCAGGTCATCGAGCTCGACCTGTCAAAGGTGGCGCCCAGCGTGTCGGGACCACGGCGACCGCAGGAGCGCATCGACCTGGGTGACATCAAGGGGCGCTTCGCGGAGCTGTTCTCCAAGCCTGCGAGCGCGGAAGGCTACGGCAAGCCCGCCGGCGACCTCGGCAAACGCGTCGCTACGACCAGCGACAGGCTGGATGTCGGCCACGGCGATGTGCTCATCGCGGCGATCACGTCGTGCACCAATACCTCCAATCCGAATCTCCTGCTTGGCGCCGGCTTGCTCGCGAAGAAAGCGGTCGAGAAGGGGCTCACCGTCGGGCCGCGGGTAAAGACTTCACTCGCGCCCGGGTCCAAGGTGGTGACGGCCTACTTGCGCGACGCCGGTCTGCTGCCCTTCCTCGAGCGCCTTGGTTACCACGTGGTCGCCTATGGCTGCACCACGTGCATGGGAAACTCAGGACCGCTTGATCCCGCCATCGAAGACGTGATCGTCAAACACGACCTCATCGGCTGCGCAGTGCTCTCCGGCAACCGTAATTTCGAGGCTCGCGTTCACAACAGCCTGAAGGCCAACTTCCTGATGAGCCCGCCTCTGGTGGTCGCCTTTGCCATCGCCGGGACCGTGAACGTCGACATGACGAAAGAGCCGCTCGGCACCGGGAGCGACGGCAATCCCGTCTTCCTGAGGGACATTTGGCCGTCCGACGCGGAAATCGCAGCAGTGCTCAAATTCGCCCGTAACACGGAGAACTTCCGCCGCGAGTACGGCGACCTGATGGTCGCGAAAAAGCTCTGGGATGCCATTCCCGAGACCAAGGGCGCGCTCTACGAATGGGACCCCGAATCCACCTACATCCTCGAGCCGCCGTTCTTCGCCGGCTTCGGCTTGCAACCCGGGCGCCTCGCCAACGTCACCGGTGCGCGCATCCTTGGCATCTTCGGAGACTCGCTCACGACCGACCACATCAGCCCTGTCGCCGCGATTACGCCGGCTTCCCCAGCCGGGCGCTGGTTGCAGGAGCATGGCGACAAGCCGACGGAGCTGAGCAGCTTCGGCTCGCGCCGCTGCAATCACGAGGTCATGATACGCGCCACCTTCGCCAATCTGCGGATCAAGAACCTCATGGCGCCTGGCCGGGAGGGTGGCTACACGACGCACCAGCCCGGCGGCGAGGTCATGGGGATCTTCGATGCCGCAGTCCGTTACCAAAACGAGAGCGTGCCGCTCGTCGTGTTTGCCGGCGAGGAATACGGCACTGGCTCGTCCCGCGACTGGGCGGCGCGCGGCCCGCAGTTGATCGGCGTTAAGGCGGTCATTGCGCGCGGCTTCGAGCGTATCCACCGCTCCAATCTCGTCGGCATGGGAATTCTGCCTTGCCAATTTGCGGGTAACGATTCCACCGGCTCGCTCGGTATCGACGGCACAGAGACGGTGGATATTGTGGGTGTTGAGGGCGACATCTCCCCGCGGCAGACAGCGGCGCTCGTCATTCACCGAGCGGACGGAACCAGACAAGAGGTCGCGGTCATCCTGCGGGTGGACACCGCGATCGAGGCCGAGTACTTGAGGCACGGCGGCATCATGCCTTATGTTTTACGCGGCCTCTTGGCGGCCGCATAAAACATGAAGAGGTGTAGAACCTATCTCAAAAACCACAAATGGACAGGATTTACAGGATTAACAAGATTAAAACTCCGCAATCAATCATGTAAATCCTGTCTATTAATCGGACGCTCCTGCCGCGGAGCGCTGCGCACGGCCGATTGCGGAGTTCAGCGCGGGCATGACCTTTTCGGCCATCAGTTCCATCGAACGCCGGGCGAGGCGCGTATCAGCCCAGTCGTGGCCGGCATAGAGCAGCGTTCCGAAGTCGCCCACTGTCTCGCGAAATGCCAATAGCTGATCAACGACGCTATTGACGCTGCCGCAGATCACCAGGGTGTCCAGAAGGTAATCCACGGTGACTTCACTGTCCGGCATTTCGACCTGGCGCTTGAAGATGTCGATGTTGCCGTGGCTTCTCCTTTTCGTCAGCAGGTTCCAGTAGTAAAAGCCGTAAGGGCCGTCGGGGCTCATGGCGTAACGACGCGCCGCAGCCTCGCCGTCCGCGACGAAAATGCTCTTGCAAACGCGCCAATCCTGCGGATCGGCGCGTTGACCTCCACGCTCGCAACCTTGCTGGTACATCGGCCAATGGGTCGCGACCCACCCCGGCTGCAGGAAATTCGCCGAAATAGGCTTCCACCCGCGTGCGGCAGCGGCGGCGAGGCCTTTCGAATGCGGCATAACGGCTGTTACCAAGATCGGCGGATGCGGTTTCTGGTAGGGCGTGAGCATCACGCCCTGCCCCACCTCCGCCAGCAAGGTCCGTGCCGTCGATAGATTCCAAAACCGCCCTTCCAGCTGGTACGGCGGCTTCCCTGCCCACAACGCAAGGATGTGGTCGATCGCCTCGACGAACATCGCATTACGGTCCTGATCGAGGTTGCCGAACATCTCCATGTCCGAGCGCAGCCCGCCGGGGCCAATACCGAACAGGAAACGGCCTTCGAGCAGGTGATCGACCATTGCCACGTGCGCCGCGACCTGGGCGGGATGGCTGTTGGGAAGGTTGACGGTTCCGCTTCCGAGCTTGATGTTCGTTGTCTCGTGGGCGATGCTCGCGATGAAGGTCAGGCACGAAGGAATGGATTCACAGATATCAGTGATATGCTCGCCGATCAAGGCCTCGGTATAACCAAGCCTGTCGGCAAGCAGCACCGCTTCGCGGTCCTCCTTGAGCGTCTGCGTGTAGTTGCGCCCGGGAGGATGCATGGGCATCGTGAAGAATCCGAGCTTCACGGATATCAGCGTTCGACGGGAAGCTTGCGATCGTTCCAGTCGACCATCCCGTCCTTGAGGTTGTATACCTGTTCGAAACCGAGACCGTAGAGAATGGCAGCGGCGGTCGTGCTGCGCACGCCGGAGCGGCAAACGGCGATGACGCGCCGGCCGCGGTGAGATTCAATCTCGCCGAGCCGGGCAGCGAGCTCGCGCAAGGGAATCAGCAGGCTCCCAGCGATGTGCCCCAACTCGCCGCGATACTCGCTGGATTCCCGCACGTCGATCACCAGCGGTGCATCGGCTGCGCCCAGCATGGCGTGCACCTCCTCCGCCGAAAGCTGGCGTACGCGATTGAGCTCGGCCAGGTCGGGGAACTTGGTCCTGTCATCCTCGATGGCGCTCTGGTTAGGTTGCAGCACCTCCTGGATCTTCTCGGGCATCGGGAAGTTGATGCTCGCCATCAGGTCAACATACTGCTGGCGGGTCCGGCCGGCGATCCGTGGGTTGGTGCCCTTTTCCTGGCCGATGGTCGAGCTGGTGTTGCCCCGATAGTCGTGCGCCGGGAAGACGAGCGTCTCATCGGGCAGCGTGAACAGCTTTTCCACGATGGAATCGTACTGCTGTCCGGCATCGCCGCCGGCGAAATCCGCCCGCCCCGTGCCCTGGATCAGCAGGACATCGCCCGTGAATACGCGGTCCTCAACGTGGAGGCTGACGCTGTCGGGTGTATGCCCGGGCGTATAGAGAACTCGAACGCGCGCGTCGCCCACTGCGATGTCGTCGCCGTTCTCCACGTGTTGCGTTACGGCCGGTGCCGGTGCCCGCCGGTGCATGATGAGCCGCGCGTCCACCAGATCGCATAACTGGAACGACGCCGTGGGATGATCCGCGTGGGTGTGGGTGTCCACAACCGCGTCGAGGGTCAGCTGGTGGTAGGCGAGCAATGCGAGGTAGCGGCTGATGTGCTCGCGCAAGGGGTCGATCAGCAGCGCGCGCTTCGTCCTCGGGCACGCCACAAGATAAGTCTTGCACTTCCCGCGATTGAGCTCCCGGAATATCAAATTCACACCTTTGATTTCCGGACGCCCCCTGGGGTGCCGCCCGGGACAGGAGCAGAGACGTGCGGGCGAAGTAGCTTTCTCCGCACCTCTCCTCATCCCGTATAACTGAACTCGGCCGACGGGGCCGCCAGCGAGCGTAGCTTCGTGCCCGCTGGGGTCGGGTCTTGTTACGCCGCCGCGCGCTGGCCGAGAACTTCCTTCGTAATGTCGCGGAATTCGGCTTCGGTCAATAGCCGCTTGTTCTTGAGCGAGAAGTTCTTGACGTTGGCCGTCATCTTCAGAGCTTCTTCGTCGCTCGCCTCAATGCCCAACTGCTGGAGCCAAGCCTTGACGGAATCGATGCCGCTGCCCTTGCCCATCACGATCTCGGCGGGTGGTTGCCCGACGAACTCCGCGCGCACGGGGAACAGCTCGGTCGCGTTTTCTTCACCGCAGTTCTTGTACCAGCTCGCGATGATCCCGGACTCGATCTGGTAGAGCTGCTTGCCCACGACGGGCTTGTTCGAGGGCACCACCACGCCGGTGAGCTTCTGCACGAGGTTGGCGAGCGGGGTCAATTTGCTGTAGTCGAGCCCGACGTCTACACCATACATAGTCAGCAATGCCATGACGGTTTCTTCCATTGGCGTGTTGCCGGCGCGCTCGCCCACGCCCAGCACGGTCGTGTGCAGCACTTCAACGCCTTCGGCAGCGGCCATGATCGTGTTCGCGACACCCATCCCGAAGTCCTGGTGGAAATGCGCTTCGAGGCGCTTGTTGATGCGCTTCTTGACCTCGCGGACGAAGTACTGCATCGCATGGGGCGATACGACCCCGAAAGTGTCCACCAGAGCCAGTGCGTCCATGTGGCCCTCGGTCGCGACCCGGTTGATCAGGCTCAATACCCAGTCCATCTCCGAGCGCGAAAAGTCGATGGGGAAGAACACGACTTCCAGCCCGTTCTTTTTAGCAAACAAGGTTGCTTCGATCGACGTCTCGATCGCCTTTTCCATCGGCCACTTGTAGGCGAGGTCGACCATGTGCTGGCTCGACGGAATCTCCATCACCACGCCGTTGACCCCGGTGTCGATCGCGCGCTGGACGTCCTCTTTCATGCAACGCGAGAATGCAAAGATCTGCGGACCGAGATTGCGTTTCGCGATTTCCTTGATGGCCTCGGCGTCGGAGGGGGACACGATGGGCATCCCGGCCTCGATGCGGTGCACGCCGGCCTCGGCCAGCCCTTCGGCAATCCGGATCTTGTCGTCCTTGGAAAGGATGACGCCGGTCTGCTGTTCCCCGTCGCGCAGGGTGATATCGTGGATCTTGATCTGTTTCGGGAACTTGAAGTCCTTGCGCACCTCGTCCGCGAAATTCCACTGGCTCACGAACCAGTTCTTTGTTTTCCAGGGTTCTTTTGCCATTCTAGGTCTCCTTCAGTGTTAAGCGATGTCTAATGCGTCTCGCGTTGACCGCGCGGTCCTGCGCTTGTGAGCAACGCACCCCCTCCTGGCCCGAGGAGACTGCTTCATCAGTAAAAGACGTCCGCCGCGTGAACAAACCCGATTGCTGCCCAAAAACTCAAGCCGGGCAAAGGCTCATGCGAACCGACCGGGCAATTTTACAACATTAGGGGGTGCCGGGCCGATATCCCCGTCCACAATTGTTGAGGTAGATCAAACAGTCCCAAGGCCCACGCCCGATTACCCGTCCTAAGATCATGGGTTCCCGGTCTGCGCTGTTGCTCAACGGCGGCGAACCGGCCTTGCGCGCGCCTTCAGATACCAATCAAGGACTTGCGCGCCGTTCCAGAACAGGACCCCTTTCTGCTTCGCAAGCCGCCGGAAAATCGACTCGACGTACTTGAAACGATGGGGCACGCCGGAAATGTAGGGGTGCATCGCAATCGCCATGACTTTCGCGCGCGTCTTGCCCTCCCGGTAAAGGCACTCGAAATGGTCCATGCAGCGCGTCTCGAACTCCTTTGCGCGATGGTGCTGAACCACCATCATCGAGATATCGTTGAGCTCCATCGTGTAGGGCATAGTCACGAGCTCGCCGCGCCCGGTTCGGATCGTACAGGGCTCATCGTCGATTACCCAGTCCGCGATATACCGTATCCCGGCCGCCGCCAGATGCTCGGGCGTGTCGAGTTTTTCCGTCAGGCCCGGCCCCATCCAGCCGATCGGGCGCTTTCCCGTGAATTCACGAATCACCTTTACCGAACGGCGGATCATGTCTGCCGGGTCTGGCTCCGTGTGGAGGGGACGCTGGTCGTAGGAATGTCCCATGAACTCCCAGCCTGCATCCCGCGCGGCCGCGGCAATGGGGCGATAATCGAGACAAACTCGCGCGTTGACCGAGAACGACGGGACGATCTTGAGCTCATCCAGCAACGCCTTCAAGCGCCAGAAGCCCACGCGATTGCCGTACTCATGCCAGCCCCAGTGGGGAACGTCTGGCAATTGCGTGATTCCGGTCGGCGGCGGCAGCGCCTGCCGCGGCATGGGCCGGGCGATGTCCCAGACTTCGACGTTGACTACGGGCCAGACCACGACCCGTGCGTTGTCAGGCAGCTTGAGTGGCGGCCGATCGACGATGGCGGAGTATTTCAGGCGCTTTGCGGGAATCACGCAATTTTTCTTTCCGGTAGACGATATCGCGGCTGCCATTATTATAGCGGCTGTATTATCTTTATAGTTTGATATGGTCGTAGCTATCCCACCGGAAAGAAAAATTTAATGGATTCCCCTTGTCTGCCTCCGGTAGAGAATCTGAAAAAGCCTGAATTGGCAACGCCAAAACAGGCTTGTGACGCGCATTTTCATATCTTCGGCCCTGTCAGCCGGTTTCCCTACTCGCCCGCGCGCGCGTACACGCCGCCGGAGGCGCCGCTCGAGGCGCTTCTCGCCATGCACGCTCGCCTCGGGTTCGCGCGCGGTGTCGTCGTCCAGGGAAACGCCCACGGTACGGATAACTCCGCGCTGCTCGACGCGCTCGAGCGCGAGCCGAAACGCTTGCGGGCGGTGGCAATCGTCAAGGAGGATACGGAGCGCCGGGAGTTGGAGCGTATGGCTCTCGCCGGAGTGCGCGCCTTGAGATTCCACCATCAGCCGCGGCAAGGAGGAACCTACAGCAGCCTCGGCTTCGCCGCGTTCGAGAAACTCGCACCGCATATGGCCGAACTGGGTCTCCACGTACAGTTCTTCATGGACGCGCGCGGGCTGCCGGACCTGATGCCACTGCTGAAGGGCTGGAACCTTCCCGTCGTGCTCGATCATTTCGGCTCAACGAAGGCTGCAGAAGGCACCGCGGCACCTGGATTTCAGACGCTCCGGCGATTCCTGTCCGAAGGCCGAATCTGGGTGAAAATTTCCGGCGCGTATCGCGCCTCCGAGCAGTATCCGGATTACGCGGACGCGCGCGCCCTCCATGAAGCGCTGATCGCCGCGAATCCCGACCAGCTCCTGTGGGGCACCGATTGGCCGCACCCGCGGCTCGAGAAGAACATGCCCGACACCGGGCACCTGCTCGACCTCTTCAATGCGTGGACGCCTGACTCGGGCGTGCGCCATAAGATCCTTGCCGAGAATCCCGCGCGTCTCTACGGCTTCTAGCCGTAAAGGCGCCACCAGCGGCTCGTAACAATGGATCGACTCTTCTTCACGATCGGCAGCCTCTCCGGGTTCCTGGCAGTAGGCTTGGGCGCGTTCGCGGCTCATGCGCTCAAGAGTCGCTTGGATGCCAACGTGTTGGCGATCTTCGAGGTCGGGGTGCGCTACCAGATGTACCATGCATTCGCCTTGCTTGCAGTCGCGTGGGCCTACACGCGGTGGCCCGGAGCAATTCTGACAGCAAGCGGCTGGCTTTTCGTTGCCGGAACGGTGCTCTTTTCTGGGAGCCTCTATGCTCTAAGCTTGAGCGGGGTGCGGTGGCTGGGCGCGATCACGCCTTTTGGGGGGCTCGCATTGCTCGCCGGTTGGCTGTGCCTGGCGTGGGCAGCTTGGAGAGGGTAAAGGAGCCGTCGGCAGGCACGCTTCTGTCATCAATGAATTGTCGTTCGCCGCTAAGTTTTTGGTTTCATCGGCGTTTATCGGCGGCCATTAATGCGGTGAATGGAAAAGCTTGTTTTGGCGCCGTGGCGGTTAAAGTGCCGGCACGGGTCACCGGTCCGCGAAAAGCCATGGCCGCTCCTGCCGATACGCTTCCTCGAAGATCTCGAAACGCTCCGCGTACTGCGCAGTCCGCGAGATATCGTCCAGCCCCTCGAGCAGGCATTTTTTTCTCACCGGATGGATCTCGAAGCGGTAGACCTTGCCCGCCAGATCGGTAACGGTCTGGGCGGCGAGATCCACTGTCATCGTCGCCCCCGGCTGAGCGTGGAGCTGCCGGCGGATCGCGGCGACGTCTCCTTGGGCCAGCACGACCGGAAGGAGCCCGTTCTTGCCGCAGTTGCTGGCGTGTATATCGCCGAAGCTTGACGCGACGACGCTGCGTATGCCGAACTCGTAGAGCGCGTAGACCGCGCTTTCGCGCGATGACCCGCAGCCCCAGTTGCGGTCGGCCACCACAATCTGCGCGCGTCGGTACGGTTCACGGTTGAGGATGAAATCCTTTTCCCTGCCGTCCGCTTCGAATCGCCGATCGTGGAACAGAATCTCCGCGTGCCGCGGTCCGCGCGGCACCTTGTTGAAGCGCGTCGGGCAGAGCTGGTTGGTGTCGACATTCGGCTCGTCGATCGGCACTGCAATTCCCGTTAGCTTGGTAAACGGTTCCATAAGGTTCTCAAAAGCTTAGACACCAAGGACACAAAGGACACAAAGGACACTAAAAAACGTCAAAATAAAAAGATGATGCGAAGCAGGTCGACAGACACAACAACCCGTTGCTCTAAGCCCATTTATTTCCGCGCTCTGCCTTGTTTTCGCGCCCGCGGGTTTTCATTCGATATGAAGTTTCCTTTGCGTCCTTCGTGTCCTTTGTGTCTGAGCTTGTAACGCACTTCACCGCAATAACTCCCGCACGTCGGCGAGCCGTCCGGTCAGCGCGGCAGCGGCGGCCATCGCCGGGCTCACCAGGTGCGTGCGCCCGCCCGTTCCCTGCCGACCGCGGAAGTTGCGATTGGAGGTCGACGCGCAGCGCTCCCCCGGCTGGAGCTGGTCGCCGTTGATTGCCGTGCACAGGGAGCATCCTGGTGAGCGCCAATCGAAGCCGGCCGTAGTGAATATCCGATCGAGCCCTTCAGCCTCCGCCTGTCTTTTCACGGTCATGGAGCCGGGCACAACCCACGCGGGCACCTTTGCCCGCCCGCGGCTGGCGACCTGCGCGGCAGCACGCAAGTCCTCGATGCGGCTGTTGGTGCACGAACCGATGAACACGCGGTCCACGGCAATGTCAGCGAGCGCCATGCCTGGTTTCAACGCCATATACTCCAGCGCGGCAGAAATCTCGACACGCGTCGCTTCATCCGGCGCCTGCGCCGGGTCTGGCACGCGCCCGGTCACGGGCGCCGCATGCTCGGGACTCGTGCCCCAGGTCACCATGGGCGCGAGAACGCCGGCATCCAGCCGCACTTCTCGATCGAACGCGGCGCCGGCTTCACTCGGCAACGATTGCCAAAACTCCAGCGCCCGTTTCCATTCGGTTCCCTTCGGAGCGTAAGGACGCCCTTCCATGCACTCAAAGGTCGTCTCGTCGGGTGCCACCATTCCGGCCCGACCTCCCCATTCGATCGACATGTTGCAGATCGTCATGCGCGCTTCCATATCGAGCGCTTGGATCGTCGAGCCCGCGTATTCGATCAGATGCCCGGTTGCACCCCCTGCCCCGGCTTGCGCGATGAGCGCGAGAATCAGGTCCTTGGCGTAAACCCCCTTGGCCAAGGCCCCGTCGATCATCACCCGCAGGGTCTTCGGGCGCCGCTGCCACAGCGTCTGGGTAGCCAACACGTGCGTCATTTCGGATGCGCCGATGCCGAAGGCGATGCAACCGTAGGCGCCATGGGTCGAAGTGTGCGAATCGGCACCCACCATGAGCAGTCCGGGCTGCGTGATGCCCAGCTCGGGCGGCACGATATGGAGAATCCCCTGACGCGGATCGTCAATTCCGAACAACGTAATGCCGTAACGCTTCGTGTTCTTTTCGAGGTTGACGACCATGTTGCGGATTTCGGGATTCGCGATGCCGTCGACGCCCTTCTCGCGGTCGTGCGTCGGAACGTAATGATCGTTGAAGGCGAACACCTGCCCAGGGCGGCGCACCTCGTGCTGACGGGCATCAAGCATCCGAAACGCGTGCGACGAACCTTCATGGAACAACGCGCGGTCGACGTAGAGCAAAAGCTCGCCTTCCTCCTCGGCGATCACGTGCCGGTCCCAGATCTTCTCGAACATCGTTCTGGCACTCATGCCCTTCGCCCTTTGGCGTTGGCGGCGACGCTCTTCACCAGCCCTCGATGAGCTGCCCGGCTGCCGGCGTCGTGCCACGCTCGACCTGCTTCACCAGCTCGTTCATACGGCCATGCAAAGCGGCATCGACTCCGATCTCTGCGCCGCGCGCGGCAATATAGCCGTTAATGAAATCGGTTTCCGTGCGACGTCCCTTGGCGATATCCTGCGCCATCGACGGGCGCTGATCGTCCGCGCGCTTCTTCGCGCCTTCGAGCAGGATGTCGGTGATCTCGGACAGCGCATCCTTGTAGCCCTCACCGGCGCGCGCGAGGACCTCGGGCTCCATGCCCAGCATCCGCTCCAGCGAGTATCCCAGCGCCTGGCCTACACGGACCGACTGGCTACCGAGCCGGATCGAGAGCCAGCGCGGCCCCTCCGAGGTGTCCCGCTGGTTGCCATAGAGGCCGGTAGCGGCAGAGAGCCCGTTGCGCATCGAGTTGATCACGAGCTTCGACCAACGCTCGCCCCACAGGTTGGCCGTCGCCTTCGCGCTATCGACGCTACACAAGAGCTCCACCACCTCCTGCACCCGGGGCGTGATCCGGCCATGCGGCTCGCCCGCGCGGAACACCGTGTGGCGCTCACCGCCCATCGGCACGGTCCTCTTGATGCGGCCGGGCTCGTAGAGCTCCGCGGCAATGAGACTCGCGATACAGCCCGTCGTCCGGCCCCACCCGACCAGCGCTGCGATACGCTCTTCGTTGATGCAGTTCTGCAACGACACCACGAATCCGTCGGCGGCCAGATACTGCCGGATGAGCAGTGTGGCCCATTCGGTATCGTACGATTTCACGCTCACGAAGGCGATATCGACGGGCCGCTTCCGGGACAGCTCTTGCACGTCCGTGACGTGCAAGGCCTTGACCTTTACCGTGTGTCGCTCCGCGTCAGTGACGCCGGAGAGCTCGAGCCCGTGCGCGCGCATGCGCTCGACGTGCTCGGGCCAGGCGTCGATGAGCGTTACATCATGACCCGCACGCGTCATGTGGCCGCCAACGTAGCCGCCGATCGCCCCTGCTCCTACGAAAACGATACGCTTACCCATCCGACCCTCATTCAGCCACAGAGAACACGGAGGACAAAATTCAACACGACGAGCAAACTCCGACGCGGACGGGTAACGCCGCATTGCTTAAGCGAGCCATTTCTTGCCTGACGCGATGATCTCTGTGTTCTCTGTGGCTATTGCCGTTGCAGTTTCTGGACAATGGCCTCGGTCATGGCGCGGGTGCCCGCATTGCCACCGAGGTCCGGCGTGACCGAGCCTTTCTCCTTGAGCACCTGGGCCAGGGCCTGCGCAATGCGATCAGCCGCCGCTGCCTCTCCGATATACCGCAGCATCATCACCGCCGACAGGATCGACGCCATCGGATTGGCAACATCCTTCCCGGCCATGTCGGGTGCAGTGCCATGCACGGCCTCGAAGGTGGCATAGTCGGCGCCGAAGTTCGCACCCGGCGCAACGCCGAGTCCGCCCACCAGCCCCGCTGCGAGATCGGAGATCATGTCGCCGTAGAGATTCGGCAGCAGCAGGCAGTCATAGTCCTCCGGTCGCATCACCAGATCCATGCACAAGGCATCCACGACGCGTTGGTCGACCAGAATGTCGGAGCGTCCCTTGGCGATGCTCTGGGCGGTCTTCAGGAACAAGCCGTCGGTCATCTTCATCACGTTGGCTTTGTGCCCGATGGTGAGGCGACGCCGGCCGAGGCGCTGCATGTAGTCGAGAGCAAAGCGTGTGACGCGCTCGGTACCACGTTCGGAGATGATCTTGATGGCCTCTGCGGTGCCCTCGTCGACCATGCGCTCGACGCCAACGTAGAGGTCCTCGCTGTTCTCGCGGAAGATGACCAGGTCCACCTTCTCGTAGCGTGAAGGGATACCCGGATAATTCTTGATCGGACGCATGGCCACGAACAGTCCCAGCTCGCGCCGCAACGCGATCGAGATGCTCGGATAAGTCCGCTTTGCGCTGCCCGCCTGCGCATCGTTGCGCTCGATCGTGACTCGGTAGTCGCCACCGAACGGGGTCTGCGTCGGCCCCTTCAAGGCAATGCTGGTTGCTTCGATGGAGTCGAACACGGCGCGCGGAAGCGGCGTGCCGTGCTCGCGTTCTGCACGCTGGCCCGCAATAACCTCTTCGAAGGCCACTGCGGCACCCGACGCCTCCACGACCGCGCGCGCGGCTGCGATCACCTCTGGACCGATGCCATCGCCTGGTATCAGCGTAATCCGTCGCATGGAAATCAGGCCGCCTTTGATTCTGGGTTCGAGTCTTGCGCCAACAGACTGGTGTCGCCGCAGGCCTCGCGGGCGATTTTACCGAATTCCTCCATTGCCGTGTTGGCACCGGCGTCACCCGGACGGACCTGGCGCTACATCTGTTTGCGATACTCGGCCGGATCGATACGCGCTTCGATGAGCGTGAAACGCGAGGATTTTAAAGCGGCGCGGGCCGCCTTGGTGAGTTCCTTGACGCTGCTCACAACATGGCCGTTTCCGCCGTAAGCCCGCGCAAGTGCCGCATATTCCGGGCTGCCCGTCGCCACGCCGCTTTCCGGGAGCTTCATGCGCTCCTGCTTCAACTTGATCAGCGACAGGGTATCGTCGCGAAACACGACAATCGTGACAGCGAGCTTGTGAGACGCAAGCAGCGCCAGTTCCCCCATCACCATATCCAGTCCGGCCTCCCCCATCATGGCGAGCACGGGGCGCCGCGGAAAGATCAGCTTCGCGGCGATCGCTGCGGGAAGGCCGTAGCCCATCGAGCCCAGGCCATTCGACTGCAGCATGCGCCGCGGCTCGTACGCCTCCCAGACATGATTGATGAGGATCCGGTGGGACCCCGTATCTACCGTCGCAAGCGTGTTGCGCGGGAAAATGTTGCGCAGCGTCGATACCACCTGAAATGGCCCCAGCCGCCGGGCCGGCCGATGCGCAATCGCCTTGCGCACGGCTTCACGATGGGCCGCGAGTTGGCCGTCGGGCCAGCGGCGCGGGGCTCTCCTGGGTGCCCCTGCTGCAAGCTGGCGCAAAGCCTCCGCGATGCTGCCGATGCAGTCGATCGAGCACTGATAGATATGGTGCGTATTGGCAACCAGGTCGATATTCACGGTGCGCTTGGCTGCATCCCACGGTGCCATCCAGTCGGCCCTTAGCTCCACGGGGTCGAAACCGATCGTCAGAATCAGGTCTGCGTCGCGCACCTGCTCCATGTGTATGCGATCCACGACCGGGGACAGGCCGGTCCCGCCGAGTGCAAGGCGATGGTCCTCGGGAATGACGCCCTTCGCCTTATACGTCGTCATGACCGGCACTCGCCACCGCTCCAAGAAGCGCTTGAGGTCCGCGGCCGCGCCATCCAACTGCACGCCCACACCGACTAGAGCAAGCGGCTTGCGGGCACGCTCAAGCCAGGTTCGCGCCTTCCCCCAATTCACCGCACCGGGTGCAGTCGGAATTTGCGCAGATGCGAAGCGCCGGCCGGCCGATGGTTGTTGCGCCGTCGCTACGTCGGTCGGCAGATTGAAATGCACCGGCCCTGGCAGAGGCGTCTGCGCAATCGCGATACCCTTCTCCACCTGCGCGGACGCGCCCGCGGCTGCGATCATCGTCGACCACTTGACGATCGGCCTCAGCACCTCGCATTGATCGATGATCTGGTGTGTGAAGACCGGCTTCAGCGCGGTGGCGATCTCGCCCGTGATCAAAATCAGCGCCGAACGGTCGAGCAGCGCCTGTGCAACCGGCGTGACCGCATTGGTAAAACCAGGCCCAAGCGTCGCGACCAGCACGCCGGGCTTTCCAGTCAACTGGAAACTCGCCTCGGCCATGAACCCGGCGCCGAGTTCCTGCTTGGTGAGCACGAAGCGGATACCAACCTTGCGGAAGGCTTCCAGCAAATCGAGGACCTCTCCACCCGGAATACCGAAGGCGTAACGCACGCCCGCCGCCTTCAGCGCCTGAGCAATGATGTCAGCAGTTTTTGGCAAGGGAGACTCTCCTCTCCGGAGCGCGGCAGATCTCGGGTTAACTTCGGCAGCCAACGCGATGGGCCGCGATGCTAACACACAGCACGGCGGCATCCTGCCCTAGCAGCCTGTCGGCCTTAGCAGGCGCACAGGCTGCTATTAGGAGTTGGTCGGACCTAAGTCCGACGAACTCCTAGGCGCTGCGCGAGCTCCTCGCGATGGCGTAGAATTGCTCACAGCCGGCACTTTACCGGGCGCCGGTTCCCTTGCAGGCCGGTGTCCACAAGACGCCGGCCTGTTTATTTAAGTTCTTGTTTATAATGATCCGCGCCAGGCCAGCCATGCCCAAGTCCGCTCACTCGACACTATCCGGCCGCGCGTCCACGCTCGAGCGCATACGCGCCGTGGTCGGCATTCAGGGCATCCTCACTGATGCGGGCGACATTGAGCCGTACGTCGTCGACTGGCGCGGGTTCTACCGCGGCCAAACGCCGGCGGTCGTACGCCCGGCGAGCACTGCCGAGGTTGCCGCGGTCGTGAAGATCTGCGCCGAGACGCACATCCCCGTTGTTCCCCAAGGGGGCAATACCGGAATGTGCGGCGCGGCGACACCGTCGCCCACGGGCGACCAGATCATCCTGTCCCTGGGCCGCATGAATCGGGTCCGCGAGGTTGACGCGCTCAACGATACGCTCACTGCCGACGCGGGCTGCATCCTCGCCAACATTCAGCAGGCCGCCCTGAATGTCGACCGCCTGTTTCCGCTGAGCCTCGGCGCCGAGGGCAGCTGCCAGATCGGCGGCAATCTTGCGACCAATGCCGGCGGCGTCAACGTCCTGCGCTACGGCAATGCCCGCGATCTCACGCTCGGCCTGGAAGTCGTCCTGCCGGACGGCCGTGTGTGGAACGGCCTACGCGGATTACGCAAGGACAACACCGGCTACGATCTCAAGGACGTTTTCGTGGGATCGGAGGGCACGCTCGGCATCATCACGGCTGCGGTGCTGAAACTGTTTCCACGGCCGCGCACGGTCGTGACCGCCATGGCCGCCGTGCCGGATCCGGCGGCGGCGGTTGCGCTGCTGGGCCTGCTGCGCGGCGAATGTGGCGAATGCATCAGCGCATTCGAGCTGATTTCGCGGCTGTGCCTTGACCTCGTCTTCAATCATATTCCCGACACGCGTGATCCGTTTTCCGGCCCGCACAGCTGGTACGTGCTGACGGAGCTCGCCGACGCAAATGAGCAAGGACCGCTACGCGCCGCCTTCGAACGTGCAATGGCGCTCGCGGTGGAGCGCGGCTTGGTCGTCGATGCCGTCATCGCTGGCGGCGAGTCGCAACGCCAGTCGCTGTGGCGCATGCGGGAATCGATTCCCGAGGCCTCGCGCGCGGAAGGCATGCTCTACCGCCATGACATTTCGGTGTCGGTGAGCCGCATCGCTGATTTCATTTCGACCGCCGAAGCCGCGCTCGAACGCGCCTTTCCGGATGTGCGAATCATCTGCTTCGGCCACCTGGGTGACGGCAATCTCCATTACAACGCCTTTGTCGCCGGGCGGCGCCGGGACAATCCAGCCGACCGCGACGCCACCGATGTAAACCGCATCGTCTACGATGTCGTGCATCGCTTTGGCGGCAGTTTCAGCGCCGAGCATGGTATCGGGCAATCCAAGCGCGGGGAGCTCGCGCTCTACAAGAGCGCGGTGGAACTCGAGCTGATGCGAACGCTCAAACGTGCTCTCGATCCGCACAACATCATGAACCCAGGGAAAGTGCTTCCTGACTCAGTGCATGATTAATGGCCACCACGGGCACTTTCCCTTAGGAAAAGGATTAAGGCGTGAGCGACAAATCTGATCAGAACCCGAAACCCGCGGTGCCCGACAAGATGGTCAAGACTGACGCCGACTGGCGTAAGGCGCTCACGTCTGAGCAGTTTCACGTCGCCCGGGAAAAAGGCACGGAACGCGCGTTTAGCGGCGCTTACTGGGACAACCACGAGCCCGGCGTCTATCGCTGCGTGTGCTGCGACGCCGAGCTGTTCAACTCCGATCACAAGTTCGATTCCGGCACTGGCTGGCCCAGCTTCTGGCAGCCGATGAAAGCAGAAAACGTCGCGACGGAGGACGATTACAGCTTCCTCATGCGCCGGACCGAGGCGCTGTGCAGCCGCTGCGATGCGCATCTTGGCCACGTCTTCGAGGACGGCCCCGACCCGACCGGACTGCGTTACTGCATTAATTCGGCCTCCCTCAAGTTCGACAAGACCGGGAAATAGGAAATTGGGAACAGGAAATGCTGAGAATCGCAACGCGCCTGGTCGCGCGCCCCATGTTGCCGATTCCCCATTACCCATTTCCCATTCCCCCACAGTAGCGGGATAATACGCGGCAATGAAGTTCCTGTTCGACACGTTTCCGGTCATCCTGTTCTTCGCGGCTTTCAAGCTGTACGGCATCTACGTCGCTACCGCGGTCGCAATGGCCGCCAGCATCGTCCAGATCGGCTGGGTGTGGCTGCGCCATCGCAAAGTGGATAACATGCTTTGGGTCAGCTTGGGCGTCATCCTGGTCTTCGGCAGCGCGACGCTGTTGCTGCAAGACGAGATGTTCATCAAGTGGAAGCCGACAGTCCTCTACTGGTTGTTTGCCGGCACGCTGGCCGTCTCCGCGGCGCTGTTCAAGAAGAACCTCATCCGGTCCATGCTGGGGCAACAGGTCACGATGCCGGATATTGTCTGGACCAAGCTGCTGGTCAGCTGGATCGGCTTTTTCGCTTTCATGGGTGCCCTCAATCTGCTCGTCGCCTACAACTTTTCAACCGATGACTGGGTGAACTTCAAGCTATTCGGCGGTATCGGACTGATGCTCGTGTTCGTGGTGCTGCAGGCGTTGCTGCTCGCCCGTTACGTCGAGGAAAAGGCCAAGTGATACGACACACGAAGCAGGAATGTTCTACGTGATGAGCGTGATCCAGAGAATTCAGCAGCACCTTGCCGCGCTCCAGCCGGACTCGCTCGAAATCGTGGATGAGTCGGGCCAGCACATCGGACACGAAGGCGCCAAGGGCGGTGGCGGACACTACGAGCTCGTCATTGTGTCTCCCCAGTTTTTCGGCAAGCCGATACAACAGCGCCACCGCATGATTTACCAAGCGCTCGGTCCGATGATGAAGAGCGAGATCCACGCGCTTGCGATTCGTGCCTACGCGCCGGACGAAATCTGACTTTTTTACGAAAAGGAAACCCGATGAAGCGCCCTTTCGCCATCCTAGCGCTGATGCTGGCCACTGCCACCGTCGCGACCGTAGCCGTGGCCCAGGACAAGCCGGCCGCGAAAGTGAACGGCATTTCCATCCCGCAGTACCGTCTCGATGCCGCGGTGCAGGCCGGGGTCGCCCAGGGCTCGCCCGACACGCCGCAGCTGCGCAAAAGTGTCCGCGAGGCTCTTATCAACCAGGAGGTCATCGCGCAGGAAGCCGTTCGCCAAGGCATCGACAAGCAGCCCGGTGTCGCCGCGAGTCTCGAGCTCTTCCGCGTGCGGGCCCTGGCTCAAGCGTATTTTCAGGACTACTTCAGCAAGAATCCGATCTCTGCGGAAGCGCTCCAGCAGGAATACGAGCGGATCAAGCCCGAGCTCGCGACCAAGGAGTACCGGGCGCGCCACATACTCGTCAATGGCGAAGACGAGGCGAAGGACATCATCAAGCAGATCAGCGCTGGCGGCAGCTTCGAAAAGCTGGCTGCCGAAAAATCCAAGGACCCGGGCAGCAAGGGCCGCGGCGGCGACCTCGACTGGAGCCCCGCCTCACGCTACGTGAAGCCGTTTGGCGAGACCCTCGTCAGCCTCAAGAAGGGCCAAATGACCGAGGCGCCGGTCAAGACCAATTTCGGTTGGCATGTGATCCGTCTTGACGACGAGCGCGTCGCCCGAATGCCGAGCTTCGAGGAAGCCAAGCCCTCGCTGGAGCGCAACCTGCAAAGCCAGATGGTCCGGAAGGTGATCGCCGATCTGCGCGCCAAGGCGAAAATTCAGTAACCCCGTGATGGGTGACGGGTGATGCGTAAGCAGAGCCGACTTGTAGTGTAGCGGATCCCGGACAACCGAATCGCGCTTGTCTTCCGAATAGAACGGCGCATCGGTTTTGATCGGCAACGCGACGGTTTTCCTTCTGCCCTCTGCCTTGGTGTTACCCCACCCACCGCCGTGCGTTGCGGAACATGCGCAGCCACGGACCATTCTCGCCCCAGCCCTCCGGATGCCACGAATGCTGAACGGTCCGGAACATGCGCTCCGGATGCGGCATCAGAATGGTAAAGCGCCCGTCCGGGGTGGTGAGTCCGGCGATGCCGCCGGGAGAGCCGTTTGGATTGTACGGATAGGTCTCGGTTGCCGTGCCACGGTTGTTCACGAAACGCAGCGCCACGAGCGGCTCGGCGGCAGCTTGCGCCCTCTCCTCTGCGAACTCGGCGTAACCTTCGCCGTGCGCCACCGCAACCGGCAAACGGCTCCCGGCCATTCCTTCCAAGAACAGGGAGGACGAGCGCTGCACTGCCAGCATCACCACCCGCGCTTCGAACTGCTCCGAGCGGTTGCGCACGAAGTGCGGCCATGCGGTCGCGCCAGGAATGAGTTCATGCAGGTTGCTCATCATCTGGCAGCCGTTGCACACGCCCAGAGCGAAGGTATCGGGGCGCTTAAAGAAGGCTTCGAACTCGTCGCGCGCGCGCGCATTGAAGAGGATGGACTTGGCCCAGCCCTCGCCGGCGCCCAGCACGTCGCCGTAGGAAAACCCGCCGCAGGCGGCAATGCCCTTGAAGTGCGCCAGGCTCACTCGACCGGCAATGACATCGCTCATGTGCACATCCACGGCGCTGAAGCCCGCGCGGTCAAAGGCAGCCGCCATTTCCACCTGGCCGTTGACGCCCTGCTCGCGCAGGACCGCGATCCTCGGCCGGGGACCGCGGCCCACAAAAGGCGCGGCAACATCGTGCGCGGGATCGAAGCTGTGCGTCGCGTGCAATCCTGGGTCATCGCCGTCCAACAGCCGGTCGTATTCTTCCTGCGCGCATTCCGGGTTGTCTCGCAGCTTCTGCAGGTGGTAGGTCGTCTCCGACCAAGCACGGCGAAGATCGACGCGCGTTTCGCGCAAGATCTCCTTGCCCCTTACGGCGATGCTGAGCGAATCATCTTGATTCGGGGTACCGATCGCATGCAGGCAGTTTTCCAGGGCCGATTCCGAGAACGCCTTCCGCACTTCGGGCAGATCAGCCCTGCGGACCTGGATAACGGCTCCAAGCTCCTCATTGAATAGAAACTCCATCGCGGACTTGCCTGGAGGCAATGTATCGAATTGAAGTGAAGCTCCAATTCGACCGGCGAACATCATTTCGCATACCGTCGCGAGCAGTCCGCCATCCGAGCGGTCGTGATAGGCGAGCAACCTGCCTTCGCGGTTCAACCGCTGAACTGCTGCAAAGAAAGCCCCGAGCTGCCCCGGATCCACGTCTGGCGCGGTGTCGCCAACCTGCCCGTGGACCTGTGCGAGCGCCGAGCCGCCCAACCGGCAACGCGTAACCCCAAGATCGATCAACACCAGGTCGGTCTCGCCGCAATCAGTCCTCAACTGCGGCGTCAGCGTGGCGCGCACGTCGGCTACCGGCGCGAACGCCGAGACGATGAGCGAGAGCGGCGCAGTGACTTCTTTGCGCGTGCCGTCCTCCTCCCATGCCGTTTTCATGGACAGGCTGTCCTTGCCCACGGGAATGCTCACACCGAGCGCCGGGCATAGTTCCATCGCCACCGCGCGCACCGTATCGAACAGCGCAGCGTCCTCGCCGGGGTGCCCCGCTGCCGCCATCCAGTTCGCAGAGAGCTTGATATCCCCGATGTCAACTATGGGAGCGGCGGCGATATTGGTAATGGCCTCGCCGATCGCCATCCGTCCCGAGGCTTCCGGACTGACCAGCGCAAGTTGCGTGCGCTCGCCCATGGCAAAGGCCTCGCCGCGGTAAGTATCGAACCCGAGCAGGGTCACCGCTGCATCCGCGACCGGGACCTGCCACGGGCCGACCATCTGGTCGCGCGCCGTAAGGCCGCCGACCGTGCGATCGCCAATGGTGATGAGAAACGTCTTGTCGGCGACCGCGGGCAGGCGCAGCACGCGATAAACAGCATCGCGCAGATCGATTGCCGCGATCTCGAAGGGCGGCAGTTCCCGCGCCTCATGCGCGATATCGCGCGTCATTTTCGGCGGCTTGCCAAGCAGGACGGCAAGTTCCATGTCGACCGGCTCGTTGCCGAACACCGGATCTGTCACGACCAGCCGGCCTTCGGCCGTCGCGGTGCCCACAACGGCAAAGGGGCAGCGCTCGCGCTCGCAGATCGCCCGGAAGCGATCGAGATCGTGCGGCGCGATCGCCAGCACGTAGCGCTCCTGCGCCTCGTTGCACCAGATCTGCAGCGGTGACATCCCCGGCTCTTCGTTCGGAACCTTGCGCAGATCGAGCTGTCCGCCCCGTCCCGCCGAATGCACCAGCTCCGGCAGCGCATTCGAAAGACCGCCGGCGCCGACGTCATGAATCGAGAGAATCGGATTCACGCTGCCCAGCGCCCAGCACCGGTCGATGACTTCCTGCGCGCGACGCTCGATCTCGGCGTTGCCGCGCTGGACCGAGTCGAAATCGAGGTCTTCCAGGTTCACGCCGGTATCCATGCTCGACGCCGCTCCGCCGCCGAGGCCGATCAGCATGCCCGGTCCGCCCAGCTGCACCAGCAAGGCGCCCGCAGCGAACGGTTGCTTCATCGCGTGCTCCGCTGCGAGGTTGCCGACACCGCCCGCGATCATGATCGGCTTGTGGTAGCCGCGCATGGCCCCCGCCACGCACTGCTCAAACGTGCGGAAATAGCCGGCCAGGTTCGGCCGGCCGAACTCGTTGTTGAACGACGCGCCCCCGATCGGGCCCTCGAGCATGATCTGGAGCGCCGACGCAATGCGGCGCGGCCGCCCGTAGCCGTCTTTTTCCCACGGTTGCACGAAGCCGGGTATGCACAGGTTTGACACGGTGAAGCCGGTCAGTCCGGCCTTGGGCTTCGCGCCGCGCCCGGTGGCCCCCTCGTCGCGGATCTCTCCGCCCGCCCCCGTGGCCGCGCCAGGAAACGGGGAGATCGCCGTGGGATGGTTGTGCGTCTCGACCTTCATTACGGTGTGGGTGAGCCCCTGTGAATAGCGGTATTCGCCCCCCTCCCCAGGATAAAAGCGCGCGATCCGGGCGCCTTCCATTACTGCCGCGTTGTCGGAATACGCCACTACGGTGCCGCGCGGGTGCTTCTGATGGGTGGTGCGGATCATGCCGAAGAGCGAAAGCTCCTGCGGCTGCCCGTCGATGACCCAACTGGCATTGAAAATCTTGTGCCGGCAGTGCTCGGAATTTGCCTGCGCGAACATCATCAGCTCGACATCGGTGGGATTGCGCGCCATGCGGGCAAACTGCGCCGCGAGGTATGCAATCTCGTCCTCCGAGAGCGCGAGCCCCATTTCCCGGTTGGCGCGTTCGAGGGCCGCCACACCCCCACTTATCACGTCCACGGTCGCGAGCGGCTTCGGCTCGAAATGCTCGAACAATCGGGCGGCATCCTCAAGGGAGTCGAGCACCATCTCCGTCATACGATCATGAATCAGGGGCGCCAATGCCGCCCGATCATTTGAAGAAACAGGCAGACCATCCCGTGTCGAGATGAAGTACGCCACGCCGCGCTCGATGCGCTGCACGGCCTCGAGACCGCAGTGCCGCGCGATGTCTGACGCCTTCGAGGACCACGGCGAGATGGTGCCGATGCGCGGCACAACGAGCATAAGCTCACCGCGAGCTTCTCCGGTCGCCTGCGCTGGGCCGTAGGTCAGGACGCGTTCCAGGCGCGAGGCCTCGTCCATTGAAAGAAGACGCCCGGCCTGTACGAAATGCCAGAACTCGGCGTGGATGCCCGAGACGCTCGGTACGGCGGCAGTGCAGGAAGCAGCGAGCTTGCGAAGGCGAAAGGCTGAGAGCGCGTTCCGCCCTCTCAGCCTGAGAATCTGCGACATGTCGCGGGATCAGGCTTGCTAAGGGTCAATGTTACACCAAATCGCCCCGCGTCGCAGCGGCCGCCGGGCGATTCACGTTAAACTACGGGGACTTATGAAGCTCCATTCCCGCCACGGCGCGCCGGTCTATCTGACAACGGACGTGCGTGCGATCGAACTGGCCGCGGCTGCGGCCCCCGATCCTCCGCCGCTCATGGAGCGTGCAGGCTTGGCCGCCGCCGAGCTCGCCCGCGAACTTGCGGGTGGGAACGGCAAGCCCGTGCTGGTCATCGCAGGTCCTGGCAACAACGGGGGTGACGCCTTTGTCGTCGCGCGTTATCTCAAGGAGTGGTGGTTCAACGTAACGGTCGTCTTCGCGGGCGATGAAGGCAAGCTGTCGAACGATGCAAGCCAGGCATTGCGAACCTGGCGTGCCGCTGGCGGCGCCAACCGGCCGGATCTGCCCGACGCCGGCGAGTGGGGACTCGTCGTAGATGGCATTTTCGGCATCGGCCTCGAGCGCGACGTCGGCGGCCGTTACGCGGAGTGGATCGCCGCCATCAACGGGACCGGCGGGCCGGTCCTGGCTCTCGATGTGCCAAGCGGCCTGCACTCGGATACGGGGCGAATAATGGGTTGCGCCGTTCGCGCAACCCATACCGTCACCTTCGTTGCCCTCAAGCCGGGGCTGCTTACGCTCGACGGCCCGGACCATTGCGGCGAGCTGCACCTAAGGACGCTCGGTCTCGATTCCCAGTCGGTGCGGCCGGCCAGCGGTTTCTTGATCGGCCTCGACGCGCTGAAAACTGCACTCAAGCCACGCCGTTACGGCACCCACAAGGGCGACTACGGCAGCATCGGCGTGATCGGCGGTGATCACGGCATGGTCGGAGCAGCGCTGCTCGCCGCGCGAGCAGCGCTTAGATCAGGCGCGGGGCGAGTCTATGTCGGGACACTGGCCCGCGACACCCTTACCGTCGATCCCCAACAGCCCGAGCTGATGATTCGCAGCGCCGATGAAGTGCTGAAGCTCGGTCATCTCGATTGCCTCGCGGTCGGGCCCGGCCTGGGCCAGGCGCCGGACGCGGCCTTCTACCTTGGAATCGCTCTGCAATCGCCGCTCCCCGTGGTCCTCGACGCCGATGCGCTGAATCTCATCGGCGCGAACCCGGGACTCGCGAGCCAGACAACCGCGCGCAAAGCCGCCACTCTCATGACGCCCCATCCGGCCGAGGCTGCCCGTCTGCTCGGTATCACGACGCGCGAAGTGCAACACGATCGCGTAAGCGCCGCAATCAAGCTTGCCGCAAGCCTTAACAGTCTCATCGTCCTCAAGGGGAATGGCAGCATATGTGCGGCGCCTGATGGCACCTGGCACGTGAATACGTCCGGCAACCCCGGCATGGCCAGCGCCGGCATGGGGGATGTTCTGACGGGGATCATCGCTGCCCTGCTAGCCCAGGGCGCGGATGCGAAAACCGCGCTGCTCGCAGGTGTGCTCCTTCACGGCGCGGCGGCTGACGCCCTGGTTGAGGCCGGCTGCGGACCCGTGGGACTCGCCGCCGGCGAGCTGATCGATGCGGCCCGCAAACTGCTGAACCAATCGGTGAGTCGTGATTCGTGAGTCGTGGGTGGATCGTGATGAGTGACGGGTGATGTGTGATGGGCAACTTCGCCTGAAGATTGAAAACAGGGAAGTTCTTGAGTTGTATCGGCGTTTATCGGCGTTTATCTGCGGCTAAAATGGGTCTTTGACGTTTCGATTCACCATTCACGAATCACGAATCACGGTTTTGAGGCTTCGCCATCGGTCTCGCCGAACTCTGCTTCGCTCATCGCGTAAACGACGCGAACCCGCTCGTTCCGGGCGAGTTCGAGCAGCTTCTCAGCCTGCGCACGCGGGACCAGGAATTCGACCTCCACCGTCAGGTCGCCCGCCAACTCGAAGAAGTGCTGCTCGTGGAGGACGCCGTGCCGACCGAAGCCGGCGATCGCCCGGAAGGCGGAGCCCCCGTGCACACCCAGCTTCTTCGCGCGCTCCAGAAGCCACTCGTACAGCAGAATGCCGCCATGCTTATGGTTCTCGTGCATGTAGAAACGCAGGTAGGTCCCCTTCATGGCTCACCTCAATAGTAACCGTGCCGCGCCGATCCCGGCCAACGTCATCAGCAGCGAGCCAGCCAGATGCGCGAAGATCAGGGCCACCGCCCAACCCCACTGCTGCCGCGCGACGAGTGCCACGGTCTCCGCAGAAAAAGTCGAGAATGTCGTCAAGGCGCCCAGAAAGCCGGTCACGACCAGCAGGCGCATCTCCGGCGGCAACGATTCGAAGTGGGACAGCATGCCCATGGTGATGCCGATGAGCAGTCCGCCCGTCAGGTTCGCCGCCAGCGTTCCCAGCGGCAACGTGGGAAAAACGGGATTGAAAAAAATGCCCAGGCCCCAGCGCGCCCAGGCCCCCAGAGCGGCCCCTGCGCCGACCGCGAGAAATCCAAGCCAACTCACGCGTTATCAGCCCTTGAGCCGCCAGCGCTCCGCCGCAATGTCATCCGACGCGCGCGCTTCGACCCACCGCTCGCCCTTTGCAGTCGCTTCCTTTTTCCAGAACGGCGCGCGCGTTTTCAGGTAATCCATGATGAACTCGCAAGCAGCGAACGCGTCGCCGCGATGCTCGCCCGCCACGACGACGAGCACGATCTGGTCCTGTGGTTTGAGCCTGCCGACGCGGTGAATGACCAGGGCGTCGAGCACGCGCCAGCGCCCACGCGCCTGCGTGACGATCTCCTCGATCGCCTGTTCCGTCATACCCGGGTAGTGCTCGAGCGTCATCCCGGCGACCGCGTCGCCCTCGTTCACGTCGCGCACGATCCCGACGAAACTCGCAACCGCGCCGATCTTGGGATTACCGCGCCGCAGCGCCGCAATCTCCGCGCTGACGTCAAAATCAGCTGTCTGGATCCGAACAGTCATCCGTTTAACCGAACATTAAAAAACATTTGCCACAGAGAACACAGAGGTCACAGAGAAACAACATGAATCAGAATAAGCCATCCGTAACGCCTTCGGTCCGTCCTCT
>JAOTVX010000027.1 GCA_029863175.1 Betaproteobacteria bacterium | reverse complement strand
AACGATGCATTTTACGGCGCCACCGTGATGCATCCCTCGGACACCTTCTCGGGGATCCTCGCCGTGGCCGACTGGCTATCCCGCACGCGGGTCGCGGCGGGCAAGAAGCCGTTGCTCATGCGCGAGATCCTTGAGTCCGCGGTGAAGTCCTACGAGATCATGGGCGGGCTCGGCATCGAGAACGGTTTCACCGCGGTCGGGCTCGATCACACCCTACTCGTCAAGATCGCCAGCGCCGCGGTATTGACCCGGATGCTGGGCGGCACGCGCGAGGAGATCGTGAACGCGGTGTCACACGCGTGGCTGGACGGCCACCCCCTCGCGGCGTTCCGGCGCAAGCCCAATACCGGTCCGCGCAAGTCCTGGGCAGCGGGTGATGCCGCCAGCCGCGGCATGCGGCTCGCGCTGATGGCGGTCAAAGGCGAGATCGGATGCCCGGCGGCGCTCACGGCGAAGACCTGGGGCTTTTACCACGTGTTGTTCAAGGGCCGCCCGTTCCGTTTCCAGCGCCCGTTCGGCAGCTACGTCATGGAGAACGTGCTGTTCAAGATTCCCTATCCCACTGCGTTCCACGGACAGAGCGCGGTAGAGGCGGCGATCAAAGTCCATCCGCTGGTAAAGGACCGACTGGAAGAGATCAAGCAGGTCGACGTGCGCTGTCACAACTCGTCGATGGTGATCCTGGACAAGAGCGGGCCCCTCTACAACTTCGCCGACCGCGACCACTGCATGCAGTACATGATCGCGATCGGGATGATCTTCGGCAAAATGACGGCCGAGCACTACGAGGACCGCATCGCCGCCGACCCGCGCATCGACCGGCTGCGGACGAAGATGGTGCTGCGCGAGGACCGGACCTACAGTCGCGATTACCTCGACCCCGCGAAGCGCACCAACTCGAATTCCATCAAGGTGCGATTCAGGGATGGCACCAGCCTGCCGCTCTCGGAGGTGCTCTACCCACTGGGCCATCGCCGCCGGCGCAAGGAGGCCGTCCCGGTGCTGATGGACAAGTTCGAAACGAACGTCGCGCGTGTCTTCGCGGCGCGGCAGCGCGACGCCATCCTCCGTGCGTGCCTCGACCAGAAGCGGCTCGAAGCGATGCCGGTGGACGAATTCATGGGCCTGCTGTCGTTGTAGCGCGGCCGTCCCGGGGCCCATGCCAGAGCCAAGTTGCCTCCTGCAACGCCGTGAAAGCCAAGAGACACATTCCCTTCCGTTTCCAGCTATCCGAGTACGACTGCGTACCGACCACCATTAGTAATGCCATCGCATATCTGTACGAACGCCATGAAGTACCGCCCGAGGTGTTGCAGCGCATTTATCTGTACACGCTCGACGGCGTCGGGCGGCGGGGAACGGCCGGCCGCGGCAGTTCCGACGAGAGCGTGCGCCTGCTCGCGGAGTGGCTGCGGCAGTTCACGACCAAGACGTTTCGGATTGGCACTGAGTTCCTCACCGGGCGCGAGGTCAACCTGGGCCGGGGTAACCGCATCGTCGAATGCCTCAACGGCGGCGGCGTCGCGCTGTGCAGCATCACCTATGACCGCGGCGACTGGCATTACCTGCTTGCGTTGCGCGCGGATGATGAGCGGCTCTACTTCTTCGATCCGTACTGGCGGCGTGAAATTCGTGCGCCCGGCGGGCATATCAGCAGCATCCGTCCGGCGGCGGAAGACGGCGCCAACGTTGCCATCGACCGAGACTGGCTCGATACCGCGAGCAACCGAAGGCGCTTCTGTTTCGGATCGTGGCGGAATCGCGATTGCTTGCTGCTATGGCGCCGGAGGTGAGCTGGCAGTAAGGATGCCGACGAGAACAATCAGAGGCAGGAATTTAGCCGCAGATAAACGCCGATAAGACCTTAACCTCGAGACGCTTTAGCCATCGAGTTCACGGAACATTGAAGCGATGACTTCCATCACGCCTCTTCCTTCGCGGAGAGGCAGCAGAAATGGTACTTAAGTTAGGTTTCTCTCCGTGTTCTCCGTGGTTCAAAAATCCTTTCAACGAATGGAGAAAGTATGAATCACACTGAACAGCGCAAGCGATTGCGCGCGGTGTTGGGCGGGACGAAATGCGTGTCACCTGCGAGCATCTACGATCCGTTGTCGGCGCGCGTGGCGGAGGCGGTGGGCTACGAGATCGGGATGCTCGCCGGCTCGGTCGCGTCGAACACGACGCTCGCTGCGCCGGACCTCATCGTGTTGACGCTCACCGAGTTCGCCGACCAGGTCCGGCGCATCATGCGCGCGAGTCGGCTCTCGCTGATCGTGGACGCTGACCACGGCTACGGCAACGCGCTCAATGTCATGCGCACCGTGGAGGAACTGGAGCATTCGGGCGTATCCGGCATGAGCATCGAGGATACGGCCTTGCCGACGCGCTTTGGCCAGACCGAGGGCACCGATGAGCTGATTTCGCTCGATGAGATGGTCGGCAAGCTCAAGGCCGCGGTTGCGGCCCGCCGCGATCCGGAGACGGTCATACTCGGGCGGACGGCGGCGCTGAAGGTGGAGGGTACGGAAGGCACCGTGAAGCGGGCGCAGGCTTTCGCGGCGTGCGGTGTGGACGCGATTTTCGTAATCGGTGTGGAGTCGGCCGATCAGGTGAGAGCGGTTCAGGAAGCAGCCCGGCTGCCGGTCATGGTCGGTTCGGCCCCGGCCTCGATCAAGCGCGAGGACTTCGCCGCCGCGGGCGCGCGCGTCCTGCTCCAGGGCCATCAGCCCGTTGCCGCCGCGGTAAAGGCGCTGCGGGAAACCTATGCTCATCTCTTTACCGGTGGCGCGCCCGCCGATCTGAAGGACAAAATTGCGTCCGCGAAGGAGATGGGCGAGCTGGTGAACGGCGCCGTTTACAAGCAGTGGCAGAGCGAATACCTGCAGACCCGGAAATGATTCGTGACTAGTCACGCCTTTCTGCTATCAGGCGGCATGGCGCGTGATGAAGTCCCAATCGATCTCGATGCCGAAGCCGGGAGTTTCGTCCAGGTGCACGTAGCCGTCTCTGATCTGCGCGCGGCGTTTGTACATTCCTGACCAGAGCGGGTCGGGAACGCCGTTCGACTCCACGCCGAAGCTCGCGCCCGGGAACGCCGCGCACAGATGTGCGTGCAGCTCCGGCACCTGGTGCGGCGAGATCTTCACGCCGTGCTGTTCCGCGAGCGCCGCGATCCGGAGCGACTCGGTGAAGCCTGAATGGCGGGTGGAATCGAATTGCACGTAGCGCACGCCGCCGCTGACGATGACGTCGCGCACAGTGAAGCGATGCAGGTCGCGCTCGCAGTGAGCGAGCGGAATCGTTGTGGCCGCGGCGAGACGCCGGAAGTCGGCTGGCTGGAGGTACCAGCGCAGCGGCTCCTCGAACCAGAACGGCTCATAGCGCTCGACCGCCCGCGAAAAAGCAATGGCGGTGTCGAGCTCATAGGCTGCAGTGCAATCCAGCAGAAGCAGTGTGTCGCGGCCGATCGCCTCTCGCGCGAGGCGCGCCCGCTCGATGTCCTCGACAAGCGTTCCGCCGCCGTCCTTGATCTTGACGGCGCGGTAGCCTTTCGCCACGAAGGAGGCCACTTCCTCCGCCATGCCGTCGGGCTGGCCGTCGTCGCGGTAGTAACCGCCGGTCGCGTAGGCGAGCACAGGACGATTTTCCCCGCCAAGCAGACGGAAGACGGGCATGCCGGCCGCCTTACCCTTAATGTCCCACAGCGCGAGATCGATGCCGCCGATCGCGGCCGTAATCTGCGGGCGGGCCGCGCGCGGCAGCGGTGGCGGCAGGGCGTCCTGGGCAAGGAATCCGCCTGGCCGCGGGCACGTAAGTGCGAAGAGCTTGTCCCAGATGACGACGTGTTCGAGCGGGTTCATGCCGATCACGACCTCGCCGAGGCGCCCCACCCAATCGCAGATGTCTTTCAATGGCGCGCCATGGATCTGGCCGATGCCAGAAAGGCCCGCGTCGGTGGTCACTTCCACAAGGATGACGCTGACGCCGCGCATGGGCTCATGCGCGGTCACGCGCGCGACCTTGTGCGGGATTGCGGCAGCGTGGGTTCGGATCGAAGTGATTCTCACGCGTTCACCGGTGCGAGTAGAGCGGGTGCCCGGCGACCGGCAGCCTGGCTCTCAGTATGCTGCCGCTTTCCGACTCGGTGATGTAGAGGGTCTTGAAATCCGGCCCCCCGAACGCGCAGTTGGTCGTGCGGATGCCGCGGCAGGACTGGATGCGGTAGAGTGGCTCGCCGAGCTTGCTGAAGAGCCACACCGAGCCAAGCCCGGAGTGGCATACCGCAAGGCCGCCGTCCGAGTCGACCGAGAGGCCATCGGGACCGGACAGGCTGCCCGTCAACTGGATGAAGATGCCGATCTTCGCGCCGAGCTGCATGATTCCCCCTTCCGGCAGCAACGGGATGCGCCAGACGTTGTTCATGCGTGTGACGTTCACGAAAAGGAGCGTCTCGGACGGGTTGAGCGCGATCCCGTTGGGTCCCGGCACCCTGTCCAGGATGAGTTCCAGTTCACCGTCCTTCGCACGCCACCGGAACACGCGGCCGCTTGGGTCGTTCATGCTGCTGTTGCCCTGGTCGGTGAAGTAAATGTCGCCGTTCCGGCCGAACACGAAATCGTTGATGCCCTTGAAACCTTCGCCCGCCACCTCCTCGACCACGGGCTTCATCTTGCCCGAGGCGGTGTCGAGCAGCAGGATGCCGTGCAGCCGGTCGGCCACGAAAATTCGACCATCCTGGTGAATCTTCAGGCTGTTAGGTTCGCCTTCATACTCGGCCACGACCGTGAACTCGCCCTTGGGCGACACGCGGAAGACGCGGGCGTAGGGAATGTCGACGCAATAAAGATTTCCCTTGCGGTCGAAAGAGGGGCCCTCGAGATAGGAGTGAATGGTCTCCGGCTTGTCGACGGGCTGGCCTTTTTTCCTGAACTTGAGCCACTTCGATTTCCGGTCGCTGATCCGGAGCGAAGCCGGGAGTTCAGCGAAGACCTCGGTCTCGATGACCGGCGGCGCAGCAAACATCCTTTCTTCTCCTCAATTTGATGGACACCCGCGCGGCGCGAGCCGGGGGGACGTTGGCGAAGGACTTCACGCGATTCTATTCTAAGTGTCCCCGCGTTGGCGTCGGCGGCTGGATCCCTGGCAGCACGGTGTCCGAACAACGCGCGAGTGGGGTCACAATATAGACTTTCACGCTGTTCGCGGTCGGAAGCGGCGCCTATAATCAGCCGCGGCGCTGCGAATTCGGGACTGCTTCGAACTTTCGCACAGCGTCGTTCTCCAAGCGCCGGTTTCCGTTGTCCCGCAAGACAATGTACTCGCACGTGGCGCAAACCGCTTGAGTCGTGATTCGTGAGCAGTGAATCGACCCGACCGATGAAGAAGCCGCTCGAAGTCCTCGAGCTCTTCCCGCAACACGACTACACGCTGGCTGGCGCCTTTGCGAGCCGCGCGCAGCGTGCGCCAGAGCGGCCGTTTCTGCTCTTCAGCGGCAAGACCTGGAGTTGGCGCGAATTTGGCCAGACCGTGGAGGGAGCGGCACGCCTGTTGGTGACGCGCGGCATCCGCAAGGGCGACCGGGTTGGCGTGATGGCGAGAAACTGCGATGGCCACGTGTTGTTGCTGTTTGCTCTCGCGCGCATCGGCGCGATCATGGTGCCGGTGAATTCCGAGTTCGGCGTCGACGAGGCGCGCTACGTGCTGCACCATGCCGAGGTGAGCGCCGTGGCGGCGGGCAGCGACACGCTCGACATCACGCGCAAGGCGTGCGAAGGGCTTGCGGTCGCGCCGTGGTTCACCTTGCTCGATACCGGCCGGCACGACACGCCGCTGCTCCACGATCTCATTGCGCGGGCACCGAATGCAGCGCTTCCCGGCGGCGTTTCGGCAGACGATACCTGTCTGATCGTCTACACCTCGGGCACGACCGGTTTCCCCAAGGGTGCGATGCACGGCCAGAGAAGCTTCGTCACCGGCGGCGAAGCGTTCGTGCAGCGCGTCTACCTCCAGGATGACGACCGCGTGATGATCGTGCTGCCGCTGTTTCACATCAACGCGCTGTTCTATTCCGTTGCCGGCACGCTGGCGGCTGGCGCGAGCATGGTCATCGTGCCGAAGTTTTCAGCGACGACGTTCTGGCAGATCGCTGTCGACAGCGGCGCAACCGAGGTCAATATCATCGAGGCGATCGGCACCATCCTCAAGAACCGGCCGCGTTCCGAGTTCCGGCCGGAGCACGGCATCCGCAAGGTCTACGGCGTGCGCCAGACCGTGGCCGACACCTTTCGCAACGAGTTTGCCATTCCCCATCTCATCGGGGGCTATGGGATGACGGAGATTCCAGGCGTGACCTGCAATCCCTTCGAAGGACCGGCCAAGCCCGGCAGCATGGGGCCGGTCGGACGCCACCCCGATTCGCAGCGGCCTTGGGCGCAGTGCCGGGTCGTCGACGATGAAGGGCGCGATGTGTTGGTCGGCGAAGTGGGCGAACTGCTGGTGAAGACGCCGATCATCATGCAGGGCTATTTCCGCGATCCCGAGCAGACCCGGGCGGCGTTCGCCGACGGGTGGTTCCAGACCGGTGATCTCGTGCGGCGCGACGCCGATGGCTATTTCTTCTTTGTTGCGCGCAAGAAAGACATCATTCGGCGGCGCGGCGAGAACATCGCAGGCGCGGAGCTCGATCGCGTGATCGGTGAGCATCCCGCCGTGCACGAAGCCGCTGCCATTCCGGTCGCCGCCGAGCTGGGAGAGGATGAAATCCTGGTTGCCGTGGTGCGGAAGCCCGGCTACGATGTAACCGCTGATGAGGTTGCGCAGTGGTGCCGCGAGCGGCTGGCGTCAATGAAGGTGCCGCGTTACATCGTGTTTGTCGATGAGCTGCCGCACACGCCACGCACAAGGTCGCGAAGATGGTCCTCAGGGCGGATCGAACGCTCAAGGAACGCGCGATCGATCTCGCAAAGTCGAGGCCGTGACGGCTAGGCCCTAACCGCTGACGAAGTACGTAAACGTGATCCGAGGAGGAAGACAATGAAGGCAGCCATTTTGGGTTTTCTGGGAGCACTGCTTGCGACCGCGGTTGCGCCCCTGTGGGCGCAGGGCGCGGGTGATTTTCCAAACAAGCCGATCCGTCTCGTGATTCCCTATCCGCCGGGCGGCGGCATGGATACGATCGGACGTCCGTTCGCACGCCAACTCTCTGCCAACATCGGCCAGCAGGTCGTGGTTGACAATCGTGGCGGCGCGAACGGCACTATCGGTATGGAGATCGTCGCGCGCGCAAGTCCTGATGGCTATACCATCGGGTTTGCGCTGAGCGCCCAGCTCGCCATCAATCCGGGTCTCTACCGGAAACTGCCGTACGATTCCGTCAAGAGTTTTGCCCCACTCACGCTCTTTGCCGACGGATGCTACCTGCTCGTGGTGAATCCCGCAGTGCCCGCGAAATCGGTAAAGGAGTTGATCGCGCTCGCGCGCGCGAAGCCGAACGGGCTCACGATGGCGTCATCGGGCAACGGCAGCGGCGGACATCTTGCAGCCGCACTGCTGATGAGCATGACCGGCACCAAGTTGCTGCATGTTCCGTATAGAGGCGGCGGCCCGGCACTCGTCGCGCTGCTGTCGGGTCAGGTGCAGACGTTGTTCGCGACCTATGCGGTATCGAAAGGGCACATTGCGGCCGGCCGCTTGCGTGCGCTGGGCGTGTCGACGGCGAGGCGGCCGGCGGCGATTCCCGATATCCCGACAATCGCCGAGGCAGGCGTGCCGGGTTACGACTCGAGCCCGTGGTACGCGTACGTCGCGCCGGCGGGAACGCCGCGCGCGATCGTCATGCAGCTCAACCGCGAGATCGTGCGCGCGCTGAACCACCCTGATTACCGGAAGATGCTACTGGCGAGCGCGATCGAGCCCATCGGGAGCTCGCCCGAGAAGCTCGGCGCACACATCAAGAGCGAGATGGTGAAATGGGCCAAGGTTATCAAGGCAGCCGGTGCGAAAATCGACTGAGTCCGCGCGTTCAGCCGCCGAGCTCGAGCCTCTATGAGGCGATACGCCGGAACCTGAAGAGGAGAGCATCATCGCTCTCGAACGAAAAGACGTAGGCCTGGCTGTCATTGGCGCAGGCCGCATTGGCACGCTGCGCGCACGGCTCGCGGCGCAGCATCCAGGGGTGCGCTACATCGCCGTATCCGACCGGGAGCCCGCGCGCGCGCGCGAGCTGGCCCAGCAGGTGGGTGCCCAGTCCCACTCGGGCGATAACCTCGAGGTGATTTCGCGCCCGGAAGTCAACGCGGTGATCGTTTCGACCAGCGAGGGCGAACACATGGCGCCGGTGCTGGCGGCGGTGGCGCAGGGCAAGGCGGTGCTGGTGGAGAAGCCGATTGCGCTGACGCTCGCCGACGCCGACGCGATGGTCGAGGCGATCGAGAAGAACGGCGCGAGCGTGCGTGTGGGCTACAGCCGCCGCTACAAGGAGCGCTACCTCATCGCGAAGGAGCAGATCGTGCAGGGCCGTATCGGCCGGATGACCGGCGCCGCAGCGCGCGTCTACAACTCACGCTCGCAGGCGCTCGCCATCCTGAAGCGCCACCGTGAGGCGACGCCGGTCGTGGATGCGCTAACGTACTACGTGGACCTCATGAGCTGGCTGCAGGGCGGCACACCGATCACGGAGGTCTATGCCCGGGGCCAGAAAGGCGTTCTCAAGGAGGCGGGCTTCGACGTCGATGACGTGAGCTGGGCTGTCTTCACTTATGCCGACGGGACGGTGATCAACCTCGGCATCAGCTACGCACTGCCGGAAAAGTATCCAGCGCGGGGGCACGCGGCGCGGGTCGAGGTGCTCGGAACCGGCGGCGTGATGATCCTGGATGATGATCATACCGACCAGTTGATGTACACGGAGAAGGGGATCCCGCACGTCTATCTGCCGGACCAATCGGTGAACATGGTGTTCCTCCAGAGCGGAACGCCGGGTGACTGGGCGCTTGGCGATTTCTGGGGTCCGATCGCGAACGAGACCCGCGCGTGGCTCGACCATCTCTCGATGGGCCGGCCCTGCGTGCTGGCGACGCCGCGTGAGGCGCGCGCAACGCTGGAGGCAACGCTTGCCATCGAGCATTCGATAGCAGCACGCCGGCCGGTCATGCTGCCGCTGGCGCGGTGAAAGGCGGAATTAGGCCGCACATGAACGCAGATAAACGCCGATACAAGGATGTTACCGGTGACCAGTGACGAGTGAACGGTGAACCGAGAGAACCATTTCGCGCTCAAATCTTGCCGTTCAGCATTCACCATTCACTGATTGTCCGCAGGGAGTAGAGACCGGGGACAAGCCGCTGTACACCGGGCCCGGCGCCGGTTGTATCCGCGGTGCCGGAGGGCATCGACCTCGTCGATTGCGCGCGTAGTCTTCCTGCCTACGTTGGCTGCGGCGCATCGGCGCCGCGCTCGACCTACCAGCTATTGCGCAAGTGTCCACAATGTAAAACGCGCGTCGCGTCGCCCGCCGCCGGCGTCGTTGACCCCGACGATACGGCTAGCTAGACTGCCAAGCTCCTCCGCCTGACCACAAGAAGGACTACCCGCATGGCAACCAAGCTCAAACTCAAGGACACTCGCGACAAGAAGCACCGCAAGCTCAAGCGCAAGGACGTGCATGCCGCAGCGAAGCGGTTGAAGAACTGGGGAAAATGGGGGAAGACCGACGAAATCGGCACCCTCAATTACGTGGCCCCTGGGGACGTGGTCGCGGCGGCGCAGCTCGTGCGCAAGGGAAAGGTAATCTCTTTGGCGCTCAACTACGATCAGCACGGCCCGCAGGGCGGCAAGAGCAAGTATCCGTCGCTGGGCCGGTTCAATCCGATTCACATGATGACGCGCACCGGAACCGACGCCTACTCCGGGGTGCTCGATCACCGCAAGATCCGCGGCACCGACGACATCATCATCATGCCCCTGCAGTGCAGCACCCAGTGGGACGGACTGGGCCACATCATGTACTACGATCATATGTGGAACGGCTACGACTGCCGCAATGTCACTTCGGCTGGCGCGCAGAAGGGCGGGATCGAGAAGACCAAGGAAAAGATGGTCGGCCGCGGCGTGCTGCTCGACGTGCCGCGCGCGCTCGGGAAGAAATGGCTCCCCGACGGTTTTGCCGTCACGAATGACGTGCTGGATTACACCGCAGACAAGCAGGGCGTGGTGGTGCGCCGTGGCGACTACCTGCTGGTGCGCACCGGTCACGTGGAGCGCTGCCTGTCGGCGAAGAGCTGGGACGGCTACTCGGGCGGCGATGCGCCGGGGCTCGCGTTCGAGACGCTCGATTGGCTGCAGGAGAAGCAGGTGGCGGCGATCGTCACCGATACGTGGGGCGTGGAGGTGCGCCCCAACGAGGCCGAGGACACCAACCAGCCCTGGCACTGGATCGCGATTCCCATCATGGGCCTGACGGTCGGTGAGATATTCTATCTGGCCGATCTGGCCAAGGATTGCGCCGAGGATCAGCGCTACGAATTCATGTTCGTCGCGCCGGCGCTGCCGATAACCGGCGCGGTGGGCTCGCCTTCCAACCCGCTTGCCATCAAGTAATTCCTGAAAAGTGGTGGGTGACGGCTGACGGGTGACGCGTGACGGGTAGCGAGTTGACGCCGTGAGTGTCACGGCACGACGCGGCAGGGACATCTCGCCGCTCATTCGCAAGCTCGCCTCATACATCGCAGGTGCGCCGCGCCGCGCGCTGCCGCGGGTGGTGGCCGAGCGCGCGAAGCTCCATCTTCTGGATACGCTAGCTGCGATGATTTCCGGTTCACGGCTGCTTCCGGGTCGCCGCGCCATCAGCTTTGCGGCCGCGCAGGGTGGCGCGCGCGAGGCGTGCGTGATCGGCAGCCGCATCGTTACCTCGGCCGTCAATGCGGCGCTCGCGAACGGCATGCATGGTCACTCGGACGAGACGGACGACACGTACTATCTTGCGCTGGTGCATCCCGGCTGCAGCATCGTGCCCGCGGCACTCGCCATGGCCGAGCGCGAGCGCGCGGGCGGCACGGCGCTGCTGCGCGCAATGGTGCTCGGTTACGACCTGTGCGCGCGTGTGTCCCAGGCACTCGGCCTCGAGCGCTTCCGCAGCCGCGGCCACTCGACTCACAGCTTCGGCGGCATCTTCGGGTCGGCCGCCGCCGCCGGCGCGCTTGCCCGTCTCGATGCCGACCGCGTTCGCTATCTCCTCTCCTACGCGGCGCAGCAGGCCTCGGGGCTCTCATGCTGGGCACGCGATACCGAGCACATCGAGAAGGCGTTTCATTTCGGCGGCATGCCGGCTCGCAACGGGGTAACCGCCGCCATCATGGTGGGCATGCGCTTCACCGCGGTGGAAGACGTCTTCTCGGGGGATCGCAGTTTCTTTCACGCCTTTGGCGCAACGGCCGAGCCGCAGCGCCTGGTCGAAGGCCTGGGCCGCGAGTTCGAGCTCATGAACACCGCGATCAAGCGCTGGCCCGTGGGCTACCCGATCCAGGCGCCGCTCGACGCCGTCTCAAATCTCGTTGCGGCGCACGGTGTCCGGGCGGCGGATGTGGAGCGCCTGGTGGTGACGATCGACGAGCAGGGAGCGCGCACGGTCAACCGCCGCAAGATGGCGAGCATCAACATTCAGCACCTGGTCGCCATGATGTTGATCGACGGCGAGATCACCTTTGAGACAGCGCACGACGAGGCGCGCGTGCGTGACCCTCGGATCGTCCGTTTGAAGCGGCGCATCGAGCTCGCGGGAAGCGCCACGCTTTCACGCGCCAAAACGACGCAGGCGATCGTGGAGCTCGTCACGCGCGACGGCAGGCGGCTACGGCACCATACCCGGGCGGTCCGGGGAACCGCGGCGAACCCCATGTCGCGTGACGAAGTGGCGGCGAAAAGCCGCGACTTGCTCCTGCCGGTGATCGGCGCCCGGCGTACACAGCAGCTGATCGACACCGTATGGCGCATCGAGCGTGTGGGCGACGTGCGGCAGCTTCGGCCACTTCTGCAAGTCTGATACTGCGTGACGAGTGGCTGGTGGTTGATGAGCGGTGGAAAAGCGCTAGAATGCGTCCGGCCTGCAGCTTGCCTTCGATTCACGAGTCACGAATTTCGAATCACCTTTCCAGAGGAAGCCGATGAATATCGATCTGCACAACCACGTCATTCCCCCATCCGTCGTCGAGGCGATCCGGGCCCACCCGGAGCGCTTTGGCACGCGCCTCGAGGAGCGGAACGGTCAGTCCTACTTCGACAGCCACGGACGGATGACCCCGCTCCTGCCGGAGTTCTGCGACGTCGACGCCAAGATTGCCTGGATGGACCGCGTCGGGATGGACATGGCGGCGATCTCGGTGGGCCCCCCAATCTATTTTTACGGCCTCAAGCCCGAAGCGGGCCTGGAATCCGCCCGGCTTGCCAATGACGGCATTGCGCAGATGGTGGCGAAGTACCCGACGCGGCTGCGCGGCATGGCGCACCTGCCCATGCAGGACCCGGACGCGGCGATCACCGAGCTCGAGCGCGTGGTGAAGAAATACAAGTTCAAGGCGGTCGAGCTCGGCACCTCCATCGAGGGCGTCCAGCTCTCGGACCCGAAATTCCGAAAGGTTCTGAAGACGATTGAGCAGCTGGGGTGCTTCATCTTCGCGCATCCGTACCGCTGTTCGGCGCAGGGCGCGATGGATGATTATTACCTGCAGAATTTCATCGGGTTCCCTCTCGATACGACCATCATGGTGGCGCACCTCATGTTCAGCGGGGCGCTCGACGAGCTGAAAAAATTGAGGTTCCTGCTTGCGCACGGCGGCGGCTACGTGCCGTACCAGATCGGCCGTTTTGCGCACGGCCACAAGGTGCGGCCCGAGCCCAAGGTGAAATCGAAAACCTCGCCGCGCGAATTTTTCAAGCGCTTCTATTTCGACATGCTTACCCACGATCCGCAGGCGGCGCGGTATCTCGTCAATATGGTGGGCGCGGACCACGTGGTGATCGGCACGGACCATCCGTTCGATATGGGCCCGGACAGCCCGATCGGTGCGGTCGATGCGATTCCGGACCTTACTGCGAGTGAGCGGGAATGGATCTGCGAGCTAACGGCAAAAGGGCTGTTCGGCGAGGATTGAGCTAGAACGCCGGTACCCCGGTGACCCGTGACCCATGACTCCAGAAAATCCTTAACCACGGAATCACACGGAATTGCACAAACGAAAACCTGAACCGGGAAGCGCGCTGTAGTGGACTAACAATTTCCGTGTGTTTCCGCGTGGTTCCGTGGCTGTGTTGTTTTCTTGGCCGGGTCGGTGCTATTTGCTGCTTTGAGACGTAGTCTCGCGCATCGCGGCGGCCGCGGCTGATCCGCGGCCGGGTGCGAGCAGCTGCTTGAGGCGCGTCACCGCGGAGTTGGGGCTTGTCAGCACCGTGCGCCGCGGCCGCGCCGGAATCACGCTCGCCGCACTCGCCATCGAGAACTGACCTAAGATCAGCGCGTCGCAATCCCCGATCTCCTGTGCGGCGTCGGCGATGAGCCGGTCGTGGTCGGCGGCACACCCGGCGTGGAGCGCGGTCAGCGCGGCTGGAACGGCGCGCGTGGTGATTTCGAGCGCGATCTTCTTCGTTTGCGCGATCTGCTCGAGCTCGGTTTTGAGCGAGGGGATGCTGGGCTCGAAGGTTGCGAGCAGACCGATCCGTTTGCCGGCCGCAAGCGCCTCCTCGAGCATCGCCTCGTTCGGCTTCAGTACCGGAATCGGTACGGACGCCGCTGCTGCTTCAATGGCAACCCCGAACGCGGAGCAGGTAAAAAGGATGGCATCCGCGCCGCACCCCTGCGCATAGCGCGTAAGCGTGACGAAGCGCTCGATCATGTGCCTGGTCAACCGGCCTTCAGCCACAACGTCGGCGGACAAAGAGTCCTCGAGCAGATGGGTGATTCGTGCCGTTGGCCACAGCTGCCCGAACGCGTCCCCGATCGGTTGCATCGCAACCGGTGTCGCGTGGATCAACGCTATGCGCGGGGCGGTCATGGGACGCACATTCTATCTGATACCCTGGCCTGTTGCCGAATGGACTGTATGCCGCGTGCACGGTGCTTACACTGGCACGGGGCGCGGGGTGGGAGCGCGCGCGAGCGGCCGGCCGATGCGGTGCAGCCACTCGCGGTGCATTTGACCGGTTATTGTAGCGCCCATACCATCGCTCGAGCTGGATCCCATGGGGAAGATTGCCGACGGCCTGGCAAAACTGGGTGTGCGTCGGTTAGTAGTGGCTGGCGGCGAGACGTCCGCTGCGGTGGTCACGGCTCTCGGGATCAGCGGGCTGCGCGTCGGGGAAGAAATCGACCCTGGCGTGCCTTGGACGGCGAGCCTATCCGATCCCCCGCTTGCGCTGGCGCTCAAGTCGGGCAATTTCGGGACCGACGATTTCTTTGCAAAGGCGTTCGAGAAGCTGAACCGCGAAGGCGCCGGAATTGAACCGCCGCTTTCGAAGTTGAGCGGCTAACGCCGCGGCGCCCCGGTATCTCGAAATCGGGAGCGCGTTGACAAAGTACAGGGCGCGTGCAACATTGCCTCGGCGCGCGCCTTCCTGAAAACAAACCCTTGGCGCCACGTCGCCGTTTGCGCTGCTGACCCGATCCACCGGCTAGCCGGAGTTTCACCGGCGTTTATTGGCGGTTAATCTTGTTGTTCTTTGGGGTCAATCGATCATGAAATCGCCTACCATCCGCCAGCTCGCACAAACGGAAAGACCGCTCGTCCTGCCGGGCGCGCACGATGCCTTGTCGGCGCTGCTCATCAAGCAGGCCGGCTTTAAAGGCTTCTTCATCGGCGGTTTCCAGGCGGCCGGCGCGCGTTATGGCCTGCCCGACATCGGCTTGTGCCAGCTTGGAGAATTCTCCGCGGCGTTCCGCGACATGATCAACGCGTGCGACCTGCCGGTGCTGGTCGATGCCGACAACGGCTACGGCGATGTCAAGAACTGCGTGCACCTGCTCAATAGCTACGAGCGCATGGGGGTGCAGGCCATGTTCATCGAGGATCAGGTCTCGCCGAAGCGCTGCGGTCACATGGCGGGAAAGCGCATCGTGCCGACGGAGGAGATGGAAGCAAAGCTGCGCGCCATGGCCGCAAACCGGATCAATCCGGACACCTTCATCGTGGCGCGCACCGATGCGCGCGCGCTGCACGGCATGGACGAGGCGCTGCGCCGCACCGAACGCTACGTCCGTGCGGGCGCGGACGGGATCTTCATCGAGTCGATGCTCGACGAAGAAGAGATTGCGCGGGCCGTGCGGGAGGTGGACACGGTGCATGTCGCGAACATGCTCGAGGGCGGGATCACGCCGATTTTGAAGCCGTCCGTTCTGGGCCAGATGGGCTACAAGATCGCGCTCTACGGCATCACGCTGCTGTTGCGCGTGACCCGGGCGATGCAGATGGCGCTTGCGGACCTGAAGAGCGGCGAGCTCAAGCTCGTGGGCTCGGGCACGCCGTTCGAGGAATACACGAAGATCGTCGGGATCGATCGCTGGCGCGGGATCGAAGAGGAATTCGGGCCCAAGAGTCGTGAATCGTGAGTGGTAAATCGTGAATAGAAGGAGCTGCGAATGGGTTCCAATACTCCGCACGCCGGATTCCCGCATGTTTCTCTGTGCGATCCAGGTCCCCGGTGTGAGAGACTTCCGTCCTTTGTGGTGAGCGCTTAATGCGTATCACGGATATCCGGGAAACAGCTGTCGCGCTGAAGACGGACCTGCGCAACGCCGTGTTCGACTTCAGCGAGATGACAACTTCGGTGGTGGCCGTCATCACCGACGTGGTCCGCGAAGGCCGGCCGGTGGCTGGCTTCGCCTTTAACTCGACGGGCCGTTACGCCTGTGGTGCGCAGATGCGTGATCGCCTGATTCCCCGTGTGCTCAAGGCAGAGGCCGAGTCCCTGGTCGATGATGCGGGGGACAACCTCGAGCCCGGGAAAATCCTCGCGTGCATGATGCAGCGGGAGAAGCCGGGGGGCCACACGGAGCGCTCGGTCGCGATCGGCACCATCGAGGTCGCGGTCTGGGACGCCGTTGCCAAGATCGCAGGAAAGCCGCTCCACCGAGTTCTCGCCGACAAATACAGCGGCGGCCGGTCGCAGGTTATGGTGCCGTGCTACGTCGGTGGCGGGTGGTATGCGCCGGGCAAAGGCATCCGTGAGCTTCAGGACGAGATCCGCGCCAGGCTCGACCAGGGCTACAACACGATGAAGATCAAGGTCGGGGGCGCAACGATCCCCGAGGACGTGAAGCGCGTGGAGGCGGCGCTCGAGGTGGTAGGCGCGGGTGACCGGCTGGCAGTGGACGCCAATGCGGCGTTCGACCGTGCTCGCGCGCTTGCCTACGCGAAGGCACTGGCGCCGTTCAGGCTGCGGTGGTTCGAGGAACCGACCGGGCCACTCGATTACGCGCTGCTCGCCGATGTGGCGGCGGCGTACGATGCGCCCATTGGTACCGGGGAGAACCTGTTCTCGACTGAGGACGTCGAGAACCTGGTGCAGTTCGGAGGGCTGCGCCCCGACCGCGACATCATCCAGACGGACGTGCCGCAGTCCTACGGCATCGTGCAGTTCTCGCGCACGCTCGACGCGGTGAAGCGTCACGGCTGGGAGCGAACGTCATTCTTTCCCCACGGTGGTAACCAGATGACGCTGCACATCGTGGGCGGATTCGGACTCGGCGGATGCGAGGCTTATCCGGGCGTGTTCGGCGTCTTCGCGGGCTTTGCCGATGATGCGAGTGTGGAGAACGGCTACCTCAAGCTGCCCGAGCGCCCGGGCATCGGGTTTGAAGCGCAGAATGCACTCTATGCGGTCATGCGTGAGCTGGTTAATTAACCGCAGATAAACGCGGATCCATCGAATCACGGAGACGCGGAGAGAAGCAAAAGCGAGAATCGAACCGCCAAGCTCGCCAGTATAGCGGAAAAGGTGTCAAGAATCTTTTTTGGTGCCGTGAGTTCAGAAGGAAGGACGGTAGTGCAGCGCTACTTGCTCGTCTCTGTGTTCTCTGTGGCAAATTCTTTTCAACACCGGTCACCGGTCACGGCGTTTCAGGCATCCGGTGCCACGACGACCACGTGGTCGCGATTGATGTTGACGAACGGGACGACCATGATCCTGCGCCCCTCGAGGTCCCAGACTTCGGCATTCGTCACCGCAATGAACGGCTTCGACTCGATCATGTAGTCGGTGATACGTGCGCCGGGCACAAGCTCGATCTCGCCCTTGATGCGGAACGCGCCCGCCAGCATCACTACCCGCGCCCGGTTGTTGCCCTCCATCACTTGTCTCCGCTGACCGCAACTCGAGAATCGTGAATCGTGAATCGTGATTCGTGATTCGTGAGTTGAAAATGTTGCTTTTGTTCGTATCCGCGTTGATCTGCGGCTTGAATTTTGCTTTTTCCTGGCCTCTTGGCGGCCCCGATGCTCTAGGGCCTATTGTCGCGCAGATTCTGGAGGAAGCGAAGCATCTCGGTGTGATCGCTTCCCGCGCCGAGCGCCCGTTCCATCTCGTTCCAGACCTTAACGCAGGGCTCGGCAAGCGGCGCCGCGGTGCCGGTCGCGTTTGCGATTTCGAGGGCCATTCGCAAGTCCTTGGCCATGAGCCCCGTCGAGAAGCCGGCATTGAATGCACCCGACAGCATGAACTGTTTCATCTTGTTGGCTGTGGTGTTGTTCATGCCCGACGAGGCGTTGAGGATGTCCACGAGCACGTTGGGATCGATGCCGAAGCCCTGCGCCGCGATGGCGGCCTCGCATGCCGCGATCAGCCCCGCCGCTGAGACGTAGTTGTTGAGCGCCTTGACCGCATGGCCGGCGCCAAGTGGCCCGGCGTGGAAGATCTGCTTGCCCATCTTCTCGAGTACGGGCCGGCATGCCTCGAGCAGGCCACCATCTCCGCCCGCCATGATCGCGAGCCCGGCGGACACCGCCCGCTTGACCCCGCCCGAGACGGGAGCATCCATCAGCCGGATACCGCGCGCCTCGAGCACCGGCGCGAGCTCGCGCGTGCCGACGGGCGAGGACGAGCTCATGTCGAGCACGATCGCGCCTTTCCTGAGCCCCGTTGCCACGCAGTTGTGCATCGAGTCCTTCTCTCCACACATAACGCCTCTCACGACGCCTCCGTCGGGGAGCATGGTGATGACGAGATCCGAGTGTGTCCCAAGTTCGGTGAGCGTGGATGGGGTCGCGACCTGCCGTGAGGCGATGAATGCACGGACGCGCGCGGGGTCCGAGTCGTAAATGGCGAGCTGGTATCCGGCGTCCGCCAGGTGTCCGGCCATGGGCGTGCCCATGGCGCCGATGCCGACGAACCCGATCTTTCGGATGGTGGTATTCATATGACGAACCCAAAAAGTTAGCCGCGGATAAACGCCGATCAAAAGGTGTCAGACACCTTTTCTCCGGCCAGGGTGGTGAAGTTCAACCTCCGATCGGCAGTTCGGTGCCAATGCCGCGCTTCCGCGCGAGCTCCAGCATCCTCGCGCCGACCCAGAGGTCCAGGATACCCATGCCGTGCGATTCGTAGAGTGTGATGTCAATGGGCGACGAGCGTCCGCGCGCCTTGCCGGTGATCACCTCGCCCATTTCAGTCAGCGAGTCCCAGTGACGCCACCCTTTCTCCACGGAAGGGAGCAGATCGCCGCATTCCTTGCTTGCGGTACCGCGCGAATCGACCGCAATCACATTGCACTTCTTCACCGCCGCATCGTCGAGCTCGCGTCGGCTTAACGCGTTGGACCCCGCCGCGTTCACGTGCTGTCCGGGTTCAAGCCACTCGCCCTTGAGTACGGGCTCGGCCGATTTCGTGATGACGTTGACAACATGGGCCCCACGTACCGCAGCCTCCACGCTCGGAGCCGCGACGACCTCGATGCCCAGCTTCTGCGACATGCTCGAGCAAAACGCCTGAAGGCGATCCCGGTTGCGCGCAAAAATCTGCGCCGTGCGGATCTTTCTCACCTGGCAAACGGCCTCGAGCTGGCCGATGCCCTGGAAGCCGGCGCCGATCTGGCCTACGACGCTCGCGTCCTTGACTGCCAGTTGATTCGTCGCGATTCCGCTTGCCGCACCGGTACGCACCATGCTCATCCAGACGGCCTCGATGATTGCCTCGAGCCGGCCGCTTTCCGTATCGATGAGGTGAACATAGAAGCTCTTGCCGTGCGGGGTCGTATAGTAATACTTGAACCCGACGCACTTGAGTGCGGGTGCCGCGGCCTGAAGGACGTGGTGCGTGCCCGTCGGGAGATGGATTCGCGCCCGCGGTACGTCGATCGCGTCGCCCAGCGCCCGGGCGCGCAACGCCTGCTCCGCGCATTCGAGCGCGATTGGCATTGTGAGCAGCTGCTTGATGTCGTTTTCGCTTAAGTATCGAATCATGTTTTCACTCAATGCCTAAAAGCTCTACCGCCGAGCACGCAAAGGTCGCTAAGTCATCAACTATGGGGCAAACCAAAGATTGGTTTTCGAAAATCAATCCTTTGCGTTCTTAGCGTCCTTCGCGGTAAAGCCGTTCTCTTACTTCGCGTCCTTTGCGGTCTTTGCGGTAATGCTTTTTCGTTCCTTCTCGGTCTTGGCGTTCTTGGCGGTGACGCTTTACTTTATTTCTTGTTCTTCAACGCAGCGGCGCGGATGGCCGTAAGCGTCGAGCGCGTCGTGATCGCATCGGGATCGATTCGCAGCTCGAGCAGGGCGGAGGTCTTCGCCTTCCACGCGCGCTCGAACGCGGGCTCGAAGTCCGCGGTCTTTTCCACGATCTCCCCGTGCATGCCGTACGCTCTTGCCAGCGCAGCGAAATCGGGATTCTTGAGTTCGGTCCCGCTGATCCGGGTCGGGTACTCGCGCTCCTGGTGCATGCGGATAGTGCCATACATGCCGTTGTTGATCACCAGGAATACGATCCTGGCGTCGTACTGCGCGGCCGTGGCGAGCTCCTGGCCGGTCATGAGAAAGTCGCCGTCTCCGCAAAAGCAAACGACGGGCCGCTCGGGGTGGACGAGCTTGGCGGCGACCGCGGCGGGAACGCCGTAGCCCATGGCGCCACTCGTCGGCGCGAGCTCCGTGCGGCAGCCGCGGTACTGGTAGAAGCGGTGAACCCACGCGGAAAAATTGCCCGCCCCATTCGCGACGATCGTTTCCGCGGGCAGCCGGCCGCGCAAAAATACCATCACCTGCCCGAGATCGACGTCGCCCGGCGTCTCGGCAGGCCGGATCCATTCCTCGTATTTGGCGCGCGCTGCGCGCGTCCAGTCTTTCCACGGGCGAGACTCGACCGCCGGGAGCTTGCGGACAGCCCGGGCGAACTCGGGCATACCCGAGAGTATCGGGAGGTCGGGCTCGTATACCCGGCCCAAGGTCTCGGCTCCGGCATGCACATGCACAAATTTCTGCCGGGGTCGTGGCGCATCGACCAGCGTGTAGCCGCCGGTCGTCATCTCGCACAAGCGCGGCCCGATCGCGAGCAGGAGATCCGAGTCTTTGACGCGCTCTGACAGAGCTGGGTTGATACCGATGCCAATGTCGCCGACGAAGTTTGCCAACCGATTGTCGTAGAGGTCCTGGCGCCGGAACGCCGTGCCGACGGGCAGATCGTTGGCTTCGATGAAGGCTCGAATATCGGCGCAGGCCTCGGCGTTCCACGCCGATCCGCCGAGGATCACGAACGGATGCTTTGCCTGCCCGAGCATTTCGCGCAGCTTCTGCAAGTCCGCTTCGCCGGGGTGCGCGGCAATGCGTCGGTAGTGACCTGTATCTGCTACCGTCGCGTTCTCAATGAGCATGTCCTCGGGGAGCGCGAGCACGACCGGACCGGGACGACCTGACACCGCCGTGTGAAACGCGCGGCTTATGTACTCGGGAATGCGGTCAGCGCGATCGATCTGCGCGACCCATTTGGCCATCTGGCCGTACATGCGGCGATAGTCGACCTCCTGGAACGCCTCGCGTTCGACGAAATTGTTGCCGACCTGTCCGATGAAGAGAATCAACGGCGTCGAGTCCTGCTGGGCCGTGTGGATACCAATCGCAGCGTTGGTTGCGCCCGGAGCGCGCGTCACGAAGCAGATGCCGGGCCGCCCGGTGAGCTTGCCGTAGGCTTCCGCCATGTTGGCGGCGCCGCCTTCCTGGCGGCAGATAACGAAACGGATCTGGTCGCGCGCGTCGTAGAGCGCGTCGAGCACTGCGAGATAGCTCTCTCCGGGGACGCCGAAGGCGAGGTCCACCCCGTGGACTTTCAGCGCGTCGACGAGTATCTGCCCGCCAGAGCGTGGAGCAGGGGCGCTGTTCATTGCGATGCGACCAAGGAGGGCGCGCCGGACTTGGCGGCCGCAGGTAGGGGCGGGAAGGCGCGCGAGCAGCCGACGCCACAAAAGCGAAATTTGCTGACGGCGCTTCGGAGGCTGCGGGGCGGGCGGCCGACGCGAGGGTTGCCGACGCTTGCCATTAGCTGTCAGAGGCCGCGGAGCCGGTGCGCGCGAGGGATTCGCGAGGATTCATGGATGGCAGGCCGGGAAAAAGTGCCGCGCAACGCGCGGCGCCTCATCAATTTATCACGAACGCGCGTACTTGATCTAACTCAATGCGGTGCGGTCGGCGCGGTGCTGGAATAGCGGCGTCCAGATGATAGACGATCCGTTCTTCTACACGCTGACGTTTGCCATTGGTGCGAAGCGGGTCTGGGACGGGCTCGTCCTCTATCTTCTGCGGCAATCCGGCCTGACGATCATCCAGGTGCTCGCCGTGACCGTGTTCGTTGCGTTGCTACTCGTGGTCGGTGTGGCGCCTTATGCGGGGCGGCTTTTCGAGTGGCTCGAGACGCAATTGCTGCCCGCAATGCTGAGGGACCAGTGGCTGTACGTGATTGTCTGGGTTTTGCTGCTCGCCTGGGGCGCGGTGGAACTCATCATGGCGCGATAAGGCTGGACGCGAACTCAAGAAAAGTCGAATCAAACCGCCAGGACCGCCAAGAAAAATCAAGACAAGACGTTTAGCCGCAATTAAGCGCAGATAAGGACAGACAAGGTCAGTTCGAAAAGCTTTGGCCACAGGTCGGGTTTACGCCGTGTGGCCCCGCGTCAATTCCTGAGCCACTCGGCGAAAACCTCTTCGGTGTGTTCGCCCAGCAGCGGGGGTTGGCGGTACACGCTGAATTCGTAGCCCGTCATCTTTACCGGGAAGGCAACGGTGCGGGTGCGCTTCCCGTTCGGTAGCGTCATGTCCTGCACGAGTCGGAGGTGCGCGACTTGCGGGTCGGCGAGGATCTCGGGGTAGGTGTTGATCGGCGCGCAGGGCACGCCCCGCCGATCGAACTCACCAAGCCATTCGGCCTTCGTGCGGGTCGCGAACACCGACTGCAGGATTGCCGCGAGCTGCTTCTGATTCCGCGCGCGTTCCGACTGCGGATTGAAGCGCGGATCCGACTTGAGTTCCGGCAGGCCTGCGGCATCGCATACTTCTTGCCAGAGCCTCTCGTTGCCGGCCGCGATCACGAACGGCGCGTCCTTCGCCTGAAAACCCTGGTATGGCGCCGCGCGCGGGTGCGCGGATCCGAGCCGCTGCGGCGCCTGACCGGTCCCGAAATACTCGCTCGTCTGCAGCGCGGCCATGCCCAGCAGTCCTGCCATCATCGAGCAGTCGATGAACGCGCCGCGCCCCGTCTCGCGCGCCTGGAGCACCGCCGCGAGGACGCAGAAAGCGCCGTAGAGGCCGGCCCCGAAGTCGCCCACTGGCACGCCGCATTTTGCCGGTGGCCCGCTGGTTTCACCGGTCACGCTCATGATCCCGCTGATGGCTTGTACCGTGGCGTCGAACGCCCCCTTCCCGGCATAAGGCCCGCTTTGGCCGTAACCGTTGATCGAGCAATAAACGAGCCGCGGATTGGATCGCGCCAGCTCCGGATGGCCGAGACCGAGTCGCTCGAGCACCCCCCCGCGGAAGTTCTCCACGATGACATCGACCCGGCTGCAAAGCTGCTTCAGGCGCGCGAGCTGCGTGACGTCCTTGAGGTCGACCGCAATGCTGCGCTTGTTGCGGTTCACGGAGGCGAAGTTTTCGCTGTAGCCCTCGCCGCTGGTGCCCGCCACGATGGGCGGCCAGCGCCGCATGTCGTCGCCGCCGTCGGGACGCTCGACTTTCACCACGTCGGCTCCCAGGTCGGCGAGCAACGAGCTCGCAAACGGGCCGGCTGCGATCTGCCCGAATTCGAGCACCTTGAGCCCCGCGAGGGGGCCGTGCGCGCTTGCATTCATTACGGAAGATTCCGGTATGGGGTAACTGCTCTTTTAAGGAGGTCGCGGTCGGCTGTCAATTGAGGAGTTTGCCGGACTTCGTCCTGCAAACTCCCCTCATGCAAATTTCGCACACGGTCTTGCATCCAGCAAACTGTCGAATCGCAAGGTCCAACCGGCTGCTAGAATCGCTCCGGTACGGCGGGGGACGAAGACCAGCGGCAGGGGAGGGGCGTCATGCGTGATCTGTGGAGGCTCACCGCCTGCGAAGCGGTGGCGTTGTTGAAAGAGCGCGAGGTCGCGCCGCGCGAGCTCGTCGATGCCGCCGCGGCGCGCATCGAGGCGACGAATCCCCGGATCAACGCGATGGTGACGCTGTGCCTCGAGCGCGCCCGCGATCATGCGGTGCGGCTCGAGAAGCTCGATCGCTCGAACCTGCCGCCGCAGTTCCTCTACGGCTTGCCGATCGGCGTCAAGGACAACACCGATGTCGCGGGTGTGCGCTGCACTTCCGGCTCCCGTATCCATGCCGACCGCATCGCGACGGCGAATGACGTCGTGGTGGAGCGGCTCGAGGCGAACGGCGCCATTGTGATCGGCAAGACCAACCTGCCCGAGTTCGCGGCTGGCGGGAACACTTTTAACGATGTCTTCGGCGCCACCCGCAACCCGTGGGATACGCGCATGAGCGCAAGCGGCTCCTCCGGCGGCTCCGCGGCGGCGCTCGCGGCCGGCCAGGTATGGCTCGCGACCGGCGGCGATTTTGGCGGCAGCATCCGCACGCCCGCGAGTTACTGCTCGATTACCGGGCTGCGGCCCAGTCCCGGCATGGTGGCGCGCACGCAGCGCCAACCGTTTAATCCGTTGTCGGTGGAAGGACCGATGGCGCGCAATGTCGCGGACATGGCGCTCATGTTCGACGTGGAGGCAGGATGGCATCCGCTCGATCCCCTGTCGCAGTTGGGGCCCCACCCGAGCTTTGCCACCGCGGCCGTGCTCCGGCGCAAGCCGCGCCGCGTCGCCTTCAGCGTCGATCTCGGCATTGCGGGCGCGGTCGATCGCGAGGTTCGGGCGCTTTGCCGGGCGGCCGTGGAGAAGCTCGCCCGCGACGGGGTTACGGTTGAGGAGACGCATCCCGACCTCGCTGATGCCGAGCGGACCTTCCTCACTTTGCGCGGGGCGGTTTTCATCGCACGCCACGCCGCGTTGCTCGAGAAGAACCGGCATCTCTACAAGCCGGAGATCATCGAGAACGTCGAGTTCGGGCTGCGCTTGAAGCCCGAGCAGATTGTCGAGGCCGAGATCGCCCAAGGCGAGCTGATCCGGCGCGCCGCGAGATTTTTCGAAGACTACGATCTGCTGCTGTGCCCGGCCGTGACGTGTCCGCCTTTCGATGTCGACACACGTTATCCCGCGGAAGTGGAGGGCGTGCGCTTCGAGGGTTACATGGGGTTTCTGGTTTTGAGCTACGCGGTCACCTTGACCGCGTGTCCGGTGGCCGCCCTGCCGTGCGGCTTCACTGCGGCGGGTCTGCCGGTTGGGCTGCAAGTTCTCGGTAGGCCTCGGGGAGAGGAGGCGCTCATCTCGGCCGCGGCGTACCTCGAGTCCCTGTTCGGCGTGGCCGGTCTCACGCCGATCGATCCGTGTGGTGCCTGAGCTCGGCAGGCGCGCGGGTGCGGGCGTAAAATGAACGGATTCGTGAAATTCCTTTGAGCCGCCGATACACGCTGATAGAAATTTTTGAAAGCGTGTAACAGAATCAAAAACATTTACCGCAGATAAACACGGATCAAATCTGTGAAAACAGTGACTCTTTTCGATCCCACCGCGCTGCGGTTTGAGGCGGGCACGGCTCCCGCGCGCGCCGGGCGCACAGGTCTCGCAGGCGCGGTAGTGGGCTTCATCGACAACGCCAAGCCGAACTTCGACCACCTCGTGGATGACCTGGCCGATCTCCTGGTGAGCCGCTACGGGGTTCGGCGCGTGATCAAGCGCCGCAAACCTTCGGCCTCGGTCCCGGCCCTGCCGGAGCTGGTCGAGGAGCTCGCGGACCAGTGCGATATGGTGATCGCCGGCTCAGGCGACTGAGGCTCCTGTGCGTCGTGGAGTGTCCACGACAGTGTTGAAATCGAGAAGCGCGGCAAGGCTGCCGTGACCGTTTGCTCGACCGCGTTTACCACGCTCGGCCAGGCCCAGGCGCGCGCGCTGGGCAAGCCCGACCTTCCCATCGCCGTCATTCCGCATCCGTTCGGGCTGCGCACGCGTGCTGAGGTGCGCCGCATCGCGGAGCAGTGCGTCGAGGATATCGCGCGGCTCGTAAGCCGGGGAGCCGAGTGAGCGACGCGGCACGCGAGCAGGCGGCGACCTTTGAGGCGCCGGAGGACCTCGATGCGATCAACCGGCTTTATCGGGAGCGGCGCTGGAGCGACGGGCTGCCTATCGTTCCGCCGACCGCCGAGCGGGTCGAGCGGATGTTGCGCCACGCGCGCTGCGCGCGGCATGATGTCGTGGCCCGCGTTGCCCCGGGATACGGTGTGGCCACGGCCGAGCGCATCGCGGTGAACGCGGTGATGGCAGGCTGTGAACCAGAGTATCTCCCGGTTCTGATTGCCGCGACGCAAGCCGTTGCCGATCCGAAGTTCAATCTGCAGGGCATCCAGGCGACGACCAATCCCGTTGCGGTGTGGGTCATCATCAACGGCCCGGTCGAGAAACGCCTTGCTGTCAACGCCAGCTTCAACTGTATCGGCCAGGGCGTGTGGGCGAACGCGACCATCGGCCGCGCAATGCGGTTGATCCTGCAGAACATTGGGGGCGCGCTGCCGGGTGAAATGGATCGCGCAACCCACGGGCAGCCGGGCAAGTACAGTTTCTGCTGTGCCGAGAACGAGGAAGCGAGCCCGTGGGAGCCGCTGCACGTGGAGCGCGGATTTGCCGCGGAAGAGAGCACCGTGACAGTCGTGGGTGCCGAAGGCACGATGAACATGAACACCCACACGAAGGACGCGCCGGAGCTCGTGCGGGTTATCGCGGAGACGATGATTCACCCGCCCAGCAACGAATACGTCCATGGCGGCGAGCCGTGGCTGCTCCTGGGGCCGGAGCACGCGGAAGTATTAAAGCGCGGCGGGTATTCCAAGACGCAATTGAAGCGCGCGTTGTGGGAACGCTCCCGAATGCCCGCTGGCAGCTTCAGCACCCTGGAGCTGCAGCGTGCCCGGGATTCCCGGACGCGGGAGCTGGGCGAGCTCGGCGCCGAGACCCTGATTCCGATCTCGCCGCGTCCTGAGGATATCCAGATCGTCGTCGCCGGCGGACCGGGCACGCACTCCGTTTACGTGCCTTGCTTTGGCAATACGCGCGCTGTCACGCGACGCGTCGAAGAGCCGGTAAACGGTAAACGGTAAACGGTGAACCGTGGAGAACACGGGTGTGTCGCCCTATCTCTTTAGCGGTGACGGTTTCTCGTTAAGCGGTGCGCGGTGAATGCGAAGCCGATTGCGATTCGAGCGGAATTGACCAGAGGACGCCAGTAGCTGATGCTCACCGCTGGGCACAAAAAAACCCCGGCATCAGCCGGGGAAAACAGGGGACGGGTCGAACCCTGGCCGGAAAAGAGTTCCGGCGGGGTAGGTAATAGGTAGCCAATTTCCTCCGTCCTTTGCACAGGGCGTGCCAAGACGGAATTACACTTTTAATCAGTTAGTTAGACTTTGAATATTGTTCACCACGCCGGCGGGAGTGTTGCCAACTAGCGACAGCGCCAAGGGCCAAGAGCCTAACCGGCTGAATCAATGTAATTTTTCATGTCGCTGCCGTGAGACGTGCGTGGTAACTTCGAACCGAGGACGATTCCAACCCGGCCATGAGTGAGGAAAAGCGCTTGCCCCTACAGGGTGTCAAGGTGATCGAGCTCGGGACACTGATTGCCGGTCCCTTCTGCGCGCGCCTTCTTGGCGAATTCGGCGCCGAGGTCATCAAGATCGAGCCGCCAGGCGTTGGCGATCCCTTGCGCAAGTGGCGCACGCTTTACCGAGGCACCTCGCTCTGGTGGCAGGCCCAGGGGCGCAACAAGAAATCGGTGACGCTCGATTTGAAGCAGCCGGAAGCGCAGGAGATCGTGCGCAAGCTCGTCGCCGGCGCCGACATCGTCGTGGAAAACTTTCGGCCGGGCGCGATGGAAAAGTGGAACCTCGGCTGGGAGCAGCTCGCCCGCGTCAACCCGCGGTTGATCATGGTGCGGCTCTCGGGCTTCGGCCAGACCGGGCCCTATCGCGATCGCCCCGGGTTCGGGGCGATAGGGGAATCGATGGGGGGTTTGCGCTATGTGACCGGTTATCCCGACCGCCCGCCGGTCCGGGTCGGCGTTTCGATCGGCGATTCGATTGCGGCGCTGCACGGCGTCATGGGCGCGCTTATGGCGTTGCGCCACCGCGAGGTCAACGGCGGACGCGGCCAGTTCGTGGACGTCGCGCTGTACGAGGCCGTGTTCAACATGATGGAGAGCGTGCTGCCGGAGCACGACATGTTCGGCCTGATCCGCGAGCGCAGCGGGGCCTCGCTCCCCGGTATCGTTCCCTCGAACACCTACGTTGCCCGTGACCGGAAGTACGTCGTCATCGGAGCCAACGCGGACTCGATCTTCAAGCGCATGATGAATGCGATCGGGCGTGCGGACCTGGCGGATGACCCGGGCCTCGCGCACAACGACGGGCGCGTCGCGCGCACTGCAGAGATCGAAAAGGTCATCGGCGACTGGGTCGCCGCGAACGACCTGGATCGTGTTCTCGAAGTGCTCGAGGGCGCAGAGGTGCCGAGCGGGAAGATCTACGACATTGCCGACATCGTGAACGATCCGCATTACGCGGCGCGCGAGATGATCCGCGAGCACCGGCTCGATGACGGCAAGACGCTGAAACTTCCCGGCATCGTCCCGCGGTTGTCGGAAACGCCCGGAGACACGAAATGGCTGGGGCCGGCGTTGGGTGAGCACACGGCGGAGGTGCTCGGTGCGCTGGGCTACAGCCAGGAGCAGATGCGGGACCTCAAGCAGCAGGGTGTCATCTAACCAAGAGTCCGCTAAATAATCGCGGCTGCCACATCGGGTGGCAGATTTTCCTTTCTACGCGAGCAAATTTGCGCCAGGTATATCGCCGGTAAACCTCTGAAAGGAAATCTTGAGTAGTCCTTCCATAAGAAAAAACCTCGCGCCGGGTGTAGAACGGCGCGAGGTTTTTTCTTGGGCGATGTACGACTTCGCCAACTCCGGCTACACCACGGTCGTCATCACCGCGGTCTTCAACGCTTACTTTGTCGCCGAGGTCGCCGGCAATGCGCCGTGGGCGACGTTCGCGTGGACCGCCGCGCTCGCCGTGTCGTACGCGCTCATCATGCTTACCGCGCCACTCATCGGCGCCTATGCCGACGCGCACGCGGCGAAGAAACGCTTGCTTCTCGCCACCACAGCCGGGTGCGTCATTTTTACGGCCGGGCTGGCCACCGTCGGCCGCGGCGACATAGCGCTGGGCGTCACGCTCATCGTGCTGTCGAACTACTTTTTCGGTACTGGGGAGAATCTCATCGCCGCGTTCCTGCTCGAAATCGCCGACGGTGAAGCGCTCGGCCGCGTCTCGGGCTGGGGCTGGAGCCTTGGTTATCTGGGAGGCCTGATCGCGCTCGGTGTGTGCCTAGCCTACGTCGCATGGGCGCAGGGTCAGGGCGCCGATGCGACGCAGTTCGTACCGGGCGCGATGCTCATCACGGCTGCGATTTTTGCGGCGGCAAGTCTGCCGACGTTTCTGTTCCTGCGCGAGCGCGCCAAGCCGGTGGCGCGTCCGGGCGAGCTCGTGCGCGGCACCTTCGTGCGCCTCGCGGAGACGCTCGGGCACGCCCGCCGCTACAAAGACTTGTGGCGCTTCCTGGTCTGCCTCGTGTTCTATCAGGCCGGCATACAAACCGTCATCGCGCTCGCAGCGGTATACGCCCAGCAGGTGATGGGATTTACGACACGTGAGACGCTCGTGCTGATCCTCGTCGTCAACATTACCGCTGCAGCTGGCGCTTTCGCGTTCGGGCAAGTCCAGGACCGGTTGGGCCATGTGCGCACGCTGGTCCTGACGCTGATCGGCTGGCTCATCGCGGTGGTTCTCGCCTGGGCGGCGGAGGGTGCGACGCTCTTCTGGGTCGTCGCGAATCTCGTCGGCATTTGCCTCGGATCGACCCAGTCTGCGGGCCGCGCACTCGTGGGCTACTTGAGCCCTCCCGCACGCACGGCGGAGTTCTTCGGGTTGTGGGGGCTCGCGGTCAAACTCTCGTCGATCCTGGGGCCCATCACCTATGGCGTGGTCACGTGGGTGACCGGCGGCAACCATCGGTTTGCGATGCTCGTGACGGGTGTTTTTTTCCTGATCGGCATCGCCATCCTGGTCGGGCTTGACGTGAAGCGCGGGCGCGGCGCGGCGCTGGAGGCGCCGAGTTGATGACCCGTGCGCTGTGAACAGGTGCGCTGGCTTCAAACCCGGCCGTTCCACTACAATCTTCTCGTGCAAACGAATAAGAGTGAATTTTCGGTGGCGTTCGCCGGCATCTAAGGGTCCGTGATGGTTTTCAAATGGCGCGGGGGACAAGTCGACCACCTCATGGCCGATCCGAAGCAGGCGCGCCAGCTCATTGAGGAGCTGCCCGCGAACGACGCCAAGGCGCTCGAGGAAATTACGTACTGGCTAGAGACGATCAACCAGACACCGGGCTTCAAGGTCGAGCAGCGTTTCGACAATGTGGGCCTGCTCGACGCCGCCGCGAAGAAGCGCGTGCGCAAGCTCTCGCTTGACTATCTGTCCATGCCGCGCCAGATGAAGTTCCAGGAAAACCTGCTGTGGACCGCGACCTTCGGGTTCTGGCAGCAGCTGGGAAGCGCGTACCTCGCGTGTGTCGACCAGTACGACGCCGGGCCTTTCGGCCTGACCATCATTCGCAGGAGCCTGCCGCTGATGGTCGCGCGCGCCCTGCGTGCGCTGACCTTCCAGCTCAAGTGGTACTTGTTGCGCTACGGACCGGTCGAGCAGCGGATCTGGACAGACGTAGGGCGCCTCTACCAGATCGCGGAAAAGCGGGGTTTTGCTGACAATCCCGTCGCTGTCTATCCCGAGTCCCATCACGAAAGCACGGTCAGAGGCGAATTCCTCAAGGCCATGATGCTGGCCGCGTCGTCCACAGACGGGCTATCGCCGATGCGTCAGGAGATCGTCGAGCGTGCGGTGGCGCACTATTCTGGCTCGTTCCGGGTGTCAAGGCGGCCTGACGGTTGCACTCACTGTTTCAATCCGGCGTCGCCGAAAGCGCCGGTGCGCCTGTTCAAAGGCGCGGGGTCCGCCGCCGGGCTGTGTTTCTTCGGAGCGGGCAGGGCGCTCGGAGCGCTCGAGGCGCTGGTCGCTAAGATCCATCAGACCGGTGAGGTTCCGGCGGACGTCAACCTGGGCGGTAGCTACCACAAAGATCTCGTGATCGGCGCGCTCCAGCACGTTGCGATGTACTGGGGCACCGACCAGCCGGCTCGCAGCTCGGAGCGGCTTCCAACGACCGGCCGCATTACGGTGGTGCCGGGCTTCAACGATGTGCTGCAGGCGCTCGACCCGAGCACCAGCGACGAGCTCGATTTCAGCCGTGACGAGGCCGCGGAAAGCTGGCTCGTGGAGAACGTGAGCGACGCCGGCTATGGGACCATCATTCCCAACGTGAAAAGCGACTGGATTCAGGTGGGCACACTGATCGCCATGCAAAGCGATCGGAACAGCCTTTGGACGATTGGCCTTATCCGTCGCATCGCGCGCGACGAGCAGAACCAGCGTCACGTCGGCATCCAGACGTTGTCGAGGACTGCGATACCCGTCAGAGTCGCGCGCTCCGGCACGACCAACTCATCATTGAACGTGCGCGGCGAGCTGCAGCCGGCGATCCTGCTTGCCACGGCCCCGCATGTGAAGGGCGAAGTCGGGGTGATCCTGCGCGAGGGCATTTTTAGCGCGCGAGACAGCATGGAGATGACCATGCGCGATAAAACCTACCTCCTTCAGCCCGTCCGGTTGGACGAAGGCGGCGAAGACTTCGACTGGGCCACGTTCAAAGTCACCGAACGAAGCGCGTGACCCGGCGACTGGTCACAGGTCACGCTCTTAGGACTTTGCGCATCCAGGCGCCAATATCCTGGATTTCCTCGGGGCAGACCGAGTGCTGCATCGGATACTCGTGCCATTCCGTGTGGTAGCCGAGGCCGGTCAGATAGGTCATGGACCCCACGCCCATCACGTAGGGAACCACCGGATCGAAGGCGCCATGCGCCATGAAGATCGGCGTCGCCTTGTTGGCTGGCGCGGCCTCCTGGGGGAAACCATCGGCGAGTGGCAGATAGGTCGAGAGCGCCATGATTCCTGCCAGCTGTTCGGCGTGGCACAGTCCGGTCTGCAGCGCGATCGCCCCGCCCTGGGAAAAGCCCGCAAGAATCACGCGCCCCGGCGCGATGCCGCGCGCGGTTTCGCGCTCGATGAGCGCCTCGATCTGCGCCTGCGACTCGCGCACGCCACTCTCGTCGGCGTGCCGTGACTTGCCGGCCAGGTCTTCGAAGGAGACGTCGTACCAGGCGCGCATCACGTAGCCGTTGTTGATCGTAACCGCGCGCATCGGCGCGTGCGGGAACACGAAGCGGACGGCAGGTGCACCGGAGAGGTCCAGCTCGTTTACGACCGGCACGAAATCGTTGCCATCGGCGCCCAGACCGTGCATCCATATGATAGACGCCGCGGGATTCGTGTCCGTCTCGACTTCAATCGCTTCCAGCAGGTTTGCCATAGGCAGAAGGACGGTAAATGGTGAGTGGACAGGTTCGTGGGCGTTGAATCGTAGACTGTTTTTCTCCGCTCACCATTCACCATTCACGGACTTTTGGGACGGATGGCGGATTTGGGTCGGAATGCCTTTACGATAGCTTCGTTTGTTTCGATATAGGGGCCGCCGATGAGGTCGATGCAATAAGGCACTGCCGCGAAAATTCCCGGGACGATCTGTTCCCCGTTGGCTCCTTTCACCCCTTCCAGCGTTTCCCGAATTGCCTTCGGCTGTCCCGGCAGGTTGAGGATCAAGGCCTGCTTGCGGATCACGCCGACCTGGCGTGACAGGATCGCGGTCGGGACGAACCGGAGGCTCACCTGCCGCATCTGCTCGCCGAAGCCTGGCATGATCTTGTCGGCGACCGCAAGCGTTGCCTCGGGGGTGACATCGCGTGCGGCCGGCCCCGTGCCGCCGGTGGTGAGCACGAAATGGCAGCCCTCCCGATCAACCAGTTCCTTGAGCGCCGCCTCAATCGCAAGCTGCTCGTCGGGAATCAGCCGCTTCGTCGTCTTCCATCGCGGCGATGCGATTGCCTTTCCGAACCAGTCCTCGAGCGCCGGCAGCCCCTCGTCCTTGTACACGCCCTGCGAGGCGCGGTCGCTGACCGACACCAGACCGATTATGAGTTCTTCATTGGCTGCGGACATAGGGGCGAAAGTATATCAGCGATGCTTTTGACAAGTGACGAGTACTGGTGATGAGAAATGGTGATGGGAACTGGTAATAAGTCCTAAAGCGTAAAGGCAGCAGTTGCTGCCAGGCTTCTCATCACCATTATTCATCACTTTCATCCAACAAGGCGCGGAGCGCCTGGAACAGCGCCCTGTAGCTGTGCGGTGGCCGTGCCTCCACGCGCTCGCTGCGCGCAGACTCGATGAGCGCGCGCAACCGGGACACATTCGCATCGGGCTGCTCGGCAAGCAACTGCGCGAGACCGTCCTGATCGGTGAGTAGGCGCTCGCGCCAGGTCTCGACGCGCCGGAGCATGACGGTTTGCCCGCCAGCGCGCGCGCGCCGCGCATCGAGCACGGCGCGGATCGGCGCGGGATCCACGCGGCGCATCAGTTTTCCGATGTACTGAAGTTGGCGACGTTTGGCCTCAAAACGCGTAATGCGCCGCGCCTGCACAACCGCGTCGCGCAGGGCGTCCGGCAGGTCGAGGGCGGCAAGCTGCTCGTCGTCCAAGCCAACGAGTTCGACGCCCAGTTCCTGCAGTTCGAGCATCTGCGTCTTGCGGCGGGTCTTGCTAATCGGCGCTTGCTGGCTCATGGCCGACCAAAGCGAGAAAAACGTCCATCGGCTATGATATCGCCTCCTTTTAGTCTTGGCCCGCTTCGAAGAGGGGCGCCGATGTCCGAAACCCAGTTTACCCACGGCGACGACAGGCTGCGGCAAATTGTCCGCGATGTGCTCGATTACGCCATGAAGCGCGGCGCGAGCGCCGCGGAGACGGAGCTCAGTGACGGTTTCGGGCAGACGGTCACCGTGCGCCGGGCCGAAGTCGAGACCATCGAGTACAACCGCGACAAGGGCATTGGCGTCACGGTCTACATGGGCAAGCAGCGCGGGCACGCGAGCACGACGGATTTCTCGGCACAAGCCGTGCGCGACACCGTAGATGCGGCGCTCTCGATCGCGCGCTTTACCGCGACGGACGAGTGCGCTGGGCTCGCGGATGTGGATATGCTCGCGCGCACGATTCCGGACCTCGATTTGTGGCACCCGTGGGGGCTGGCGGTGGAGCGCGCGATCGAGCTCGCGAGGGCGTGCGAGCAGGCCGGGTTCGCGGCCGATTCGCGCCTGACGAATTCGGAAGGCGCCACCATCTCGACGCAGGAATCCCACTTCATCTATGGCAATTCCCTGGGGTTCCTCGCGGGCTACCCGAGCTCGCGCCACGCGGTCTGGTGCGCGCTCATCGCCGGAAAAAACGATGACATGCAGCGCGATGACTGGTACGAGATAGCCCGTGATGCGGCGGACCTGCCAACGGTTGAAAGCGTGGGGCGCCGGGCGGGGGAGCGGGCGGCGCGGCGGCTCGGCGCGCGCAAGATCGCCACGCGGCAGGTGCCGGTGCTCTTCGAGGCGCCGCTGGCATCGAGTCTGATCGGTCATTTTGCCGCAGCAGTCTCGGGCGGCAATCTTTACCGCAAATCGTCGTTTCTTCTCGACAGTGTCGGGCAGGCCGTCTTCTCGGCCAACGTCAATATCACTGAGCAGCCGCATGTGCCGAAGGGATTGGCGAGCGCCCCGTTCGACGAAGAGGGCGTGGCGACCCGGAGCCGCGACGTCGTGAGGGATGGCGCAGTCCAGGGATATTTCCTGAGCAGCTACTCCGCCCGCAAGCTCGCGCTGAAAACCACCGGCAACGCCGGCGGCACCCATAATCTGCTGCTGCAGGACACCGGCACTGATTTTGCGGGGCTGCTGAAGACCATGGGAACCGGGCTGCTCGTGACCGAGTTGATGGGCCAAGGCGTGAACTCGGTGACCGGCGACTACTCGAGAGGTGCCGTCGGGTATTGGGTAGAGAACGGCGCGGTGGCTTATCCGGTGCAGGAGATCACGATTGCGGGGAACCTGAAAGACATCTTTCGCGCGATCGTCGCCGTCGGCAACGACGTTGTGCGGCGCGGCGCGCGCCAGTGTGGCTCGATACTCATCGAGCGTATGACCATCGCCGGCGACTAAGGCCGCGGAGCAGCCTTAGTCGCTGGCGTTCAAAGTTCAAAGTTCCACGTTCCATGTTCCAAGTTCCAAGCGAGGAACGTCGCAAACCGATACCGTCCAACCTGGAACCTGGAACCTGGAACCTGGAACCTGGAACCTGGAACCTGGAACCTGGAACCTGGAACCTGGAACCTGGAACCTGGAACCTGGAACCTGGAACCTGGAACCTGGACTTGGAACTCCGATGGAACGGAGGCGAGCATGAAACGACGCGCATTTCTAAAGCAGACAGCGGCGGGCATTGCGGCGAGCACGGTCGCAGCGCCGGCCATTGCCCAGGTCCAGTCACAGATTCACTGGCGGTTGGCGTCGAGCTTTCCCAAGAGCCTCGATACGCTCTACGGGGCCGCAGAACTGCTCGTCAAACGCGTTTCGCAAGCGACTGCCGGAAAGTTCCAGATCCGGCTGTTTGCCGGTGGAGAGATCGTCCCGGGCCTGCAAGTGCTCGATGCTGTACAGAATGGCACGGTGGAATGCGGACACACAGCACCTTATTACTACGTTGGCAAGGACCCGGCCTTTGCATTCGCGACAGCGCTCCCATTCGGGCTGAACGCGCGGCAGCAAAACGCCTGGATGTATTACGGGGGCGGGATACGCGCCATGGCGAATCTCTTCGCCGAGTATGGTTGCATTCAGTTCCCCGGCGGCAATACGGGTGCGCAGATGGGCGGCTGGTATCGCAAGGAGATCCGGAGTGTCGAGGATCTCAAGGGCTTGAAAATGCGCATCGGCGGCCTGGGCGGGCAGGTGCTCGCCAAGCTTGGCGTGGTGCCGCAGCAGATCGCCGGCGGCGAGATCTACCAGGCGCTAGATCGTGGCACGATCGACGCGGTCGAGTGGGTAGGGCCGTACGACGACGAGAAGCTGGGCTTCCACAAGGTCGCCCAGTATTACTACTACCCCGGCTGGTGGGAAGGCGGCCCGCAGTTGTCCGTCGTCGTCAATCTCAAGAAATGGGCGGAACTGCCCGAGGCGTACCAGGCGGTGTTCGAAGCGGCGTGTGCTGAGTCGAATGTGCACATGCTGGCGCGCTACGACGCTGGTAACCCTGCGGCGCTCCGGCGCGTAGTCGGGGGTGGGGCGCAGTTGCGCGCGTTTCCACGGCCGGTGCTCGAAGCTTGCCTCAACGCCGCGAACGAGCTTTACGTCGAACTTTCCCGGAAGAGCGCGCACTTCAAGCGCATCTTCGAGGGCTGGAACCGGTTTCGCGCCGATCAGTTCCTGTGGTTCCGGGTCGCCGAATCAACTTACGACAACTTCGTATTCACGTCGGCACGCGTCGGCCCGCCGCCCCGGCGAAAAAATAGAAACTGAGCCGCCAAGCACGCCAAGTAGCGCTAAACCCGGACGCAATGTGCCGGTTTAGCTCCGCGTGTTGGAACGGGCGAGTGAATCGCTGTTCAACGCGCGGCTAGAGGCGGAAATCTCACACTGACCTCCATTTATGCCCATTTACTTCCCGCCTTGCTTCGCCTGATTGAGCTGGATGGGATGCCGGCCCATCCTGTATCGTCGCTTGTTATGAACCCCATCATCTCCGTTACCAACCTCTCAAAAACCTACGCCTCCGGTTTCCGGGCTCTCAAGAACGTCAATATCGACATTCGTCAGGGCGAGATCTTCGCATTGCTGGGTCCCAACGGCGCGGGCAAGACGACGCTGATCGGCACCATCTGCGGAATCGTCAATCCAGGCGAAGGGACCATTCTGGTGGACGGTCACGACATCGTCACCGATTACCGCGCCGCCCGCGCGATGATCGGTCTCGTGCCGCAGGAACTGACGACGGATGCCTTCGAAACCCCGTGGGGGGCGGTGTCCTTCAGTCGCGGACTGTTCGGCAAACCGGCAAATCCCGGCCACATCGAAAAAACACTTAAGGATCTCTCCCTGTGGGACAAGAAAGACAGCCGCATCATGGCACTGTCGGGTGGCATGAAACGGCGGCTCCTCATCGCCAAGGCGCTGTCGCACGAGCCGCGGATCCTGTTTCTCGACGAGCCGACCGCAGGCGTCGACGTCGAGCTGAGACAGGACATGTGGCAGCTGGTGCGCTCGCTCGGGGCCGCCGGCGTGACCATCATCCTGACCACCCACTACATCGATGAGGCGGAAGAGATGGCCGACCGGATCGGGGTGATCAGCAAAGGCGAGATCATCTTGGTGGACGACAAGGCCGAGCTGATGCGCAAGCTCGGCAGGAAACAATTGACGCTGCAGCTCCAGGAAGCGCTCGAGCGTATCCCGCCGCAACTCTCCATTTACAACCTGCAGCTCTCGAGCAAGGGAAGCGAGCTAATCTATACGTACGATGAGCAAAGCGACCGCAACGGCATCGCCGCGCTGCTGAAGAATCTGAACGAGGCGGGCATCCGGTTCAAGGACCTCCATACGACGCAGAGCTCGCTCGAGGATATCTTCGTCACGCTGGTGAGAGACGGACGATAAGCGCAATGAACGTAAACGTACATGCGATACGCGCGATCTACAAGTTCGAAATGGCCCGCACGCGGCGCACGCTGATGCAGAGCATCGTCTCGCCGGTGATCTCGACGTCGCTCTACTTCGTCGTCTTCGGTGCCGCGATCGGATCGCGCATCTCCGAGGTGGAAGGGATCTCCTACGGCGCCTTCATCGTGCCGGGACTGATCATGCTGTCGCTGTTGACGCAGAGCATCTCCAATGCGTCGTTCAGCATCTACTTTCCGAGGTTTACCGGCACCATCTACGAGCTCCTTTCCGCGCCGGTCTCCTATTTCGAGATTGTGGTGAGCTACGTGGGCGCGGCGGCGACCAAATCGATCGTTCTCGGCTTGATCATCCTGGCGACTGCGGCGCTGATCGTGCCACTCCGGATCGAGCATCCGTGGTGGATGATCCTGTTCCTCGTGCTGACCTCGGTGACGTTCAGCCTCTTCGGCTTCATCATCGGTATCTGGGCCGACAGCTTCGAGAAGCTGCAGTTGATACCGCTCCTCATCATTACGCCGCTGACCTTTCTGGGCGGCAGCTTTTACTCCATCGGCATGCTGCCGCCCTTCTGGCAGGCGGTCACATTGTTCAATCCCGTGGTCTATCTCATCAGCGGTTTTCGGTGGAGCTTCTACGGGCTCGCCGATGTCAGTGTCGGCATCAGCCTTGCCATGACCGGCGTCTTCCTGGCCGTCTCGCTGGCGATCGTGGCGTGGATCTTCAGGACCGGATACCGGCTCAAGACCTAGGGCGTCGGTATCGTTTCGATATCGACGGTTTGCGGGGAGTCAAAGGAGTGAAAAGGGCCGGGCTCACGCCAGCAACGGCGTGATCGCTGACGGGTGATGAGTGATGAGTGATGAGTGATGAGTGATGAGTGATGAGTGATAAGATTCCCGCGCAGTGGGGCTCTTTACCCTCATCACTTATCACCCGTCAGCGATTTTCGCGGAGTAAGCGCTCAATCTCCGCGGCGGCCTTGTCTTCCTCGCTTGTTTGACCGTCGGCTGGGCGTTCCTGCCTCGATCCCTTACCAGTGCCCAAGTCGATTGACGGGATCCGAATCTCGATGGTCGACGGGTCCGGCCGGGCGCGCTCGGTCACGTGGGTCACCAGTCGCGGAAAGCCGATCACGATCGCAAGCGCGATTAGTTGTATGCATACGAAGGGAATGATGCCGCGGTATATTTCGCTGGTCTTGATGTAGGCCGGTGCAACGCTGCGCAAGTAGAAAAGCGAGAATCCGAACGGGGGCGTCAGAAACGAGGTCTGCAGGTTGAGGCCGATCATGATGGCGAACCACACCGGATCGAGCCCGAACTTGGCCGCGACCGGCCCGAGCAAGGGCAGCAGGATGAAGGCAATTTCAAAAAAATCGAGGAAACAACCAAGGACAAAGATCAGGATGTTGGCGGTGATGATGAATCCCCACACCCCACCCGGCAGCATCATGAAGAGCCGCTCCACCCACAAGTCACCGTCGACGGCGCGGAACACGAGCGCGAAAACGGTCGATCCGATGAGGATGAACATAACGAAGCTCGCGAGCCGTGTGGTCGAGTCCAGTGCTTCGCGCAGCATGCGGAACCCGAGCCGCCGCTTTGCCCCTGCCAGCGCCAGCGCACCGACGGCGCCCATGGCGCCGCCCTCGGTCGGTGTTGCGACGCCCATGAAGATCGAGCCCAGCACGAGGAAGATCAATACGAGTGGTGGCATCATGACGAACAGGGCATGTCGGTAGAGCGGCCAGCTTGCGAGCGTGCGGGCGGTGGGCGGCAAGGCGGGCGCCGCCTCAGGGTTGAACCATGACGCCAGTGCGACGTAGAGCGCGAGCAGACTGACCAGAACCGCCGCGGGCCCCAGTGCTCCAAGGTACATGTCGCCCACCGAGGCGCCGAGCACGTCCGCGAGTACGATGAGCACTATCGACGGCGGAATGATCTGGGCAAGCGTCCCCGAGGCGCAAATCACGCCAGTCGAGAGTCGGCGCGAATAGCCGTAGCGCAGCATTATCGGCAGCGAGATTAGGCCCATGGCGATGACGGACGCCGCAATCACGCCAGTCGCCGCTGCGAGCAGAGCGCCGACGAAGATCACGGCATAGGCGACGCCGCCGCGAACCGGACCGAAGAGCTGGCCAATCGTGTCGAGAAGGTCCTCGGCCATGCCGCTTCGCTCCAGGATCAGTCCCATGAATGTGAAGAAGGGAATAGCGAGCAGCAGCTGATTCTGCATGATGCCGAACAACCGTTGCGGCAGAGCCTGGAGCAGCTCCGGTTGCAACAGGCCCAGTTCGAAGCCGATGAAGGCGAAAAGCAGGCCATTGGCCGCGAGCGCGAACGCAACCGGATAGCCGAGGAGCAGGAGCACGGCCAGGCTCGCGAACATCAGAGGGGCCATCAACTCAAATGCCATGCCCTACACCCCGTGAATCGTGAATCGTGAATGGAAAGATCGACACGGGTCACACTACGACGTTCGGTTGATCACGAGTCACGATTAGCGGATTTGATCAGCGGTTATCTGCGTTTATCTGCGGCTAATGATGTTTTTCGATTCTTGCCACACGCTCCAATTAAATCTCGCGCCTTGGATCGCTCTCCGTTTGTTCCGCAGAGGCCATTCCGCGCAGGAAGGCGATGCGCTTGATGGTCTCGGATACGCTTTGCAGGATGAGAAGGAGGAAGGCGAGCGGGACGATGAACTTGATCGGCCAGCGCAGGAGACCGCCTGCGTCACTGGATATTTCGTCGATGCGATAGGACTCGAGGAACGCGCTCCAGCCGAACCAGAGGATGATCGTGGCGGCCGGCAACAGCATGAACAGCCCGCCGAACAGATCGACCCACGCCCGCGCCCGGTCCGATAGGCGCGCGGAGACGATGTCGATCCGCACGTGCGCGTTGTGCTTGAGGGTGTAGCCGGCTGCGCAGAGAAACACAATCGAATAGAGGTACCACTGGATCTCGAGGAACGCGTTTGAGCTCAAGTTGAAGCCGTAGCGCGCGATGGCATTGGCGGCGCTGATCAGGATGCAGGCCAGCACCAGCCACGAAGCGTAGCGACCCACGCGCTCGTTGAGCGCATCGATCCAGCACGAGCAGGCGAGCAGGAGGCGCATGGTCACCGAAGGCCGGGAGGAAGCTCAGGATTTTGCCGGAACGGGTTCAGCGGGCCAAGGCAACCGGCGCCGGCCTCCGCGCATGCCCCCGTGGCTGTGCTTCGGTGCTAAAATCAACGGTTTAGGCGGCAGGACACCGATCCCAGGACGCTTACCGCATGTATTCAACAAAGGACACCATCCAAAGCATCGACATCGAGCTCGCGCGCGCGATCGAGCTGGAACGCCAGCGGCAGGAAGATCATATCGAGCTCATCGCGTCCGAGAATTACGTGAGTCCTCGCGTGATGCTGGCGCAGGGCAGTGTGCTTACCAACAAGTACGCGGAAGGTTATCCCGGCAAACGCTACTACGGTGGCTGCGAATTCGTCGACCTTGCCGAGCAGCTTGCGATCGACCGTGCAAAGAAGCTGTTCCACGCAGGTTATGCGAACGTGCAACCGCATTCAGGGGCCCAGGCGAACGCCGCGGTGTACTACGCCGTGCTGCATCCCGGCGATGTGATTCTAGGCATGGCGCTCGATGCTGGCGGTCATCTCACTCACGGCGCACCGGTGAACCTGAGCGGGCGCTACTACGATGCGGTTACCTACGGCCTGAATCCGGAAACCGAGGCGATCGATTACGCCGAGGTGGAGGAACTCGCTCACGTCAAGAAGCCCAAGCTGATTGTGGCCGGCGCCTCCGCCTATTCGCTCGTTATCGACTGGAAACGGTTCAAAGCCATTGCCGACAAGACTGGCGCGCTCCTGATGGCGGACATCGCGCATTACGCCGGGCTGGTCGCCGCTGGGCTCTACCCGAGCCCGGTCGGGATCGCCGATTTTGTGACGAGCACGACGCACAAGACGCTGCGCGGGCCGCGCGGAGGTCTGATACTGGCGGATGCCCAGCACGAGAAGGTGCTCAACTCTGCGGTGTTCCCCGGTACGCAGGGCGGTCCGCTTATGCACGTGATCGCCGCCAAGGCGCTCGCCTTCAAGGAGGCCATGACGAAGGGATTTAAGGCCTACCAGGAGCAGGTGCTGGACAATGCCCGGGTGATGGCCAAAGCGCTGCATGAACGGAGCTTCCGGATTGTCTCCGGGCGCACCGAGTGCCACATGTTCCTGGTCAATCTATGCGATAAGGGGATTACGGGGCGCGACGCGCAAAACGCCCTTGGCCAGGTCGGTATCACCGTTAATCGGAACGCCGTGCCGAACGATCCGCAGAAGCCGATGATTACCAGCGGCGTGCGCATCGGATCCCCGGCCATGACCACGCGCGGCTTCAAGGAAATCGAGGCCGAGTTGATCGCTAACCTCATCGCGGATGTGCTCACGGCGCCGGCTGACGAGAAGGTGCTCAAACACACGGCAGGCGAGGTGAAGAAGCTGTGCGCCAAGTTTCCCGTCTATGGCTGATGCCCGTTCCAAGTTCCAGGTTCCAGGTTCCAGGTTCCGTGTTCCGGGTTCAAAGTCCAAGCGGGGAACTTCGTATTTGTGAGTCGTCCAACTTTGCTTGAACCTTGAACGGTATTTATGAGGTGTCCGTTCTGCCAGTCGGGCGAGACGCAGGTCATTGACTCGCGCGACAGCGACGATGGCGAGAGCATTCGCCGCCGGCGCAAGTGCGTGGCGTGCAACAAGCGCTTCACCACCTATGAGACGGTGGAGTTGCGCATGCCGCAGCTGGTCAAGCAGGATGGCAGCCGCGCCGAGTTCGACCTCGCGAAGTTGCGCACGGGTTTCATGCGGGCGCTGCACAAGCGGCCGGTGCCGACCCAGCTCGTGGACGAGGCCGTTGCCACGATCACCCAGGACGTGCTCGCGCTCGGCGTGCGTGAGATCGACTCGCGCCGCATCGGCGAAATGGTGATGCGCGAGCTGCACAGGCTCGACGAGGTCGCCTATATCCGCTTCGCCTCGGTCTATCGCAGCTTCCAGGGAGTCGACGACTTCCGGGACGTGATCAAGGAAGTGCAGACACCTCCTCCCTGGCGCAAGAGGGAAGGCGAGTGATCAAGCGGCTAGGCACCAAGTGAAAGAGTGAAACCAGTTTGCGTTATCGTTTGCCTGGTCAGGTAGAAGCGAGAAAGGAAATCCCGCACACTCCTTAAGCCGCCGATGGACGCCGATAGAACCAATTCCCCAGACCATATTAGGTTTCGTCGATTTTCATCGGCGTTTATCTGCGTTTATCCGCGGCGAATGTTTTTGATTTTGTTGGACGCTCTTAGTCATCTAGTTACTCAGTCGCCTAGTCACCGTGTTTTCGGCTGACGATCATCGCTATATGGCCCGCGCGCTGCAGCTCGCGCACCACGGCCTCTATACGACGGCGCCCAACCCTCGCGTGGGCTGCGTTATCGTGCGGGATGGCGCAATCGTCGGGGAGGGCTGGCACGAGCGGGCCGGTGGGCCGCATGCCGAGGTGAGCGCGCTCGAGACGGCGGGTCTGCGGGCGCGCGGCGCGTCGGCTTACGTTACGCTTGAGCCTTGCGTGCACCAGGGTCGCACCGGTCCGTGCACGGAGGCGCTGATCGGGTCCGGCGTAGCGCGGGTGGTGGCGGCGATCAAGGACCCCAACCCGCTGGTGAGCGGACAGGGGCTCGAGCGGCTGCGCCAAGCCGGGGTCGCTGCGGGCGTCGGGTTGCTCGAGGCCGAGGCGCGCGAGCTCAACATAGGGTTTGCCAGCCGTATGACGCGCGGGCGGCCGTGGGTGCGAATGAAGCTCGCGGCGAGTCTCGACGGCAAGACCGCCCTCAACAACGGACGCAGCCAGTGGATCACCGGCGAGGACGCACGCCGCGACGCTCATCACTGGCGCGCGCGTGCGTGCGCGGTGCTGACCGGCATCGGCACCGTTCGCGATGACGATCCACGGCTCACCGTGAGAGAGGTGGAGACGAGCCGCCAGCCCTTGCGCGTGGTGGTGGACAGCCGGCTCGAGCTTCCGCCAGCGGCGCGGGTACTGGAAGGGGGTGGCGTGCTGATCGCGGGCGCGCGCGAGGATCGTGAGGCGATCGCCGCGCTAAGCGCGAAGGGCGCGGAGGTCGTCGTGATACCTAACGGCGCAGGCAAGGTCGAGCTGGCTCAGCTCCTGCAGGAACTGGCTCGCCGGGAGATCAATGAGGTGCACGTCGAGGCGGGCCACAAGCTCAACGGATCGCTGATCGCCGCGGGCCTCGTCGATGAGCTGGTGGTCTACCTCGCGCCGAGCCTTCTCGGTGACGCTGCGCGCGGAATGTTCGACCTGCCGGAGTTGCAGGATCTCGCGGGTCGCCGGGCCCTTGAAATTCGGGATTTACGCATGATTGGGGCAGATATTCGTATTTTAGCGAGGTTCGTATAATGTTCACTGGCATCGTGGCCGCGGTCGGTTCGGTAGCGGCGGCTGCCCCTGGGGCCGGGGGGCTGCGGTTGCGCCTGGCGAGCGGCGAAATGGATCTTGGCGACGTTGGGGTGGGCGACAGCATTGCCGTGAACGGCGTGTGCCTCACGATTGTGGCCCTCGCTGCGGCGGAATTCGGGGCCGACGTGTCGCACGAGACACTCGCGTGCACCGCAGGCTTCGCTGTCGGCGACCGGGTCAACCTGGAGAAGGCCTTGCGGCTTGCGGACCGGCTCGGAGGGCATCTCGTGGCTGGTCACGTGGATGGCGTCGGCCGTGTGGCCCGATTCGAGCCGGCCGGCGACAACCGGCTGCTTGCGATTTCCGCGCCGCGCGAGCTGGCGAAGTACATTGCCCGGAAGGGTTCGGTTGCCGTGAATGGCGTCAGCCTGACGATCAACGATGTCGAAGGAGCCGAGTTCGTGGTAAACCTCATACCGCATACCCTCGCCGCAACCAACCTCAGCGGGCTGCGCGCGGGGGACCGGGTCAATCTGGAAGTGGACATGCTCGCGCGTTACGTCGAGCGGCTTTCCGAGGCGTCCCAGTCCGTCCCAGCCTCAAAGCCAACGCCCCGCTTCCATAGGGGAAAGTAGCACCCTAGCGGCCCACTGCGGCCCCTTGCATCCGGTTTCCCTGGACGGTATCGGTTCTCTGAGCCGCCTAAATACCGTCAGGAGGCGCGATGCTCACCGACACCAAGGCGAGGGCCGCCAAGGCCAAGGCCGTCGAATTTGACGGTTTGGCGAAGCAGATTTGGGAGTTCTTTGGCTGGCCGGCCTTCACGGTGCAGGTTTGGGAGATCTCGTACCGCGCTGGGTGGAAGGGAGACATGCGTCCGAGCCATCTATTGGCGAGCAACGCCGAAGAAATCGCGCGGCTGCTCCGGGAGCGTGGGGTGATGGTCAACGACCAGCGGTGACGGCTTGCCCTTCTGGCACCGCCGCCCGGGGAGAGACGGCCGGAGCGGGACTTTCGAGGGGGTTGCGGGCCTTCAATCTTCGTGAGCAGCTTGCCAAGCCGGCAACGCTGTTGGCCCCGTTAGAGGCCAATCACGTTCTCGCGCGTACGCTTTGAGAGTCGCGATGCGATCGTCCGCGGATGGATGTGTGGAGAGATAGATGAGCAGATCACGAGAGGTGGCATCCTCCTCAAGCAGCCGGTCGAAGAACCCCCAGGATTCGTTCACGTGCTCGTACTCGCGCTGGACAATTTCAAGCCCGAAACGGTCGGCCGCGCCTTCCTGGGCGCGACTGAAGCCACGCAGCGTAAGATCTGCAACGGTAAGGCCAAGCGCACCGCCACCGTCACCGCTACCGATGGCCGCAACCATCATGCTAAGCGCAATACCGCGGCCGAGCGCTTGGATGTGGTCGCGGTTCTGAAAATGCCCTAACTCGTGTCCGAGCACGAAAGCCAGTTCATTCTCGGTTCCTACTCGATCCAGGAGTCCCGTGGTCACCACGATCAAGCCGCCCGGCAGCGCCATGGCGTTGGGGCTGTCATCTTCCATGACCCCCAGGCGGAATGTATAGGCTGAATCGGGCCAATGCCGCGCCAGGCGCTCGAGTAGTGCACGCGTCGCACTCGCCCGCGGATCTTCAGCCTCAGTGGAATACAGATCGATCGGCCACCAGGAGGCGAACAACCGCGCCTCCGTTTCGGGAGGCACGAAGAACACCACCAAGTCGACGAAGAAAATCAGCGCCGCTGCGAGCAGCGTGAAAACCGCAGTGAGCCCAGATATCAGAATCGCCGCTTCCTTGAGCGGATGCTCCGGACTGACATTGATGTCGTCCGAGGGCGGCGCCTTGGAAACGTACTTCATCGCCGCCGGTGCCGCATTGACTATCGGCCGGCAAACGAGACGGCAGTGCCGAAGGCCAGCATCTCAACGCCAGCCGTGCCCTTGCCATTGCGCCGGGCGCTGGCCAACCGCGACGTTTCCAGGCGAACGTTTACCACCGCATCGTAACCGCGTCCCTTGGCATCCTCAATCATTCGCAGCAGCGCCTCGCGGCGCGCCCGATCCAATAGCGGTTCATAGGTTTTGATGCGCCCACCGATCAGCCCGCGCAGGCTCGCGATGATCCTTTTGAAATAGTCCAACGACACCACTACGCTGCCGGCAACCAGCTCCGTAGAGGTAATCTTCCAATCGGCAGGCACCGTGCCGAAGCTGATGACTGGAAAACCCTGCAGCCTGGCCTCACGCGCGCGGATATCCTCAAAGTGTTTCCGCTCCAGATAGGTGCCCACCGAGTACGCGACGATCAGCAGCATCAACGGCAGACCGAAGTTTACTATCACATCGAAGTATGCAGTCATGACGGGTCTCCTACGCCAGACGCACGGCGGTGCCGTAGGCGAAAAGTTCGGCTGCACCCTGGGCGACGGAACTGGTCGCATAACGCACGTTGATCACCGCGTTGGCGCCCATCGACTGTGCCTGTTCGATCATGCGTTCGGTGGCTTCCTGCCGCGATTCCTGCAACAGCTCCGTGTAGCCGGCCAGCTCACCGCCCACGATGTTCTTCAGCCCCGCCATGATGTCGCGGCCGACATGCTTGGCGCGCACGGTATTGCCGGTTACTACGCCGTAGAACTCAACGATCTCCCGTCCGGGGACCGATTCGATGTTGCTCAGGACGATTGGATACTTGCTTTGTGCAGCCATGGCTTCTCCTCATCGATTGTTACGGTCAGTCGAGACTTACTCGGATGACTATCCGCCTAACTCTCATCTTTGCAAATAGGACAGTCATTCATTGGGGACGAAACAACGTCCTTTTTCGCACCAACATTGACCTAGCGCAACAATGCCCGGTGCCGTCGGTGAACGTGGCGCAGAGAATCCATAGCAGCATAAACAAAAACCCCGCCGAAGCGGGGTGTGCGGTTGGCAGTAACGGTTAGCCAGCTAACTTTAGGTCAGCGCGGAGCGTTCTCCTGATCCCGTCCTATCGCTCGTCCTGCTTCGAGACAGTCCTAAGGAGTGGGCCAATTGGTCGAGTCGAGAGGAGGGTTCCCGAACAATCCGGATTTGCTCCGACTTAATGTATCTACGCTCTCTCATTGTCTCCCAAGTTATATGTATATTTCTCCAAAAAAAACGGTAAATACAGCGCTGCATCGTTCCGCACCGTGTACATGTTCTGTAAGGAGCAACAGACCTATCGAAGATCTTTCCACTCCACTTATGTGTGAAAAGACAGCGCATAATTAACGCCCCTGGTGAAGCATCAGATCTGGCTGGACAGCGTCCGCACACGAACGACGTCGATGTCCCTAGCCGAAAACTCTTCGGGAAGCCGCCACTGCGATTCCAGTTCAACTTGCCTGTTCACCGCGGCAATGATCGCCGCCGTGCGAACCCAGTCTGCAGTCGGCGATTCTTGGTTGTGACCGCCGCTATGCAACGTGCCGACCTTGTCTTTTAATTTATTCGTACGTCCGACCATGTGCCCCCCTTAAGAGGAAAGCCAATAAAGCTCAATCAGCCTACTCCCCCCAAATGCGTCGCCCCCCTGAGCGGGCTCCCCTAATTTCGATAGGACGAATCACCCTATCATGGGAGCTGCTTTTGAGCTGCTATTGCACACCAACTATTATGCCAAAAGCGTGTCCGTGTCGGTGTTTTTGCAACAACCCGGTATGACTAACCTGCTCATGGCTACGCTGGCTCTCGCGCTATCCTGGCCCTCTGACGCCGCTGAGATAGTGGGCCGTGTCGTGCGTGTCGCGGCAACATCCTGCCTGCTACTGATCCAACAACCCTGGGAGAACCCAACGCATGTTTCCTACTTCGCCCGCGTGCCACGAATTGAACCGCATGTCCTGGAAGGTGACGAGCGCCCTTGTCCGGAGGCAACTGTGGTGTCAAAGAAGCGTTCCCGACTCAGGTGGGTACCCTGGAACGCGCTTCGGGCGGACATTGAGCTGGGCGCGGGAATTCCCGACGCGGAATATGTCAGGTTAGTTTCAAGCGCACGACATTTGCCTGGGATGAAGGGCGAGCACTTTCTATCACCGGAGTTCACAGACACGATGCGACGGATGCTCGCCGAATCCGAGCGCAAAGATTCCACAATAGAGTTCACGCTTCCATGGTACGTGTGCACCTAATCAGGGGCTGCACCTGACGGCCTGGACGCGACGCGCCCTCGCAGCGCCTCGACACGTCACCACAAACAAAAACCCCGCCGAAGCGGGGTGTGTGTAAGTGCTGAGACGTGTTACGCGGGAGCTCTAGGACGAGCCGCTTATACTTCTATGCGTATGACATCACGTCTACGCAGACTCCATCGTCGATTCGGTGATCCTCGCCGCCACACCGACCATGTGAGCGAGCGTTTCGGTGCGGACGACGGCTCCTTGGCATTTCCGCATCATCCTGCCCCCGGCCGTTTTGAGTTCTATCGCAAAGCTGATTGACTCCCCGGGCGCATACGTGCCGCTTGTCCAGAAGAACGCGCCCGAGGCGCTCACGTCGCGCGTGACGCCCCTAACGTTCTCTAGGAACACCAGCAGTGCGGTATCGACCCGCTGGTCTCTTCTTTTTTGTGGTTGTGTCATTTTCCGCCCTTCACGCTGATGCGTTAAGTTTGCCCAAGCCCGCCGCAACGGGGTGTGTAGTTACGGCTGATTGAGGTTAACGGGTGTTGCTGGTGGAGGTAACCGGAATCGAACCAGTGGCCTCTTGCATGCTACGCAAGCGCTCTCCCTACTGAGCTATACCCCCACATTTGATTAAACGCGTAGTCTGTAAACATACGCCTGACGCTCACGATTGCGAATGGGACAAGCATCCCCTTTGCGGTAGGGCAATCATCCTTTTTCGCAACCTTATCGACCTAACGCAAACTTTATGGCCGTCCGGCCCGCGCCCCAAGCAAAAACCCCGCCGCAGCGGGGTGTGTGGTGCGCGGTAACGATTACGTCAGTTAACTTGAGGTCAGCGCAGAGCTGTTTCCTGATCTCGTCCCATCGCTCGTCCTGCTTCGACGCACTCCTAATGAATGGGCCAATCGGTCGAGCGGAAAAGAGTGACGTGACGTTAACTCCCACTACCTTTCCCACAAACCACTTATGTCTGAATCGTAATTGCGCTTGCCGTCTCGTATGCCGTTGCTTGGATTGTGGATAAGGTAATGCCCCCCAGATACTCATGCAGAGTCCCAGGCCGGACTGTGCGGCGGGTCGACAATTCGTGTTCCGCGGGCCAACGCCGAGATAGCGGCCATCTCGTCGTTCGTGAGCGTGACTTCGAGGACCTTCAGGTTTTCGCGCAACTGTTCGACATTCAGGACGCCGGGGATGGCGACGACCCGTTCCTGCTGCACGAGCCACCGCAGCGCGATTTGCGCGACGCTCAACCGCCGCCGCTTGGCGATCTCCTGCAGGACCGGGTCGTTCAAGACCGCCCCGCGGGCGAGCGGCGAATGGGCGATCAGCACGAGCCCTCGCTCGCGCATCAGTTCCAGGAGCGGGCGCTGGTTCAGGTAGGGGTGGTACTCGACCTGGTTGGCCGCCAGGTCGCCGACGATCTCCAGGGCCTGCCGCAACAGGGCCGTCGGGAAGTTGGACACGCCAATCGTACGCGCCTTGCCTTGCTCGCGCAGCGCTGCAAACTCACCCAGGGCCCACTCCAACGACACTTCCGGGTTGGGCCAGTGGATCAGGAGGAGATCGACATAGTCCGTTTGCAGGAGGCGCAGGCTCTTGTCCAGCTCGAAAGCGACGTCCGGCTGCGGCGGCGTCTTGGGGTGCAGGAGCTTTGTTGTCACCCAGATGTCACCGCGCGGGACCGAAGAACGCGCCAATGCCCTCCCGACCGCCTCCTCGTTGCCGTAGTACCTGGATGTGTCGATGTACCGGTAGCCCTCGGCGAGCGCCGCTTCGACGAGCGCGCTGCCGGCATCGCCGACGTTGCCCAGCGTCCCGAAGCCGATACCGGGCATCGTGTACTTCCCTACGAGTTCCTTTTCCATGCGAGGGTATAGGTGTAGGGTTTTCAAACACCATTTTTTCACGAACCCGCAATCTATGCTGCGACGGGCGAAGAGTCAATCGCGTCAAATTGGAGGGCGGTGTTGTATGCCCGCTGCGGGCCGAAAGCGGACACTGCCTGTCTAGTAGCCAATATCTGAG
>JAOTVX010000063.1 GCA_029863175.1 Betaproteobacteria bacterium | reverse complement strand
CCCGATGGAGTGGCAATACACCAGCACGTAGAAGATAGATTCGCGTCATGCTACTGCAGCCGCAGTCTTGCGCGTGAGATGGCCGGTTACACACAGGATCGCGGCGCTCGTCCAGAAGACGGGCGCAACGCCGAGCGCCGCGCCCAGGGCGCCGGCGGCCAGCGGCACGCCGATGTGCGTGACGTTATTGATGAAGAGGCGTAATCCCGTGACCTCGCCCGAGCGTCCCGGCGGGGAGTTGTTGTACGCAAGGGTGAGCGTGAGCGGCTGCCCGCATCCCAGCGTAAGACCGATTCCGAACGAGAGCATGAACAGCACGGGCACGATATCCACCAGGGGAAAGGGCAGAAACAGCACCGCACCTGTGAACATGGCGGCACTTAGCACGGGCTCGACGCCGAAGCGGCGCGTGAACACGGGCAGCGCGATCCGCACGACGAACGTTGCGGCGGCGAACATGCCGAGTATGTTGCCGATGGTGGAGGCGGACAGGCCGATCGAATGCCCGTAGATCGGCACGTAGAACGTGTAGAGATCCCAGCCCGTCGTCATGAGCCCACCGACGATCACCGCGCGTCGCAGCGCGGGTGCACGCCACAGGTCGAGCGTGCTTCTGCGTTCAGTGGTCGCAGGCTGGGGCGGCAGGTACAGGGCCTTGTTAAAAACCAGCACGATGACCGGTAGGAGCATGAGCAGCGCAAAAATTAGGTAACCGCGGGTGAAGCCGACGTACTCGATGGCATAACCGGCAGTCACAGGGCCCACAAGATGGCCGCCCGCGTAGCCGAGGGCCTGGGTGCTGAAGTTGCGCGTGCGCTGCTCGGGCGGTCCGAGCCCGCCGGCCAGGTTCTGGTTGGAGACGTTGAAGAAGACGAACCCCACGCCGATCAAAGCCGAGGATACGTACAGGGCGGGAAGGGTGGGAACGAGGAACGGCACCAGCAGGCCGGCACCCAGCACGCCCAAGCCGGCCAGCATCGGGCGGCGCGTGCCCAGGCGATCCGATAGGCGCCCCGAGTAGACGGCGCAGAGCACCGGAAAAAGCGAATAGATCGAGATCAGCGCGCCGATCATGAAGGGGTTGGCACCCAGCTCGATCGCAAACAGCGAGGCGATCACGCGGCTGCCCATGTGGCAGGCTTGCGTGATCAGCGTGATTAGCGTGATCTGATACATGACGGACCCGCGGTGTCAGTTCGGCCGCGAGGCCCGCGGTGTTGCGATCGGTGCAAGCACGAGCGCAAGCACCGCCTTGGCGTAGTCCTGTGCGTGGGGCCATTTGCTCGCGCGCGGTCCGGCCACGTTGAGAGCCGCAATGTTCTCGCGCTCGATGAAGGCGCTGATCTCCGCCCCGGCCTTGCGGGTGCCGGCCTGCGCTGCATCGATCACGAGGAGCGGTTTGCCGCGCGCCATGCAGCAATCCCGCGTGTGGCCAGTCCCGCCCTCGATCTCATCGCGGCAGAGGATGACGGTCCCGTCGCTCTCGAGCACGTTCCTGAGTGTGCGCTCGCTGTAGCCGCCCCGGTCAAGCTCGGTCATCGGGTAGCGCTGGGGAATGACGCCATCCTCGGCGCAGCGGCCTGGCGGACACCAGCCGCCGCAGGGGAATCCCGCGTTTAGTGCGGCATCGAGCGCACCGCGGTCGACGCCGGTCTGGCCACCGGAGACAATTTTCGCTAAGGCCATAGGACCGTGAATCGTGAATCGTAAATCGGAAAATCGAGAACTTTAGCCGCAGATAAACGCAGATAAACGCAGATGAGAATATACAAAAAGCGAAAAAGCCGAGAGCACCCCGGCTAGCCGCAGATGGACACGGATATAAGGAACATTACAATCTTTAAAAAAAGTGCGTTTCTATCCGCGCCGAATTGAATGGGTCCTTGGTTTGTTTGTTCTTTGAAAATAAATATCTGTGTTTATCTGCGTTTATCTGCGGCTAAATTGGTTTGGGTTTGATTTTCATCGGTTTTCATCGGCGGCTGCAGTTTCGTTTCTGAGCCCGCTAGTCGTAAATCGGGAATCGAAAGTGGCGAAGACGGCGCACCTCTCATATTCTGGACTTCAATCGCAAAAACGCCGTCTTCGGCGCAGCGCCATTTTTACATTAGAATAACCCGACTTTGAACAAACGCTGAAATTCATCAGGCCGCGCGTATGGCGCGCGGCGTCCAGAACGTGAACTACCGCGAAGCGTACAACATCGAGGACTTGCGCCGGATCGCCGCCGCCCGGCTGCCGCGCATCGCCTACGATTTCCTCGAGCGGGGCGCGGAAGAGGAGGTCACCCTTGCCGCCAATCGCTCCGCCTTCGAGCACATCCGGTTCCAGCCGCGCACGCTGGTGGACGTGTCGAAGCGATCGCAGAAGACGATGCTCTGGGACAAAACTTTCGACGCGCCTTTCGGCGTTGCACCCACCGGCGCGTCCGGCATGTACTGCTTCGACGCGGACGTAAGGATTGCCCGTGCTGCGCGGCGCGCGAATCTCCCATGCGTGCTGTCCACCGCGTCGTTCGTGCCAATGGAGCGTGTCATCCAGGAAGCCGCCGGGACGCTGTGGTTCCAGCTCTACATGTCGAAGGACCTGGATACGGCCGAGCGGCTGGTAAAGCGCGCGCTGGCGGCGGGATTCGAGGCGCTCGTGATGACAACCGACATTCCGGTCGCGGGCAACCGCGAGTTCAACCGCCGCAACAAGTTCGAGATTCCGTTGCGTCTCGGGCCGAAGAATGTCCTCGACGGCCTGCTGCACCCGCGCTGGCTTGCGGGCGTGTTCCTTCGGACGCTCCTGACTTCGGGCATCCCACGGTTCCAGAACCTCGACGTCAATGTCGGTGGCAAGATCGTTTCGACCACGCTCACGGGTTTCCGCGAGCGCCGCGATGCGCTCAACTGGGAGGACTTCGCCTGGCTGCGCAAGCTGTGGCCGAAGAGGCTGCTCGTAAAGGGGATTCTGACGGTCGAGGACGCTCAGCTCGCTGCGAGCTACGGCGCCGACGGCATCTTCGTGTCGAACCACGGCGGGCGCCAGCTCGACGGGGCGCCTTCGCCTATCGAGATGCTGCCGCAGATCGTCGCAGCGGTGGGCGACCGGTTGGCGATCATGGTGGACGGCGGTTTCCGGCGCGGGACGGACATCGTAAAAGCGCTCGCGCTCGGCGCGGATATGGTGTTTCTCGGACGGGCGACGCTCTACGGGGCGAGCGCCGGCGGGGAGGAAGGCGTGCTGCGGGCGCTCGACCTGCTGAAGAGCGAGGTGGACCGCGTAATGGCGTTACTCGGGTGCACGACGGTGGACGCGCTCGGTCCAGAATACTTGCGGTTCGACGAAGGCGAGACTGCGGAACAGACTCCACCATTAGCATCGCAGCGTCAGGCGATCTGATTACCAGTGCAAAGCGCCCAATGGTGAGTTACCAGTGCTACCCGTAATGCGCTAAAGCTTTACCGCGGGGGTCGCCAAGGCCGCAGAGGAACAGAAAAGCTTCACCGCAAAGGACGCTAAGGTCGCGGAGAGTTACAAATATGATTTCAAAAACGCGGCGTGTCTATTTGGAGGCGTCCTTACCACTCGTTCCTGAATCTGTCACCCTTAGCGCCCTCCGCGTCCTTAGCGGTGAGGCCGTTATTTTCCTTGGCGCCCTTGGCGGTAAGGCTTTTTTATCTGCGTTTATCTGCGGCTAAATGTTCTTGCTCTTCCGATTCACGATTGACGTTTCACAATTCACGACCGTGGATTGGCGTCAGTCGGCGGTTTTAATCTGTATTTTGGGATAGCTTCTAGGCCAAGGCGGTACGATGGGCGTCACGGACCAGCTCTGCCGTCTTATTACGGCAACCCGCGCCAACACGCTGGGCGCCGACTGCGTGCGAGGCACGAAGCGCGCGATCATGGATGGCATCGCCGTCGCAGTGGCCGGTGCGCGAGAAACGCCCGTGAAGCTGCTTGCGGCGCACGTCGCTGCGCAGGGCGGTGCGCGCCAGTCGTCGGTCTGGGGTTACGGTTTCCGGACCTCGACCGTGCAGGCGGCATACGTGAATGGCGTCGCGACCCACGTTCTCGACTTCGAGCCGATGTGGCTGCCCCCGACGCACGCCGTTTCGCCAACGCTCCCGGTTGGCATCGCCCTCGCTGAAGCCCGCCGTCACGGCGGGCGCGAGGTGGTTGCGGCAATCGCGAAGGGGATGGAAATCCAGGGCCGTATCCAGTTCGCGGCCGATCAGTTCGAGCCCGAACGCCTGCGGTTCCACCCGCCGGGAATTTCCGGAGTGATGGGGGCCGCCGTAACGGCCGCGCATCTGCTCGGTCTCGATGAGTCGCAGCTTGCCCATGCGCTGGGTATCGCCGCGTCGCGCGCCGGTTCTTTACTCCCCAACATCGGCTCAATGACCAAGGCGACGCACTGCGGGTACGCCGCAGCATCCGGGCTCGACGCGGCACTGCTCGCGGGCCGCGGCTTCACCGCCAATGCCGCGATCTTCGAGGCGCCGCGCGGCTTCGCGGCGACTTTCTTCCCGGAGCGCTTCGATGCGCAGCGACTGCTGGCTTACGGCCAGCCGTTCCGCATTGTCGATCCCGGCTTCGCGATCAAGTGTTTTCCATCGCAGTTCGCGACGCACTGGGTGATTCGCGCAGCGCTCGAGGCGCGCGAACGGATCACCGATCCCCGGGCGATCGAGCGCGTCGTCATCACCAACCCAGCCATGCATTACATCGACCGTCCGCGCCCTGCGACGGGCTTGGACAGCAAGTTCAGCTTCCAGTACACAGCGGCCGCGGCGCTCCTCGACGGGAAGGTGAGTATTGATTCGTTCCGCGACAAGCGGCGGTTCAAGCCGGACATGGAAGCACTTTTGGGCAGGATCGAGATGCGGCACGACCCTTCAATTCCGGGCGACTGGCGCGGGATGCACGTCAGGATCGAGGTGACGCTGCGCGGCGGGACGCGCGTGAGCGCGACCTGTCGCGGCCCCAAGGGCGCGTGGGGTCAGGAAGAGCTCACGGACGCGGAGCACACGGTCAAGCTGCGCGACTGCTTGCGTGTGGGCCTCGACCGCAAGAGCGTCTCGGACCTGCTTGCGCTGCTTGCACGGTTCGAGGATCTCGCGCCTGCCGGGGTCCGCAAAGTGGTGAGCATAATTGCGCGGCGCACAAGTGACCGGTGACCGGTGGCGAGTGATAGGTGACGAGTGATGTCGGTGACGGGCTAAAGCTTCACCGCCAAGGCCGCGGAGGAACAGAAAAGCTTTACCGCGGAGGGCGCCAAGGACGCGGAGGAATAGAAAAGCTTTAACGCAGAGGACGCCGAGAGCGCGGAGGATTGCCAATAAAAATTCAAAAAATACGGAGAGTCTGTCCCGGGTGCCCCGACCACTGGCTCCCCTGTATGCAGGCCTTAGCGTTGCCTTCGCGACCTTGGAGTTTGTACTAATTATTGTTCCTTGGCGCCCTCCGCGCCCTTGGCGGTAAGGCTTCTTTCTTTCTCGGCGCCCTCCGCGCCCTTGGCGGTAAGGCTGTTATTCTCCTTGGCGGCCCCTGCGTCCTTGGCGGTACAGCTGTTATTCTCCTTCGCGGCCTCTGCGTTCTTAGCGATAAAGCTTTCGCGTGAAAAACGGGGGGTTGGACCCATTTTTTGAGATGAGGGCTGAAACGGGGAGGCAGAAGGCAGAAGCATGGTGTCGTAGTACACTGGTCACCGGTCGCGCTTTTGAGGGTTTGAGTCATGAAGCAACTGAAAATACCAGCGGTGTTCATGCGTGGTGGCACCAGCAACGCCATCGTGTTTCACCAGAAGGATCTGCCGGCCGACCGCAAGCTGTGGGACGAGATCTTCCTCGCCGCGATCGGCAGCCCTGATCCTTACGGCCGGCAGTTGGACGGCATGGGCGGCGGTATTTCCTCGCTCTCCAAAGTGTGCGTGGTGGGGCCGTCGTCGCGGCCCGATGCCGATATCGATTACACCTTTGCGCAGGTGCAGGTGAAGGAAGCAAAGGTCGATTACAGCGGCAATTGCGGCAACATGTCCTCGGCGATGGGGCCGTTCGCGGTCGACGAGGGCGTCATCGAGGCGACCGGCAAGGAAGCGCTGGTGCGCGTGCACAACACCAACACGAAGAAGGTGATCTGGTCGCGCTTCGCGCTCGACGATGGCTTGTCGGCCGTCGATGGGAATCTTGCGATCCCCGGCGTCTCCGGCACGGGTGCGCCGGTCAGGCTCGAGTTCCGCGATCCCGGCGGCGCGACGACGGGCAAGCTCCTGCCAACCGGCAACGTGGTCGACACGCTGGATGTGCCCGGCTACGGCAAGTTCAAGGCATCCCTTGTCGATGCTGCCAACGCGACCTGTTTTCTGAACGCGGCGGACCTCGGCATCAGGGGAACCGAGATGCCCGAAGAGCTCGACCGCAACGTCGAGCTGTTGAAGAAGCTCGCGGCGATCCGCATCGCTGCTTCGGTCGCCATGGGCATCGGCAGGACGCCCGAAGAGGCGGCTGAAAAGCGCACGGTGCCGTTCGTCGGTTTCGTGTCCGGCCCGCAGGACGCGGCCACACTGGCCGGTGAGAAGATCGAGGCCGGCAATATCGATCTGACCGCGCGGATGATCTCGAACGGCCAGCCGCATCGCGCGCTGCCGTTGACCGTATCGCTGTGCACCGCGGTCGCCGCACGCATCGAAGGCAGCCTCGTCAACCAGGCGGCGCGTTCCCCGAACGATCCCGCTGCCGAGATCCGCATCGCTATGCCCTCGGGGATCCTCACGGTTGCGGCCAGCGTTTACCGGAAGGACGGCGCGTGGCACGCAGAGCAGGGCGCGTTCTATCGCACACAGCGGCGCTTGTTCGAGGGCCAAGTTTCGGTACGCGCGTCGCGCGTACCGAAACTAATTGCTGCTCACGAGAGCCGCAAGCGAGATGCCGCCTGACGCTTGATGGCGTGATTCGCGAATCGAAAAGTCAAGAATCCAATACTGGCCGCAGATAAACGCAGATAAACACAGATTCATGATGTTGTTTTGATTCTTGAGACGTGCTCTAGTTAAGAAAGGCGCTGCTGAGAAGCGCTTTTCTTTGCCCAATAATCCGGTGAAGCTTTGGCCTTGGCCAAAGCTTCGGCGGTTTCGAAACCCGGGGCCATCGAGGCCGAAGTTCCCGTCATGACCTCGTGATGCTCGATGTTGAGCAGGCGCAGCCAGCTTTGCTGCCCCATCGTGAGCGCGATGAAGCACCCAAGCTCGACTAGCTCCTGCTCGGTGAAGTGCTGGTGCATCCGCTCCCAGAAACGGTCGTCGGTATCGAGCCGCCACGTGATTGCCTCGGCGTAGGCAAGCGCGGCCTTTTCCCGATCGTTGTACTTCGTTGATTTCTCGAAGTCAATCAGGTCATCGACTTTCCGCTCGTTGACGTTGCCGCTCTCGGCGGCCTTGATCGAGCGCTGGTTGCCACAGAACTCGCAGGTAACCGCGCGCGAGACGTAGAGGCGGGCGAGCTCCTTGATGGCGTGGTCGCACACGCCGGTGTGGAAGATATCGCGCCAGGAATTGGCGAAGGCCCAGAACGCCCCCGGCACCTGCGCGCGCACCGCCGAGCTCTCGGGGCGCGGCGTGCCCATCTTTGCGCAGCGTTCCATCTCCGCGCGCATTTCGGGGGTCATCTTCTCCAGCGGGACGTAGCTGATTCTTTGCCTCTTGGCCATTCTTCACTCCTTTACGAGCGCAACGCGGCATTATAGGACGCTGGCCCGTTCCCGACAAAGAGCGTGAATAGTGAATAGTGAATGGTGAATAGTGAATAGACTCAAACCTCCATGAAACGTGTCTTAGACGCAGATAGCAAAAAAAGCCTTACCGCTAAGGACGCGGAGGGCGCTAAGGAAGAACAAAGCCTCACCGCCAAGGCCGCAGAGGACACCAAGGAAAATAACAGCCTCACCGCCAAGGGCGCAGGGGACGCCAAGGAAAATAAAAGCTCTAACGCGAAGGGCGCGGAGGACGCCAAGGAAGAAAAAAGCCTCACCGCCAAGGCCGCGGAGGGCGCCAAGGAAAAACAATCGGTACAAACCCCAAGGTCGCGAAGGTAGCGCCAAGGGTGGCATACAAGGAAGCCAGTGGTCCGGATACTCCAAACAGATTTAACGCTTTTTTTGAATTATTATTGTTAATCCTTCGCGGCCTTGGCGGCCTCCGCGGTAAAGCTTTAGCGCTTTACCGGTGTCACTGGTCACGGACCGTCGGGTTAAACGCTTTCGAGCCTCGCCGCCCGCCCCGGCCGGAGCATGAAGGCCATTGGGACGGTAAGGAAGATCAGGACGCCCATCAGGGCAATGGCGGTCTCGACGCCGTAGAGGTCGCCGAGAAAGCCATAGCCCAGAGGCGAGGCGATCCCGCAGACCGAGCCGACGGTGTAGATCGCGCCAAAGGCGCGCGGCAGGCGGTCTTTGTCCACAAAGTCGCCGATGGTGCCGTAAAGTACCGACGAGGTGCCGTTCAAGACCACGCCGACCAGCGGCAGCAGAAGGAATGCTCCAAGCGTCGGCAGCACCAGCGTCGCGAGGATGCCGCAGCCGGTGGCGATCTCGGTGATGACCACCATGCGCACGATGCCGAAGCGTTCGGCAAGCAGGCCGCAGGCAAGCTTGCCTGCCATGCCGCCGATCAGGATGAGCGGAACCGACATCGCGGCCCAGCCGTCGGGCAACCCGCTCGCGATCATCAGAAAAGCGACCAGCGTCAGGAAGCCGGAGCGAGTGCTGGAATCGAGCACGTCGATCAAGCACAATGCGGTGAACCCTTGTTTGTCGCGGATGCCCCAACCGGCGGCCTTCGCCGCTGGTTTAATTTGCCCTGTTGTTATTGTGGAATCACGCGAATTGGGGACGAGCAAGGAGATAGCGATCGCAGCCGCGATACCCAACAAGCCAAATACGAGGACGGGCGCCTGCCAGCCGACGCCGGCCACGAACAGGAGGCTCGCGGCCCCGCCGAAGGCGAATTTCCCGACGTCGCCGAAGAAGTTGTAGGTGCCGAGCGCCGCGCGTCGGCCCTCGCCGGGATAGGCGTGCGATATGATCGAGGAGGCGAGCGGATGCTGGACCGCGGAGCCGAACCCCGCCCAGAACAGCGCGAAAAGGATCGCGTAAAATCCCGGAGCGAAGCCGAGCCCGATGAAGGCGAGTCCGGCGCACAACGTCCCGAACGCCAGAAGGTTGCGCTCGCCGAAGCGCTCGGCAATGAGTCCGGCGGGAATTTGGAACGCGGCCATCGCGGTACGCTGCGCGGCGCGAACCAGTCCCACCTGCGCAAGCGACAGTCCGAACGCCTGCGCCAGCACCGGCAGCAGCACGTACGTGACATCCGACAGGCCGTCGTGCAGCGTGTGCACGGCACAGCAGGTTGTAAGCGTGCGTCTCGGTCTGGCCGGCGGCATTCGGGCGAATTGATGTTTTTATGACGTTTCTGTGGCAATCATAGCAGGATGTTGCGTGACTAGTGACTAGTGACTAGTGACGACTGACGAAACCCAACTTTGAACTTTGAACTTTGAACCTTGAAGGCTCACGCCAGTGAGCATCGTCATCTACATCATCTCCGGCCTGTTCATCGCCCTCGCGGTGACGATCATGTTCGGGTATCGCAAGACGCAGCACGCCGGCCTCTTGCTGATGTCGATCGTCTATGGCGTGTCGGCGGTGCTTGCATTGTGGAAAATGCAATGGTGGCCGCTGGCGGCGGGCTTCGCGCTGGTGTGGATCATGCGGCTGCTGGGGCTCGAGCCGCCGATCCAGTCCCAGCCGAGAGACGCCGGGGACCTGTCGAAAAAAGAGCCGTGAAACCCGAAAATCATTAACCACGGAATCACACGGAATTACACGGACGGAAACCCGAAACGGGAAATGCAAAGTAGGGGAACAACGATTTCCGTATGCTTCCGTGTGTTTCCGTGGCTAGGTTGTTCTTAAGATAGCTAGACAGGCGGGGCACCGTATCCGCCGCCGCCGGGCGTCTCGATGACGAACACATCGCCCGCCTGCATCTCCACCTCGTCGCAAGCTTTGAGCCCGACCCGTTCGCCGCTGGCGCGCTCGACCCGGGCGCTGCCGACCGTGCCGGGCGCGCCGCCCCCCATGCCGTAAGGCGCGATGCGCCGGTGCCCGGAGAGGAGCGCCGCGGACATGGCCTCGAGGAAGCGTACGCGCCGGATCGCACCGTCGCCGCCGTGCCAGCGGCCGGCGCCGCCGCTGCCGCGCCGCACGGCGAACTCGTCGATGAGTACGGGATAGCGCCACTCCAGCACCTCGGGATCCGTCAGGCGCGAGTTGGTCATGTGGGTCTGCACGCAATCGGTGCCGTCGAATCCTTCGCCTGCGCCTGATCCGCCCGCGATGGTTTCATAATACTGATAGCGTTCGTTGCCAAACGTGAAGTTGTTCATCGTTCCCTGGGATGCTCCCATGATCCCGAGCGCGCCGTACAACGCATCGGTCACGCATTGCGAAGTCTCCACATTCCCCGCCACGACTGCGGCCGGGTAGTGCGGACTGAGCATGCAGCCCTCAGGGATGATGACCTTGAGTGGCTTCAAGCAGCCGGCGTTGAGAGGAATATCGCTGTCCACCAGCGAGCGAAAGACGTAAATCACAGCTGACATCGTCACGGCGGCGGGTGCATTGAAGTTGTCCGCGAGCTGCGCCGAGGTACCGGTGAAATCGATCACCGCGCTGCGCGCTGCGCGGTCAATGGAGATCTTCACGCGGATCACGGCGCCGTTGTCCAGCTCGTGTCTGAACTCGCCGTCTCGCAGCGATTCGATCACGCGGCGCACCGATTCCTCGGCGTTGTCCTTCACGTGCTGCATGTAAGCCTGCACCGTTTCCAGACCGAACTGCTCGACCATGCGCCGCAGCTCGGCGACGCCCTTCTGGTTGGCGGCGACCATGGCGCGCAGATCGGCCAGGTTGAGGTCAGGATTGCGTGCGGGGTAGCGGGCGGCCGCAAGCAGCGCCCGCGTCTCACGCTCCCGGAGTTGGCCGCGTTCGACCAGGAGGAAGTTGTCGATGAGGACGCCTTCTTCATCGACGTGGCGGCTGGCCGGCGGCATCGAGCCCGGCGAGATGCCGCCAATGTCGGCGTGATGGCCACGACAGGCGACATAGAAGAGGATTTGCTTTCCAGCGTCATCGAAGACGGGCGTCACCACGGTGATGTCGGGCAGGTGCGTGCCGCCGTGGTAGGGGTTGTTCAGCATGTAGACGTCACCGGGCCGCATCCGCCCGGCGTTCTCGCGCGCGATGACGAGCACGCTCTCGCCCATGGCACCAAGGTGAACCGGAAGATGTGGCGCGTTTGCGATGAGCCCGCCCTCGGTATCAAACAGCGCGCAGGAGAAATCGAGCCGCTCCTTGATGTTCACCGAGTAGGCGGTGTTGGCGAGGGTGAGCCCCATCTGCTCGGCGATCGCCATGAAGAGATTGTTGAAGACCTCGAGCATGACCGGGTCTACGTGCGTGCCCACAGCCTCGCGCGCTGGCCGCGGGACCCGCCGCGTGAGCACCAGATGGTCGAGCGGGGTCACCTGCGCGTGCCATTCCGGCTCGACGACCGTGGTCGCGTTGGCCTCGGCAATGATCGCCGGGCCCGCGATAAGATTGCCTGGACGCAGCGAATCGCGCCCGTAGACCGGCGTATCGTGGAACTGGCCGCTACTGAATAGGGTGACGGATGCCTCCGCGCGCGCGGTGCCCGACCGCGATGGGTGCTCGCGCGCGCGCTCCTGCGCCGGATCGCTCTGCCCGGTGGCCTCCACCGAGACCGCCTCGACGACGAGCGCGAGCCCCGACATGAGAAAACTGAAGCGGGTGCGGTAGGCCGACTCGAACGCTGCGAGCATCGCTTCCAGCGCTCCGAAATCCACGACGATCGCGGTGTCAGTGCCCTCGTAGCGCAGATGAACGCGCTGCTGGATGGCAATGTGTTCGGGCGGCACCCCTTGGCGCGAAATCTCCGTGCGGGCGGTCTCGCCAAGAGCGCCGAGCGCCTCCTCAAGGCGGAGCACGACCGCTCCGTCGAGCCGGGCCTCGATCGCCTGCTCGCGCATCGCGGTGATATCCGCGAGTCCCATGCCGTACGCGGAGAGCACGCCGGCGTGGGGGTGGATGTGGATGCGGGGCATCGCGAGCGCATCGGCCACCAGGCAGGCGTGCTGCCCGGCGGCGGCGCCAAAACAGGCGAGAGTGTAATTGGAGATATCGTGCCCGCGCTCGACCGAGATCTTCTTGATGGCGTTGGCCATGTTTTCAACGGCGATCCGCACGTAACCCTCGGCGACCTCCTGCGGCGAGCGGGTATCCCCTGTGATGCGACGAATTTCCGCCGCCAGCTCGATAAATTTTTCCCGCACGATGGCGGCGTCAAGCGGTGCGTCACCGGTCGCTCCAAATACGTGCGGGAAAAATTCGGGCTGGACCTTTCCGAGCATAACGTTAGCGTCGGTCACTGTGAGCGGCCCGCCGTTGCGATAGCAGGCGGGCCCGGGGCACGCGCCGGCGGAGTCCGGTCCGACGCGGTAGCGCGAGGCGTCGAAGTGCAGGATCGAGCCGCCCCCCGCGGCGACCGTGTGGATGTCCATCATCGGCGCGCGCAGGCGCACGCCCGCGACCTGCGTATCGAACGTGCGCTCGAACGCGCCCGCGTAATGGGACACATCGGTCGAGGTGCCGCCCATGTCGAAGCCGATGATGCGGTCGAAGCCGCCCGCCGCGGTCGTGCGCGCGACGCCCACGACCCCGCCTGCGGGGCCGGAGAGCACGCTGTCCTTGCCGCGGAAGCGGTGCGCGTCAGTGAGCCCGCCGTTCGATTGCATGAACATGAGATTGACCCTGGGCAGCTCGCGTGCGACACGCTCGACGTAGCGGCGCAGGATCGGCGATAGATAGGCATCCACCACGGTCGTGTCCCCGCGCGAGACGAGCTTCATCAAGGGGCTCGTCTCGTGCGAGACGGACACCTGGTTGAAGCCCGCCTCGTGGGCCAGCGCTGCGAGGCGTTGTTCGTGATCGGCGTAGCGATAGCCGTGCATGAGCACGATCGCGATCGCGCGATAGCCGCGGCCAAAGGCATCGGCGAGATCACGCCGGGCCCGTTCGATGTCGAGAGGCCACATCTTCTCCCCGCGCGCGGTAACGCGCTCGTCCACCTCGTACACGGCGCGGTAGAGCAGTTCAGGCAGCACGATGTGGCGGGCAAAGATACGCGGGCGGTTCTGGTAGCCGATGCGGAGCTGATCGCGAAATCCGCGCGTAATGAAGAGCGCAGTCGGCTCGCCCTTGCGCTCGAGCAGCGCATTGGTGGCGATGGTCGTGCCCATCTTGACGACGGCGATGCGCTCCGCCGGAATCGGTGCACCGCGGGCGACGCCGAGCAGCGCGCGAATGCCGGCCAGCGCGGCATCGTCATACTGCCCCGGATTCTCGGAGAGCAGCTTGTGAGCGAGTAGCGCGCCGTCAGGCCGACGCGCGACGATATCCGTGAAGGTGCCGCCACGGTCGATCCAGAACTGCCAGCGCGCCCCGGACGAGGACTTTTCCGCGCCTTCTAAGGGAGAAATTTCCGGCACGGCCGCATCATACCAGCGCACCGCAAAGCTGAACCGCCAATGGCGCGGAGGACGCAGAGGAAGAAAAAAGCCTCACCGCCAAGGACGCGGAGGACGCCAAGGAAAATAACAGCCTCACCGCCGAGGTCGCGAAGGACGCCAAGGAAAATAAGCCTCACCGCCAAGGGCGCGGAGGACGCCAAGGAAAATAACAGCCTCACCGCCGAGGTCGCGAAGGACGCCAAGGAAAATGACAGCCTCACCGCCAAGGGCGCGGAGGGCGC
>JAOTVX010000026.1 GCA_029863175.1 Betaproteobacteria bacterium | reverse complement strand
AGTACTCGAAGCCGGGGAAGCCCGACTCCGCGACAGTGGGCACCTGCGGCAGCGTGCTCGTGCGCTTGACGCTCGTCACGGCGAGGGCGCGCAGCCGGCCCGCTTTTACGTGCGAGAGCGCGGACGCGTAGGTGGAGAGAAAGACGGAGATCTGGTTGCCGAGCAGCGCAATAATCGCTGGGCCCGTGCCCTTGTACGGCACGTGCACGAGATCGAGCTTTCGCGACATCAGGAGCATCTCCATCGCCAAGTGTGTGCCCGTGCCCAGACCAGCCGAGCCGAAGGTGAATTTCCCTGGCTGCGACTCTGCGAGTGAGAGAAATTCCTTGAATGACTTCGCGGCGAACGCGGGATTGGCGACGAGCATGTTCGGCTGTTGGGTAACGAGCGAGACGGGAGTGAAATCACGTATCGCGTCGTACGGCAACTTCTTGTAGAGCGCCGTATTGAACGCCGCGCTGATGTTGCCAAGCAGGGTCGTGTAACCGTCGGGCGTCGACTGCGAAACGATGTTCCACCCCAGCGTGCTGCCTGCGCCTGGGCGGTTGTCCACTACGATCGTCTGGCCGAGCGTCTCGCTCAGCCCGGTGGCCAGAATGCGCCCGGTAATGTCGCTGCCGCCCCCGGGCGAGAACGGAACCACCATCCGGACCGGCCGGGTCGGATAGTTCTGCGCGCCGGCTGGTACGGCAAGGGACGCGAATAGCGCTGCGAGCAGCAAAATCGATGGAATACGTTTCATTTTGAATCCCTCCTTTTCCATGTTTCGTCAGACGCTCCCAAGTGTAGGCTCGATGAAGGTTGTTCTCCACCGTTCCAGTTAAGCTCGCATGACGCGGGGAAACGCAATCAAGGTACGCAGCGTGATTTATCTCCTCTGTCGTTAAGCTACGCTCCTCCCCTTCATGACTCTGGTCAATGGCACGAACGACTTTAATTCGAGCTTATTTGACGTGGATCAAATTCTGTCGAGCCGGCTATCGCGGTTAGGTTGCGAACGTCGGCGCCTGGCCGAAAGCGGACAATACCTTTCAGAGCAAATCGGGACTACTACAGATGATGCGAACCGGTGACTGGACGTTGAACACGATTTTCCATCACCATTTTTCATCAGTCTTTCCATCCTCAGTAGACACGGTTTAGCGGCACAGACCCCTTCGTGAAGACCGCTTCGACGTTGTCCCAGGCACTCTTGAGCAGTACGGCCATGGCCTGACGCGTGACGCCGGCAACGTGCGGCGTGAGAAGCAGCCGGTCTGCCGCGTCGCCCCTCAAGGCGAGCAGCGGATTGTTCGCAGCCGGCGGCTCCTGCGAATACACGTCCACCGCTGCGCCGCCCAGATGCCCCGAGGCGAGGTGCCTGGCGAGCGCCGCTTCGTCGACAATGCCCCCGCGCGATGCCTGTATGAGGACCGCACCGGGTTTCATCGCGACGAGCTCCACGTCGCCGATCATTCCCCGGATGGCCGGCAGCAGCGGCACGTGCAGGCTCACGACATCGCTCGCCCGTAGCAATGCTTCGAGCGGGACGGCTTTCGCGCCGAACGCATCCGCCGCGGCCTTGTCGCGCGGCGCGGGATCGAAGTACAGCATCGTGCAGCCGCGCTGGTGATAGGCGCGTGCGACCGCAAGGCCGATTGTGCCCAGGCCGACCATGCCGACAACCAGGCCGTCGAGACCGGAAAGATTGTCGGCCATCATCCGTCCACGGAAGTTCGCGTAGTTGCCGGCGCGGATCTCGCGGTCGGCCCACGCGAAGCGGCGTAGCAGGACCGAGGCCGTGGTCACCGCGTAGTCGGCGACTGCGGCGTTGCTGCCGCCGGGGACGTTGCACACGGCAATGCCGAGGCGCTTCAATGCCGGCTCGTCCACGCGGTCCACGCCGGCGCCGGTTACCTGCACGATTTTCACGGCGCTGTTCTCGAACAATGCGGCCGGCAGTTTGGGCCCGACCGCGGCGATGACCACTCCCCGCGCCGCCGCCACGAGCACCGGGGTGTCCGAATCATCGTGTCCGCGGTAGACAATCTTTAACGCCGCAGGCGGCGTCACGCCGGCGCGCAGAAAATCCGATTCGGGCCGCAGGCAGATCACGTCGTGGGTCACGGATTCATTTCCTTTGCTGATAGAAGGCTCGTCGGGGGAGGAAATGGTACGCTCTTTGTCATTGGCAAACCAGAGAACCAGAGCGGCGGATGGCCGTACTCGCGATCGAAACGCGCGACTCCAGTCGGGACCGACAAGGTTTCGCCGGCGGCCTTTACCCTTTAAGCTATGCGCCGTTGCCGGGCACCAATTGCGCCGGCAACCAACGGCAAGGAGGCACCATGGCACGACTCGCACCGCTGCCGGCAGAAGCCGCGCCGGACCTGAAGGACTCGTTCAATCGCTACCAGGAGCTGCTCGGCTATGTGCCGAACAGCGTGCTCATCATGCAGCGCCGCCCGAAAATGGTAAAGGCGCTCGCGCAACTCGCTTCCTCGGTCTGGGACCCGGCGAGCGAGGTCGCTATCGGATTCAAGCGGCTGGTCGCCTACATGGCGAGCCGGACGCACGGCTGCAATTACTCGATGGCGCACGCAGCAGAAGCGGCGCATCGCGCCGGCATCGACGACGCCAAGCTCGAGGCTGTGGTCGACTACCGCACGAGCCCGCTGTTTACCGAGGCCGAACGCGTCGCGCTTGATTTTGCCGTGGCGGCGGCCTCACAGCCCAATACCGTCACTGACGAGCTGTTTGAGCGGCTGAAAAAGCACTGGACTGAAGGGCAGGTCGTGGAACTCGCCGGCGCGGTGGCGATCAACGGTTTTCTCAACCGCTGGAACGACACCATGGCGCCGGCCCTGGAACGCGAGCCGATCGAGTTCGGCGAGAAACACCTGACACGCCATGGCTGGCGCGTCGGGAAGCATCGCCCCTGAGGGCAGGGGCTGAGGAATCGATGAAAAATGGTGATGGAAACACGCTCTTGGCGCGCTCATCACCACTTCTCATCACCATTTCGCATCACCAGTTCTCCATCACCAGTATTGCTCAGCGGGGCTTGAGGCCCGCAGCCCGCACCACCTTGCCCCACTTGACCGTCTCCGATTTCATTATTCGAGCGAATTCTTCGGGCGAATTCCCGACGGCATCGGCACCATCGCGGGCAAACTTCTTGCTTTCTGCGCGTAGCGCGCCGACCATCGCTTCGTTGATCTTGTTGATAATGGCCTTCGGCGTGCCCGCGGGCGCGAACAACCCGTACCACTGCGTCGCATCGAAGCCCTTGACGCCGGCCTGGTCGACCGTAGGCAGGTCGGGCAGTGCGCTCGATCGAGTCAAGCCGGTCGTGGCAAGCCCGCGCAGGCGCCCGTCTTTCACGTAACGCAGCGTGGAGAGCATGGTTCCAGACGCTACAACAACCCGGCCGGTCATCAGGTCGACAAGTGCCGGCCCCAATCCCTTGTACGGTATGTGGACCATTTTGGTCTTGGTCATGTTCAGAAACAGCGCCATGACGAGGTGCGGGTTAGTGCCGTTGCCGGCCGAGCCGTAGTCGAGCTTATTGGGATTCTTGCGGGCAAACGCGATCAACTCCTTTACCGTGCGGACCGGCAACGACGGGTGCACGACGAGGATATTGGGCGCTGCGATGGTCTGCGTGATCGGCGCCAGGTCTTTCAGGGCGTCGTACGGCAGCTTCTTGCGCGTCGAGGGAAGGATAACCAGCGTGGAAATCCCCATAAGGAGCGTGTAGCCGTCCGGCTTGGCATGGGCGACGAGATCGTTCCCGATGATGGAGCCCGCGCCCGGGCGGTTGTCGACGACTACCTTTTGACCCAGGCGCTGCTCAAACGCGGGTGTAATCCGGCGCGTGAGGGTGTCGGTGCCGCCACCGGGCGAAGACGGAACGACCACGCGCACCGGTCGGCTCGGGTAATCGCTCTGCGCGAAGGCCCCGGAAGCCACGCACGCGAGCGCCGTGGCGAAGATCACAAACGAGCGAGTTCGAAATGCCATGAGTTATCCTCCTCCTTCTCCTCCTATTGTTGTTCCAGCATCTGTATCATACCGGCAGATTAGCCTCGAATCGAACACACGAGCGGCGCGGGTATCCTCTCGGGCGCCCGCGGGCGACGCCATGCCGTGTCGTATCATAATGTTAACCTGCACCCGGAAGGTCACATGGCGGTGCAGCAATTTTTGTGGCGAAAGGGGATGGTTTTGGATCGCGCACTCTGGATATCGTGGTATGACTTGCCCGAAGACGGGCGCGACGCCTATTTGAACTGGGCGCACGAGACGTACATGCCGGGCATACTCGAACGCCCGGGCTTTCTGTGGGCCGCGCATTTCAAGTCGGAGGGAAAGCCCATACAGTCCGGCGTGCCGGCGGGGGCGCCGGGGCGATTGCGCCATACCGACGACCCCTCGGTCCCCAAGGGCAACGCCTACGTGCTCCTGTTCGCCGCCGAAACGCCGCACGCGTTTGCCCATCCGACGCCGCGCAGACTTCATGCGGCCCTGCCGCCGGACGATCAGAAAATGCTGGCGATGCGCATCGGCGAGCGCGCGAACATCATGATCGACGAGGATCGAATCGGCGGACCCGAGGCCACGAAGCGCAAGAGGACGGAGGCGTTGAGTCCCTGCATCCAACTCGGGTCCTTCAACGCCGGCGCGGCCGACGAAGACGAAATTCTTGCGTGGTACGCGCAGTGGCGCCTGCCTTCGATGAACAAGCTGCCGGGGTGCGTCGGCATTCGCAAACTGGTGTCGGTGTCTGGCTGGGCCAAGCATGGAGTACTCTACGAATTTGTCTCGCTCGAGGCGCGCAACATGCACTTTCCCCACCACGAGAAGGCGAACCCCGAAATGGACGCCTGGACCGACACGCTCGTGCGACATCTGCTGCATGCGCCAGGCTCGCCCATAGTGGCGGTCCGCATCGCGTCGGCCGTTGCAAAAAAAAGGCCGGGTGAAGAGGGCCTCGAAGCAGCCGCGACAGTCTGACGTAAAAAACCGAACGATACCGCGGATTACTGACGAAAGGAAAGTGAACGATGAGCGACTTTGAGCAAGACCGCATGAACAAGGGCATGGAGATCCTGAAGCAGATGGGGCGGCAGGATACGATGATGAATCAGAAGGAGCTCTATCCCGACCTCTATAACCTGTCGGTTGGGTACCTTTTCGGAGAGATCTGGTCGCGCCCGCATCTCAGCGTCCGCGACCGTGAACTGATCACGATGGCGTCGAACATTGCGCTTGCGCGACCGCACGGGACGCACTCGCATTACCGCAGCGCCAAGCACCTCGGGATCACGCACGAGGAGATCATGGAGTTGATCATCCACGTCGGGCACTACGCCGGCTGGCCAGCGATCGCGCATGCGATCATTCAGTACGATGAGGTGCTGAAGGAAGACGCTGCCAAGGCCAAGAAGGGAAAAGCGTGATGGGTGATGGGTGATGGGTGACGAGTGACGGGTGTTGGGTTTAGTCCATTCACGATTCACGATTTACGGCTTTTAATTGGAGAGGACATGATTCTCGAAGTTGCCATTTTGCACATCAAGCCCGAAGAGATGTCCAGGTTCGAGGCCGGGTTTCCAAAGGCGGAGGCCATCGTCAGCAGCATTCCGGGCTACATCTCGCACGAGCTGCAGCGCTGCGTCGAGACCAATGGTCGCTATCACTTCCTGATTCGTTGGGAGAGCATCGACGCGCACATGGTCAATTTCCGGCAGTCGCCGAAATTCCAGGATTTCCGCGCGCTGGTCGGGCCGTTCTTTGCGCAGCCGCCGGTCGCCGAGCACTTCGAGCGGGTCACCGCGAGCCACATCTGAGGGTCGGCGCCGGGTGGTCGCACCCGGTTCATCACAGATTCCGACACGGCCAGCATCCTGGCTTGCGACGTGCCACGGCTATCCGTAACGTGAGACGGCGCGCATGAACGGACCCCAACGCCACCCGACATCCGCAGCGGCCCGCTCAATCGAGTTGTAGAGGAAAGGAACCAACTTGGACAGGGCACTACACATCACGTGGTATGACCTTCCCGAAAAGGGCCAGGAAGACCATCTTTCCTGGCTGCGCGGCACTTACATACCGAAGGTTCTCAAGAGACCAGGCGTGCTGTGGGCCGCGCATTACGCTTCCGAAAAACTCCAGATCCCGGTGCGTATACGCCACACGGACGATGCCGCCCTTCCAGCGGGCAACGACTACATCCTTCTGTTCGGGGCGGAAAGCTCCCATGCGTTCACGCGGGGCGCGGACTCGTTCGCCGAGGATCGTCCCTCGAAGTTCGAGGCCGCGCTCTCCGTCGCGGACCGCAAGATGCTGGCGATGAGATCGAGCGCGCGGGTGTGCCTGATGACGGAGGAGGCGCGCGTGGAGGGTCCCGAGGCCGGGCGGCGCGAGAAAGGAATCGCGTTGAGCCCCTGCATCCAGCTTGGCAGCTTCAACGGCGGTTCGTGCGAGGGTGAGGAGGAGTTGCTTGCGTGGTACGCCGACTGGCGTATGCCCGCGCTCAGCAAGTTGCCGGGGTGCGTAGCGATGCGCAAGATGGTTTCGGTCGTGGGCTGGGCCAAGCACGGTGTGCTCTACGAGTTCGTATCACTGCAGGCCCGCAACGAGGGCATGCCGCAGGTGGCGCGCCTGTATCCCGAAATGGAGGCGTGGACGAACCGGTTCATACCGAAGCTCACCCACGCGCCCGGCTCCCCGAACGTCGCCCGCCGCATATGGCCGGTACCGAAGTAACGGCTCCGTTCGCAGGGGCGCCGCGCGCGGCAAACCGGCAAACGCGACATGAGTAGTGGCGGTCCAAAGCAGTTCGCGCAGGTCGGCGACATCGTCATCCGTTACGACCTGGCCGACTACACCGACCCGTGGCGCAGCGACCCGCCGGAGACGTTCCTGCTGTACTCCGGGTATTGCCGCACCAGCGAGTTCTGGCGCGCGTGGGTTCCGCTGCTCGGGCGCGACTACCGCGTGTTGCGCATGGATCCGCGCGGTTACGGCGATACCACCAAGCCACCGCCGGGCTCCACCATCGCGCCCGATTTGCTGGTGAGCGACGTGATCGGGCTGATGGATGTGCTCGCCATCGAGCGTGTGCACTGGGTCGGCGAGGTGACCGGCGGCACCCTGGGCCTGCTCGCGGCGCTCGCGCATCCGCAACGCATCGCCTCGGTCACGCTGTGCAACGCCTACGCCAAGATGGGCGACCAGACCAAGACCAACTACGCGCTCGGCGAAGCGAGCCAGGAAGCGGCGATCACGAAATACGGGGTCGCAGAGTGGTGCCGCCGGACGCTGCAGTACCGGCTGGACGTCAAACAGGCGCCGCCGGGGCTCGGCGAGTGGATGGCGAGCGAGATGGCGAAGACGCCAGTGCATATCGCGGTCGCCGCGTTCAAGATCTTCTCGAATGTGGATCTCAATCCGCGCCTCGGTGAGATCCGCGTCCCGGTCATGATCGTCGTCGGCAGCAAGTGCTCGGAGCGGCTCAAGGGCCACCTCACGGAGATGTGCGAGCGGCTGCCGCGCGCGAAACTGGTCCAGGTCGACGGCTACAACTACGGGATACATTTCCTCGCGCCGGACGAAGTGGTTCCCGAGGTCCGGCGCTTTGTATGTGGCTTTAAAGCATGAAAGGCGTTTCAGCATGCTGATCGCCGACGCGCAGGTCCACATCTGGGCCCCCAGCACGCCCGAGCGTCCGTGGCGCGCCGGACAGGCCATGCACCGGGAAACGCCGCTCGGCGCGGATGAGCTGCTACGCGAAATGGACGCGGCCGGCGTGCACCGCGCCGTGCTGGTTCCGCCGTACTGGGATTACGACCGCAACGATCTCGTGCTCGAGGCGGCCCAGCGGCACCCGGACCGCTTCGCAGCGATGGGCCGGCTTGACACCGCGACGCCTGGCGCGCGCGAGCTGGTCGCGACCTGGCGCCGGCAGCCCGGCATGCTGGGCTTGCGCTGCAGCTTCAACCGGCCGCACTTGATCGCGACGCTCACGGAGGGCCGCGCTGATTGGCTCTGGGAAGAGGCGGAAAAGGCCGGCGTGCCGATCATGGCGCTGGTGTCGCACGACAGGGTGCATCTCATCGATCGCTTCGCCGAGCGCCATCCGAGGCTCAAGCTCGCCCTGTGCCACCTCGGGCTCACCAGCAACGAATATGATGAAGTCGCGTTCCGCGATCTCGACCGGCTGCTCGCGCTCGCCCGCCGTCCCAACGTGAACGTCAAATTGAGCGCGCTGCCGGCGTACACCAAGGACACCTATCCCTACCGGTCGCTTCATCCCTACTTGCGCCGCGTCTACGACGCCTTCGGCCCGCGCCGCATGTTCTGGGGCACGGACCTCGCGCGGCTGCCGTGCTCCTACCGCCAGGCGATCACAATGTTCACCGAGGCGATTCCCTGGCTCACCGCCGCGGACCAGGAGTGGATCATGGGCCGTGGCCTGTGCGAGTGGCTCGAGTGGCCGCTTCCGCGCGACCGTGGCTAGCGCGGCTGCGCCCGCGCTTGACGGTGGGGGCTGCGCCGCGAGTGCGGCGAGAGTTCAGTCCACCCGCAGCCTGAGCTGCGATACGAGCTCGCCCGTAGGGAACCGCGATTGCGACCGAATCCTAATGCGGGACCGGGAATATCTGCGGCCAACTCTCGATGATTTCCTGCAGATAGTGTTTCATCCGCTCCGGGTCCATCCGGGGCGTGCGGTACAGTCCGGCGATCTCGGCTGCGGTCTCCAGCGGGACCCGCAGGGCATTCTGAATGCGGTCCACCTTGCTGGAGACGGCGCACAGGCCGGTCAGCTCGACGATCTCGGCATCGCTGAAGTTTTCGCGGACCTGTTCGCAGACGTCGTTTCTGTGCTTTGCGGCGTTGCGTGCCACGTGCTCGGCCCAGGCGAGCGCCGCGCGCTCGCGCGCCGAGAATTGCGGTGAGGCCGCGCAGTCATCCGAAGCGATGAGCCCGAGCTGCTCTGAGGTGAGGCCGGCGGCGCGCGCCATTGCCGTTCGGTGTACAAGAGAGTAGGGCGCGTCGTTAACGTGGCTGGTGCGAACGAGGACGAGCGCCTTCAGCACGCCCGGCAACAGGCTTCCGACGCCCTCGTAGACCAATGCGACGTGGAACGGAAGGAACAGCTTGCCCAAGTGGGGGATGTGCGCCCACATGCGGATAGCGTTTGGCACGCCCCCGAGCAGCTGCTCCGCCGTGCGCAGGAACCACCCGGCATCACCTTGCGCCGTCCTCGGGTCAGGCAGCGTGACCCGGCAAGACCCGTTCGCCGGCGCTGCGGCTTCCGGCGCCACGTTCCCCCCACGGCTCGATCTGGGCACGGATGCACTGTCCAGGGCGGGAAATTCTTCGGGCCAGGTGGCGACAAGGCGCTCGATGTACGCCTTGAGGCGATCCGTGTTGATCCGGACCGAGTGCCCGATCTTGTTGACCTCGCCTGGCTCCTCGATCGGCAGAAGGAGTGAATCCTGGAAGCGGTTCGACTGCGCAAACAACCCGCACACACCCGTCAGCTCAACGAGCTCGGCCTCGTCGAAGTGGCGCCTCACCTCGTCAAAGACGTCGTCACGAGTGCGCGCCGTGTTCCGGGCGACGTGCTCCGCCCACAGGACCGCAGCCCGCTCCCGCGGCGAAAACAGCGGCGAGTGCAGGTAGTCGTCGAGGCTGATCGCTGCGACCTGCTCGCTCGTGATGCCGGACGCTTGACCAAGCGCCGTGTTGTGCGCAATTCAGTACGCGCAGCTGTTCACGTGGCTCGTCTTAAGGACGGCCATCTCCTTGATACGGCAGGAGAGCACGCCACCACCACCTTCACGCTGCAGGCCGACACCCGCGAGCAGCTGAAATTTGGCGATGTGCGGGATGTGGCCCCAGACCCGGGCGGAGTTCGGCACACGGCCGCGAAACTGGGCCGATGCCTCGAAGAACCGGGCAGTCTCGCCGGTTGCGGTGAGCGGATCGATGATAGGTACTCTTGACATGGCTGGTGCCTGCTTGCGATAAGTTCCGGGTTTCGCGGTGAGCTCGGAGAAATTAGCACATTTAATGGCGCGCCCGATACTCGGCCCGGGCATGCCACGGGTCCGGTAGAATCGTGGCGCCGATAAAGCACGGAAATACACCAGCGCAAAAGGACAGCTATGGCAGGGGAGCTTGAAGGCAAGGTCGCGCTCATCACCGGAGCGGTGCGCCGCAGTGGCCGCGCAATCGCGCATACGCTCGCGCGCGAGGGCGCTGCGATCGTGATCAACACGCGGCGCTCCCGCGAGGAGGCGGAAGCGGTGCGCGCCGAATTGCAGAATGCGGGCGCGCAGGCGCTGGTTTGCATTGCCGACATCACGGACGAGGAGGCGGTGGGACGCATGTTCGAGGCAATCGAGGCGCGTTTTGGCGGAGTGGACATACTCGTCAACAACGCAGCCGACCGCGAGCGGGTGAAATTTACCGAGATGACGATGGACCAGTGGCGTCACATCGTGTCGATCATTCTCGATGGCGCGTTTCTGTGCTCGCGAGCAGCGATTCCGCACATGCTGAAGCGCAGCTGGGGACGGATAGTCAACATCGGCGGCGCCAGTCACCGCCTCCCGGGCTACGTCGGGCGGGCGCACGCCGCGACCGCAAAAGCGGGACTGGAGGGCCTGACACGTGCGCTCGCGATGGAATACGCACAGCAGGGGATTACGGTCAACTGCGTCTCGCCGGGCCGGATCGGCGGCGAGCGCTCCAAAACCTCGGGCGAAGTGCCGCCCGTGGAGATTCCGGTCGGTTACGAAGGTGCGCCAGAGGATATTGCCGAATCAGTGTGCTTTATCTGCCGGCCGGCGGCGCGCTTCATCACTGGCCAAAACATTCACGTCAACGGCGGCCAGGTGCTGATTTAAGAACCCCTAACACAATGAAACACGCGCTGCGCCGTCGCGCGAGTCCACATCGCGGCCGGTGGCGACAACGAAGGCCTTGCTGCAGTGATAAGCTAACGCCCTCGCGCCGCACCAGGGTGGTGATGAATGATGGTGATGAATGTTGGTGATGAAAAATGGTGATGGAAAACCTGTCCTAACTAGCCCATCGCCAGTACTCATCACCAATTCTCATCACCAGTAATCATCACCAGTAATCATCACCAATATTGCTTTTGGAGCAAGGAATGCCTGATAAGTCCGCCAACGTATCCCAACCCAAGGACTACAAGCTCGTCGTCGAGAAGGACGTGCAGATCCCGTTGCGCGACGGCACGGTCCTCTACGCCGACATCTTTCGCCCCGACGGCGGGAACGAGCGCTTTCCGGCGATTATGAACATCAGCGTCTACCAGAAGGACAAGCTCTGGATCCCACCGGCGGACCTCGAGGAGAAGGCCAATCCCTACATGAACTGGGAGACGGTCAACCCGGAGTGGTGGTGCCCGCGCGGCTACGCGTGCGTGCGAGTCGACTCGCGCGGCACCGGCAAGTCCCCCGGCAAATCCGACCCGAGCTCTTACCAGGAGTCGCTCGACTTCTACGACGCGATCGAGTGGATCGCCAAGCGCCCGTGGTGCTCGGGCAACATCGGAACGCTCGGCATTTCCTATCATGCGAGCTCGCAGTGGCGTGTCGCCAATCTGCAGCCGCCCTCGCTGAAGTGCATCATGCCGTGGGAGGGCCGTGCGGACCAGTACCGCGACCAGGCCTACCACGGCGGCATCTTCTCGCTCGGCTTCATCGGTAACTGGTGGCTCACGCACACGGCGCATCACTTGCTCGGGCGTCCGCGCAGCTACAACCCGGATGCGTTCCAGAACGACATGCTGTGGAACATGATGCGCAATGACCTCGACTCGGAGTGGTGGCGGCTGTGCAGCGCGCGGTGGGAAAACATCACGGTGCCGCTCTATAGCGTGGGTAACTGGGGCGGCTACTCGCTGCACCTGCGCGGGAACACGGAAGGCTTCATGAATGCCGCTTCGAAACATAAGAAGTTACGCATCCACACCGGCACGCACTTCCACCCGTTCCATGCCGAAGAGGGGCGCATGGACCAGCTGCGGTTCATGGACCATTGGTTGAAGGGCCTCGACACCGGGATCATGGAGGAACCGCCGGTGAAGCTGGAGATTCGCACCGGCGGCAGCGCGCGGCCCTACGCATTCCGCTACGAGCACGAGTGGCCGCTTGCGCGCACGCAGTGGACGAAATTGTATCTCCAGATCGACCGCCAGCCCTCGGGCGACGAGCACGGCATCGAGGGCGCGCTCGTCCCGAAGCCGCACAAGATCGTCAACAAGGGGACCTATCCGGCGAGCGGGGTGACCCGCGCCGGGGTGGCGTCGGGCTCGTCACTGTCGACGACGCACGGCGGCGCCGGCCGCACCGGAATTTCTCTCGAGACGCCGCCCATAGAGCAGGACACCGAGATCACGGGCCCGCTCATGCTGAACCTGTGGGTATCGAGCACGTCTGAGGACATGGATATTTTCGCGACGCTGCGCAACGTCGGCCCCGACGGCAAGGACGTCTGGGAGGTCGGCCAGCATGGCCAGCCGGTGCCGCTGACCAAGGGCTGGTTACGCGCTTCTCACCGCAAGCTCGATCCCGAGCGCTCGCTGCCGTACCGCCCGTACCACCCGCACAACGAACGCCAGTGGCTGAAGCCGAACGAGCCGGTCGAGTGCCAGGTCGAGATCTGGCCCACCTGCATCGTGCTGAAGAAAGGGCACAAGCTGCGCCTGGATGTGCAGCCGCGCGACGGCGTGGGCAGCGCGCCGTACACGCATTACCATGGCGATTACAACGCGGGCGCCGAAAACTCGATTTATTCGGGCGGCGATCGGGCGTCTTACTTGCTCGTGCCTATCATCCCCGCCAAGTGAAAACTGGTGATGATTACCGGTGATGAGAGATAGTGATGGGAACTGGTGATGAGAGATAGCGATGCACTGGTAACGAGCGTTGTTCATCACCATTTATCATCACCAGTACTCATCACCATCATTCATCACTATTTTGGGTAGGCAGGTGCGCGAAAGTCGCCCAGTCAAATAACGTCGATAGTGGAGAGAGAAGATGCTGCGGAAGCTCAGAACACAACGCGACAACCAGCAATGGATGCTCGATCTCGCGCTCAACATGCGCGGGCGGGTGCAGAACTTCGAACGCGACGATATCGAGGTGCCGGCGGGCAAGCGCGCGCGCAACTACCGCATGCTGCCCAAGGTTTGGCGCGAGGCGGGCGAGCGCCACGAGAAACTCGCGCGGCGCGCAGAAGCGATGGGGGCCAACGAAACCGCAACATTTCACTACGATCATGCGATCGAGTCCTACCGGATGGCTCAGCATCCGATCTTCTTCGACGCTCATCCCGTCAAGCAATACCTCTACAAGAAACTCTCCGAGATGGTGGACCGCCGCTCGAAGGTCGCAGCCTACCCGATCGAGCGCGTCGAGGTGCCGTTCGGCGGCAGCAAGACCATCTCCTGCCTGTTGCACCTGCTGCCGGACCGTCGCAAGGCGCCTTGCGTCATCTACGTGCCGGGCATGGACCAGACCAAAGAGGTGTTCCCCAAGGCCTTCCACAACATCGCGCTCTCTCGCGGCTTCCACGTGCTGGCGATGGACGGCCCGGGGCAAGGCAACTCGAACATGCAGAAAATCCGCGCCGTGAAGGACAACTACGAGCGCGCCGGCGCGGCGGTGATCAGCTATCTCCAGAAGCGCAAGGAGGTGGACCCGAAGAAAATCGCCATCTACGGCATCAGCATGGGCAGCTACTGGTCGCTGCGGCTCTCGAGCTACGATCGCCGCGCGGCCGCCGTGGTGAGCTCGGTCGCATGCTTCAATCCCAACAACACCATCTTTACGCAGTCCTCGCCGCGCTTCAAGCAGATGTTCATGTACATGGCGGGTTACGAGGACGAGGCGAAGTTCGACAAGGAGGTGGCAAGCGGGATGACGGTGCGCGGCTACCTCGGCAAGGTGAAGTGCCCGACGCTGCTCGTCACCGGCGAATTCGATCCGCTGTGCCCGCTGGAGGATGCCATTGAGGCCTTCCACGATCTCAAGGTGCCGAAGGAGATGTGGGTGATCGAAAATCAGTACCATCCGCTGTGGGGGATCCCGAACCTCGGCGGCATGGATTGCCACGACTACGTGATGGACTGGCTGCAGCTTCTCTTCTCCGGCAAGCGCAAGCCCACGAAAGGCGGCCGCGTCGCCTACATCCGCGAGCAGGGCGACGGGCCGTGGGGCAAGTGCGACTGGACGCCGCCTGTCAAGCCTGGGCAGGCCTACTTTTGATGGATGCGTGATCGGTCTTGGGCTGCGACCGAAGGAGTGATGAAAAATGGTGATGAATGATGGTGATGATTAATGGTGATGAAAACCCTCGAAAAGCGGCGCATTCCAGGCTCTTATCACCAGTTCTGATCACCATTTTTCATCACCAGTACTCATCACCAGTTTCTGGCGTGCCACTGGTCACCCCATAGACAGGACGATGGGGTCAGGCTTGGCTAGAGGTTCTGGAGTCCGAGTCTCACTTTTTCTTGGCCGACTTCTTTTTTTCGGGCTTCTTTACTCGTGCAGCGCTTTTTACAAGCTCCTTTCTGGTTTCAACAGATTTTTTCGCAACCGTCCTGGCGGTAGCAGAAGGCTTTTTCGTCGCGGACTTCTTCCTTTTTTTCGCAGGCATTTTCGCAACACGTTTCTTGCCCCGCTTCTTGACCTTCACCTCTTCCACCACTTCCACCACTTCTTCTTTCTTCACCCCAAACATTTCCTCGCACTTCCCCTGTATGGACTCGACGCCTGCGCCGTTCAGCGCATCGTGGACAGCTACCCATTTTTCGTCATCTACAAAACGCCAATCCATGAATACATGATGCTGGTACGCATGTAATTCAACATACATTCCTTTTTGCCAGAGCTCCTCACACGAGCGGATGTATTCCAGGTGCGTGACGAAATCCTTGAAGATGACATAACCTTTGAATGGCAAGCTCAATCCCTCCGCAAGGGATTTCTGGCGCAGGTCGCCGGTGCCTTTATCAAGATACGCGGCGGAGGTTTTGATCCAGCCCTTGGTGTCGGCAAAGCGGTTGTGATAGAGGATCAGTCCGCGCTCGCTTTGAAAAACATTTGAATAAGCAAAAACGTTTTCATCCACACTCCCGTTTGGGGTGACGAGGTCATAGAGGAAGAACTGCTCCACGTCAGCGAACAGAGAACGGCGGTGAAGGATCGGGAATATCTTCCAGTCATGTCCGCCAACGAGTCCTTCATCTGGCTGTTCATCTAATCTCGGCTTTCGAAACTCCATTCCATATTTTTCGCGGAATCCTTCCACCTGCCCATGGCCGAACATGGGCAAACCAGGCAATGTTGAAAGCACGGTCGCCACGCCAAAATATTTATCGCCGTTACCGTACTGTTCGATAGCGGTCTTTTCATCGGGATTGTTCATGAAGTTAACGTAACGCTTGAGAATTTGCGGATCAAACTCTAGCGTGTTCTTGATCGCCATCCGATATTTCGCATTATCTTCGTCGCGCAGCATGTGCATAAACGCCGAGTTATAGACACGGTGCATTCCAAGCGTGCGGACGAAATAACCTTCGAGCAGCCAGAACGCTTCAGCGAGAAGCAACGTATTTGGGACTTCCGCTGCCACTCGATCAACCACTTCACGCCAGAACTCCTCTGGCATTGCTGAGTCAAACTCGGCGCGCGTCATGCCGTGCTCGGCCCGGGATGGGATCGCGCCGCCCGAGCCTGGTTCGGGGAACCATAAGCGCTGGATATGTTTCTTTGCCAGCGTCATCGCCGCGTCGAAACGGATGACGGGAAAATTACGCGCAACATGCAGAATCGTTTGAATGACCGCTTCGCGCACTTCGACTTTGGAGTAATCGAGCTGCGCTGTGTCATTCCACGGGAAGGATGTTCCGTCGTTGCCGTGATAGATATAACGCGTCTCGCCTGATGCGCGGTCATAGCGTTTGAAGACAACAGATGCATCTGAGTGGTCGTAATAATGATCTTCAATGACGATGCCTGCGCGTGGATCGTCTGAAAGATGCTCGGAATTGAACGTGTAAGAAGGATATGGAGAATATGGAAGCGACAGGAACCAATCGGGATGTTCGATTACCCATTTTGAGTCAATGCCCATATGATTGGGAACCATGTCGGCGGAGAGGCGGACGCCACGCTGCCAGGCACGGGTACGCAAATTCTCCAAGGCACTCCAGCCGCCCAAATCTTCGGCAATATCGTAAGAATGAAGCGAATATGCTGAAGCGACTGCATCCGAATCACCCATGCGCTGTTTGATCTTTTGACTGGCGCCCGAGCGCTCCCATAGACCAATCAACCACAAACCTGTAAAGCCGCGGTCACGCAGCAGATCCAGTTCCTCATCAGGGATTTGGTCTAGAGTTTTGATCCAACGTTGATATTTCCTTGAGAGTTGTTCCAGCCAGACGTAGGAATTCTTGGCGATGAGAACCAGTCGGGGCATCCATTCTTTATCGAGGCTGTAACGTTCATATTCCTGATATTCGCCACCAACAAATGTCTGCAATGGGATATCAGGCTTAAAGTCACCATGCGCATGCTGGCGGATGACCTCTTCGCGCAAGAAGTCCACGCCGCGTACGATGCGTGCAACGAACTTTTCGTCCAGTAAATGGCCCCATTTACCGAGAATGTATTGCAGTTGACCTTCGAGCGAATGGGGAGAAGCCTTTGCCGGCGCGCGTAAAATGTCAAATAGAGGCTCGGAGGGGCCTTGCATCTCCGGGTTATCTTTGGAGCGTTGAACAAAAAATGATTCGAGAGCGGCCATCAGATTCTTATAAGCGGTTGGTTCCAATGGCTCATCATCGACCAGTTCCACCAATGGATTCACCGCAGGATTCGAGTTGTGCACAAAAACAAACACTAATTCTTCAACTGTTGCCGCGCGACCGTTTTTGCCGAGGGAGGCGCGAAGCTGTTCGAGATATTCTTCAGTTTTTAATTCACCGCGATAGACCTTATCGGGCGGGAATTCCGAAACAAATTTCTCTTGCGTGAAATCGACTGACTCTGTACCCACTCGCTCTTCCGCGGAGGAGACGGCAGTGTTCATCACCGTTGACGGGGCATAGCGCCTCATGAGCACGCGCAGAGCCTCGTCGATAAGCTGCATTGCGTATATATCGGAGGCCGGTATGGGCTGAGTCCGATGCGCCGACATTTGGGAGGCAAACCTTCGGGCGGAGGCATAATCTGCAAAGGTCACGCGTCCATCCGGGCGGAAGAAATCCGCACTGAATTGATAAGTATCACGGGAGGTTTTGGTGATGAGCATGCAGCAATGATAACCGCATCGAATGAATTCGAGTATCCTTTGCGGCGATGTCAGCCCAAGATGTCAATTTGAATTGCACCAGTACTCATCACCAGGTTGGTACCGCGCTACCGGTCACGGGTCACTCCTGTAAAGTGATGCGATGAGCGCCTCCGCCGGCAAGCTTCCGGGCACGCTGAGTGCCAACAACCGGCTCGACCGGTGGGTGACGATGAACGCGGACGGCACGGTCACGATTCGCACCGGCAAGGTCGAGATCGGGCAGGGCATCGTCTCCGCCATGGCCCAGATCGCCGCCGAGGAGCTCGACGTCGACTACGCCCGCATTCGCATGATTGCGGTCGATACGACGATCAGCCCCAATGAGGGCTCGACCACGGGCAGCCGTTCGGTCGAGGAGGGCGGCGAATCGATGCGGCAAGCCTGCGCCGAGATCCGCGACCTCTTCCTGCATGCCGCCGCACAGAGGCTGGGCGCGGGCATCGAAAGCCTTGCGGTGGCGGACGGCACGATCCGCCTGCGCGGTGGCGGAAAGACCGTCACCTACTGGGAGCTTGCGCCTGAGGTCGACCTCGCGCGCGACGCGACGGGCCAGGTCAAACCCAAGCACGCGGAAGAGCTACGCGTCGTCGGTACAACACTGCCTCGCCTCGACATCCCCAGCAAGGTGGCCGGAGCAGCCTTCATCCAGGACCTCGAGCTGCCGCGGATGCTGCACGGGCGCGTGGTGCGCCCGCCTTCCTATCGCGCGCAGCTCGTCTCGGTTGATGATGCGCCGGTGCGCGCCATGGTCGGCGTGCACGCGGTCGTCTGCGACGGCCGCTTCCTCGGCGTAATCGCCGAGCGCGAGGAGCAGGCAATCAAGGCCATGCAGGCGCTCGCGCGCCGTTGCGTGTGGCGCGAGGAGGCCGACCTTCCCGGCGACAACGCAATCCATGACTTCTTGCGGGCCCAGCCGACGGAGGACGAAGTCCTCGTCGAAAAGGCGGCAGCGAGCACGGTGGAAGGCAAGCGGCTGGTCGCAACGTACACGAAGCCCTACCTGGCGCACGCTTCGATCGGGCCCTCCTGTGCGATTGCGTGGTGGCACGCTGGCCGGCTCGAAGTCTGGTCGCACAGCCAGGCCATTTATCCCCTGCGCGACGAGATCGCGAAGATCCTGAAGATGGACGCGGCCGACGTCGTGTGCCGGCACGCGGAGGGAGCGGGCTGCTACGGGCAGAATGGGGCGGACGACGTCGCGTTCGACGCGGTCCTGCTGGCACGCGCGGTCGAAGGCCGCCCGGTCCGGGTGCAATGGATGCGCGAGGACGAGTTTGGCTGGGAGCCGTTCGGACCGGCCATGGTCGTGAAGATGCAGGGTGCGGTGACCGGTGCCGGCGCCGTCGCGTCGTGGAAGGAAGAGATCTGGGGCAACCGGCACATCACGCGGCCCGGGCGCCATCCCAACGCCGGCCTTCTCGCGGCATGGCACCTCGGGCAGGGGTGCGAGCCGCCGCCTGCTGTGGATTTTCCGCTGGCGATGGGCGGCGGCAGTCAGCGCAACGCCGTGCCGTACTACGAGTTTCCCGACGAGCTGGTCTTGAACCATATCGTGAAGGCGGAGCCTGTGCGAGTGAGCGTGCTGCGAGCGCTCGCGGCGTATCTCAACGTGTTCGCCATCGAGTGCTTCATGGACGAGCTGGCCGCGGCCGCCGGCGTGGACCCGGTCGAATTTCGCTTGCGCCATCTCACGGACGAGCGCGCGCGCGCGGTGGTTCGAGCCGCGGCCGAGAAGGCGGGCTGGAAGCCGGGCGCGAAGGGCGATGGCACGCGCGGCATGGGCCTCGGTTTCGCGCGCTACAAGAATATCGGTGACTACGTTGCGATCGTGGCCGAAGTGGCCGTCGAAGAGACCGTTCGCGTATCCCGTGTCGTAGCGGCCATCGACTGCGGCCGGGTGGTCAACCCCGGTGGCGTCATCAACCAGGCGGAAGGCGGCATCGTTCAGTCGGTCAGCTGGACCTTGAAGGAGCAGGTGCGCTTTGACCGGACGCGCATCACGAGCCGCAACTGGGATGACTACCCCATCCTTACCTTCGAGGAAATTCCGGCGGTCGAAGTCGTTCTTCTCGACCGGCCCGAAGAGCGCTCGCTCGGCGTCGGCGAGGGCATGCAGGGCCCCACGGCCGCGGCGATCGGCAACGCGGTGTTCAACGCGCTCGGCGTGCGCGTTCGCGACTTGCCCATGACGCGGGATCGCGTTCTGGCGGCGATGGCAGATTGACGTGAGCTGACCGGAGCTCAACCCCGGAGGGTTTGTGTCGCGACTGCGCGCGCGGGTCGAGTCCGCTGCCAACCGTAGAGCGCAGCGAACACCAGAATGCCCAGCACATTCAGCTGCCCGCCGCTGAAATCGCCGGGCAGGACGAACGCCGCGGGCAGAAAGCACATGAGCGCTGCCGCGCCAAGCAGCAACCATTCCGGCCACGATGTGCGACGGTGGAGCCAGCCCATGGTCCATGCCGAAAAAGCGATCGTGCCCACCGTCGCGGTCATCATCGTCCACACTGCCTCCCCCGGCGTGCCCGTCATCAGGATGGGCGTGTAGGCAAAGAGCAGCGGCATCACGTAGAGCATTTTCGCGAAGCGGAAACTCGTCCACCCGGTCTTCCACGGGTCGGCCACCGCGATGGAAGCGGCCACGTAGGCGCCCAGGCACACCGGCGGTGTGATATTCGAGTCCTGGCTCAGCCAGAACACGATCATGTGCGCGGCGATCAGGGCGACCCCGAATTCCTGCAACGCGGGACCCGCGAGCACGACCAGCACGAGGTACGACGCAGTGATTGGGAGCGCCATGCCGAGCACCAGCGAGGCCACCGCTACCAGGGCGAGTGCGAGCAGCAGGCTCCCGCCAGAAAAGCTCACCAGCAGGTAGCTCATCTTGAGGCCGAGGCCGGTTAGCGCAACGACCCCGACGATGATGCCGATCGCCGCTGCCGCCGAGCCGACCAGTAGCGAGTTTTCCGTGCCCTCGACCAGCGCGTTGCGGATGCCGCGTAGTCCGAGCACCTGGTCAGGGCGCTCGAACCTGCCCGGTCGCAGCTCAGCCAGCGCCACGCGCGTCCAGTTGATGAGCAAGATCGATCCGATGGCCATCGCCGCGCACCAGTCGGGCGAAAAGCCGGCGATGAGAAACCCGAGCAGCACGGCAAAGGGCACCAGGTGGAACCAGCCGCGGCGCAAGACCACCATTGGCCGGTCCAGCTCGCCCGGCTCCATGCCCCGGATGCCGCGCCGCTTCGCTTCCATGTGCACGATGACGCCGATGGACAGCAGGTAGAGCAGCGCGGGCACTGCCGCGATGGCCATGATCTTCAAGTACGGCACCCCCGTGATCTCGGACATGACGAAGGCGCCGGAACCCATGACCGGCGGCAACAGCTGTCCGCCGAGCGACGCGGTGTTCTCGATCGCGCCCGCCACGTGGGGCCGGAACCCGACCCGCTTCATCAGCGGGATGGTGAAGGCGCCGGTGGAGACGATGTTGGCGAGGCTGCTGCCTGAGATGGAACCGAACAGCGCCGAGGCCAGGACCGCCACCTTCGCCGGCCCCCCAGCGGTGCGCCCTGCTATCGCGAGCGGAAGCTCGATGAAAAACCGGCCCATGCCCGATTGCGCCATGAACGCGCCCAGGAAAATGAAGATCAGCACGTAGTTCGCCATCACCGAGGTCATCACGCCGAAGATGCCTTCCTGCGAGTAGAGCGTGTAGTTCGCGATTTGCTCCACCGTGGATCCGCGGTGCGATAGCTCGCCCGGAATCAGATAACCGAAGTGTGCGTAGGCTAAAAAGACGAGCGCTATCGCCGGAATCCACAGGCCGAGCCCTCGGCGAGCGACCTCGATGGCGAGGACGATCGCCACCACCGCAACCCAGAAGTCGGTCTGCGTCCACGCGCCCGGCCGGACGATTAATTCATCGAACTGCGCCTCGTAGTAGATGAAACAGGCGATCGCGAGCCCGATGAGCGCCAGGTTGCGCGCACGCGGCCGCAGCAGGACGATCCCCGCGGCAACGAGCCCGCCGACCCAGATCAACCAGTCGGCACTGGCAGCGCCCGCCTCGGCGACGCGCTCGGCGCGCAGGATTGCGGCGGTGCTGCATCCCACCACGGCCGCCGCGGTCACCCAGTCGAGCAGTTCCGGCGCGCGCCATGATGCGCTTTTCCGCTCGGGGAAAATCAGCAGCGTGAGGGTCCACGTGAGCACCGTGTAGAACGAGAGCTGAAAGTGCTCCTCGGGTATGCCCGGCCCCGCCGACCAGAGCGCAAAGCCGCCGAGCAGCACCGCACAGCCCTGGTAGAACCACGACCAGAACCGCGGCAGCTGCGCACGGCAGCTGCCGGTGATACCGGGGGACGCAGGGGGCTGCGTCTCTGCTGTCACGTCGGCCACGCGCTCGGTCAAGGGCGGGATTCGCTGCCGCCCCGGGCGACGAGGCGAGCCCCGCTATCGATTTTTGCGGAAATGGTCGACACACCATTTCCGCGCACTCCCTTCCCCATCCCCCTCAGGGGGAGGGGGAAGAGGTGGGGGTGGGGCATGGTGCGAGAGTGTCGAGCATGTACGGAAAGCTCGATAGGTGCCTATTTGCTACTGAGCTTCGCGGGAATGCTCACGCCCTGTTCCTTCCAGAAGCGCTCGGCGCCCGGGTGCAGCGGCACCGTGATGAAATCGAACGCACTCTCCTTGGTCATGCGGTCCACCGACGCCTTCCCGACCGCGCCGCGCATGTACTCGCGGCCTTTGTCGGAGTAGATGATTTTGAGGATCTGGTAGACCAGGTCGGCGGAGAGGCCTTTGTGCGCGACCAGGATCGAGCCGGTGCCGAAGGTCGACGTGGCCACGTTAACGCCCGAATACAACCCGGCGGGAATCGTCATCTTTCCGAAGTAGGGATACTTGTCGTAGAAACCCGATTTCCGGGCGGGCTCGTCCAGATCGATGAAGCGAACCTTCATCATCGTGGCGGTGTTCCGGATCATCGCGTTGCCGAGGCCGGGGTGCCAGTTGTAGGCGGCAATCTCGCCGTTGCGCAGCGCCTCCGGGCTTTTGCGGCCTAGGTACACCGGTTTGAAGCCGTCCCACAAGCCCATCTGCTTGAGCAGCAACGTGAGGTTCACGGCCGAGCCGGACCCGGGCCCGCCGAGGGAAACGCGCTTGCCCTTGATATCCTGGATCGTCTTGAAATCGCTGTCCGCGGGCACGATGAAGTGGGCGACGGAAGCAAACACGTAGGTCACGGCGCCAACCTGGGTCTGCGGCTTCTTGTACTGATCGAGCCCACGGTAGGCATTGAAGAGATCGCTCGCGAACACGAGCCCTGTGCCGGCGGAACCCGAGCCAACCGCGCGCACGTTTTCCGGCGAGCCCGTCGAGGACTCGGACGAGAACTTGACGCCCGGGATCTCCTTGCTGAGGAGAATCGACCAGGCGCTGGTCCAGCGGTTGAACGCGCCGCCGATCTGGCCGCCCTTGATCGTGACGTGTTTCTGCGCCATCGCTATGGGCCCGGTGGTTGCCGCCAGGGCAACGGCGACGAATATCGTAGTTGCGACGCGGGGTAGCGGAATGTTCCACGTTCTCATGACGTCTCCTCCTGTTGTGAGTGTTACGGCTCCAATCGTTATGGGCGCGCGAGCTGGCCGCGAGGCTCAACGCGCAGGATGATCGACCCGGCGGGCGTGGCCGGCGCCGAACCGGCCCTCCAGGGCGTCTCGCATCCAGTCGGCCACCTGGAGGTAAAAGTCGGGCAAGCGGTTGCCGAAGGTGTGCGTCTCGTTTTCGTAGACCCACATCTCTTTCGGACAGCGCAGCGCCTCGAACAGCGCCTCGGCGTCCTCGACCGGGCAGAGCTCGTCGAACTCTCCCATCGCGAGGAGCGTGGGGCACTGGATGCTTCCCGCCAGCGGCTCGAGTGTCATCTGCGCGGCCATCTCATCGAACGCATCATCATCGTGAAGGTTCGACATGTACTTATAGTTCGCGCGATAGGCCGGCTTGCCGTGCTTGAAGATGGTGTCCTTCTGCAGGTAGACGCCCATCGCCCCGGCCACGGCTTTGACCCGCGAGTCGTGCGCCGCAATGCGCGGGCCCCAGTAGCTGCCCATGCTCCAGCCATAGACCCCGATCTTGCTGGCATCGATCTCCGGGCGCGCTTGGAGAAAGTCGATGGCGGCCGAACCGGCCCGCTCGAAGTTATCAAGCGTTACCCAGGTCTCGCGGATATTGCTCTCACCCTGGCCCGGCCCGTCGATGGTCAAGGTGGCCATCCCGCGCCGGCGGAAATGATTGTGGTACGGGCTGGGCATGTACTCCTTGATCGTGTCCATGCCGGGAACCACGAGCACGCAAGGCGCAGGCTTTGCGCCAGGTACCGTCTGCAAGATGCCCGGAATGGTCTTGCCGTTCTCGAAGGGGATCTCGACGCGCCGCACCTCAGCCTCGTCGAACAACCCGGTGAACTTCTCGTAACAGTGCACCAACCGCCGATACAGCTCGAGCTTCCGGGGAGTGTTTTCATGAATGACGCCGCAGGCCGGACCGTAATAAAGCGCGGCCCGGTAGTAGAACTCCGCCGCGCTCTGCCGGTGACCGTTAGCCTCGGCCTCGCGCGCGAGATCTTCCTCCTGCCTGGCGGTGCGCACCCACTCCTTCACCACTGCCGCAGGGGCTTTGATGCGCTCGGTCGTTCGCCGCACGTCTGCCGGGCGAAAACCCCACTCGACGAACATTACGGCGCGGAAACCGAACACGTCGAGGACCTTGTAGAACTCCTCCGTGATCCACTTCTGTCCCTTGCGCGTGTGGTCGAACATCGCTGTTTCCCCGGGTTTCTGTGCATCATATAACAGGGGCCGCGGGTTGTAATACCGCTGCGCCGTTTATACTAGGGGCTGCTCGCGAAATGACCTGCCCCATGCCGAAGACCGCGCTACAAAGCGCAACCGCGTTGAACGAATGGACGGCCAGCGAGATCGCTGCGGCGATCCGCGCCGGAAAGGCGACGTGCGAAGCAGTTGCACGCGCCTGTCTCGACCATATCGCCGCGCGCGAGCCAGTGGTGCAGGCATGGCAGTACCTGAACCCCGACCAAGTGATTGCGCAAGCGCGCGCGCTCGACCGCAGCGGCCGGAGCGGTCCGCTCACTGGCGTGCCGTTTGGCGTGAAGGATATCATCGACACCTGCGACATGCCGACCGAGTACGGTACCCCCATCCACCGAGGGCATCGGCCGACTAGCGATGCAGCCTGTGTGGCACTTACGCGCAAGGCGGGTGGCGTGTTGATGGGCAAGACCGTTACCACGGAGTTCGCGAACGTCACCCCTGGTAAGACGCGCAATCCGCTCGACCCGACGCGCACGCCCGGCGGTTCCTCGAGCGGTTCGGGCGCCGCTGTGGCGGACTGCATGGTGCCGCTTGCGATCGGCACGCAGACCACGGGATCGACGACGCGCCCGGCGTCGTTTTGCGGCGTATTGGGTTATCGCCCGACCTGGGGCGACCTGCGCGCCACGGGCGTCATGGAAGCGTCGGGATCGCTGGACACGCTGGGCATACTCGCGCGCTCGATCGATGACGTTGCGCTCTACCGTGATGTGCTGCTCGGGATTGACCCGCAGCCCATTCCTGACGGCCTGCCGGCGCCGCGCATCGGCTTCTGCCGCACTTACTTCTGGAATCTCCTCGAGTCCGCCACGCGCGAGTGCCTCGAAGAGGCGGCGCAGCGGCTCGCTCGCGCCGGGGCGAAAGTCGAGGAGATAAGCCTGCCGGACGAGTTCCGGGAACTTGAATCGGCACACCGCTGGATCTCCGGATTCGAGATGGCGCGCAATCTCACGTGGGAGATCGAGAACCGATCCGAGTTGATCAGCGAGAAGTTCCGCAATGGTCGGCTGAAGGACGGGCTTGCGTGCACCTACGAGCGCTACTGCGAGATGCGCGATTTTGTTGCGTACTGCCGGCGGCAGGTCGCGCCGCTGTTCGAGCGCCACGACGTGCTGCTGGCCGCGGCGGCCCAGGGCGAGGCGCCGGTGGGATGGGATCCGGTACCGCATCCCTGGGTGTACATGATGTGGACCGCGCTCCACGTGCCGTCCGTGACGCTGCCGGTATTCAAGGGCCCCAACGGCTTTCCAATAGGCGCGCAGTTGATCGCCCGCTGGAGCGATGACCGCCGACTTTTCGCCGCGGCGCGGTGGGTTTGCTCCAGGCTGCGCGACGGCGGAGTGGTGACGCGGTGACCGGGAACGCGCTGCAAACCTGGTGATGAGAACGGGTGATGAAAAATGGTGATGGGGACTGGTGATGAGAGCTAGTGATGCGCCAGGCAGAACAGTTTTTCCATCACCACTAATCATCACCATCTTTCATCACCACTTTTGATCACTGTTTCGGTCTCATCCCATTACCCATCACCCATTCGTCGAAGGAGCGTGAATGGCAGCGAGCGGACCGTGGATCGAGCATTTCCCGGGCAACATAGTCTGGTCGAATGCGTGCCTGGTTACGAAGGGCATGGTGCCCTATGGCGCGGTGGCGCTGGGCGAGATCGACCAGGTCTGCGAGCGGTTGCGGCAGCGGCAGACCGAGCCCGAGGCGTGGCAGGAAGAGTGGTGTGCAATGGGGGCTCGGCTGGAGAAGGTGGCTGATGCGGCTGAAGTCGCAGGGCACCACATTACTGCTGGCGATTATTACCTGCGTGCCGGGATGTACTACTTCACCGGCGAGCGCTTCGTTCACCCCGGCGAGCAAAAACGCGAGATCGGCCGCAAGGCGATCGAGCTGCAGACGAAGGGCATCGAGCGGCGCCACCCGAATGTCGAGCGGGTGGAAGTGCCGTTCGAGGGCGCCACGCTGCCCGCGCTCTTCATGAGAGCAGAGGGCGTATCCGGCCGGGCGCCCACGGTCGTGGTGTTCGACGGCATGGATAACTGCAAGGAGATGAGCGTGCTCTTTGCCGGGCTGGAGTTCGCGAAGCGCGGCTGGCATACGCTCGCAATCGACGGCCCGGGCCAGGGCGAATCGCTGAGATTGCGCGGCCTTTACGCGCGGCACGACTACGAGGTGCCGGGCGCGGCGGCCTTTGACTACGTCGCGGCGCGGCCGGACGTCGACCCGAAGAAAGTGGTGGTCATGGGCTACAGCTTCGGCGGCTATTACGCTGCGCGGATCGCCGCCTTCGAGAAACGCTATTGCGCGGGCGTGGCGATGAGTGCACTTCATTGGGACCTTGCCGGCTGGCAGGCCGAGATTAAGCGCAAGCAGGAGGCCGACCCGAAGTCGACGGCGCAGTCGGCGTTCCACTTTCGCTGGATCATGGGCTGCGCCGACGACGGCGACGCGGCGATCGAGAAGGCGAAGAAATTTTCCCTGGTCGACGTCGCCGGCAGGATTGCCTGCCCCTTCCTCATCGTGCACGCGGGCGAGGACCGCGTCGTCCCGGTCGCGAATGCGCCGAAGCTCTACGAGGCGGTCGGCTCGAAGCTGAAGCACCTCAAGATCTTCAGCGCGGAGGAGGGCGGCTCCTACCACGCCCAGGTCGACAACCGGCAGGTGGGGATCGATTACATCGGGGATTGGCTCACGCCCCTGCTTGGAGGCCGTGAGTCGTGAATCGTGAATCGAACAACCCCACCCTGCTTCGCATTTTCCGCGGTCAGCGGTAGGTTTCAGGCCTGAAAACCAGGTAGTACTGGTTGGGCAGAAATTTGTGCTCCTTGAGTAGCCGGTAGCCCGCGCGTGAAAGTTCCTGCTTGACCCGGTTGACGGGGATGCGGGAGCGGACCGAGGGGCCGATGGGCGATTCCAATGTGAAGTCGATGATGGCAAGCCTGCCGCCAGTCTTGAACGATTTCTGCAACGCCCGGAAATAGCGCTCGCGGTCGGGGATGTGGTGGTAGGTATCCACGAGGATGACCAGATCAACCGCAACCGGAATGCCCGGATCGTCCGGTTTGGCGAGGACGGCGCTGAGATTGCCAAGGTTCTCGCGGCTCGCCCGCTCGCCGAGATAGCGCACCATGTCGTGCTCGGCGTCCACGCCGTAGACGTGGCCTTGCGGCACGGCACGCGCGAGCCGCACGGCGAAGTAGCCCGTGCCGGCACCGATATCGGCAACCTTGGCATCCGGCGCCAGCGCCAGCGCGCGCAAGACCTCGTCTGGCTTCTGCCACTCGTCGCGCCCCGGGTCATCGAAAATTTCCGCCCATTTTTCCGCGTCGCCGAACGGGTGCAGGTGATGATTAACGGTCTGGGCGACAGCCGATGCAGCGAGCAGCACAACAAGAATGAGCGACGCGGAAAAATGAACAGGGAAACACTTCAGCTTTACCATTGATCCATACCCGTTGAGGAACCGCGGTGAGGCAGCGACTGGCATTAACCGTTTTTGGATTTACTCGAGGACGCCATAAGGAATTTGTCGGACGGCAGGCCGACAAATTCCTAGGGAATCTGGAGCTTGCCGCCGCCCGGAAGGCCGCCGGGGCCCACGCCGCCTTGCGGGAGGACGATGGACGAAGCCTGCTGTCGGCGCAGTTCCTGAATGTCCTTGACCGTTCGCTCCACCGCTTCCTTGGCGTACTCGGCGAATTTCGTCACGGCCTCGTCGAGCGAGCCTGCCTCGATCTCGAACGTGATGGGAACCGCTCCCATGCTCGTGAGGAGCTGGGCCTCGCCCACGTAGATCACCGGGCGGCTCGTGTCGTTCGAGCCGTCGGACTTGACGGGCGTCAGCGTGCGAATGGTGCCCACCTTGCGGTCGGTGAAAAGCTCTTCGCGGTAGAGCGTCGCGGAGTCCATCTTCGGGTCGGCGGTTCGGTCTTCGGGTTTCTGTGCCATGTCATCGATCCAGTCATGCCGCAAAAGAGAAATTATCGCACAAGGCGCCGCCGCGCAGTTCCGCTATCATTTATTATTCCGAGCGTGCAGGAGCCGATCCGTGTCCAAGGTGTACCGGGTCCTGCTGACTCGCGCGGCGGCGCCTTAAGGGGGAGCGATGGAGCCATACAAGAGTGAGATCCAAGACGGCATGCGCATCGACTGGGACGTGCCAATCACCACGGACGACGGCGTCGTGCTGCGCGCGGACGTCTTCCGGCCGGTGGCCGACGGGAAGTATCCGGCGCTGGTGAGCTATGGGCCGTACGGCAAGGGGCTGGCGTTCCAGGACGGCTACAAGACCGCGTGGGAGATCATGTCGCGCGATTTCCCTGACGCGGTGCGCGGCACGACCAACCAATACCAGAACTGGGAAGTCGTCGATCCCGAGAAATGGGTGCCCGACGGCTACGCCTGCGTGCGCGTGGACTCGCGCGGCGCGGGGCGCTCGCCGGGCTTCCTCGATCACAACAACACGCGCGAGAACCGCGACTTCTACAACTGCATCGAATGGACCGCGGCGCAGCCGTGGTGCAGCGGCAAGGTGGGGCTCAACGGAATTTCCTACTACGCCAGCAGTCAGTGGCGCGCGGCGGCGCTGCAGCCGCCGCACCTGGCGGCCATCTGCGTGTGGGAGGGCTGGGCAGACAACTTCCGCGACTCGACGCACCATGGCGGCATCGTCTGCACGTTCCGCAAGCACTGGCAGGACATGCAGGTGAAAACGGTGCAGCACGGGGTGGGCGAACGCGGGCCGAAGAGCCGCATCACGGGCGATCTCGTCTGCGGCCCCGAGACGCTGACCGACGAGGAGCTCGCGCGGAACCGTTCTGACATGTGGGCGGATGTGCTCGCGCATCCGCTCGACGGGCCGTACTACCGCGAGCGCTCGGCAGACCTGGCGAAGGTCGTCGTGCCGCTGCTGTCCTCGGCCAACTGGGGCGGGCAGGGACTGCACATGCGCGGGAACTCCGAAGGCTTCATGGGCGCCGCCTCGACGCACAAGTGGCTCGAGGTTCACGGGGGCTCGCACTGGGCGCCATTCTACACGGACTACGGCGTTCAACTGCAGAAGCGGTTCTTCGATTATTTCCTCAAGGGGGTTCAGAACGGCTGGGACAAGCAGCCGCGCGTCCAGTTGAACGTGCGCCACCCCGGGGAGAAGTACGTCCTGCGGCACGAGAACGAGTGGCCGCTTGCCCGCACGAAGTGGACGCGTTTCTACCTCGATCCAAAGGATATGCGGTTGTCGCCGAAGCCGGTTGCGGCGACTCAGACCGTCGCTTATGAGGCGATGGGCAAGGGCGTCACTTTTTCCACGCCGCCGCTGGAGGAGGAGACCGAGATCACCGGCCCCTCGGCGCTCAAGCTGTGGATCTCATCGTCCACCAGCGATGCGGATTTATTTGTTGTGCTGCGCGTATTCGCGCCGGATGACAAGGAAGTGCTGTTCCAGGGCGCGCTCGATCCGAACACGCCCATCGGGCAGGGATGGCTGCGCGCCTCGCACCGCAAGCTCGATCTGGAGCGGTCGCTGCCATACCGTCCGTATCACACCCATGACGAGAAAAGGCCGCTTAAGCCGGGAGAGATGGTCGAGCTCGACATCGAATTCTGGCCCACCTGCATCGTGGTGCCGCGCGGCTACCGCGTCGCGCTGACGATACTCGGGCGGGACTACGAGCACGAGGGAGCGGCGGCGACGCTCTCGAACATGAAGAACCCGATGCGCGGCTGCGGGCCGTTCGTCCATGACGATCCCACCGACCGGCCGCCCGGCGTCTTCGGCGGAAAGGTGACGCTGCACATGGGGCCGGACCGGCCTGCGCACGTGCTGCTGCCCGTCATTCCGCCGAAAAAGTGATGAGGTGAAGGGAGGAAAAGGGTCAGGAACCTTTTCCTCGCTTACTCACGATCTGAAGCGGCCGTTACGCGGTGGCGATGGCCTCGATCTCGACGCGCGCTCCCGCCACCAACCCGGCAGCCTGGAACGTCGTTCGTGCCGGCGGGTCAGTCGGAAAGTATTGGCTGAAGACCTCGTTCATCGCCAGGAGCTCCCCGAGATCGGCCATGTAGATCGTAACCTTCACGACCTCGGCGAGCGAGGAGCCGGCCGCCTCGAGCACGGCCTTGAGATTCTCGCACACCCGTCGCGTCTCGACTTCGATCCCGCCGTCGGCAAGGCGTCCGGTCCTCGGGTCGGTGCCGAGCTGGCCCGAGGTGAAGACCCAGTCGCCCACCTTGATTGCCTGCGAAAGCGGGACCCTCGCTGCCGGCACTTTGTCCGTATGCACCACGCGTCGCTCCATCGTCTACTCCTCCTCGTGGAAAAAGTTATGGGGTTAAGAGCCCGTAACATAGTGAAACGCGCGTGCGTTACGAGCTAGAATCGTCGATAGCGCGAAGCGAGGTGAAGCCAATACTTCCTGTATTGGCGAGCCGAGCGACAAAGCTAGCGGCGGTTCTGGCCGTAACCCCTTGAGGGCTGGCGCGGTTTTGGCATGGTGCTTCGTAAGGGGCGCGTACAGGTTGCGGGGCCGGACCGAACGGCTTTGCCCCACTTCGCCAAAACCGTGACAGCGCAGCGTGTGTTTCATTATGTTACGGGCTCTAAGCATCAACCCTTCCACCGGCGGTGGATCCACCACCACTGCTCGGGATGGCGGAGGATCAGGCGTTCCAGCGCTGCGTTGTAGGCGCGCGTGTTGCGGCGGATCGCCTCGTTCGTGTCCTCGCACTCGATGACCGGCAGCGCCTCCTCGAAGCGCAGCACGTGTCGGCCGTCCGGTTCGCGCCAGCTTGCCGCTGGGACGACCGGCGCGCCGGTCGCCAGTGCGAGGATGGCGAGACTGCGAAAGGTGCCGGCCGGATGGCCGAAGAATTCCACCCGCACCCCATCGCTTCCGCTCGCGTGCTGATCGAACGGAAACACGATTGCGTCACCCGCCTCGAGCCGGTCGAGGATCGCATCGAGCGCGCCGCGCTTGGGCAGCACGCCGAACCCCGCACGGCGGAACCGGCGGGTTACGAAATTCTCGAACCACTGCGGTTTCAGTGGACGCCGCACGAAGTAGAAAGTGCAGCGCACGTCGGCAACGCTGCGAATCCCAGCGATGGTGGACACCTCCCAGTTGCCGAAGTGGCCGGTGAGCACGAGCAGCCCCTTGCCCTGCCCATGCGCAGCCTCGATCGCCGCACGGTTCTCGACGGTGACGAGCGCCAGACGCCGCGCCTCGGAGAGCCACGGATAGACCAGAAACTCCCGCACAAGGCGTGCGAGGTGCGCGTAATGGGCCTGAGCGAGCCGGACGATTTTTCGTTCAGGCAGCGTGCTTCCGTAGACCCGCCGGAGGTTGTCGAGGATCACCCGGCGCCGGAGCGGCAGCAGGTAAAAGCCCAGTTTTCCCACGAGCGGCACCTCGGTCTCCGCCCGCTCGGCGAGCGCGACCGCGGAGGCCGTGGTCACATCGTGCGTAAGCGACAGGGCGATCCGCTTGACCTGATACCGGCATAGCACGTCGGCGGCTGCAGGGGTGCATACGGCGCGCGGCGCACCGTAGCTGTCACGTGTGACTGAGAAGTCGGCGGCGACGATCGTATTTAACGCCGTCTCGCGGGGGAACAGCTTGAGACAGGCTTCCTTCGCCGCGAACCGGGCTGCGAGGCTCGCCGCGCGTCCCGGCCCATCGCCGCTGTCGCGCAACTCCTGCGCAGAGAAAAGCTTGAGCAGATCCTCCGCGGGCGTCTCGCGCAGCAGGCGCTCGATGCGGGCAATCTCGACGCTGTCGATGCCGCAGAGTCCTGACGACGCGGCAACATCTGTCGTCATCAGTGTTTGGCGGTTGCCGAAGCGCGCACCAGCAGCGCGGCGTTGGTTCCGGCGAAGCCCCGGCTGAGCACGAGCGCGATATCACTGCGTGGCGCGCGCGGCGTGGCGGCAGCCGGGAGGCCGGCGCACTCCGGATCCAGTTCGCGCAACGTCGCGATGCCCGGAACTACGCCTTCGCGCAGCGCCCGCAGCCCGATCACCGTCTCGGCGATGCCCGATGCGGCGATGAGGTGTCCGAACGCCCATTTGAACGCGGTCACTGGCGGTGGCGCTACGCCAAACACGCGGCGGATTGCCGCGGCCTCCGAGGCGTCCGACTGCCGCGTGCCGTTGCCGTGCGCGACGATCATGCCGACGTCGGCGTCGGTAATGCCCGCGTCCTCAAGCGCGGCGGCGATCGCCCGCGCGAGCCCGTCGCCGTCATCACGGATCGCAAGCAGGCCCTGCGCATCGGTCGTCGCACCGCTGCCGAGGCATTCGCCGAGAACTGTGGCGCCGCGCGCAGCCGCGGCGGCATCGGTCTCGAGCACCAGCGCGCCGGCGCCCTCGCCGAACGCGCTCCCGGCGCGGTTGGCGTCGAAGGGCCGAATGGTGTCCGAGGTCAGCAGCCCGGCGCGCTGGTAGTAGAGGACCTGCTGCGGCTCGATCAACGCGTCGTGCCCCACTACGACGGCGCGATCGGCTTCGCCGGCGCGCAGCGCCGCGACTGCCTCGCCGATCGCCATCGATCCCGCGACGCTGTGATTGGTGATACAGGCATTGGCGCCCTTCAGCCCGTATCGGATGCCAATGTGGCACAGCACGTTGTTCGGCAGGGCTCGCAGGAGCCACATCGGATTGACTGTGTTTTCGAGCTCACGGCCGAAGACTTCGAGGCTGCCCGCGGCGACGGTGAGCAGTGGGAAATAGTCGTACTGGCTCTCGTAGGTGCCGCCTCCGGAGCCGACGTACACGGCGCTGCGATCGTTGAACGCCGTGACGGCATCGGCATCGAGCCCGTCGCGGTGCCCGATGAGGCCCGAGTGCTCGATCGCGCGCGCGGCCGCGTAGAGCCCGAATACGTCGGTGCGCCGGATCAACTTGAGCACCTTGCGGTCCTCGAGCAGCTTGGCGGGCTGGTAGTCGGTGACCTCCGCGGCAATCTGCGTCGGCCAGTTCGACGCGTCCCATTGCTGAAGCGGCGCGATTGCCGAGCGGCCGCCGAGCACCGCGTCCCAGATCTCGTCCGGGGTTCGGCCCACGGCGCAGATCGCACCGGTGCCAGTTACGACAATTTTGGGCGTCGGTACCATTCGACCCTCAGTCGCCGGACGTCCCGCGCCCGTCGACTTCTTCGGGGTTGCGCAGCACGACGCAGCTGTTCGATCCGCCGAAACCGAACGAGTTCGACAGCGCGATGCGGACACGCTGCTTGCGCGCCTTGCCGCGGACGAAGTCGAGGTCGCAGTCCGGGTCGAGGTCCTTCAGGTTTGCGTTCACAGGCAGCACACCGTGGCGGATCGCCAGCGCGCACGCGACAACCTCGACTGCGCCGGCAGCCGCGATCAGGTGCCCCATGACGCTTTTCGTTGAGCTTACCGCAGCACGCGCCGCCTGCGTGCCCAACACGGCGCGTATGGCCGCGGACTCGCTGCGATCGTTCATCGGCGTCGAGGTGCCGTGGGCGTTGATGTAGTCAACCTCCGCGGTTGACGCGTCGGCGTTCGCGAGTGCCTGCTGCATCGATTGGATCGGCCCGTCGCCGGACGGCGGCGAGTCGGTGATGCGATAGCTCGAGAGCGAGTTGCCGTCACCGGCGAGCTCGGCATAGATCCGTGCCCCGCGGCGGCGTGCCGCATCCCACTCCTCGAGCACTAGGAAGCCCGCGCCCTCTCCCAGTACAAAGCCGTTACGCGTTGCGTCGAACGGCCGGCTCGCGCGCGCCGGCGAGTCGTTGTCCGGCGAGAGCGCGCTGAGCAGACAGAAGCCGGCAAGCCCCACCGGGCTGATCATCGAGTCGAAACCGCCGGCGAGCGCGCGATCGACAGCCCCGCGCCGGATGAGTTTCATTGCTGTGCCAATCGCCTGACCGCCGGAGGCGCAGGCGGTGTGGACCGACGTCGCGTAGCCGCGGATGCCGAAGCGGCGCGTGAGCACCGCGAGGCCCGAGGTCGCCTGGCTGCGGCAGAATACCAGCGGGTCGGCGGCGGCCTCGGATGCGAGCAGGCGGTCAGTGTCGAGTTCGCCCTCGGCCGCGCACTCACGGTGCACAGCCGCAAGGTCGGCGAAATCCACGCCCATCATGCCGGTTCCGACTGCGCAGCCCCAGCGTGTCGCATCGGCCGCGGTCGGGCGAATATCGGCGTCGTGCATCGCTTCCTCGGCCGCGGCGAGGGCAAACCCGTGCGAACGGTTCGCGAACTTGAGCAGCTTGCGGTCGTCGATGACGGCAGCTGGATCGAAGCCCTTCACCTCGGCAGCGATACGCACCGGAAACCCGCTCGCGTCGAACAGGCTGATCGGCGCCGCGCCGCTGCGGCCTGCGAGCAGGGCATCCCAGGTGCTCGCCACGTCGCCGCCGACCGGCGTGACGAGCCCGACTCCCGTGATCGCGACGCGGCGGCGAGCGCCTGTCATGCGGCCTCCCGCGCGGCAATCGCCATCCGCGCGGTGGAGACGGGCTTGCCATCCACGCGCGCAGCGAGCGCGACCGTCATGGGCTCATCGGCCTCGGAGGCGAGCTCGGCCCGGAGCTCGACCTCTTGCCCTGGAAGAATGAACGAGCGGATCTTCACGTTGCTCACCGATGCGGGCACGAGCTGCTCGCCTGCGCCAGCCGTGGCACGCGCGAGCTCCAGCGCGAGCCGAATCTGGGCATCGAGGAGCAGTGTGCCGGGGAATACGGCGCGGCGGGGAAAGTGGTCGCCGAAGAAAGCGGCGTCCCGCGGCACGCGCAGCGTGGCGCGCAGCTTGCCGGGGCCGTGCTCGACGATCTCTGTTGCCGGGTCGGCGACGCCCGGGAAACGGCCGACGGGAGCGCCACGTCCGCAGAGCACCTCGAAGCGTCCGCGCACCGCGTCCGGCGCATCGAAATCGGCCAGCGGCAGCATCGGCCCCAGGCATCGCGCGAGCTCGAGCACCGGCGCGCCGTTCACGCGCGCCACCCCGCCGTATGCCACGGCGTCGTCATCGCAGCTTTCCAGCTCCACCTCGAGCTCGAGCAGCTCCCCCGGCCGTACGTCACCGAGGAATCTCGCCCGACCAGCGAGGCCGGCGACCGGCCGCAGACGGAAATCAAGGTGCGCCATCGAGACCCAGGCGGCGAGCTGACCGACCGCCTCGGCGATGAGGGAGGAACGAAAATCGCCAAGCCGCTCGGGCACGGTGAATCGGCCCTGCGCACGCTTGCCCGGCTCCAGCTGGGTAATTCGATCGACGAAGGTAAATGCGCTGAAGGGCTCGCCCATCCGCTGCTCGACGCCTTGCGCGGCTTCAGCTCTTGGCACCCGCCGCCTGCGCAGTGCGCTTTGCGCGCACCACCAGCCGGCAGAAAGTCTCCGGTGTGAACAGACGCGGGATGTCCACCACCTTCATTGGCGACGGAAAACGCTCGGCCGGCACTTCGGTCAGGTACGCGCGCAATCGCTGCATACCGGCCTCGGTCACGTGGCCCTTCTGCTCGAAGTCAGACTCCTGCAGATCGCCGCGGGCATCCTCGACGATCTTCCCCCTCGGGATCTTCACCTTGAACGCCCGCTCGAGGCGGAACACCATGTCCAAGAAGTCGATCGACTCCGCATCGAGGTCCTCGATCAGCGAGGCGTTAAGCGTGACCTTCTCGACGTCGCAGCCGAGCGCGTCGGCCATTGTCTTGGCGACGGTGGGGTACACCGTCATGATTTCTTCTTTGGTAATTTCCGCTTCCGCCATACCCATATCGTGTCTACTCCATCTTGAAACCGCCGTCGACGTGCAGCACCTGCCCGGTGATGTAGTCGGCGTACCTGGAGGCGAGGAACCACACCGCGCGGGCGACCTCCTGCGGCGTGCCGAACCGGCGAAGCAGGATGCGCGATTTTACCTCATCGCCTGCCCGATCGCGCACCTCGCGAGACATCTCGGTCTCGATCACGCCCGGGGCCACTGAGTTTACCGTAATCCGGCGCGACGCGAGTTCCACCGCCAGCGCCCGGGTGAATGCGTTGATCGCGCCTTTGCTCGCGGCGTAGTTGGTCTGCCCGCGCCCGCCTTTCTCGCCGGAAACCGAGCTCAGGTTGATGATCTTGCCGGCGCGCTTGGAGATCATGTGTGGCACCGCCGCGCGCGTCACATTGAAGACACCACCGACATTGGTGTCGAGCACGGTCCGAATGTCGTCGTCCTCGAGCAACGCCAGGAGGTTGTCGCGGATCACGCCTGCATTGTTGATCAGCACGTCGATGCGCCCGCAGCGCTCCGCCACCCGCTCGACGGCGGCAGTGCAGGACTCCGGATCGCGTATGTCGACCTGCTCCGGGGTGACCTTGTGGCCGGCCGCGCGCGCGGCATCGGTCACTTCCGCTGCCGCGGCGCTGTCGCGATAGAAGAACGTGACGTCCGCGCCCTCCGCGGCGAACAGCTCGACGATCGCGCGCCCGATGCCGCGGCTGCCGCCGGTCACGATCACCGACTTGCCGGAAAGCCCCGCGTCCATCGTCGTGCTCATCCTGAAATTGCAAACCCGCCATCGACGACCAACGTGTGCCCGTTGATCATTGCCGCCTCGGGCAGGCACAGCAAATAGACCGCACCGGCGACGTCCTCCGGCGTGAGCGTCGGCCCGGCCGGCGTGCGGCGCGCGAAGTCGGCAAGCAGCTGATCGCGGTGAGGGAACTGCTGCAGGGCGTCGGTGTCGACGACCCCGGCGCTCACTGTGTTCACGCGGATGCCCTTCGGCCCCAGCTCCTGCGCGAGCGTGCGCGCGAGCGACTCGAGGGCAGCCTTGGAGGCCCCGATGAATCCGTAGTCCGGCATCGCGCGCACCGCGCCAAGGCTCGAGATCGCGATAATGCGGCCGCCTGCGTGCATCATCGGGACGGCGCCCTGGGCGAGCAGGTTGAGCGCGAGCGCGTTGGTCTCCATGCACCAGCGCCAGTGCTTCAGCGACATCTTGAGCGCCGGCTTGAGGACACCGCTTGCGGCATTGCTCACCACGATATCGACCCGGCCGAAATCCTTGCCGAGCGCCGCAAACAGCTCCTTGACGCTCTCGGGGATGCCAACGCTCGCCTTGATGACGCAGGCGCGTCGGCCGAGCGCGCGGATCTCGGCCGCGAGCGACTCGGCCTCATCGTGGCTGTTGTAGTAGTTGACCGCGACGTCGCAGCCCGCCGCGGCGAGCCGGCGCGCAATCGCGCGCCCGATGCCGCGCGCGGCGCCAGTGACCAGCGCGACCTTTCCGGTTAATGGTTCGGACATTCGGTGGCCTTGTTCGAAGAGGCTCTAACCACGCGGCTCTACTCATCGCGGGTCTCGAGCGTGACTATCGGGTGGTTACCGCGCAATTTATTCCAACCACTAGAGCGAGGCAAGCGCTATCCGGCGAAGGTCGCGGCTTTGAAACGGATCGAGCCCATGCCGTGCCTGGCGCTGAACGGCGCGATGCGGCGAATTGCCGGGCCGCGATCTTTCCTGATTTCCCACGCCCGCACGCGGTATAGAGAACGCTACACCGCGCCGGTGAAGGCGATACGCGGGGGTTACTGAGTGGTTCGCCCGGGGGAAGTTCCGCCGGCTGAGCCGCCCGGTGGAGCGCTCGGCGGCTCCAAGGCGCGGCAAGGTCCCAATACCGTCATGACGACAAACGCACGTCGCAGATTCCGTCCGCCTCTCAGGAGCGATCTCGCGGCTGAACGGCGGCGCCGAACTTCCGCGGCAACGGGCGGCGCCTCAGCCGCACGGGCCGGCAACGGCGGTGCACCGGGTAGCGGATGGGGCGCCAGGGCTTGCCGCGTGCGCCCGAAAATCTCCTCAAGCGGCTCGTCCTCCGCACGCGGCTCACCGCCCGTGGATTCGTCCTGCTGCCTTGGGGCTTTCCGCGCCAGGTAGTTGAATAACAATATGCCGAGTATGACCAGAACATAGATCAGCAGATCGGGTGAAAGCTGGTTCACGGCCGTCCCTCCTACTTCCTCGGAGTGGCGGGGGGTTCATCGCCGCCGGCGATCGCATCGCGCATCGACGTGTCGGCCTGCACGTTCTTCATGCGGTAATAGTCCATGATGCCGAGGTTGCCCTGGCGGAAGGCCTCGGCCATGGCGCGCGGCACCTCGGCCTCGGCTTCCACGACCCGCGCCCGCATCTCCTGCTCCAGCGCCACGGCCATGGCGCGGCGTTCCTCGGCTTTGGCCTGGGCGATCTGCTTGTCGGCGTTGGCCTGGTCGATCTGCAGCTTGGCGCCGATGTTCTCGCCCACGTCGACGTCGGCGATGTCGATGGACAGGATCTCGTAGGCCGTCCCGGCGTCCAGGCCCCCGCTCAAGATGTGCTTGGAGATGTGGTCTGGATTCTCGAGCACGTTCTTGTGGCTGACCGCGGAACCGATGGTGCTGACCATGCCCTCGCCGACGCGCGCGATGATCGTTTCCTCGCCGGCACCGCCCACCAGCCGGTCGATGTTGGTTCGGACCGTCACGCGGGAAACGACGATGAGCTGGATGCCGTCCTTGGCGACGGCCGCGATTTTCGGCGTCTCGATCACCTTGGGCAGGACCGACATCTGCACCGCCTCGAGCACGTTGCGTCCCGCGAGATCGATGGCCGCGGCGCGCTTGAAGACCAGCGGGATGTTGGCCTTGTCGGCCGAGATCATGGCGTTGACAACCCTTACGACGTTGCCGCCCGCAAGATAGTGAGCTTCCAGGTCGTTGATGGAAATATCGAGCCCAGCTTTCACCGAGCTGATCCGTGCCGTGACCACTGTGGTGGGCGGAACGCGGCGCAGGCGCATGCCGATAAGCGTGAGCAGCCCCACGTATGCCCCGGAAGCCCACGCAGCGATCCAGAGCGGAATCGGCACCAGGTACAGCACGATGGCCAGCCCCGCCACCACCACGATGAGCAACCCGAAGCCTCCCGTGAGGCCCAGGCCCGTCTCGATTCCTGTCATGTGTCACTCCCTGTGGTTGATGTTCGTGATGTGCCGCACGACGATCCGGTTGCCGTCCACGCGGGTCACTTCTATGAGCTGCCCGGCTTCGATAAGTTCACCGTCGGACACCACATCCACGCGCTGTCCGTCGATCTCGGCGATGCCGGCCGGTCGAAGCGGGGACGACGCCCGGCCTCTCTTTCCCCGCCACTGCGCGTCGCTCTGGGGCGCAGAGGCGTAGCCTTGGGCCGCGGCAAGCCCGCGCTCCAGGATCAGCCGTCGCCCGAAAGGCAGTCGTGGCAGGAAGCGCAGCAGTACCAGGCTCGCAAGCAATGCGAACAGCAGGGCAAGAACGACGCGCCCCGCGGCCACGAGGATGAACGTCGCCGTTTCTCCGGGCCCGACCATGCTCAGGACCAGACTCGCGAGGATGGCGACGATTCCCAGGACCCCGACAACTCCGAAGCCAGGAACGACCAGAAGCTCGAGAGCCAGCAGGATGACTCCGGCCACCGCGAGAATCAGCTCCTCCCAGCCGGCCAGTTGCACCAGCCAGTGGCCCCAGAAGAAAAGCGCCAGACTCGCGACGCCCAGGCCGCCGGGCACCCCGAAGCCGGGTGTTCGGAGCTCAATGATGATCCCGAGCATCGCGATGGTGATCAGCAGTGAGCTGACCACCGGATGCGTCAGGAACCGAACCACGTTCTCGGCCCAATTGGGCGAGGCGCGCCTGAGCTGCGCCCCGCCGAGCCCCAGCTTCTGCAGCGCGCTCTCCAGGGTATCGGCGCGGAAATCGGCGACCTTGTGCGTGAGGGCTTCCTCGGTCGTCAGCGTGAGGAGCTTGCCCTTCTCGATGACGCCGTCAATCTCTACGTCCGAGTCCACCATCGCCTCTGCAATGAGTGGCGGTCGTTTGCGGCTCTCCGCCGTGGCGCGGAACTCCTTCCTGACGTAGGAAACCGTTTTCTCCGAGACCGGCTGCGCGGCAGCGCCGGGCTGTCCCACTTGCACCGGCGTCGCAGCGCCGATGGTTCCTCCCTCGGCCATGACGAGGGTCTCGGCGGCGAGACTGATCAGCGCGCCAGCCGAGATGGCCCGCTTGTTCACGAATGCGACCGTCGGGATGCGTGCATTCAGCAGCGCATCACGGATCTGCACGGCCGCATCGACCCGTCCTCCGAAGGTATTGATCTCCAGGATGACGGCTGCTGCACCCGCCTCCGCCGCTTCATCGAGGACGCGCTGGACGAACGGCGCCAGTCCGCGGTCGATGATGCCCTCGACGGGCGCTACGTAGACGATCGCCGACCGCTTCTCCTGAGCGAAGGCGGGAGCGAGCGTACCGAGCAACCCCAGAGCGAGAAGGAACAACCTCCCAGCCCACCTCATCACATTCACGGTGACTCCCGCTCCAGGCGCCCGTTCAGCAGCCTATTGAGAAACCCAGCTTCGCGTTGAAAAACGGTCAAGGGCGTCCTCCTTTCGAGGTGTCCGCGCTGCCCCTCTTCACGGTTTGTTTCCCCAGTTTCTTCGCTCGCTTGGCTACCCGCACGAGTTGCTTCTTGTTTCTTTGCTTCCTTCGCCTGGTCGTAAGCATCTTAGAGTGACTCAATGGCGCCTCCGGTCGATGTGCGGCTGAATTGCCCGTTAGTTTGACCCGTTCTTGCGTTCTTGGCTAATCCCTCTCGTTACAGAGCACAATCAAAACCCGACATCTTGCTATCAGCTGTTGCGAGCTTGACTCCCCGATTGAGGCTCAGACGGAGGGCTCGCAGCCAGCGAATGCCCTCTTATGGTGTGCGCCGTGATAAGGCGGCGCTTTCCAGTGGGTGAGAATCCCACCCAGCAACGGCTCCAGCCGGAAGCACCGGAGCAGTCATGGAGGTAACGAAATGGCTGAAGCCTTCGGGTAAGCGTGTCACGAAATACGGTGACAGCGCGAGTGTGCAGGCTGTAACGCGAGCGAACGCTGAGCAAGCCTCGAAAAGGACGATGCGCAGGCCGACCCGACGGCTGCGATTCACCGGCTTTCAACCCCGACCGCGCCGCGATGAGCGGGGGCCAGAGGGCTTCGAGTGTTTGCCGGCTTTGGCTGCGACGCGTTCGCTACGAGTTGCCTTTGTTTTCTTCGGCATTGGTGTCAGCTTTTTGCTTCTCGCCCTTCCTCCAATTGCCACCGAAGACTTCTTGTTCGCACCCTCCTTCGCTGTCCCTGCTGATGCCGGCCCTTCGGTGCGCGCTACCAACTCGATGCCAAACATCTCGGCGAGTCCGGCCTCCTCGAGTACCTTGCCGGTGGCCGGTCCCTTCCCGCCGAGCGACAAGTCGCGTCCGGCGGTCGCGACCAGAGCATTATGGTCGACCTTGCGCAGCGCGAACAACAGTTCGGGATTCTGATCGAGGCGGGCTCCGACACCGTAGAGTACCGCAGCGACATGTTTGCACATCGTGGCCCAGTCGGGACAGGAACAAGTGAAACTGATTTCCTTCGGCGAAGGGAACAGCCCCGTGTCCTGCCGGCAGATGCGTTCCATCACGCCCTTCGAAAAGCGCCCCTGTAACAGTTCGACCAGGGAATCGATGGCGCCCGCACAATCGGCGCAGACCGCCTTCCACCGCACCTTGGGAACCGCGGTGATCTGCGCACGTACTGTGTAGATGCTGGAGCCGCTGACCAGCGCCGTCAGCTCGCCCGGCGCGATCTTGAGATCGATTACCGAGCCGTTTCGCACATAGGTGCGCCCGCGAGGCAAGCGGTTCGAGTAGTCGCTGTAGCGCTCCAGGTTGTCGCACCAGGCTTTGCCCCAGAACGTCTTGGCCATCGCGCGCCCATCCAAAACCACCGGCATCATTGTGGCGCCCTTCTTCTTGAATCTCGCCACTGCGCGCGCGGCCTGGCGGCGGCGCTCGGCCGAAGGAACGTAGGGTTTCCAGCGATAAAACATCGGTCATCCTTCCTGCGCGGCGGCGTGAATGTCCATCTTGACGAGCTTGAGCAGTTCATCGTCATTCATCTCGGTGAGCAGCAGCTCCGCGCCGCCCTCGAGCAGGTCATGCGAGAGCCGTTGTTTCGATTCGATCAGTTTGTCGATCTTTTCCTCGACTGTCCCGCGGCACACGAACTTGTGCACCAGCACGTTTTTCGTCTGTCCTATGCGGAAGGCGCGGTCGGTGGCCTGATTCTCCACGGCCGGGTTCCACCAGCGATCGAAATGGACCACATGAGATGCGGCCGTGAGATTGAGCCCGGCACCGCCTGCCTTGAGCGAGAGGACGAAGAACGGGACCGTCTCGTCTTCCTGAAATCGTTGCACCAGAGTCTTACGCTTCTTGATCTCGGTCTCGCCGTGCAGCACCAGTCCGGGCCGTCCGAACACAGACCCGAGAAAGGCCGCTACCGGGGCGGTCGCTTCCCGGAACTGGGTGAACACGAGCGTCTTCTCCTGCTTGGCCGCGATCACCTCGGCGATTTCGCGCAGGCGGCCGAGCTTGCCGCTGTCGGTCTCGCCCCAAGCGCCGTCACCCAGCCACTGCGAGGGATGATTACAGATCTGCTTGAAGCGCATCAGGAACGACAGCACGAGTCCTCGACGCTGGATACCATCCGCCTCGCGGATTTTCCTGGCCAGTTCGTCCACCGCCTGCTGGTAAAGCGCAGCCTGTTTGCGGCTCAACAAGCAGTATGCATTGACCTCGGTCTTGTCGGGAAGATCGGCGATGACCGACTTGTCAGTCTTGAGTCGCCGCAGGATATAAGGCCGCACCAACTCACGCAAGGGGCCGAACGGATTGTGCGGCCGCTCCGCGAGGCGCTTGGTGAAGTCCGCAAAGGCCTTGGCACCGCCCAGCAGTCCGGGACTGACGAAATCGAAAATCGACCAGAGATCGGCCAGCCGGTTTTCGATCGGCGTCCCGGTCAGCGCGATGCGCGCGCGGGCATCTAGTTGTTTGGCGGCACGCGTCTGCTTTGCTCCCGGGTTCTTGATCGCCTGGGCCTCGTCGAGCACGACCAACCGCCACGGTGTCGTCGCGACCCAGGGTAAACGCAGAAGAGATGCATAGCTCGTGATGACGAGATCGACATCGTCGATGCGGTCCCAGCCCAGGGATTTCAGTTCGGTCGCCGGCATAGCCGACGGATGCGCGACCAACACGCGCAACGTGGGTGCGAACCGCTCGATTTCCGCGGCCCAGTTGGCGAGCAACGACGCCGGCGCGACCAACAGGCTCGCGCGTCTCCCGGCGTCGCGTTCGATACGAAGCACCAGAAGCAGCGACAGCACCTGAATCGTCTTGCCTAGCCCCATGTCATCGGCGAGGCAGGCCCCGAGGCCGAGTCTCGACAATACGTAGAGCCAGCGCACGCCGACCTGTTGGTAGGGGCGAAGCTGCGCCTTCAGCTCGCGCCCCGGATCGATGCGCACCAAGCCCTCGGGACTGCGCAGCGCCTTGAGTGTTTCCGCGAGCCAGGGACCTGCTGCCACCGAGACCCAGTCAGGATCGACGCCAGTTGCCGCCGCGCCGGCAGCTACGTTTGCCCCCGCGAGCATGCGCATCGCCTCGGCGAAGCTGAGCCCGCTGTTGGCTGCTGTGCGTTCCACCTCGCGAAACTGTTCAAGCATCCGACCGAGCTTTTCCCGATCAACCTCGACCCAGCGGCCACGGATCAGCGCAAGGCCGTCGGATCCCGCAAGCAGGCGCCTGATCTCCGTGGCGGTGAGCGTCTCGCCATCAAGGGTGACCCGCATGTGGAAGTCGAGCAGAGAGTCCATTCCGAGTCCGGTCGGCGGCTTGTCGCCCACGGTGGCGCTTACCTGAGGACGGGGCGGCCGGTTGCCCCTCCAAGTACCCGGTACCCGCACGACCACACCAGAGGACTCGAGTACCGGCAAGTCGGTAAGTAGCTGAAACGCCTCTCGCGACGACCAGCGCAGCGGGTGAAAAACCTCGCCCGCATCCACCAGCGCCTTAAGCCACGTGCATTTCTCCGCGGCGCGTTGGACGGGCAGCAGCAGGGAAAGCAGTTTTTCCTTGTTCGCCGTACCGGCGTATTCACGCAGCGCTTCGCCGAGCGGCAGGTGCTGTGCTCTCGCCTGCGCCGAAAGTCGTGGCGTATAGGTCGCCAGAAATGCGAACGGCGCTTCCTCGTCCCTGCGATTCTCGGCCAAGTTGAAATGGACGCGGCCAACCAGATTCCAGGCGGGGTTCTTGCTCCTGAGGAAGTCCTGAACTGATACCGTCGATGCAGCGAGCTCGGCCTGGAACGCCGTCTCGATTTCGTTCCAGAGCGAATGCAGCACGCTTGCCGTCGCGTACTCGGCTCCGGTCATTGGTGGTACCGCGGCCGCAAGAGATTCGAGCACCTGCGGCGACGGTGCGGCAATCCGGATTTGCGTCGGCGACGCGCCGGGATCAGAAGCGGCGCAGACCGCAGTTACATAGCGGGCGGCGAAGTCCCGCCAATAGCCGAACACCGGAGGCAGCGCCGTGCCGACCTCTGTTGCACCCAGATCGACCAGTCCATGACCGGTTCCTCGAGCAAAGGACACCTGCAAGCGGAGCGCAACCCCGGCTGCGAGCGGAACCGGATCATCCCCGGGCGCCAGCAGGAGGTGGCCGTGGGGCGTGAGAACCGGAACGAGAACCCTCGCCGTCACGCCAGGAGTTGGAGCATCGACATCCACCGCGATCTTAGCAAGTGAATGCACCGGCGAGTTCCCGGAAGACATCACGCGCGTCGGTCTATCTCGAGTTGGCGACCGGCCCGCAGCCATTCGGCGAACAGCGGGTCGTCAAGCGCATAGCCGCCTCGAACGCCCGCCGTTTTGATCAAGACTCGTCCGGCGATCATCAGAGTCAAGGGCGTCAGACTCGATTGATCGCGCTGCAGCTCGATCGGCGGCTTGCACTGAATGCGAGGCGAGGGGACTCTAGGTCGGGCGCATTTCGTAAACAGACCAAAATCAATCAAGTCTAACCCCATTGACGTATTGTTCAAAATACGAATGATTGTGCTCGCCCAATTATAATCGGGGGATCTATCGTGAATCATTACCCCCCATGATTGCTGAAATGACTGAATGCCTGCGGCGTTGCGCGCTTGTAACCGCGCTGGCAATCGGCACGGCCGCCGCGGCGCAAGGGCTACCGGTCGAAAAAATCAGGTTGCCGCCTGGATTCGAGATCAGCGTGTTTGCCGACGATTTGCCCAACGCGCGCGCGATGTCGCTGGGGGACCAGGGCACGCTGTTTGTCGGCAGTAGGCACGCCGGCAAGGTTTACGCCGTCAAGATACGCGACAACAAGGCGGTCGAAACGCTGACCGTTGCCTCCGGGCTCAACATGCCCGTCGGCGTTGCGTTTCGCAGCGGCGCGCTGTACGTGTCCGAGGTTTCTCGCATCCTGCGTTTCGACAACATCGAGGCCAGCCTCGCGGCACCCCCTCGTCCGGTTATCGTCAGCGACCGCTTCCCTTCCGAAACACACCACGGGTGGAAATTCATCGCGTTTGGCCCCGACGGCATGCTTTACGTTCCGGTCGGCGCACCTTGCAATATCTGCGATCCGGATTCCGGTCGTTACGCCAACCTCATGCGCCTCAAGGCCGATGGAAGCGGACTGGAAGTGTTTGCGCGCGGGATACGCAACTCGGTTGGTTTCGACTGGCATCGGGAGTCGAAGGAATTGTGGTTTACCGACAACGGTCGCGACCGGCTGGGCGACGACATTCCGAGTGACGAACTAAACCATGCGCCCAGGCCCGGCATGCATTTCGGTTATCCTTACTGTCATCAGGGAGACCTGCCTGATCCCCAGTTTGGCGCGCAACGCAGCTGCGCGGAATTCACGCCCCCCGTGATCAACCTCGGGCCGCACGTCGCCGCACTCGGCATGCGCTTTTACACCGGCAACATGTTCCCCGCCGAATATCGCAACAACATTTTCATCGCCGAGCATGGCTCGTGGGACCGCAGCCAGAAAATCGGTTACCGTCTGAAGCGCGTCGTGCTGTCAGGCAACAAACCGGTAAAACACGAGGTATTCGCCGAGGGCTGGCTGCAGGGACAGTCGGCCTGGGGACGGCCGGTCGACGTACTGATCATGCCCGACGGCGCGTTGCTGGTTTCCGACGATCACGCCGGCGCGATCTACCGCATCAGCTATCGGCGCTAAAAGGGCTGCGCGCTTCCGATGTCTGAGTATACGAGGCAAGGGTCTTCGCTTTTCTCTAAATGCGTTTTCCATTCCCTAATCAACTTTCGGCGCTTTTCTACTCGCTCTGGGCGGCTACGCGGTTCAGCCATTGATTTTCGGCGAGCGCGACCACATGGTCAGCTCCGTATCTGCATCGACGTTCGAATCATCTGGAAGCGCCGCAGTCCCCGCTTGTTGGGGCCACGATAAAGTGGCCATAAAGCCGAATGGCGATACGAATAGACAAATGGCTCTGGGCCGCCCGTTTCTTCAAGACGCGCTCGGCCGCGCAGCAAGCGATCGAGGGCGGCAAGGTGAAGTTGAACGGCGAGCGCACGAAACCCGCCCGCGACCTCAAAGTCGGCAACACACTGGTCATTCATATCGGCGACTACGAATGGGTGATCACCGTGGCGCGGCTTTCCGAACGACGTGGCCCAGCATCCGTCGCCCGCATGCTCTACGAGGAAGATCCCGCCAGCCAAGCGCGGCGCCAGGAACAGGTGGCGAACCGCAAGCTCATGTCGGAGCCGGCAGCCGGCCGCCAAGGCCGCCCTACCAAGAAGGAGCGACGGCAGCTCGAGCGCTGGCGCAGACGATCCGGGAATTCTTCTGCCTCCTGACTTCAGGCGGTTTCCATCCCTCATTCCTTCGCCACGAAGTAATGAATAATGGTGATGAAAAATGGTGATGGATGATAGTGATGGAACGGCGCATTACGTTCCTCATCACCATTACCCATCACCAATATCGTCATCACCAGTACCCATCACCAGGTTTTGGATGGAGCCTTCTGCCTACCGACCAGGCATGCGAGTTCGCGTGCATTCAGGGCCGCATACCCCAGCTGATCATTGTCGAAGTAACAGCACACCGACCGTCCTTCCGACGACCATGCCCGGATTTTCTTCGCCCAGTGGGCCAGCGTGCGCCGGTCGTAGCACCCTTGGTACGGTCCTTCCGACCCGTGCAGCCGGATGTAGACCAGCCTCGAGGTGACCGCGATCGGAGAGCGATAACCGGCAAGCTCGTAGATGCAGAGCGCCGCATTGTGGTGCGCGAGCAGACCGTAGATATCGGGCGTGAGCCAACTAGGGTCGCGGAACTCGAAGGCGTAGCGGAAGTCACGGCTCAACGAGCCGAGAAACGACGCCAGGCGCTTCGGGTTGCAGCGCCAGCGCGGGGGCAGCTGAAAAAGCACGGGGCCGAGCTTGTCACCGAGCACTTCGATCCGCCTGAAGAAGCTTCGCAATGCCGGCGCCGGCGTGTTGAGCTTCTTCATGTGCGTGATGAAGCGACTCGCTTTGACGGCAAATACAAATTCTCCGGGAACGGCGTCATGCCAGGCCTTGAGCGTTTTACGCTCGGGCAGGCGGTAAAAAGTGCTGTTGATCTCGACGCTGCGGAATCGCTCGGCGTAGAACGCGAGCTGCACTTCATGCGGCAGATCCACCGGATAGAACGGCCCGCGCCAGTGCGGATAGGACCAGCCGGAGGTCCCGATCAGAATTCGTGCGCGGCGGCGTGCCATGAGTAGACAGGCGCGACGCGTCTACACGACCCGCCAGCGGGTGAGGCGCACCACCCACTTTTCGAGTTCCACTAGAACGTAGATCAACAGCCCGATCAGCACAACGCGCAGCCAGACCTCGGGGCTGAGTGCGGCGGAGTGAAAGAGCGTCTGCATGAAAGGCGCGTACGTGTAGAAGAGCTGGAAGACGACAACCAGCAGGATCATCAGGGGCACGTAGGGGTTGCCCGTGAGCGCCGCGAGCGGCGTCGCGGGCGCAAGGAGAAAACGCGCGTTCAGCAGGTAAAATGCTTCGAATACGACGAGTGTGTTGACCGCGGCGGTGCGCGCCACCTCCAGGCCCGCGCCCTGCGCCTGCTCCCAAAGGAACATGCCGAGCGTGCCGGCGCTGACCACCACCGACACGAAGACGGTTCGCCACAGAAAGTAGCGCGAGAAGATCGGTTCGCCGGGGTCGCGCGGTGCGCGGCGCATGACGCCGGCTTCCATCGGCTCGAAAACGAGCGCGAGCGACAGTGTCACGGCCGTGATCATGTTCACCCACAGGATCTGCACTGGGAGGATCGGGAGCGTGATGCCCAGCGCGATCGCGGTCACCAGCGTACCCGCCTCGCCGCCGTTGGTGGGCATCATGAAGAGAATGGTCTTGCGCAGGTTGTCGTAGACCGTACGACCTTCCTCGATCGCGTGCTCGATCGAGGCGAAATTGTCGTCGGCGAGCACCATTTCCGCGGCCTCCTTGGCAGCCTCGGTGCCAGTAATGCCCATGGCGACGCCGATGTCGGCGCGCCGCAGGGCAGGCGCGTCGTTGACGCCGTCGCCGGTCATCGCCACGACTTCGCCGCGCGCCTGCAATGCCTTGACCAGCCGCAGCTTGTGCTCCGGGCTGACGCGCGCATAGACGTCAACCTGCGGCGCGAGGCGCTGCAGCGTTTCCTCGTCGGTTTTCTCGAGCTCCGTTCCGGTCAGCACCGTTGTGCCGTCGCCGATGCCAAGCTGTGTACCGACGGCCAACGCGGTGGCGGCGTGATCGCCGGTAATGAGTTTCACGTGCACGCCAGCCTGCTTGCAGACGGAGACGGCGTGAATCGCCTCCTCGCGCGGCGGGTCGCTCATGCCCATCAGTCCCAGCAACGAAAGGCCGTTCACCACGTCGTCGTACGACAGGTCGAGCTGACCGTGCTCGAGCGGCTTGAAAGCGAGGGCGAGAACGCGCTGGCCCTTCGCGGCGAGCGCGTGGGCGTGGCGCTCCCACTGCGGCCGCTGGAGCGGCCGGTCCTCTCCGCCACGGTGCTGATGGCTGCACATCTCGAGCACGCGCTCGGGGGCGCCCTTGACGTATGCGAACGCGTGCCCGGCGTGGTCATGATGCAGCGTCGCCATGTAGCGGTACTCGGACTCGAACGGGATGACGTCGCGGCGCGGCAGGCGCTCGCTTTCGAGGGCGGGATCCATGCCCGCCTTGCTGGCTGCAACGACCAGCGCGCCCTCGGTCGGGTCGCCTTCGATGGCCCACTCGCCGTGATGTGCGACCAGCCGTGCATCGTTGCACAGCAGTCCGGCGCGCAGGATCTCGGCCAGCGACGGATCAGCGGACGGATCCACCGGTCCTTCGTCCGTGCAAAACTCGCCGCGCGGCTCATAGCCGGCACCCGTCACCGAACGGAAACCCTCGCTGGTGACGATCGTTTGAACCATCATTTCATTGTGCGTGAGCGTGCCGGTCTTGTCCGAGCAGATCACGGTCACGCTGCCGAGCGCCTCGACAGCCGGCAGCACCCGGACGATGGCATTGCGGCGCGCCATGCGCTGAACGCCGATGGCGAGCGTGACCGTCATCACCGCTGGCAATCCCTCCGGAATGGCCGCCACGGCGAGGCTGACCGCTGCCATGAACATCTCGGCGGCCGGATAGCCGCGCACGATGCCGAGCGCAAAGATGGCTGCCGCAATGGCAACGATGGCTGCGCTCAGCCACTTGCTGAATATCGCGATCCGGCGAAGCAGGGGCGTTTCCAACCGCTCCACCTCGGCGAGCAGCGTGGAAACGCGGCCCAGCTCCGTCGCGTCGCCGGTGGCGGCTACCACGCCGCGGCCCTGCCCGAAGGTGACGAGCGTGCCCGAATAGGCCATGCAGGTTCGGTCGCCAAGCGACGCATCCGATGCGACAGCCTCGAGGCGTTTGTCTACCGGTACTGATTCTCCTGTGAGCGCGGCCTCCTCGATACGCAGGTTCTTTACGGCAAGCAGGCGCAGGTCCGCGGGTACGCGATCGCCCGATTGAACCAGAACAACGTCGCCCGGAACGAGGTCCGATG
>JAOTVX010000025.1 GCA_029863175.1 Betaproteobacteria bacterium | reverse complement strand
TCGTTTGTGAGGGGGCGAGGGTAACCGTCTCGTCGCCGGAGCCCCGCGGCTCAGCCGCGGCTAGGCATGCTCAGGGTGGGGGAGTTTGCCCTGGCCACAGGTGGGGGAGTTTGGGTGGCCGCCGGGGCTTTGCTACGATCAACGCTGTTTCCCTCGGGACCACCGGTCGCCTTGCGCGGCGTTGTTGAGGTTCGGCCATCCAATAGCGATCTAGAGCACCCAAACACTTAGATCGCTTCCCGCGGACAAAAAACGAGGTCTGTTCGAGCCGAGCGTCATGGAGTGAATCGCAAACTGAGCGTCGACATGATTTGCTCTTCCTAACCAAAACTGCGCTCGTTCTCACCTGCCCATTTTCGCCGACACGCGCTGAGCTGCCGCGATTGTTCGACGCCCAACCTCCTAGCCGCCATCTTCTTTTGAGCGCCCTCGGGCCAGAACCAAAAAAGTCATGTCGGTATCCGGATAACGCTTATACGGAGCGATCACCACATCGTCTATGTCAAAGCCGTGTTTTGCGAACATTGCGACATATTCCGCAACGTCCCGATTAAATACTGGCGGCGCCTGTTTCTGTCTGGTGGCGTCCGAGCCACGCCAAGACCGCAGCATTATTTCTGCCACAACCAGAAATTTCACACTGTCGCAAAGCTGCTTGACTACCGCCTCTATATCGTCATCGTGGATGTGGAGAAGGACCGCGTAGAGTAAAGCTGCGTCGTTGGTTCCGTAATCAGACGGATCCCGCATCAACGTGAAGCGGTATTCGGGATATCGGTGTCGTGCGGTCTCAATCGCGACAGGATTTAGATCGTAGCCTGCATAATGATCGGGTCGAAAGGCTGTGCATAGCCGACCGTAACCGCAGCCAATATCAGAAACGTGGCGATCCCCGAAGATTTCGCGCAGTTCCTCACGCACATCCCATCCTTCGGGAAAGTCGTTGGCAACTCCCGGATTTATATGGAAAAGTTGCGCTTGTCTCCAGAACTCAAGGATTTGCGGTTTCATTATCGGCATTCCACAGCGTTCTCGGAACACATCACTCAATCACTAGCCGTTTTAATTCCTCTGCACGGCTTCCAAAAACAAATTGACGGAGTTGACATACTCAAACCGGCGCACGACGCGATAGCCATGTTCCTGGCACCACCGAGCCATGGCTTCGACGTGGGCATTGAACGTTTCCACGAGTAAATACGGCCGAAAGCGGGAGATGGTAAGCGTAGCCCCCTCGAGAACCTCAAGTTCCATGCCTTCGACATCGATTTTGATCAGGTCGACATGATCCCGTACGATCGCGTCCAGTGGCTCGGAACGTATCGTTCCTGACGACGACTCTATCAGGTGACCTGCACCAACGTTGTTCAGATCTTTGATGCTCAATTCGTAGTTCTTTCCCTTGGCACCAATCGCCAGCCCGAGAAAACTCGTGTCGGCGTCCGTAACGCCGTTGGCGCGCAAGTTGTAGTTCAAGGCGTCAAACAGTTCGACATTCGGCTCCAACACCAGAATACGCTTCGGCTCCAGGAATCGGGATAGAAACACGGCGTGGTTGCCCACATTGGCGCCGACATCCACTATTGCAGCGCCTTTCCTCATGTTGTCCCTGACAAAGCGCAATTCGGCAAACTCAAAGAACTCTCCTCGCAGGAAATGGCGTTGGATCAAGTCAAAGGGATTAACTATGCGAAACCTGAACGATTCTCCGTCGCACTTGAACTCGCACGCTAGATTAGCGGCCCTGCAGCGTGTTCTTATGATGGACTGCACTGCATTCTGCCATTGGCTCCCGCTCGCACTCCGCGGGCCGGTGGAATGAAAGCCGCGACGATTGATGAAAAGCGGTATCGGAACTTTGCGGCACCGAAACCGCGGCCATAATCTGAGATAGTAGTCGAAGTCCTCCCCGCAGTTGAGCGTGATATCGAACGGCGTGGCAGCCGCGACGCTCGTGCGGACGAAGTGCCCCATCTGAAGTGTCAGCGTTGGATCGTTCACAAGCACCTGCTCTATGTGCTCGATCGAAGGCAATTGCCCCTGCCGCACGAGATAACTTTCCTCGTCTTCGCTCAGCTCGCAGATCAAACCCCAAACCGCGTCATGATCCGCGTGATAGCTCGTCATTACGCCAAAGGCACCGCTATCCATCAAGTCGTCGGCGTCAAGGAAAAAGACCCACTCCGCACCCTGCTTTTGGGCTTCCGCGACTCCTTTGTTGCGCGCCGCGGATCGGCCCAGTAGGCCCTGCGTATCATCGACGCGAACCACGCTTATTCCGGCAAACGGTCCGTGGTTTGTCGCAAACGCTTCCTGCACGGACTCAATGCTATCGTCGACAAGATATTCGTGCCCCGGTCCCACCGGGACTACCACGGCACATTTCATCAGCTGAACAGTTCCCGCCCAATCGCCGGAACGCGCCGAGCTGCCAGCCCGGATATTTCGTTAGGCAATCCAATCAGCGTCATGGACCGGGCCTGCCGTTTCTGCGGGTTTATAGCAGCATCCCTCGCCTACTTCCTGCGCAAAATCAATTGTTGATTGAACTCTGCAACCGCGTCAAAACGCGATTCACTCGCGAGAAATTCCTTGATCGCCTTGGTGGCCAGCAAATCGGTCACGGGAATATAGTCATCGAGGGCAAGGATGCCTCCTCGATTCACGCGAGGCGCCGCCCAAAGAAGGCTGTCGGCCGTCGGCTGATAATGATCGACGTCAATCAACACCAAGGAGAAGCGCGACTGCGCAGGGAACGATTCGAAGCAGAACGGAGCATATCCAGGCCAAAGCCGGTAATGATCACGGGGAACGCCTGCTTCGTCCATCAGACTCATAAACGACTCCGGCCCCCCGACGTCAAACTTGCCCTTAGGATATTGCTCGCCGTCCTCAGGGCCAGGATCGCCCATACCATGAAAGCTGTCGAAAGCATGGGCTATCCTGTCTTGTTCATGCGCCAGAGCGGCGAGCCTTCGGAACGCGGCCCCGCGATAGACGCCAATTTCGGCGAAATCACCTGGCACATTCCTAACGGATCGCGCCATCCACTCCAGATCAGCGTGATGCCATGAACCGTGATGTCGCTCGCAGTCAAACGGCGATCGCCGCTTGGCACCGCCGAAAAGCCTCACTGCGAGCTCCGTCTTCAAGAGCTTGAGAAACATGACAGATAAGAAATTAAGGCGAGCTCGGTTGCTCTCCGCTGAATGGCCTGCATCAATTCCCGGTCTCGGCGCGCCCGCGCAGGTCGTTGAGGGCGCCCGCAAGTTTCTCCATGACCGGCTCCCATCGTCGGTCGTCGCCTTGTCGAAAAAGCGTCGCCGAAGGATACCATGGCGTGGCTTCGCCCCTTAACCCATAGCGCCACTCCGGACTCGCCGAGAGCAGTACCCACACGGGACGATCCAACGCCCCCGCCAATTGCACGTTGGTGTTGTCCACGCTCACGACGAGATCAAGCGTGTTGATCAGGGCAGCCAGATGGTCAAGGTTCTCGGTCACTCGAGGGAACGTTCTGATGCGCCCACCCGCCGCCTCGAGGCCACGCGATTCCACACCGTGCTGCAGGCTGACGAAGACCGCGTCCTGCTCGAGCAGGGAGCCAAACAATTCAAGCGGAACCGAACGCAGGTAACCGCGCGTCTTCGGCGCACCACCTCGCCACGACAGTCCGATGACACGTTTGTTCTGGACGCCTAATCGGTCCCGCCATTCGTTGACGCCTCGGGGATCCGCCTGCAAATAGCCTCCCTTCCGGAGAAACGCGGCTCGATCTGCCCGAAACCATCGCGGCAAGCTGCCAACCGGAAGCTGCCAATGTACCGGGGCATATTGCATGACCCAATCGGTTGGGTCTTCCTTCTTGCCACCGTGAACGATGGTTTGCGGAAATGAACGGCGGAAGAGCGACTCCAGCCGGTCATTGCATTCGATGATCACCCGATCTGCCTGCACGATGAGCTCGGGCAGGCACGAGGCAAACATGATTTCATCGCCCAGTCCCTGCTCCGCGTGCACGAGTATCGTCTTCCCCCGCAACGGCTCGCCGTTCCACTGCGGGAATCCGAAGTCGCGTACCTTCGTGCCAGTAGCTGCGAACCGCCTTTCGTACTCCGCCCAGCCAACGCCGTAATCCTCTTTCAACAGGTATGCGTAGGCCCGGTTGATTACTGCGTCGCCCAGATCGGGCTTTAAGCGCAAAGCACGGTCGTAACTCGCAATCGCCTCCTTCAGTCGCCCCAGATCCCGGTATGCATGAGCCAGCGCTGCGGCCGTCTCCGCGCGTGGCTTCAACTCCAGCGCCCGCTGGATGTGCTGAACGGCCCGCGCAGGTTCGCCTACCTCCCTGAGAACCAGGCCCAGATTGTGGTGGGCTTCAGTCAGCTTGGGATCGATCGCAATGGCGCGCTCCCCATGCTGTCGGGCGATGTCATAGGCCGCCGTCTCGTAAAGCGCCCAGCAGAGATTCGTATGCGCCGCGGCATCTTCCGGGCTAAGTTCTACGACCCTTTGGTAATGCTCTGCAGCTTGCGCATGGCGCCCTTGAGATTTGTGCAGCGCTGCCAAAGCGTAGTGCGCCGGAATATAGCCGGGATCGAAGTGCACGGCGAGCTCGTGGCAGTCGGCGGCATCCTCGAGTTCGCCGCGCCGCTCGTGCAGCTCGCCCATTCGAAAATGAGCCTCCGGGAGATCGTGCTCCAGATCGATCGCCTCGCGCAGAAGCGTCTCGGCCGGATCGAACCGGCCCGCCTGCAGAAATCCGACGGCCTGCCGCAGTGCTTCCCGCGCACGAGCACGCTCAGGGGCAGCGTGCGGCGGAAGACGCGGCGCCTCCCCACGTCGGTCTGGGGCGCCACCCCGCAGCAACCGTCGGAGCAAACGGATCAGCATGACATCAGTCGTAGCAAGTGAGGTCGGTTACCCACCGCCCCCTCGATCATTCCACATGCAAGCTTGCCGAGTTGTTGCTCAACCTGGCCTCCAGCGGTTGGCGTTGGCGGGGCCTGTGGCGCCTCCCCGTGGCCCGACCCGTGGCGCGCGCTCAAGGCCCGCTGCAGCATTTTCAGCATGGCACCTGCTGGCTGCGCAGCTCGGGCACGCGGACTAAGCGGAACGCTTTCCGGCGTGAAGCATCGCGTCCCGCTCGGCGCGCCACGCTTCCGCATACTCGCAGAACTTGTACTCCGGAAAGTACGGACCACCCAGCGTGTAATGCACAAGAGCGGCGTCCGGGCGCGGCGGATTATAGCCGACCAGGTGATTCCACCGGTCCGGCAACTCCCCGATCAGGTCGTCGTTTCCCAGCCACTTGAACTGGTGCAATTCCAGGCCCGAGGCTCGGTTCACGTACTCGGAATTCAACGCGCGGCACTTCGCGTTGTTGAACAGCATCACGCTGGACCAGTTCTTCTTCTCATACTTGGTCTGGGGCTCGCCGAGGAACTTCACCGACTCCTTTGGTACGTGGTCGTGTTTGACAACCATCACGGCGTAGCGGTCATCGCGCAAGCTCCAAAGCTCGGCAATGTCCTTCAGGACCAGCATGTCGCAGTCCATGAACACCGACCAGCCGGTATAGTCGGAAAGGTACGGAGTGAGAAAACGCGAAAAGGAGAAATCCGTGCTCTGCAACGGATGCCGTTCGCGCGTCAGAACGTCCTTAAGTTGGGAGAGCATCAGCGGCGCGATCGAGACCGGTTCCGAGGCGCGCGCCTGTATGCTATGAGCAAGCACGTTGTAGGCCACTGCTTCTCGCGGGTCGTAACCAATGAAGACCCGAATCATGATCTAAGCACTCCTCTTCCGCTTGTTCGCCACCACGCGCATGTCGGGCGGGGCGCTCTCGAAATGAATCCCGTTATCCATGGCCGCGATCGACTGCGCGCACAGCCTATTCCCCGGGGGGAATTTACGAAGACGTCCCAGCGCGGCGTTCCAGTTCATGGAGTTCCCGAGCAGCCGTCGCAATCACAGGCCCCCACTCGCCGAACGAGGACTGGCGGAAAACGCGCACCGAAGGATACCAAGGCATGCCTTCACCGGCAAAGCCGTAGCGCCACTCCGGACAGTACGAAACCATGACCCACGCCGGCTTGCCAAGCGCGCCGGTCAAGTGAACCACGGCGGTCTGGACCGAAATCACGAGGTCGAGTGCACTGACAAGCGCCGCGGTTTCGTCGTAGTCGTCGATTGCCTCCTGCCAATGTGCAACGTGTTTTCCATGCTGCGACGCCAATTCATGGAGCGCAGCCGCGGAGTCTCCATATTGCAGGCTGATGAAACAAGCGTCATCCGCGTTGAATATTGGAAGCCACTGGGAAAGCGGAATGGAGCGCAACGGACTGCGCGTGAGATGCGTTCCGCCCTGCCAGGACACGCCCACCTTGAGCCCGCTGCCGAGCGACGACAGGCGCTCGCGCCACATCGCGATGCGCTCCGGGTCAGCCCTTAGGTAGCCAGCATGCCGCGGAAAATCCTGCGCGGAGCGCCGCAGATAAAGCGGCAGCGATCCGATCTGGGTCTCGCAGTCGATGGCCTCCACCTTGATCGCCTCCGGGATCGAGCGATCTGGCTCGGCGGCGTAGATCCGGGGGCCGGGGAATGAACGACGGAACAGCGCTTCCAGTTTGGGGCTGCATTCGACGACGCAGCGCCGCGCCGCGCCCACGATCTGCGGAAGGCAGGAGGCAAACATGATCTCGTCACCCAGTCCCTGCTCGCTCCACACCAGTATCGTACGGCCCGTGAGCGGCTCTCCCGTCCACCTCGGATACGCATAGGGCCGGCGCGGGTTGTCCTCGCTCAGCAGCCTGATCTCGTACTCCGGCCACCCGCGGGCGTAATCTCCCGTCAGGAGCCTGCACAGGCCGCGATGAAACCGGGCAAGCGGAAAATCGTTCTGTAGCTCGATGGCCTGCTCGTAGCAAGAAAATGCCTCCGATACGCGCCCCAGATCCTGAAACACGATCCCCAGATTGTTGTACAACTCCGCGTCCGCGTGACCGAGGGAACGGGCTTTCTCATAGCACTCGAGTGCCCTCTGGGGCCAGTGCATTTTCTGGTAGACGAAACCGAGGGCCGCGTAAAGCTCGCCGGCCGCGGGGTGACCCTCGATCGCTTCCGTAAGTACCGCAATCGCGGCCTCATGGGCGCCGAGGTGTATCTGACAAAGCGCACATTCCTTGGCCGCATCGGCGAGATCGGGTGAAAGCGAGAACGCACGCTGTAAGTGCTCTGAAGCTGCGCCGAAATGGCCAAAGTGACGCAGGACCAGCCCCAAACTGTAATGGGCGGCGGGCGAGTCGGCATTGATCGCAAGGGCACGGCGATAGCTCGCGGCGGCGGCTTCGGGCGCGTTGCGGAGCCGGTGAACGTTTCCCAATCCGAGGTTCGCCTCCTCCGACTCCGGCGCCAGACGGACCGCCTCGGTGAAATGGGTCAATGCCCGGTCAAGGTCTCCTTCCTGACCGCACAACGCACCCAGAAGACAATGTGCACCGGGGTGCGCCGGATCATGCGACAAAACGCCTTCGCACGCGGCACGCGCCCCGGCAACATCGCCCCTGTCCTGAAGCGTGCGCCCATGCTGCAGCTGCGCAGCCGCGATGCGCTCACGTTCAGCCAAGCGCCTGGAGCGGCTCCCCCGCAGCACCTGTTTGAATATCGAGAGCAGCATCGAAACTGAGCGTTGGGCCCGAGCGTTTATCCTGCCGCTATTGACGTGACTGCAGCGGATATCGATAATCTAACATTATATTTTTCAATGCAAAATGCTCGCCATTGCCCTGTCTCGCATCCCGTCAGAGCGCGTGGAATGGGATCGCCTTCTGCGCCCAGGAAACGCTCTTGGCATGCTCCTGTGGTCTTCGCGAAGGCACGAAACTTCCCGGGCCGCGGCTGCAACCGCGAGGGTGCGTGATCTTTATCGAGAGCCCGGGCGAACAGTGAGCAAATTGTACGGGTTCGCAACGGCACAGCGGTAGTTGCGTATTGCACACCGTCGCCATGAGCGGGCCGCAGCATGAGATGATCAAGAACCAAATTTTGCGGGGAAAATTGAGGCGCTTTGCGCCGTTTCCAGGAGAGTAATGTTATGGGGCTGTTCGGGTCCGTGTCGAGCAAACAGGTCGACGAGTTCGCAAAAGGTCTTGCCCAGGAGATCGCCAAGCGCTATCCGCCGACGATGGACAAGCGCAGCGGCGAGCGCAAGATCTCGCAAAAGCGGCTTACAGCGATACTCGACGAAGCCTGCAACAAGGCAGCCACGTTCAAAAACCAGCATCGGCTCGGTGTATACAAGAAAGCACGTCTCGGTAACACTTTCCGCTGGGAGCTGACCGAGCTCGGCTACAGTGAGAAGTTCGTCGAAACAGCGACTGAGGGACTCGTCGTGTACGTGTCCCGCAAGGCTCCGGCACAGGTAAAGAGCGAATCCGCCGGCTCGTGATCCGAACGCCGCGCCATGCCATCCGGGGGGCCGGGCGCGGCGGACGTTAGCTGGCAGGGGGCCGCACGTAGCCCGGGATCTTGCTGAGTTCTACTTCGTCGATCTGGTCAGGGTCGAGAAACTGCTCGGCGTACTTCTCGTAGACCTTCCCCCACATGAAGATATCGAAGAGGTCGGGATCGACATGGTTGTTCAGCTTGAACTTGCCCAGGATCGCCAGGGACTCGCTTAGCGCCTTGCCTTTCTTGTAGGGCCGGTCCTTGGCGGTCAGGGCCTCGAAAATGTCCGCGATTCCCATGCAGCGCGCCTGAACCGACATTTGGTCGCGCCTGAGGCCGCGTGGATAGCCGCCGCCGTCCATTCGTTCGTGATGACCTCCGGCGTACTCGGGCACGTTCTTGAGGTGCCTGGGCCACGGCAGCGATTCCAGCATTTGGATCGTGACCTCGATGTGGTGATTGATGACCTGGCGCTCCTCAGCGGTAAGCGTGCCATAAGGGATCGTCAGGTTGCGGGTTTCTTCGGGCGTCAGGAAATCGGCGCGGTTCCCATTCACATTGGTCCAGCTATAGCGCTTGGCAATCTCATGTACCCGCACTGTGTCCGCGTCTTTCATCCTCTCCCCACCGATGTTGACCCGTCGCAGGAACTCACGATCCTCGTCGATCGACCTGATGCGCGCCGCGAGCTCCGCCTCGTGCGTGGGGTCAGCGCGCTGCTGCTCGCGAGCAGCCAGACGCGCGCGCAGCACCTCGATCTCAACGTCCCGCTTGATGACTTCGAAGCGCGTATCGAGCAGCCCGACGCGATCGTATATGGTCTGGAGCTTCGTCGCCTTGTCCACCACGTGCACGGGCGTTGTCACCTTGCCGCAGTCATGCAACAACCCAGCGATCTTCAGCTCGTAACGGTCGCGGTCGGTCATCTCGAAGTCCTTGAGCGGGCCGACCTTGCAGTTATTGACCGCTTCCGCAAGCAGCATGGTCAGCGTCGGGACGCGCTGGCAGTGCCCGCCGGTATAAGGCGACTTGTCGTCAATGGCGGCGTTGATGAGACTGATGAAGGACTCGAACAAATTCTCGAGGTGATTGATCAACTGCCGGTTGGTGAGCGCGATCGCCGCTTGAGAGGCCAGTGACTCGGCCAGTTGCTGATCCGCATCGGAGAACGCGACGACCTCGCCCGTGGCCCGGTCCTGGCAATTAATCAGCTGCAGCACGCCGATGATCTCGTTCTCGTGATTCTTCATCGGCACGGTCAGGAACGACTTCGACCGATAACCGGTCTTGCTGTCAAAGCTCTTGGTGCCGCTGAAGTCGAACCCTTCCTGGGCATATGCGTCGGCTATGTTGACGGACCGGTCGTGATGGACGGCATAAGCCGCGACCATGGAGTAAATGGGCTTACCCACTTCGTCGTACAGGTAGACGGGATAGAACGGTATCTCCATCCCGCTCGTGCCGCCCATTGCCATGCCGAGCGTGTCATTACGTACGATCTCGAAACGAAGCGTCTTGTCCTCCGACATGCGATAGAGCGTGCCGCCGTCGGCGTTGGTAATTTTCTTCGCCGCCACCACGATCAGCTCGATCAGCTTCGTGATGTCACGCTCCTGGGAGAGCGCCACCCCGATTCGGTTCAACTGGTCGAGGCGGTCGAGTAAGTCCCCTGAGTCCCGGGGCCGGTGAAGGTCGTTCATAGCAGCCAGGGCGCCGCGGCTCCTACTTGATACAAACCGCCCGTACCTGTTGAACGTCGGTGATTCCCTGCAATACCTTTTCGATCCCGTCCTGCTTGAGCGTCCGCATGCCGTCCTCGATGGCGGTCGCGAACATGTTGGCCACACGCGCATGCTCCTGGATGTCTTTCTTGATGCGGTCCGTCCCAATCAAGAGCTCGTGCAGGCCCACGCGCCCCTTGTAGCCGGTATTGCTGCACACGTCACAGCCCTTCGCGGTGTAGAGCGTAATCTCGCCCTTGTCGTTGCCAAATTCCTTGACCCATTTCTCGAAGATCTTATCTCGGGCCGCTTTCGGATCCTTCTTCCACTCCGCCGTGTTCTGCATCTCGACCGAGTACTCCTCGAGCAATGCCTGGATCTCGTCGGCGCTTGCGACGTGCGGCTCCTTACAGCTGCACATCCGCCTGGCCAGGCGCTGGGCGAGAACGCCGAGCAGGGCATCCGCGAAGTTGAAAGGGTCCATTCCCATGTCGAGCAGGCGGACGATCGATTCCGGAGCGCTGTTGGTATGCAGGGTTGCAAACACGAGGTGGCCCGTGAGCGAGGCCTCAATGCCGGTCGACACCGTCTCCTTGTCCCGCATCTCACCGACCATGATCACGTCCGGATCGGCGCGGAGGAACGCGCGCATGGCGATGCTGAACGTCACCCCGGCTTTGGGGTTCATCCCCACCTGACGCAGGCCCTTCTGCGTGATTTCCACTGGATCCTCGGCAGTCCAGATCTTCGTGTCTGGGGTGTTGAGGTAGCCGAGCACGGAATGCAGCGTAGTCGTCTTGCCTGACCCCGTCGGGCCACAGACGAAGAAGAGGCCGTACGGCTTGTCGATTATCTCCTTGCAAAGCCCGAGATTGCGATTGGACAACCCGAGCTTGTCCATCGGAATCGGCTCGCCGCCACCCAGTATCCGCATCACGATGTCTTCGACCCCGCCCTGCGTGGGGATGGTTGCCACCCGCAACTCGATGTCCAGTGGCCCGAACTTCTTGAACTTGATCTTGCCGTCCTGCGGCTTGCGCCGCTCGGAGATATCGAGGTCACACATGATCTTCAATCGCGCAGCGATGGCGGCACGGTACGTGCCCGGCACCGAAATGTAAGGCACCAGCATGCCGTCCTTGCGAAACCGGATCTCTGTCTTCGCTTTGCCGGGGTAGGGTTCGACGTGAATGTCAGAGGCACCTTGCTGATAGGCATCGATGATGACCTTGTTGACGAGCTTGACCACCTCATTATCGTTCGCGGCAGAGGCCACGTCCTCCGAGAAGTCACCTACCTCCATTTCATCGTCGAGCGTGCCTAGGATGTCGCCGATGTCTCCGACATCCTCGAAGTTGCTCCCACCGAACATCTGGTCGAGCGTATTCTCGAACTCGCGGTTGGTCGTGACCCGATAGACAACCCGGCTCTTCGGATACACGTTGTTGACCATTCTCGACGCCCTGGTCTTTTCCGGGTCGAGGGCCAGCACGACGATCCCGTCCTTCGAATCCTCCAACGGAATCCACTGGTTGGCCATGCAGAAGTTTCGGTTCATGTTCCTCAGAAGATCGGGCGGCTTGATCCGGTCCTGCTTGAATGGTTCGTACGGAACCGCAAAGTACCCAGACAGCGCGTCGCCCAGCGTGGGCAGCTTCACCTGGAACTCGTCGATCAGAACAGTTTCGACATCGAGGCTCTTGCGCCGCGCCGAGCGTTGTGCCAGTTCCAGCTCTTCGGCCGAGATCACGGCATTGGTCACCAGCGCGTCGTACTTCGTACGCACCTGCAACATCGGTCCCTGGCGCTGCCGGAACGCGATCGCGAGGGTTTCGGCAAGCTGCACCACACCCTCTTCCATCACCGGCAGGAATGGCTGTCCGCTCTTGCAGTTTATGATCTGTATGACGCCGACCAGCTCCTTCGTCCTGCCTTCGAGTACGGGTGCCACCAGCATCTGCTTGGTGCGATAGCCGGTCTTGGCATCCACCGCTTTCAGGAAATTCAGGTACGTGCTGTAAGACTTCAGCTCGCCGTCGTCGTAGACGTCACGGATATTGATCGTGCGCTTGTGCCCCGCAACGAAGCCGGCAATCGACTGATCATTGATCGGGAGCTTGATGTCCTTGAAGGAGTTCAACCCGGTCTTGACCTTGGAGATGATCGACCCCTTGTCCTCGCTGAGGAGGTAGATCGTCAACCGGTCGGCATTGAACAGGTTGCACAGTTCCTGCGACAGCTCGAGGATGATCTCGTCGATATTCTTGGTCGAATGGACCTTGTTCGTGACAGCCTGCAGCCGCTGCTGGAAGTTCAGCTTTTCGGCCAGGTTGTCCTGGGTTGCCGGCTTGGTTTGGAGTACGGTGCTCATAATGCCCTCACCCTGACAGTTGCCGCTCCATCAAAAAATATTCTCGCCATCTTGACCTGAATTGCTCCGGCTGGCGCGCCATTGCCCGGCCCGCCGCCTCAAAACTCGAACACCTGGTTGTTCTGCAGCATCTGCGGCCTGCGTTCTTTCACCCGCAGCATGATCTCTTCCATAATGAGCTCGGACTCCCGCGGCTTCAGGTGCGTGATATAAACCTCCGGCGATGGCTTGAGCTTCGCAAGCTCCTCGGCCAGGAGGCTCGGGCACAGATGTCTGGATGCAATTGCAAGCTCCCGCTCGCGGTCCGACAGCGCCGTCTCGATGATGAGATATTTCAGATTGAGGATCTTGTTCACTTCCTGCCACAGCGCATCGCTCGTGGTCGTATCACCTGTGAATACCAGGCTGGCACGGCCGGAATCCAGCTGATATCCGACCGCAGGCACCACATGATTTGCCGGCAACGGCGTGATGCGGCGGCCATTAAGCGCCACCGGGTCCCCGAGAGCAAGAGGCTCGAAGCGCAGCACTGGGTGCTGCGCGTCCGGAATCTTCGTGAAATCTGGCCAGAGCTTCCAGTTGAAAAGGTGGTCCTTCAGGATGGCAATGGTCTCGCGTGTTGCGTGAACCGAAATCGGCCGCTCGCGCAGCCAGCCCACGGTGTCGGCAATGAACGGGATCGATGTCACGTGATCCATGTGCGAGTGCGTCACGAAGATGTGGTCGATTTGGGCAAGCTCGTTGATCGAGAGGTCGCCCACTCCGGTGCCGGCGTCGATCAGGGTATCGTGATCGGCCAGCATGGACGTCGTGCGGAGATCTCCGCCGATGCCCCCGCTGCAGCCGAGAATCCGGACCTTCATCACTGGGTCTCGAGTGTGTATACCCCGTCCCAGGCGGGACCGGGCGGATCTTTACGGAATGCCGCGATGCGCTCCCGGAAGACGCCATACAGCTCGGCGTTCCCGCCCGTCTTCTTGAGCTTGAGCGGCTGCTGTTCCGCCATATCAAATCGTTTTCTCAAACGCGCTGCCTCTTTTTCCCTTGGCTTTCAGCGGGCAACAGCCGCTCCTGCGCCGCATGGTGGTGCCCTCTCGCCGCAAATTCCGTACCAGGCAAAAAGGCCGGCGGTCAGCACAGGACCGACCACCGGCCCGATTCGCGATTTGCCGACCGCCGCCGTGAACTTGTTCCTGCGGTCGGCCGCTAATCCCTATTTCTTGAGGAAAAATTCCATCTTCACGCCAGCCAGTTCAATCACGTCGTGGTCCTTCAAGAGGCAGGCCTGCGCATCCAGCGCCTTCCCGTTCACCTCCGGCGCGCTGGCGCCTTCGACGTGGGTGATGAAATAGCCCTGCGGCCGACGGGTGATGACGGCAACCTGTACACCTGGCTTCCCCAGGGTGGTGAGGTTTTTAACGAGATCCAATTCCTTGCCGGCCCCCGATCCGCTCAGGATCTGGATCGCGCCGAGTGCTGGTTCTCCAGGCGCAGCGGGTGCGGGGCCAACCGCGCTGGCCGATCCGCCAGTAAAAGTCGACGTCGCGGCGTCAGAAGCCAGCTTGGCGGAAGGTTCTGGGGCCGGCGCGGGGCCGGGCACGGAGCCAGCCGCGACCCCCGGCGAACTCAGGGGACCAGAAACAGCGGCCTCGTTGCCCCCTGCCGGCGAGGTCAGCGGGCCAGAGGCAGCATCCTGGCCACTCGGCGAAGTCAGTGAGCCAAAAGCAGCCTCCTTACCACCGGGCGAAGTCAGCGAGCCAAAGGCAGCGGCCTCCTTGCTTCCTGGCGAAGTCAGCGATCCAGAGGCAGCGGCCCCCTTGCCCCCAGAAGAGGTTAGTGGGCCGGAAGCGGCACCGTCCCTGCCCGCTGGAAAGGAAAGTGGGTGTCCTGTCGGCCTGGGCGTCGGGGGAGGCATCGCCGCCCCGCCCATGGTTCTGGGCCCGGAAGCCGCTTCTCCGGCGCCAAGCTTAGCTCTCACCGCCTTGGCGAGTGTGGGAGCCCGCATCACCACCGTCTTTTCGAACTCGTCGACGGGAGTGCGGCCCGCCACGGACACTTCACTCACGTATTTCAGCTTGTACTTGCCGATCTCGATCACATCGTTGCTCTGCAGGATGTGTTTCTTGATCGGGTTGCCGTTGACCACCGTGCCGTTCGTGCTGCCAAGGTCCTCGAGGAACGCGTCGTTCAAGATGGTGACGATGCATGCATGGTCGCCACTGACGGCCAGATTCTCGATCTGAATGTCGTTGTGCGGCTTGCGGCCGATCGTCACCCGCTCTTTATCGATGGGGTAATCCCTGATCACCGACCCTTCCAGACTGACAATCAACTTCGCCATGGTGATATCCCCGCCCTTATCGTATCCAAGCTTTCAATCTGTTCGCCCAGCTCGCGTGCGCCGGGAAATCCTTTGTCACCCGAACCAGAACCACGGAAACGTTGTCCCGCCCGCCGTTGTCGTTTGCTTGCTGCACCAGCTGCTCTGCGGCCAGCGGCAAGTTCGACTGCAAGGATGACAACGTCAACTGGATGTCCTCGTCCGGCAACATGTCGTTGAGCCCGTCCGAGCACAAGAGGTAGAGATCGCCCGTCTGCACCGGGTAGGTGTGCACTTCGGCCTCCACTTCCGGATCGATGCCGACCGCACGCGTCACGAGGTTCTTGTTCTGCGAATATCTGGCTTGTTCCTTGGTAATCATGCCGCTATCGATCTGTTCCTGCAATAAGGAGTGATCACGCGTCAGCGGCTCCAGCGTTTCCGCCCGCAGCCGGTAAAGCCGCGAGTCCCCGATGTGCCCGACCGTGATCTGGTTGTCATGCCAGAAAGCAACCACGAGGGTTGTGCCCATGCCTGAATACCTGGGCTGGCTCTGTGCCGCTTCGTAAATCGCCTCATTCGCGCGAGCGGACTGTTCCGCAATTAACGTTTCCACAGCGCTGCCATTCAGCGCCTCGGTTTTGTTTTTGGCAAGGGCTTTCTTCACCTCGCTGCAGATCATCGCGACCGCGATGCCGCTTGCGACCTCTCCCGCGTTATAGCCGCCCATCCCGTCTGCCAGGACCGCGAGCCCGATTTCCTTCTCGATCGCAATGCTGTCCTCGTTGTGCGAGCGCACCATCCCGGGGTGGGTGAGAGAGACGATTTCGAGCGCGGAACTCAGGTCAGGCATTCTGTCGCCCCCTCAGTTCGTCGCCGCCGCGGACCGCAGTGGATTCTGGTGCGCGGACGAAGACACATTTCCCAGACACGCGCCCGGCGCCTCGGCCATCTGCGCGCCGTCCTGATAACGCTGCTCGGGATCCTTGCCCTTGAGAATTGCCATCGCAATATAGGCGAGATCGCGCGCCTCACCCGCGCCGTGCACAGTGACGATGTTGGGATGGGCAAGCCGCCCCGCGGTTTCGGCCTCGCGAAAAAACCGCGCCCTCACCTGCTCCAGGTCATCGAATTCGTATTCCCGCGAAAGCGCCAGCGTCTTGATAGCCACGACACGCCCGACTCTGCAATCTGTGGTTTGGTACACGACCCCTGTCGCGCCCTTGCCAAGCTTTATCCCAATTTGATAATGGCCCAACATCAGCGTGTTGCCCGGCTTCAAAAGCGCTGTACGGCCCGAACCATCGCCGACCGCGCGAAGCCCGCTTGTGCGCCCGCGCGAGGACGCCCGGGCGGTTGGCTGATATCAGCGTGGCCCGCATCGCTCGCCAGTCGAACCAGGAATGCCCCATCGTTAACCAGCAGGCCGCGGGTCACCGCCGGGATGTCGGTACGCGTCGTCCGCGTCGCGTGCCGATCCGACGCGGGATCGATAGGGGCAACGCGCGTCAGGCCTTGGGTCCACTCGCCGTCCACGCACCTGGGCGGCAGGGTACCCACAAATAGCCCGAGAAACTCGCCGGATCGCCAGAATTCGAGCTTTCTCATCTCTTTTCGGCTATTTCTAGTTTTGTTCCAGTAAGTTAACGCTGTTGACTCATCAATTCTACGATATTTGTTGAAAAAGCGTATGTTTTTTTTGGAAAGTGTTGGTAAAAGCTCACATGAATACAGGGAATTACGTCTCACGTGGGGACACGCCGGTGCGACGAGGGGGAGAACATTCTCGGGCTGATCTGGCAATGGATTAGCTAGCCCGGCCGAGAAATGGATATCTGAATCAAAGACGTGGCTACAAAACCCGGCCACTCGGGGACATTGGGAAGTGTATAAGTATGGACGGTAGCCAGCAGAATTTGAACCGGGCTTAGCTAGCTTCCAAGTATGGTGCCCGCCGCAAGCCCGGCCGCGCGAGCGAATTCGCCCCCCGAGACCTTCTTGCCATCGGCACCGCGCGCTCGCAGCACCTCGATCATGCCGCCTTGCGCGGTTACCTTGAAACTCGATTCAGTGACGCCGGAGACTTCGCCGATCTTGCCAACGACTTCGGCAAAGCGGCGGAACACGATCTTTCGTGCATCGAAAATCTGGAGTTTCTTGCCGTTGAGCGTGGTCCAGGCGCCTGGGGCCGGATTACAACCCCGGATGACGTTATAGATGAAATCCACGTGGCTTGCCCAGTGGACGCGTGCCTCGGCATCGCGGCACCACCCTTCATAGCTCGCCTTTGACTCGTCCTGAACCGTCTCCTTCTGCTTGCCCGCGAAGACGAGGACGGCCGCCTCGAGCATGGCCTTGACCCCGATCGGGAAAAGCTTGTTGAAGTAAATGTCACCCAAGGTCTCGTCAGGTCCGAGGTCACATTCCTTCTGCAGCACAATCGGGCCTTCGTCGAGGCCTTCGGTCGGCCGGAAGATGGTGAGACCGGTGCGGGTGTCGCCACGGATGATCGGCCAGTTGATCGACGACGGACCCCGATACTTGGGCAGCAGGGAGGGATGGTACTGGATCGTTCCCAGCCGCGGGATTCTCACCAGCGTATCCGGCGCGAACTGCAGCACGTAGGCCATGATGCCCAGATCGACCTTAAGGCCCTTCATAGCATCGTGGGCCTCGGGACTGCGCAGAGAAGGGAACTGAAAAACCTTGAGTCCTTTCTCTTCTGCCGCTGCCCTCAGGGGATCGGCTTTCGCGCCGGGCTTTTCCGGGGCGCAGAACACGCCCGCGATCTCATCCTTGCGCCCAAGGAACGCCTCAAGCACCGCCTTGCCGTAATCCTGTTGTCCGATGATCGCAATTTTCATGGCTCCACTTTCACTAATTTAGCTCGAGAACGCGGGCAAATCGATCAAACGCAAGAAGCAGAAAACCCGGGCGACCCACTTTTGACTCCCGCCCTTCATCAAGAAAGCGGCGGCTACGCCGCTTTCTTGGGTGGCGACGAGAACGCGCCCGCGGTCTTCAGTTGCGCGACCTTCTCGTCCCCGTATCCGAGGACTTCCTTGAGAACCTCCTCGGTGTGCTCTCCGAGCAGCGGCGAGCGCTTGATGTCGGGCGGCGAAGCGGAAAGCTTGATCGGCATGCCGACGTTGTACCAGGTGCCGCGCTCGGGATGGTCCAGCTCGACCCACATGTCGCGCCCGCGCACGTGCTCATCGTGCGTCAGGTCCTCGGTCGACATCACCGGGCCACAGGGCACGTCGAGGGGATTGAGGATGGCCATCAATTCGCGCTTCGTGTGCTTGAGCGCGAACTCGCCGATGATCTCCCACATGTCGTTCTGGTTCTGGCGCCGATCCGCGATCTTGGCGAACTTGGGATCTGTCGCCAGACTCGGCATGCCGACCTCCGGTCCGATGCGCTTGGCGAGCGCGTTCCACACCGCCTCCTGCACCACGATGTAGAGGAAGTCGTTCGGCCCGCCGGGCTTGCAGCGCACCGCGTTGCCAAGCTGGCCGCCTCCCGAGTCGTTGCCCGCGCGCGGCACCGCGCCCATGCCCTTGTGCGTCCCCACCGAGTACTCCGAGAGTCCGCCGCGCGTCAGGCGCTGGTGGTCGCGGAACTTGACGCGGCACAGGTTCATGATGCCGTCCATCATCGCGACTTCTACGTATTGGCCCTTACCCGTCCGGTCGCGCTGGCGCAGCGCCGCAAGCAGCCCGATCCCGAGATGCAAACCCGTGCCCGAATCGCCGATCTGGGCGCCGGTCACGAATGGCGGCCCTTCGGGTACTCCGGTCGTGCTCATCGCGCCTCCCATTGCCTGCGCCACGTTCTCATAGGCCTTGAAGTCGGCGTACGGACCGCTCGAGCCGAACCCCTTGATCGAACCCATGACGATCTTCGGGTTGATTTCGTGGATCTTCTCCCAGGTGAAGCCGAAGCGATCGAGCACCCCGGGGCCGAAGTTCTCCATGATGATGTCGCACTTGTGCAGCAGGTCGACGAACACCTGCTTGCCCTCGGCGGTCTTCATGTTGACCGTGATCGAGCGCTTGTTGCAGTTGAGCATCGTGAAATACAGGCTGTCGGCGTTTGGCACGTCGCGCAGCTGGCCGCGCGTCGCGTCGCCGGCCGGGTTTTCGAACTTGATCACGTCCGCCCCCATCCAGGCGAGCAGCTGCGAGCAGGTCGGCCCCGCCTGCACGTGCGACATGTCGAGGATGCGGATTCCCTTGAGTGCTTCCATTCTGATCTCCAAAAATTCTGCGGCAGATGAAAGGCTCCCTGCCCTCGCTCAACTGTTTGACTTATTTCTTTTTTGCGCTTTGCGGATTCAGGCTCTTGATGCGACCGCTCTCGGTGCCGGCGGTTTCATCGATGACAGCATTGATGAGCGTGGGCTTGCGCGAGCGGATGGCTTCTTCCATTGCCTTGCGCAACTCGGCCGGGGTCGTGACGTGCACGCCTACGCCATGGAAGGCCTCCATTATTTTGTCATAGCGCGCACCCTTGACGAACACGGTGGGTGCCGCGTCGGGGCCGCCGGTCGGATTGACGTCGGCGCCGCCGTAGACGCCGTTGTTGTTGAAGATCACCACGCAGACCGGCAGGTTATAGCGGCAGATGGTCTCGACTTCCATGCCGGAGAAGCCGAAAGCGCTGTCGCCCTCAATCGCGATCACCGGCTGGTCGCTGACCACGGCGGCCGCGACGGAAAAGCCCATGCCGATGCCCATCACGCCCCAGGTGCCGACGTCCAGGCGCTTGCGCGGTTTGTACATGTCGACGATGCTGCGGGTGAAGTCGAGAGCGTTGGCGCCTTCGTTGACCAGGATGGCGTCCGGGTTGGCCTTGATGATGTCGCGCACCACAGCGAGCGCGCTGTGGAAATTCATTGGTGTCGGATTCTTGGCCAGGGTCTCGGCCATCTTGGCGATGTTCTTGTTCTTGCGCTCGGCGATGGCGGAGAGCCAGTCCGCCGGCGGCTTGGGCCAGTTGGAGCCGATACCAGCGAGGAGGGCCGACACGCAGGAACCGATGTCGCCGACCACCGGGGCGTCCACACGGACGTTGCTATCCGCCTCCTGCGGCGAGATGTCGACCTGGATGAACTTCTGGCCGCCCCAGGCCTTGGAATCCTTGCCGCCCCAGGTCTTGCCCTTGCCATGCGAGAGCAGCCAGTTCAGGCGGGCGCCGACCAGCATCACCACATCAGCCTCGGGCAGCACATAGGAGCGGGCGGCAGCAGCGGACTGCTCGTGCGTGTCAGGCAGCAGGCCCTTGGCCATGGACATGGGCAGGTAGGGGACGCCCGTCTTCTCGACCAGGGCGCGGATGTCCGCGTCGGCCTGGGCGTAGGCGGCACCCTTGCCCAGCAGGATCAACGGACGCTTGGCGCTCTTGAGCAGTGCAAGGGCGCGCTGCACGGCGTCCTGGGCCGGGATCTGGCGCGGCGCCGGATCGACCACCTTGATCAGCGATTCCTTGCCGGCTTCCGCGTCCATGCTCTGAGGAAACAGCTTGGCTGGCAGGTCGAGGTAGACGCCGCCCGGGCGTCCGGAGATGGCGGCACGGATGGCGCGCGCGATGCCCACACCGATGTCCTCGGCGTGCAGCACGCGGAAGGCGGCCTTGGCGAGCGGCTTGGCGATGGCCAACTGGTCCATCTCCTCGTAGTCACCCTGCTGGAGGTCGACGATCTCGCGCTCGCTGGAGCCGCTGATGAGGATCATCGGGAAGCAATTGGTGGTGGCGTTGGACAGTGCGGTCAGGCCGTTCAAGAAGCCGGGGGCGGACACCGTCAGGCAGATGCCGGGCTTTTGCGTCATGAAGCCGGCGATCGCGGCGGCGTTACCGGCGTTCTGCTCATGGCGGAACGAAATCACGCGCATGCCTGCGGCCTGCGCCTTGCGGGTGAGGTCGGTGATCGGGATACCGGGCAGACCGAAGATCGTATCGATACCGTTGAGCTTGAGGGCATCGATGACCAAGTGAAAGCCGTCGGTCACTTTTTGTGATTGTGCATCGGTTGTCGTGCCGGGATGCCTCGCGTTCTCGGCGTCAATCGTCGTGGCCGTGGCCGCAACAGCGGCAGCCGCGGGATTCTCAACGTTAGCCATTAGTCCCTCCTTCGTAATGACAGCACGGCGCTAAGCTTCTGAAAACCTTTTAAATATACGGTACTTCCCGGATTTCATCCTTGACCCCGGTCAAGAACATGCGGTAATACTCCGCCCCACCTTCAACAAGAAATTGCTGCAGCGCGGCCTACCGGAATGCCCGCCCTCGACCACCACCCGGAAGCCAAGGTCATCCGGCTGCAACTGCGGCAGAACCTCGTCCTGCGGCATCTCGATGCCGTGCAATGGGGGGAGCTCGAAGCCCTCCTTGAAATCATGGACTATCGGAAAGGGGAGTCGCTCGAACACCAAGGCGACTGGTCCATGGAACAGTACTTCATCCTCGACGGCATTCTCAAGCGCGTCGTCTCGAACACTCAGGGCAAGGAGATGATCCTGCGCTTCGCCGCCGAGAGCGATATCGACACCAGCTACGCAGCGTGGCGCCTGAAGACTCCCATACCCTACTCCATTCGCACGGTCACCAAAGTGCGCGCCGCGCGACTTTCGATGCAGCAATGGGTGAATTTTCTCGAACGGCATGCTGCCGTCAAGAACGCGTTCGAGTTCGAGATCATGAAACTCATGAGTGAAGTCATGGCGCACACAATCACACTGCATCTCCTCGATGCCCCGGGCCGCGTTCAGCGCTTCATACGTAAGCATCCCGAGTTCTCCGGACGGCTGCCCAAAAAAGATCTCGCTTCCTACCTCAATCTCTCGGCGGAGACGCTGTCCCGCCTGAAACGGCGCGGCAAGATCTAGCGCCCACCGCCCTCGGCGAGCCCTGCCTTTATCCGCGCCATACCGGCCTGGAACAACGGCCAGAACAGGAGCAGCAACGCGAGCGTCGTGATGCCGCCCACCAGCCAGTTCGACCACATGATCGAAAGGTCGCCCTGGGAGATCAGCATCGCCTGCCGGAAAGAGCTCTCCGCAGCATCGCCCAGCACCAGCGCCAGCACCATCGGGGCAAGCGGATAATCGAGTTTCTTGAAAACGTAGCCGACGATCCCGAACACCGCCATGAGCCACACGTCGAACATGGAGTTGTGGACCGTAAAGGCGCCGAACGAGCAGATCACGACGATCACCGGCGCGATGATCGAGAACGGAATGCGCAGAATCGCCGCGAAGAACGGCACCATGGTGATCACCACGATCAGCCCCGCGATGTTCCCCAGGTACATGCTGGCAATCAGTCCCCACACGAAGTCCTTCTGCTCGACGAAAAGCAACGGCCCTGGCTGCAGTCCCCAGATGAGCAGCCCGCCGAGCAGCACCGCCGCCGTAGGCGAGCCCGGGATGCCGAGCGTGAGCATCGGCAAGAGCGCGGAGGTGCCCGCAGCGTGAGCCGCGGTTTCTGGCGCCACAACGCCTTCCAGCTGTCCGGTACCGAACTTGGCTCCATCACGCGACATCTGGCGCGCCACGCCGTAGCTCATGAAGGAGGCGGGTGTCGCGCCGCCCGGGATGATGCCCATCCAGCACCCGACCAGGCAACTGCGGATCGAGGTCATCCAGTAGCGCGGCAGTTTGGCCCATGTCTCGAGCACGATCTTGGTGTTGATCTTGGCGGTCTGGCCGGAGAAGGAAAGCCCCTCTTCCATGGACAGCAGGATCTCGCCAATCCCGAACAGGCCGATCACCGCCACCAGGAAGTGAAATCCGTGCAGCAACTGGGTGAAGCCAAAGGTCAGTCGCAACTGGCCAGTGACGATATCGATCCCCACAGCCGCCATGGCAAAGCCGAGCATCATCGACGCGATGATCTTGAATGGATTGCCTTTGCCGGTACCGACGAAGCTGCAAAAAGTCAGCAGGTAGACCGCAAAGAACTCCGCTGGCCCGAACTGCAGCGCAAACGCCGCCACTGCCGGCGCGATGAAGGTGAACATGATGACCGCCACAAGGGCGCCCACGAACGAGGAAGTGAACGCGCCCGTCAGAGCCTCTCCCGCGCGGCCCTGCTGCGCCATCGGGTAACCATCGAACGTCGTCGCGACCGACCACGGTTCGCCCGGGATGTTGAACAGGATGGACGTTATCGCGCCTCCGAACAGCGCCCCCCAGTAGATGCACGAGAGCATGATGATCGCCGAGGTGGGCGACATCGAGAACGTAAGCGGCAGCAGGATCGCGATTCCGTTTGCCCCGCCCAGCCCCGGCAGCACGCCGATGATCACGCCGAGAACGATGCCGACGAACATCAGCATGAGGTTGAACGGCGTCAACACGACCGAGAAGCCGTGAAACAGGGCGCTTAGCTCTTCCAACCCACTCTCCTTGGCTGCCCGACGCTCTATCTGTCTCTCAATAGCCGAGCAGGCTTTCCACCGGCCCCTTGGGCAGCGGAATCTTGAACCAGATCTCGAACAATGCGAACGCGATGACGCTGACGGTCACACCGACAATCGCGCTGCGCAGCCCCCTGTATTTGCCGACGAACCGCATGAACAGGCCGATGAAGACCATCGCCGACACGTAGATGCCAATCAGCTGGACGCTCAGCACGTAGGCCACGGTCGGAATAAGGACGATCATGACCTGCTTGAGCTGAGCCCGCTCGACGAAAACTTTCGCATCGGAACGAAGCCGCAGCAGGCTTTGGACGAATACCATTGTTCCGGAAATGCAGATCAACAGGCCGATATAGAACGGGAAGTAGCCCGCCTGCGGACCGTCGGAGCCCCAACTCGATCCGAGCTGGTAGCTCTCGTATACGACCAGCGCACCCAACGCAAAGACAATGAGCGCGACGACCATATCGATCGTCACGACCCGCGCCAGAGCGCGATTCGATTCGTTCCTCTCCTCCATGTTCCCCTGTGTCCCCGTGGCCGCGGATGAGCGCGGGCGCCGCTAGGCGCCGCGCTCCCGCAACAAAATAGGGAGACGGGATTGGCGCCCGTCTCCTTCCCGATACGCTATTTCTTCTTCGCGAGGAAACCGGCTTCCGTCATCAAGTTGACGTGCAGTTCTTCGGCGCTAGCGACCCAGTCACGGTACTCCTTGCCGGCCATGAAAGTCTGGGTGAAAGCGCCCCTCTCCATGAAATCCGTCCACTCCTTCGTCGCGCGGACTTTCTTGAACAGGCCCACGTAAAAGTCGACCGCGTCCTGGGGCACGCCCCCGGCCATGAAGATGCCGCGCAACATGAGGTAATCCATGGGGATGCCCGACTCCCTGCAGGTCGGGATATCGTTCCACGACATCGTCTCGGTCACCTTCTTCTTGTACGGCATGCGCTGCTTTTCGAATACGCACAACGGGCGGAGCTTCCCTGCGCGCCAGTGCGCGACTGCCTCGATCGGGTTGTTCACCGACGAATCGATGTGCTTGCCGACCAGTTGCGTCGCCACGGTGCCACCGCCCTTGAACGGCACGTAGATAAACTTCACGCCAGCCGCTTTCTGGATGGCGACAGTGATGATCTGATCCTCCTGCTTGGAACCCGTGCCGCCCATCTTGAACTTGTTCGGGCCGGCTTTCTTGACGGCTGCGAGGTAGTCGTTCGGGGTCTTGTACGGCGTGTCGGCATTCACCCACAGCACGAAGTTATCCAGCGCAAGCATCGCCACCGGCGTGATGTCCTTCCAGTTGAACGGAACGCCGGTTGCGAGCGGAGTCGTGAAGAGATTGGACAGCGTGATGATGAACTTGTGAGGTTCGCCCGATGCGCCCTTTACGTCGAGGAAACCTTCCGCGCCGGACCCGCCACGCTTGTTCACCGGGACGATGGACTGCTTCATCAGGTTGTGCTTGGCGACGATACCCTGGATCAGACGCGCCATCTGGTCGGCACCTCCGCCCTGGCCAGCCGGGATCACGAATTCGACCGCCTTTGTTGGTTCCCATGCAACTGCTGGTTGCACGGTGGCCGCGGTCGCGGCCAGCATTGCGCCCCAAAAAACGTTGCGCCGAATATTCATTGGTTCCTCCTAGGCTGTGTAAAAAAATAGAGTCGAAAAAGCGTCGAATTTTCTTGTTGTGATAGCTCGTCGATCATGCCCAACCAAGACCCTAGAACTCTTGACCCGCGTCAATTGCAGAAGAAATCTTTCGGCCCCAACGGCCTGACGCGCTGTAGCAAAGCAACCGCCCTCATTTCACGAGAAGCACCGGAACGGGCGACAGGTGTATCACCTTCGTCGCGACCGATCCCAGTACCAGGGTAGAGACCTGGCCCAGGCCACGCGTGCCCATGAAGATCTGGTCGACCCCCTTATCCGTGGCGTACCGGCAGATCACTTCCGCTTCCTCGCCTACGCCGATATGGTAGACGTACTTGGCCTTGGCGGCATCCAGTTTTCGCCGCGCGGATTTGAGCGCTGCCAGGCCCTCTTCCTGGTGGTATTTCGCAATCCGGTCATGGCCGACGACCGCGCTGACCCGCCGGCCGTAGGGAATCTGGCGCTGGACGTTGAGGAGATGGATCTCGACCCCACCCTTGAACCAGCCGAGTTTCCTGATCAGATGATCCACCGCCCGGTTCGAGCATTTGGATCCATCCACCGGCACGAGTATCTTCATTGAAACGCTCCCGATAACCGCCTGTTTCTGCTGTCGTTACCACCTCGCAGCGCTTAATGCTGCGATTTTTCCTCGCCCGGCTCCACCGCGAGGTCCACGACCTCGGGTTGCGCTGCCTCGGCACGGGCCGCGAGCCATTTGCCGAGCAGCACGACGAACGCGACGCCGGTGGCCGGCGCCAGCCAATGCAGGTAAGCCGCACTGGCATCCACCCAATCCTTGATCAGGGGATCGGTCACGATCATCTCGCCCGCAACCCAACCCAGCAGTCCGGCGCCGATAGTAATAATAATCGGCCAGCGATCCATCACTTTCATGAGCAATGTCGCGCCGAAAATCACCAGCGGGATCGAGATTGCAAGGCCCAGTATCAGGAGCAGAAGGCTGCCCTTCGCCGCTGCGGCCACCGCGATCACGTTGTCCAGGCTCATTACGAGATCCGCGATGAGGATCGTCTTGATGGCCGCCCACAGGTTCGCGATCGACTCGACGTCGCCTTCGCCGCCGTCCTCCGGCATGAGCAGCTTGATCGCAATCCAGACCAGCAACAACGCGCCGACGATCTTGAGATAGGGGTAGCGCAGCAGCTCTACGGCGACCACGGTCAGGATGATCCGCATCACCACCGCAGCGCCCGCGCCCCACAGCACTGCCAGCTTCTGCTGCCGCGGCGGCAGCGACCGCGCGGCCAGCGCGATCACCACGGCGTTGTCGCCGGAGAGCACGATATTGATGAGGATGATCTGGCCCAGCCCTACCCAGAACTGGTGATCGGAAATGATTTCAAACATGACGTAGCGTCTCTTTCAGGGACGGTCTTTTCCCCGGGTCCACTAGCGCCGCCCTCCCTTCGACCGGAGCCGGACCATACACGCGCCTGCGCTGGCGGAACAAACCGTCCACGCCTAGAACAGGCCCACCACCTTGCCGTCGTCGGTCAAGTCGATCTTCTCGGCCGAAGGCACCTTCGGCAGGCCCGGCATGGTCATGATGTCGCCACAGATCATGACGACGAACTCGGCGCCCGCGGCAAGGCGCACCTCGCGGATGTTCACGGAATAGCCCGAGGGTGCACCCCGCAGCAATGGGTCCGCGGAGAAGGAATACTGCGTCTTCGCCACGCAGATGGGATAGTGGCCGTAGCCGTCTTCCTGCAGCTTCTTGATCTGGGCGCGAATCTTCGAGTCCGCTGTGATCTCGGCCGCGCCGTAGATCTTGGTCGCGATAGCCTTCATCTTGTCCCACAACGGCAGCTCGTCCTCGTAGACGAACTTGAAATCCGACGGCGTCTTCTCGATGAGATCGACCACCGTGCGCGCGACCTCTTCCGCCCCCTTGCCGCCGTCGGCCCAGTGCGTCGCCAGGACGACCGGGGCTTCCTGATGCGCCATTTTCTTCTTAAGCAGCTCGATCTCGGCCGGCGTATCGAAGTTGAACCGATTGATCGACACCACGCACGGCAAGCCGAAATGATTGCGCACGTTGTTGACGTGGCGCTGCAGGTTGGCAATGCCTTTTTCCAACGCTGCCAGGTTCTCCTTGTTGTAATCGGCGCGGTCGACGCCACCGTGGTGCTTCAGCGCGCGGACGGTGGCGACAATCACCACCGCGTCCGGCCTCAAGCCGGCTTTGCGGCACTTGATGTCGATGAACTTCTCCGCCCCCAGGTCGGCGCCGAATCCGGCTTCGGTGACGCAATAGTCGGCCAGCTTCAGGGCAGTCTTGGTCGCGATCACCGAATTGCAACCGTGCGCGATGTTCGCGAAGGGGCCGCCATGAATGAAGGCTGGATTGTTCTCCAGCGTCTGGACGAGATTCGGCTTCAACGCTTCCTTCAGCAACACCGTCATCGCCCCGTGCACCCTGAGGTCGCGCGCGCGCACGGGTTTCTGGTCCCGCGTGTAGGCCACGACAATACTGCCGAGACGCTCCTTAAGGTCCTTCAGCGAGGTGGCGAGGCAGAAAATCGCCATCACTTCGGAGGCGACGACAATGTCGAATCCGTCCTCTCGCGGATAGCCGTTCGCGGTTCCTCCCAGCGAGACCACGATGTTGCGCAGGGCACGGTCATTCATGTCCATGACGCGCCGCCATTGGATGCGACGCACGTCGATCCCGAGCTCGTTGCCGTGGCTGATGTGGTTGTCGATTGCCGCCGCGAGCAGATTGTTCGCGAGACCGATTGCGCTGAAGTCGCCGGTGAAATGCAGGTTGATGTCTTCCATCGGCACGACCTGAGCGTAACCGCCGCCCGCGGCGCCTCCTTTCATACCGAAAACCGGGCCGAGCGACGGCTCGCGCAGACAGATGATCGCCTTCTTCCCGATGCGGTTCAGTGCGTCGCCCATTCCCACCGTGGTGGTGGTCTTGCCCTCGCCGGCCGGCGTCGGAGTAATCGCCGTGACCAGTATCAGCTTGCCATCCTTCCTTTTGCTAAGGCTCTCGACGTAATCGAGCGAGATCTTGGCCTTGTAATGACCGTAGGGCTCGAGCTGCTCCTCCGGGATCCCGAGTTTCCCGGCGACTTTCACGATGCGCTGCATCTTCGCCTGCTGGGCGATTTCGATGTCCGACAATGGCATATTGCTTTTCCTCTCCTGATTTAGAACCACAGAGGACACAGAGCGCACAGTCTCATGAGCAAAGGCGCAGCTTGCTTGCAGCCGCGTAAGCCCTGTTCCGACCTTGTCTCCCTGTCTCTGTGTCTCTGTGGTGAGATTCTTACCCAGATTGCAGCGCGGCGAGCGCCTGGCCGCCGCCGTAGCTCGAGCGTGGCGTCAGCTCGCCCCCGCGCATCACCTTGACGGCGCAGTACTTGAACTCCGGTATCTTGCCGATCGGATCGAGCGCCGGATTCGTAAGCAGGTTCGCCGCCGCTTCGTAGAAACAGAACGGGATGAATACCGCTCCGCGCGGCGAGCCGTCGTCCGCCCGCGCGTACAGCGAAATGATGCCGCGACGCGACTCCACCGTGATCACGTCCCCCGACTTCGCCCCGATCGCGTCGAGGTCGAGCGGGTGGATGGAAGCCGTCGGCTCGGGCTCGATCGCATCGAGTACCGCGGCGCGGCGCGTGATCGCGCCGGTGTGCCAGTGCTCCAGCTGTCGCCCGGTAATGAGCACGAACGGAAACTCCTTGTCCGGGCGCTCGTTGGCCGCAATGATATCGGCCGGCACGAATTTGGCGCGCCCTGTGGCGGTCGGGAATTTCTCTGTGAACACCACGGGCTCACCCGGATCGCCCTCTTTTTCGCACGGGTAAGTCACACAGCTTTCCTGCTGGAGACGCTCCCAGGTGATGCCGGCGATCGACGGCATTGCCTTGCGCATCTCGTTGAACACGTCCGCTGGCCCGCCGTAATTCCAGTCGAGCCCGATGCGCCGTGCAATTTCCTGGATGATCCATAGATCGGGTTTGGCGTCACCCGGCGGCTCGAGCGCCTGGCGGCCGAGCTGCACCATGCGATCGGTATTGGTTACGGTGCCCTCTTTCTCCGGCCAGGCCGTCGCGGGCAGGATCACGTCAGCGTGGTAGCAAGTCTCCGTCAGGAAGATTTCCTGCACCACCAGGCAATCGAGCTTGGCAAGTGCCTGCCGCGCATGGTGCGCGTCCGGATCCGACATGGCTGGGTTCTCGCCCATGATGTACATGCCGCGGATCTCGCCCGCGTGCACCGCATCCATGATTTCGACCACGGTAAGGCCGGGCTTGGCGTCGAGTTCGGCGTGCCAGAATTTCTCGAAAAACGCGTGCGCTTCCGGGTTGTCCACGCGCTTATAGTCCGGGTACACCATCGGGATCAGACCGGAGTCGGAGGCGCCCTGCACGTTGTTCTGCCCGCGCAAGGGATGCAGCCCGGTTCCGGGACGGCCGACCTGGCCGGTCATCAGGCACAGCGCAATGAGGCAGCGCGCGTTGTCGGTACCGTGCACGTGCTGGGAAATGCCCATGCCCCATAGAATCATCGACGCCCGCGACGTCGCGTAGAGGCGCGCCACCTCCCTGATCGTCTCGGCCGGAATGCCGCAGATCTTCGCCATTGCCTCGGGACTGTAGCCGGCCACGTTCTGCTTGAGCTCATCGAAGCCGCTCGTGCGGCTCTTCACGAACGCCTCGTTCACCAGCCCCTCATGAACGATCGTGTGCATCATCGCGTTGAGCAGCGCCACGTCGGTATCCGGCTTGAACTGCAGGAAGTGGGCTGCGTGGCGCGACAACTCGGAGCGGCGCGGGTCGGCATAGATCAGCTTGGCACCCTGCTGCGCCGCGTTCTTGATCCAGGTTGCTGCGACCGGATGGTTCGAGATCGGGTTTGCGCCGATCAGGAAAATGACCTCTGCGCGCGCCACGTCGTTCACCTGGTTAGAGACCGCGGCCGAGCCGATACCCTCAAGCAGCGCTGCCACGCTCGATGCGTGGCAGAGACGCGTACAGTGGTCTACGTTGTTCGATCCGAAGCCGGTGCGCACCAGCTTCTGCACGAGATAGGCTTCCTCGTTGCTGCCCTTGGCAGAGCCGAAGCCCGCGAGCGCATGCTTGCCGTGCGTGTCGCGCACCTCTTTCAGCCGCCCGGCCGCCAGATCGAGCGCTTCTTCCCAGCTTGCCTCGCGGAAGTACTCCAGGGGGTGCGCGGGATCCATTGTGAAATCCGCATGCTTGGGCACGCCGGGCTTGCGGATGAGCGGCTTGGTCAACCGCTGCGGGTGGTGCACGTAATCGAAGCCATAGCGCCCTTTGACGCATAGGCGCCCGTGGTTGGAGGGACCGTCGCGCCCGTCGACGTAAAGAATCTTGTTGTCCTTGACTGCATAGGTGAGCTGGCAGCCGACACCGCAATAGGGGCACACAGAGTGCACCTTGCGATCCGGCGTGATCTTGCCCATGCCGCGCGCTGGCATCAGCGCACCGGTGGGGCACATCTGCACGCACTCGCCGCAAGCCACGCAGCTTGATTCGCCCATGGGGTCGTCGAGATCGAAGACGATCTTGGAATGCTCGCCGCGGAAGGCATAACCGATCACGTCGTTCACCTGCGCTTCACGACAGGCCCGCAGGCAGCGGGTGCACTGGATGCAGGAGTCGAGATTGACCGCGATGCCGTAATGCGACAGGTCCGGCGCCGGCTGGTGACGCGGCTCGAAGCGCGGTTTTCCTACGCCGAGCGCCCGTGCCCAGCGGTCGAGCTCGGAGTCCGGCGTGTGACGCTCGCGCGGCATATCGGCGAGCAGGAGCTCCAGCACCATTTTTTGCGAGGCGCGCGCGCGCGCGTTATCGGTGTACACCTCCATGCCCGGCGCCGGCTTGCGGCAGCACGAGGCCGCCAGCACCCGCTCGCCCTTGATTTCAACCATGCACGCGCGACAATTGCCGTCCGGGCGCAAGCTCTCCTCGTAGCAAAGATGGGGAATCTCAACGCCGTAGCGTTGCGCCGTCTGGATAATCGTCTCGCTGGCATCGCCGACGACATCGCGCCCGTTCAACTTGAACTCGACCGGCATCGCGTCGCGTTCGCCCTGTGTCATTGCCGTCATGGTTTCACTCTATTTCTTTCGGAAAAAACTTCATTACGGAGCGAATCGGGTTGGGCGCAGCCTGACCGAGACCGCAGATCGAGGCATCCGCCATGGCCGCCGATAACTCCTCGAGCAGGCCCCTGTCCCAACGCGGCGCTTCCATCAGCTTGAGCGCCTTGGCCGTTCCGACTCGGCACGGCGTGCACTGCCCGCAGGATTCGTCCGCGAAAAACTTGATCAAGTTGCGCGCGGCCGCCGCAACCTGGTCCTGATCCGAAAGGATGATGATGGCCGCGGACCCGATGAAGCAGCCGTGCTCGTTCAGCGTATCGAAGTCGAGCGGGATGTCACCCATCGACGCTGGAAGGATGCCGCCGGAGGCCCCGCCGGGTAGATAGGCATAGAACGCGTGCCCCGGCAGCATGCTCCCGCAGTACTCGTCGATGAGCTCCTTCACCGTAATGCCCGCCGGCGCGAGATGAACGCCGGGTTTACGCACGCGCCCCGAGACCGAGAAGGCGCGCAGGCCCTTGCGCCCATGACGCCCGTGCGACGCGAAGCAGGACGCGCCTTTCTCCAGGATCTCGCGTACCCAGTAGAGCGTCTCCATGTTGTGCTCTAGCGTGGGGTAACCGAAGAGCCCGGCCTGGGCAACATAGGGCGGCCGCAGCCGCGGCATGCCGCGCTTGCCCTCGATCGACTCGATCATCGCCGACTCTTCGCCGCAGATGTAGGCGCCGGCCCCGCGGCGCAGGTAAATCGGGGGCAGCGGGCACGGCGGATCGGCCTGAAGCGCCTTGATCTCGCGTTGCAGAATCTCGCGACACCCGGCGTATTCGTCGCGCAAGTAAATGTAAATTTCGGCGATCTCAACCGTCCAGGCCGCGATGATCCCGCCCTCGAGGAAGCGGTGCGGATCGCGCTCCAGGAAATAGCGGTCCTTGAACGTGCCGGGCTCGCCCTCGTCAATGTTGATTGCCAGCAGGCGCGGCGCCTGCTCGTTTCTCACGATGCGCCACTTGCGCCCGGCCGAAAACCCGGCGCCGCCAAGCCCGCGCAGGCCGGAATCCTCCATGGTTTTGATGATGGCCTCGGCGTCGCGCTTGCCGGCGAGGCACTGCGCGAGCAGCTTATAGCCGCCTTTCCGCCGGTATTTCGCGTACGTGATGTATTTGGAAACGGGGCACTTGGTCGTTTTCGCGGCAGCCGACTGTTTGACGCTGGCGACGGTTGCGTTTGCCACCGGATTCTGTCCTACCACGGCGACGGGAGCCTGCTCGCACCGGCCCACGCACGGCGCCGGGATGACCCGAATCGCGGGGCCCAGCGCGCGCTTCAGCTCGGAGATCAGCTCGTTGGCGCCCGCGAGCTCACAGGACAATGAATCGCACACGCGCACCGTCAGGCGCGGCGGCGCTGCCTCGCCACCCTTGACGACGTCAAAGTGATGATAAAACGTGGCTACCTCGTAGACTTCCGCCGGGGCAAGGCGCATTTCGTGCGCCAGTGCCACGACGTGCGCAGCGGACAGGCAGCCATAGCGATCCTGGATCTTGTGCAGGTGCTCGATCAAAAGATCCCGGCGCCGGGGCTCGTCGCCCAAGAGCGCCTGCACTTCCGCGAGCGAGCGCGGCTCGACTGCCCGGCCCTTCGTCCGGCCGCGCGGTTTACCGTCTCGCTGCTTTCTTACGACACCGCCTTCCAACCATCCTCCTCGCGCGCAGGCCTCGTGTGCCTGCGACTCAGCAAATCTACTTCAGCACCGATTTCAGCAGTTTTCCCATCTCCGCGGGATTGCGGGTCACCTTGATACCACACTCCTCCATGACGGCGAGCTTTTCCCCCGCGGTGCCCTGGCCGCCGGAGATAATGGCCCCGGCGTGGCCCATCCGCTTGCCGGGGGGCGCCGTCACGCCAGCGATGAAACCGACCACCGGTTTCTTCATGTTCGCTTTGACCCAGCGCGCCGCGTCCTCCTCGTCGGTCCCGCCAATCTCGCCCACCATGATCACGGCCTCGGTCTGCGGATCCTCGTTGAACATCTTGAGAACGTCGACGTGCTTCAACCCGTTCACGGGGTCGCCGCCGGTCCCGACGCAGGTGGATTGTCCGAGCCCGACTTCCATCAGCTGCCCGACGGCCTCATAGGTCAGCGTGCCCGAGCGGGACACCACCCCCACCGGCCCTTGCTTGTGAATGTGGCCCGGCATGATGCCGATCTTTATCTCGTCCGGCGTAATCACGCCGGGGCAGTTAGGACCGACCAGCACGGTCTTTCTTTTTTGCATCTTGTAGCGCGTGCGGATAAGGTCCCGCACGGGGATTCCCTCGGTGATGCAGATCACGAGATCCAGCTCCGCTTCCACCGCTTCGTCGATCGCCGCAGCAGCGTATGGCGGGGGCACGTAAATCACGGAAACGTTGGCCCCCGTTTTCTCCTTGGCCTCCTTGACCGTGTCGAATATGGGTATGCCCTCGTAACGCTGTCCGCCCTTCCCTGGCGTGACGCCCGCGACGTAGCAGTTCTTGCCATTCGCGTACTCCCTGCTCATTTTCGTGTGGAACTGACCGGTCTTGCCGGTGATGCCCTGCGTTACCACCCGGGTGTTCTTGTTGATCAGTATCGACATTGCAAAACCACAGTAATAGACAGCATTAAGGAATCTCTGCACGCTCTCTTGTGCAGAGATTCCTTAATGCTTGCCCTTTGCGGCCGCGACGACCTTTTGTGCGGCATCGGCCATGTTGCTGGCCGAAATGATCGGCAGGCCCGAGTCCGCGAGGATCTTTTTGCCGATTTCGACATTGGTGCCCTCGAGCCGCACCACGAGCGGCACTTTCAGCCGCACCTCGCGGGCCGCCGCCACCACGCCCTCGGCGATGACATCGCATTTCATGATGCCGCCGAAGATGTTGATCAGGATCGCCTGCAGCTTCGGGTTGCGCAGCATGATCTTGAATGCTTCCGTCACCTTTTCGGTGGAAGCGCCACCGCCGACATCCAGGAAATTCGCCGGGCTTCCGCCGTAGAGCTTGATGATGTCCATGGTGGCCATGGCAAGCCCCGCGCCATTCACGAGGCAGCCGATATTGCCGTCGAGCTGGATGTAGTTCAAGTCGAACTTCGACGCTTCGACCTCCGCCGGGTCCTCCTCGTCGAGGTCGCGCAGCGCAACGATGTCCGGATGCCGGAAGAGCGCGTTGTCGTCGAAGTTGATCTTGGCATCGAGCGCCAGCACGTGCTCGTCGCCCGTTACGATCAGCGGATTGATCTCCGCAAGCGACGCATCAGTCTCGTCAAATGCCTGATAGAGGGCCTTCAGGAACGCACGCGCCTGCAGCACGCCTTTTCCCGGCACTCCGATCTTGCGCGCAATGTCCTCCGCGTCCTTGTCCGACAGGCCATTCATCGGGTCAATCGTCACTTTGTGGATTTTCTCGGGCGTCCTAGCGGCTACTTCTTCGATGTCCATGCCGCCCTCGCTCGAGGCCATGAGGACCACCCGCTGTGACCCGCGGTCGACGACCATGCCGACGTAAAACTCTTTGCTAATATCGGCGCCTTCCTCGATCAGCAAGCGCCGGACTTTCTGGCCCTCCGGACCGGTCTGATGGGTCTTCAGCTGCATCCCGAGCATCTGCCCCGCCAGCCGCTGCACTTCCTCCGGCGTTTTCGCGAGCTTCACGCCGCCGCCCTTGCCGCGTCCGCCTGCATGAATCTGGGCCTTCACCACCCACACCTTGCCGTCGAGCTTTTGCGCCGCCGCTGCGGCATCCTCGACCGTAAAGCAGGGAATGCCGCCCGGCGTCGCCACGCCGTATTTGCGGAGAATTTCTTTCGCCTGGTATTCGTGGATTTTCATTGCTGACCTGAGTCGTTCCGCAGCGGGCCGCTGCGGATCCCGGCGCGGAAGGGGGAGAGAATCTCACAGCCGACCACACATCGGCCTTGACCACCGTCAATAATCCGGACTCGCGCGCGAACGCTCAGATACCGCGCCTGCCACGACGTCGCGCGCGTGGAAACAGGAAACGAACAGGCGAGAGCAGTATAACAGCACGGTTAGGACATCCGGTGCGCGGCACCGAGGCCCGTACGAATTGCGCGGCCGTGCGAGCTGCATCGGCTGCCATCGATTTGCCGCGACCATCAGCTTGAGTCGAGCGACATTCTCTCGCGCCATCTACCGGGATTCTCTGGCATTGCACCAAGAACTGAATCGAGGATGACCTGTGGCTGGCAAAACGCGAGGATTCGGCCCGAAAACACCAAAAAAAGCGCAACCAGTGAGGTTGCGCTTGAAGTTCCACCAAAGGAGGAGGTTTTGGAGGAGTGTGCCGCACCATTGCGGTGCAGACACCCTCCAATTATCCCCGCAACTAAGAAAAATGCAAGCGGTTTCTGGTGCGACGCATCAAAACCCTGGCCATTCGCTCCCCGTGATCTAAAACAACTTACGTTTCAGTTGGTTAGCGTCGAGCCGGGGCCAGCGCCGCGATTAGCGCACGACGAGAACGGGAATCTTCGCGTGCGTGAGGACCTTACGCGTTTCGCTGCCCAGAAGGACGGCCGCAAGTCCTTTGCGTCCGTGCGAAGTCATCACGATGAGATCGCATTTGCGCGCGTCCGCGGTCTTGATGATCGCATCGTACGGATGATCGCTCGTCTCGCAGATCGTGTCACAAGCAACGCCCGCTTCCCCGGCCGCGTTACGTACGAATGCGAGGTATTTTTCGGCGCGTTCCTTGGCCTCCTGCTCGATTCGCTCCTCGGTCACGGGGTCGAACGCGCCTTCATAGGCGATCAGGAGGTGATAGTCGGGAATCACGTGAATGCCGGTGATCCGCGCCTGGTGCGTCTTGGCGAGCTGAATGGCCGTGCGAACCGTGCGCTGCGACGAGTCGGAACCGTCGGTCGGAATCAGGATGTTTGTGAACATCTACAGCTCCATGTTTAAGGGGTGCTGTTTCGCACTCCGCTCGTTTATCTGCTCCGCGCGCAAAGCTTGTCGCTCCTCCGGGTAGCTGTCAAGAGCGCGCGGCAGCGTGCTGGCCGATATAATCGGGCATCCGGTACGCATAACGCGCATCACACTCTGACGGAAACCCATGCAGCGAACCCTGTTCTTCACAGGTGACGTAAATCTCATGAATGTCACGGACCCGGCCGCGCCTTTTGCGCGGGTAGTGGACGTCTTGCGCGGCGCTGACGTGCTTTTCGGTAATCTCGAATGTTGTCTCTACGCAACGGCGGCCGAGCGCTCCGTGCTGGACGAGGGGTTTTATGCCGCCCCTGCGGCCGGGCGCGCGCTCACCCTGGCCGGCTATCACGCGATAGGCGCAGCCAACAACGTTACCTACGGCGCCGAGGCCATTGGCTCTTCGCTGGCGGAACTCGACCGACTCGGAGTTCGGCACACGGGAGCCGGTGCCAACCGCGCGCAGGCACGCGCACCGGCCGTGGTCGAGCGCAACGGAGTGCGCGTCGGATTCCTGCAGCGAACCTCGGTCTATTGGCCGACCAATCACGAGGCCGGCGAGCGCTCGCCGGGCGTAGCGGCTTTACGCGGCCATACCGCCTATCAGCTGCCCCTGCACAAGACGCGGCCGGAAATACCACCCGCCAACCGCCCCGGCGTGCCGCCTGTGATCGTGACGTGGACTGATCCCGTCTATCTTGCGCAGTACCAAGAGGAAATCTCGGCGCTAAGGCGCACGACCGATATCGTCGTCGCCTCGCACCATTGGGGTCTGCACGGTGACGTTTTGCAATACATGACCGAAATCGCGCACGCGGCAATCGATGCGGGCGCCGACGTGGTCATCGGACATGGCCCTCATGTCTCGCTGCCGGTCGAGATCTACCGTGGCAAGCCGGTGTTCTATGGGCTCGGCAACTTCTCGTTCCACACCGGGCACGGCGGGCGCAAGCACGGCGACTGGGTCGGCATGCTGGCGCACGTCACCGTTGAGGGAACGGCTCCCGTGAGAACTGCGTTTCGCCTCGTCCGGCACAACGATGCCAATGAGACTTACTTCTGCGACCTGGACCGGGAACAGGAGGCCATTGATGATCTGGCTGCGCGCAGCGCGCAATTCCGGGCGCGGCTGCAGCGGGAGGGCCGCGAGCTCGTCGTCACGCCGATAGAGTAAGGCGCCGTTAGATGCCGCCCGGCTCGTCGCTCGGGTGGCGCAGCGCGCGCGGCGCGTAGGGTTTGCCGGGATACTTCAACAGCGCGGCCTCGTCGATGTCGACGCCCAGACCCGGCGCCGAGGGAAGGTCGATGTAGCCGTTTTTCGGCCTGAGCGGGTTGCGGCACACCTTGTCACCGAAGTCCACCAGCGGCAAGAAGTACTCCGTGATGATGAAATTGGGCATCGTCGCCGAGGCGTGCACCGTCGCGGCCAACGCCACTACCGTGGAGTTGTAGTTGTGCGGTGACACCGCGACCAGGAACGGCTCGGCCATGGCGGCGATCTCCTTCAGCTCCAGTATCCCGCCCACGCACGCGACATCGGGATTGAGAATGTCCGCGGCGCGCTTCTCGAGTAACGGCCTGAACCCGGTCTTCGTGTAGGTCGCCTCGCCAATCACGACGGGAATACCGATCTGGCGCCGGATCAGGGCCAGCTCATCCGGGTACTCCGCCGCGCACGATTCCTCCATCCAGTAAAGCCTGAACTCTGCGAGCCGCTGGTCGAGCCGGATCGCGTGCATCGGCGCGATCCGGCGGTGCTGGTCGATCAGTATGTCGACGTCCGGGCCGATTGCATCGCGCACGGCTTTCACTACGCGTACAGCGCGCTCTTCGTGCTCCTTCGGTATGAACGTGCGCCACGGCGATGGCAGCGGGTCGAACTTCAGTGCAGTCCAGCCCTGGGCCACAACCTTTTCCGCAGCGCGCGCGTAGTCATCCGGCGCCTTCAGCCCATAGCTCCACCCGTTCGCGTAGACGCGCACCTTGTCGCGGCAGCGCCCGCCCAGCAGGTTGTAGACCGGCTGCTTGCAGGCCTTGCCGGCGATGTCCCACAGCGCTTGCTCGATGCCGCTGATCGCGCAGAACAACTCCATCGACCCGCGGCGCGCCGCGTAATCGTCGAACGCGATCTGGGTGAAATGCTTGATGTCGAACGGGCTGCGGCCGACCACGTAGCGGCCCAGGCCCTCGAGCTGCGCCACGACCGCCGAGTCTCGGTCGTATTGTGAATACGCTTCACCCCAGCCGTGTATGCCTTCGTCGGTCTCGACTTTGACGAAGATCAGGTTCTTGCGCCAGCCCGGGTGCAGCGTGTAGTGCTTGACGGCGGTGATTTTCATAAGGAGCTTGTATGTGTATCCAGAATGTTTTCTGCGGCCGAACGCCGAGGAGGTCGAGGAAGTGATGAATACGGGCGCCGGAAAATGGTGATGCGCACGGGTGACGAAAACCACATTAACTGTTGCAGATCACCGGTAACCATCACCATTTCCCATCACCATTTTTTCCACTTGAACGTCTGATCGCCGATCTTCGAGCTGCCGTGACCTTTCATGACCACGTAGATCGTGTTCGCGGCGTGCCGATACGGGCGATTGCGCCACCCGCTCGCCTGAATACATGGCTCAAATCCCCACTCCCGCTGCAGTAAGCCCTAAGCCGACCCGAGAACGTCGCGCGCGTATGTAGCTTGGGTCATTACACGCATCCGGGCTTGCTTCACACGCTCCGACACGAGCTGCAGGGTCGCGCAGAGCAGTTCAAGTTGGTGGTCGCCCGTTAGAAAATTGTGCGGATGGGAATACAAATGAACAACCCGGCGGGTCGTGATGGCGTTGTCCAAGAGCCGGCGTACTCTTTCCAAAGTTATCTTCATTGGCACGAAACGCCGCCCACCGGCGCGGTGATTCAACAAGATTGCCGGTGGCAGCGTGCCAGGCGTTCCTGACCGGCCATGATTTTCCGGTTTCTCGAGTACGTTGAACTCCCCTGCCAGTCTACAAAGCCGCGCGATTTGATTTCGCTGGCGCTCTAGCTTGGCCGGCGGTCGATAGGCCTCGAATCCCGCGGACCCCAGTCGCTCGAGATAGCCGGGTTGATTGCGAGGAAAGACGAACGTCGTCGGTCGCACGCCCCGGCGACCCCAAAACTGGGAAAGCTCGATCATCTCCCGATCGAACACCTGGGCTTCGATCAAATTCTCTGCTAGCGGAACATGTGAGAATCCATGGCTGGCGATCTCATGACGGCCCGATGACGCAACAATCTCGAGTGCCGCCGGACACATCCACCCGTCCGCGTTTCCAGACTGGAGCGCCGCCCGAAAGCTGGCCGTCCAATCTCCGTCTCGCCACAGTAGCGGGTTCTCGACGAGATAGGGACAGTCGCGAACCTCTTCCTCGCGATGGGCGAAGGCAGCGACGAATGCCCAGGTCGCTGGAATGTCGAACCGATCGAAAACGTCGATCAGCTTCCGGTAGACAGCAGTCAGATCCGACGTCGTGAGCCAAGTGTGTGGGTCGCGCTCGAGGGCATCAGCCATACCCCACTTTCCCTCGCAGTCTAGAGAAAAGATGAAGATGCCTCTGTCCATATCGCTATGCTAGAGTTCCGTGAGGCTCGGATTGTAGCAAGATCCGATTGCGTCTTCGGTGAAATTGGATCTCGATGCATGGCGAATATGCCGGGTAAGACTGCGCATACCACCGTTAGTTTCTCGGCGTTCGACGACATTGCGCGTGACCATCATCGGGAAGACATCCGTTTTGCTCTTGCGACCCCTGCCGATTACGCCGCAATCGAGCAACTGACCCGAAGCGCAGAGGATGTCGATGAGCCGTGGTCGCGGCAAGCGATCGCGTGGTTGTTGGACGCTAACCCCGATGGACCGGGTTTCATGGTCTTGGCCCGGGGCCGAGACACGGATCGCATTCTGGGCTATTTCACCTTCTATCCGAAGCTGCTTCATTCGGGACCAGAATTAGTCCCCGCATTTCTCTTCGTGCGGCTCTACGTGTGCCAGGAGATCAGGCGCCGTGGGATCTTCGAGACGATGACCCGCTTGGGGATGGCGTTGTTGAAATTCGCTGGTATCGAATACGCATATAGCGTACCGAATCGGTACTCGACGCCCGGATTCGTCAAGCTCGGCATGCGGGATCAAGGTGACGTCGGACTCTGGGTACGCCCGACGTGGCGGATTTGGCCCTATGTCTCGAGCTTTCCAAAACTGAGCCGATTGGCTGTTGAGCCCATCGAATCTTTCGGGGCGCAGTGGGACGATTTTTTCGAATATCCGTATCGAGGTCAAGCGGCTGTGCGCGGCGCACGCAGCGCGGCACGCTTGAATTGGCGATACAAGGATCGGCCCGATGCCGAGTATCGAATGTGGGGCGTTCGATCGCGAGACGAGCTTGTTGGTTACTGCATTACTCGAGCAACCAAGGTAAAAGGCGTTCCGGCGTTGGTCGTCTGCGACTTCTGGCTTCACCCAGGGAATGAAGAAATGCTGAGAATGGCGGTGGCGACCGCGTTGCGCGAGGCGGGGTCAGAGTCGCCTCGCTTGGTCGCCGCATTCGTTTCCGTTCCGTCGGGACCCGAACGTCGAGCCATTCGCCAGGCTGGATTCTTATCGGTGCCGAAATCGATCGTTCCCTGGCGAATGCCGCTGATCGGAACGTGTCCGGCTCGCATGAATGGCAAGACCCCTTTGCCCGATGCTCGTTCTTGGTTTATCACACCATACGACTGGGACGTGTACTGAGGATCGACCCATGTCGGAGTTCATGACGGCGAACCCCCCACAGGATAAAGTTCGAGCTGGCGCCATGCCACATCCCGCAGAGGGTGAAGACGATGAGAAGGTTCAAGTTGGTGCGAAGCGGCCACTTGCGGTTGCCGCCCAGCGGGATATAGACGTAGTCGCGAAACCACGAGGAGAGGGTTATGTGCTACCTGCGCCAGAACTCTCTAATCGACCGCGAAATGTAGAGAGCTGGGTTGAGCGGATTCTTCTGAACCCGGGCCACGCGCCTGTAGAGATCCACCACGTAGGTAAGAATAGCCGGTCGGGTACAGTACCGCAGCGTCGGGTCCCGTCCCGGCATTTTTCCCCACCACAAAGAGCGAAATCATGGACCTCAATTTATCCGGTCGTACCGCATTGATCACCGGCGCCTCGCGCGGCATCGGTTTCGGCGCAGCCCAGGGGCTGGCGGCGGAGGGTTGCAATCTGCATCTCGCCTCGCGCAACGCCACGGACCTGGAAGCCGCGCGCAACAAGATCATTTCCGCCTACAATGTCAACGTCACCTGCCACCCCGTGGACCTTGCCGTGAGCGAGAACGCGGCGAAGCTGAGTCGCGAATGCACGGACGTCGATATCCTCGTCAACAATGCCGGCGCGATTCCGCAGGGCACGCTCACCGCGCTCGACGAGAAGGCATGGCGCGCTTCGTGGGATCTCAAGGTTTTTGGCTATATCAATCTGTCGCGGGAAATCTACCGCGCCATGTGCGAGCGCAAGCGCGGCGTCATCATCAACATCATCGGCGGTGCCGGCGAGCGTCCCACCAACGGCTACCTCGCGGGGAGCATGGCCAACGCGGGTCTGATGGCGTTCTCGCGCGCGCTTGGCGCGGAAAGCCCGAACCATGGCGTGCGGGTGCTCGGCCTGAATCCCTCCGCAACCGCCACCGACCGCGGGGTGATGCGCTGGCGCAACCAAGCGAAGCAGGAGCTCGGCGATCCGGAGCGCTGGCGCGAGCTGACCAAGACTTTCCCGTTCGGCCGGCCGGCCGCAGTGAGCGAGGTCGCGGACGTGATCGTGTTCCTCTGCTCGGACCGCGCGTCCTACGTCTCGGGGGCGATTATGTCGGTCGACGGCGGCAACGGGTCCCGCAAATGATCGTGAACGGTAATCGGTGATCGGTGGCTGGCAATAACCGGTTTACGGTTCGCTGTGCACTGTTCACCGGTTCTTCGGTGGCCTGCCCCAGGCCTTGTCCACGGCGTCGAGCGCGTCGTCGTAGGCCTTACGGGCGCGCGCTTCCTTGATCTTGGCCGCATCGAGCGCTTTCTTTGTCTTGTCCAGTTCGCGCTTGATGTTCTCTGCTGTGTCCCCTGCCGGCTGCGGCGCCGCGCGATACGCATCCTGGGTGTTGACGTAATCCTGCCCGGACAGTTTGAGCTCATACTGCGCCTGCTGGAGTTCGCTATACGCGGCGCTCGCACGAATCTGCGCCTGCTGCACCGCGCCCGACCGGTCTCCAACCGGCGCCTGGGCCAACGCCGCTGCCGCGAGCGCTGCCCACAGCATCATCCCTAGCACATTCTGCATCTCGCTTCACCCTTCAAGTCGTTTCCAATAATAGTACCACCAATCAAACAGATGCCGCAGCGGCTGTAAGCATTCATCACGATTCACGGATTCGATAATGGCCAATGCGGGTGATTGCGCTGATCGAGGATCGGGGAGTCATCCGGCGCATTCTCGAGCACCCAAACCGGTCGGCGCCGCTTCCCATCGAGTGAAGTTCGCCCGTCGATCTCGTGAGCTGCCGCTGTACGCCAGTCTTCCGCTGACCTATCACGCGGTTCCCGACATCGCCTGACCTGCCGTACGGGAAAAAGACCCCTCGAGACAGCCGGGCTGCGGGAAAGCACTTGCCGCGCTCTCGCGGGTGGAATAGATTGCTCGGTGTGACCGCCGATCCCGCTCACGACCCGCTCGGACCGCGGTCGTATGCCGGGGAGGGCAAAGCCGGCGTGAACATAAGGCCAGTTATGCGCGGTCCGGGACCTCTTCTACTCCCGCACCCCTGGCGCGCGGGCTCGGCGGACTGGGATCGCGCCTGGATTGAATTTCCTATCGTTTCGACGAGCACATCAATTACCCGGGATGGGAGCAGGACGAGTTCCGCGCATTCCAGGAATTCGTCGCGCGTCACCATGTTGACTACGATTACATCGGTTTTGCCTGGTCGCACTATTCGGTCGCGGTGAAAATCAGGGAGGTCGGCAAGTGAGCACGTTCAAGGGCAAGAAGATCCTGGTCACCGGCGGCACCGGCTCGTTCGGCAATTTCATCGTGCGGCGCCTGCTGGATTCGGGCGCGGCAGAGGTCCGCGTGCTGTCGCGTGACGAGAAGAAGCAATACGACATGCGCATGTTCTACAAGGGGCGCAGCGACCTGTCGTTCATCATCGGCGACGTGCGCAACCGCGCTGCGCTCGCCGAGGCGATGAGCGGCATCCAGCTCGTGTTCCATGCGGCGGCGCTGAAGCAGGTTCCGACCTGCGAGTACTTTCCGGAGGAGGCGCTGCGCACCAATGTCGACGGCGCAGCGAACGTGGTTGACGCCGCACTCGGGCAGGGGGTCGAGGCGTTCGTCGCGATCAGCACCGACAAGGCGGTGAAGCCGGTCAACGTGATGGGAATGACCAAGGCGCTGCAGGAACGCATCGTGCTGAAGGGCAACCTGTCGCGCCGCAACCGCGGCACGCGCTTTGCCTGCGTGCGCTACGGCAACGTGCTGCGCTCGCGCGGCTCGGTGGTGCCGTTTTTTCGGCGCCAGCTCGAGCTCGGCCAGCGATTGTCGATCACCGACGAGCGCATGACCCGCTTCCTTCTGACCCTGAACGACGCGATCGACCTGGTGCTCCACGCGGCTGAGAACACCAAGGGCAGCGAAATCTTCGTGCGCAAGGCCCCGGCGGCGCGCGTCGTCGACCTTGCCGCGGTGCTGTCGGCGGAGGCTGGCAGGCCGCTCGAGTACGACCTGATCGGCACCCTGCCCGGCGAGAAATTGAACGAGATCATGGTGTCCGAAGAGGAACTCGTGCGCGTCGAGGACGCGGGGGACTATTTCAAGATCAACCCGTGGTGGAGCAAGGCCAAGCCCAGGCAGCTCGATGCCGAGTACAGTTCCGGCGACAGCCTCGCGGGCGCAGACGAGATCCGCGCTTTGATTGCGCGCGCCGACGACGAGTTCGTTAAGCTCGAGATGCCCGGCGGCGAGTTCTCCAGGTTCTGAAGCCCTGGGCCCGCCTGCGCCATCCATGTCCGCACCGCGCAATATTCCGCTGTTCAAGGTGTTCCTCGCGCCCGAGGCGGAACTGATGCCGTGCCTGCGCGACGTTCTCTACAGCGGGCAGATTTCGGAAGGACCGCCAGTCGAGGCATTCGAGAAGAAGTTTGGCGCGTTCGTCGGCGTGCAGGATGCAGAACGGATGCTCTCGTTCTATTCGGGCACCGCCGCGCTGCACACCGCGTTGATCCTTGCCGGCGTGCAGCCGGGCGATGAGGTCATCTCGACGGCGATGACGGCGGAGCCGACCAACCTCGCGATCCTCCACGCCGGGGGCAGGATCGTGTGGGCCGACGTCGATCCGCAAAACGGCAACCTCGCCCCGGTGTCGGTCGCCGCCAGGATTTCGCCGCGGACGCGCGCGATCCTCGCGGTGGATTACGGCGGCATACCGGCGCCCCTCGGCGAACTCGGGCGCATCGCGAACGGCGCGGGCGTGCCGCTGATCGAGGATGCCGCGCATGCGCTCGGCGCGCGCTGGAACGGTGAGGTCCTCGGCAGCCACGCCGACTTCGTGATGTTCTCGCTGCAGGCGATCAAGCACATGACGACGGTCGACGGCGGTATGCTCGCCTGCCGCGATCCCGCGGCGGCGGTGCGCGGCCGGCTAGTACGCTGGTTCGGCATCGACCGCAGGGCGCCGCGCACCGACGTCGACGTCGCCACCATCGGCTTCAAGTACCACATGAACAACGTCAACGCGACGATCGGCCTGGTGCAGCTCGAACACATTCAGCCGGTGATCGACCGCCATATCGCGAACGGCCAATGGTTCGACCGCGCCCTTCAGGGCATTCCGGGCCTGTCGCTTTGCCGCTGGGATGCCGCCGCCGAGCCGTCCTACTGGTTCTATACGGTGCTGGTCGAACGACGCGACGATTTCATGCGCAGGCTCGCGGAGCGTGGCATATCGGCCTCCGTCGCCCACCGCCGGAACGACTTGCATTCGGTGTTCGCCGGCAGCCGGTGCGAGCTCCCCGGGCTCGATTCGTTTTATTCGAGAATGGTTCACGTTCCCTGCGGCTGGTGGGTCGGCGACGCGGACCGCGAGTTCATCGCCGCGGCCATCCGCGAGGGCTGGTAGAGTCGCCTGGCGGCAGACGAGGAAATCTGCGATGTTGATGCGCATGCTTCGATCCCTGCTCGGCGGCGAAGTGGCGCGAGCGGGGCGCGGCTACGACGGCGAGGACCGGCATCTGGTCGACAGTTTCCCCGGGTTTCCCGCGCCCCGCAACGAGGATTTCATTCCGTTGCGGAATCGTGAACTGACAGCGGAGGGACCGGCGTGCCAGGCGGGCGACGGCGCTGCACCCGAGGCGCATCTCGCGTGGGACGCGTTCTGCGAGGCGCGGAATCTCTCGTGCGTCGTGCTCGAGACCGGGCAGGCCGTGCTGCTAAAGGGCTGAGGAGCATCGTCATGGACCGGGTCGCCACGCCGTTGTTCAAGGTGCATATGCCGGAGGAGGTGTTCCCTGCGGTGCAGCGGACGCTGGCGAGCGGCGCCATCGCGCCCGGTGCGGAAGTGCCGCGCTTCGAGGAGGCGGTCGGCGCGTTCACCGGCAATCTGCGGACCGTCGCGGTGAGCGACATTTCGGGCGCGCTGACGCTCGCACTCCACGCTTCGGGCGTCGGGCCCGGAGACGAGGTCGTGGTGTCGCCGCTGAGCTGCCTCGCCACCACCATGCCGATCGCGAATCTTTCCGCGAAACCGGTGTGGTGCGACGTCGATCCCGAGACTGGAATGCCGACGGCGGCGATGATGCGCGCAAAGATCACCGGGCGGACCCGTGCGCTGCTTCTCTATCACTGGTCGGGTGACGTCGGCGACCTCGACGGCGTGCTGGCGCTGGCCCGCGAATGCAGCTTGCCCCTGATCGAGGATGCATCGGAAGCGTTCGGCGCGGAATTCCACGGGCGCCGGCTCGGCCACCATGGCGCGGATTTCACCGCGTATTCGTTCGGCCCGGTCCGCCATATCACCTGCGGCGACGGCGCCGCCCTGTGCCCCGGGCCCGGCGTCGACCGCGAACGGCTGCGGCGCCTGCGCCGCTACGGCATCGACAGCGCCACGTTTCGCCTGCCAAACGGCGATCTCAACCCAGCGAGCGACATCGTGGAGGCCGGCTTTAACTTCGGGCTCAGCAACGTCGCGGCGAGCATCGGCCTTGCGCAGTGGCACTGGGCGGAGCGCAACGTGCACGCGCACCGCGACAACGGCCGCGGGTACGACCAGGCGCTGCGGGGCGTGCCCGGCCTGCGCCTGCTCGCGCGGCGCACGGACGCGGTCTCCGCTTACTGGACCTATTCCCTGCGCGCGGAGCGGCGCGAGGATCTCGTGCGCAAGCTCCGCGAACATGGCATCGGCGCACAACGCCTTCACCTGCGCAACGACCAATACGCCTGCTTTGCCGCGCAGGCGGCGCCCGGGCTGCACGGCGTCGACGCCTTGGACGCGGAGAACCTCAGCATCCCGTGCGGCTGGTGGGTGTCCGCCGCAGAGCGCGCCCGCATCGCTGAGACTATCCGGAGCGGCTGGTAGCGTGGGCACAACCGCCGGCGTTACGTTCACGCGCTGTGCAGGCGGCGAACTCGGCGGCCTGATCGAGCGGCTCGACGCCGAATTCGTCTCGGGGCGCGGGCGCGCGGCATCGCTCGCCGTGCGCTTCCCCCGCGAGCTTACCGCTGCCAATCTCGACAACGTGTTTGTCGCGCGGGACAAGGACGGGATCGCCGCCGCCATCGTGGTCAAGCGCTTCCGCTGGATTGTTCCGGAACGGGAATGCGACGGTGCGATGCTGGGCATGGTATGGACGGCGCCCGAGAAGCGCGGCACCAGCCTGGGCTCGCAGCTGCTCTTGCACGTCGGCGACGCGCTGCATGACAGGGTCGATTTCGCCGTGCTGTGGACTTCCAACCCGGCCTTTTATGCGCGCGCCGGCTGGAACAGCGCCGACCGGGGGTGCCTTGGACGCATCGACGGCAGCGGGAGCGAAGCGGCGTCGCGCGCTGCAATCGATTTCGAACGCGTTCGCGCCGTCTGGCAGCGCCGGCCGCAATGCGTCGAGCGCGACGCATCCTGGCAGCCGCCCATCCCCCCCCCTGCGGAATCGCTGGAACTGTTCGAGCGACCCGGAGCCTACGCGCTGGCAGGCAGGCGCGACAAGGCGCTCTACTGCTACGAGATGCTCGGTGACGAGTCGGGATTCGCCGCGATACTCGACAGCATGCGCGCACACTGCGCCACGCTCTATTTCAACGAGAACGCCGGATCAACTGCCCACGCCTGGCTGTCGGGTCAGGGAGTCCGCTGGGAAAGCAAGCCGCTCGCGATGTGGCTCCCGGCGCGCGAGCGCAGCCCTTCCGCGCTCCGCGGCGATTGGTACATTCCCTGGCTTGACCGCATCTAGCCCTGTTTGGCGCACCATTCGCGCCATGCTTCCCGATACAGTTTTTCGAGGCCGCGCGCAAACGCCGCACCGTCGAGCAGCGCCGAAGCGCGCAGGCGCTCGCGCATGCCGGCGCGGAGCTGCGCGAGATACGACCGGTCTTGTACCAGCGTGCACGCGATCCGCAGATAATCCTCCTCCGATGCCGCGATCCACTCCGGAAATCCCGCTGCCACAAGGATGCTGCAACCTGCGCGGCCGGCAAAGGAAGCGCCTGCCAGCGTCACCACCGGCACGCCCATCCACAGGGTCTCGCAGGTCGTGGTTCCGCCGTTCATCGGGAACGGATCGAGGGCGACGTCGATGCGCCCGTGCAGCCTCCAGAATGCTTCGTTGCCGAGTTTCGGCGCGCACTCGATGCGGCTTGCCGCGATGCCCTGCGCGGCGAACGATGCTAGCAGGCGCTGCTGCGCGCTGCCGGCCGGAACGGTCGCGACGATGAGCCGGCTGCCGGGCACCGCGTGCAGTAAGCGGGACCACATCTTGACGACGCCCGCGTTGAGCTTCGGGAAACTGTTCATCGAGCCGAAGGTAGGCGCGTTTCCCGGCTCCGGCCCCGCACCGGGCTCCAGCATCGCGTCGAACGGCTGGTAGCACCACATGCTCCCCGGCAGGCGCAGCAGGCGCTCGCTGTAAGATGCGTCCGTCATTGCGGGTGGATCGGCGATCGCGTCCGTGATCCGCCAGTCGATGGCGCCGAGCCCGGTGGTATTCGGATAGCCGAGCCAGGTGGCCTGCACCGGCGCGGGCTTTCTCGCAAACGCGAGCAGCCGGTTGCCCTTGGTGTGCCCCGACAGGTCCACGAGGATGTCGATGCCGTCGGCCACAACCATTGCCGCAACCTCCGCGTCGCCCATGGCGTTGATGGCCCGCCAGTGGTCGGCCAAACTTTTCAGGCGTTCCTTCACCGCGTCGGTTCCCGCCGAGTTGTCGTAGCAGAAAATCTCGAACGCGGCCCGGTCGCGATGCGCGAGCACGGGCTCGACGAAACAGGCGATCGCATGGTACCGAAGGTCCGCCGAGACATACCCGATGCGCAGGCGGCGCTCCGGATCGGCAACATTGGCGAATGGCTGCCACCTCGCGCGGAACGGTTCCGCGTGCCGCGCCGCCCAGCGCTGGTGCTCCGCGAGCACGTCCGCCGGGGTGCGCCCCGCGCCGCCCATGCCGACGAGGCACAGCAGGCTGTCGTGGCCCGTCACCAGTCCGGGGTCGGCGGCCAGCGCAGCGCGGTAGTCGCGCTCCGCGCCTTCCACGTCGCCGAGCTCGTGCTCGGTCAGTGCGAGGTTGTACCAAGCGGCCGCCAGCGCAGGCTTGAGCTGCGTCGATTGGCGGTACGCCGCCACGGCCTCGTCATGGCGCCCCAGCGCGCGCAGCGCGTTGCCCAGCATCGCATGGAGCTCGGCGGAATCCGGGAATTCGCGCAGCGCCGACTCGTAGCACTCCATCGCGTCCTCCGGACGTCCCGCCTTCTCCGCCTCCTGCCCCGCCTTGATCCTACCCAGCGCGTCGTCAACGCCGGCGAGCGCCTGCGGCACCGGCTGTTTCGCACGGCTCAGCAATTGCCTGAACAGGCGCGCGAGCATCACGCTCCCGGCGCGTTCGCAGCGCGCGCCATTACCGCCCGGCGACCCGCGCACCATTCGGCCCACGCGCCGCGATAGAACCGCTCCAACTCTGCAACAAACCGCCGGGCGTCGCACGGCGGCGAAGCGCGCATGCGTGATCGCAGGCCGCTGCGCATGGCGTCGAGCCTTGCGGTATTCGCCGCGAGCCCGGCGGCTATGCGGACATATTCACCGGCGTCGCGCGCCATCAGCTCCGGCAGCCCGACATTGGTCATCGATCACAGGGGTCAGGCTCAAATTACACGATAATCATTGAGTTAATCGAGCCTGGCGCCTTTGATTCGCTTTGATTTGACCGGGAGTGGGTCGTGTTGGACTCGAACCAACGACCAAGGGATTATGAGCTAGTCTAAATGGTTAGTTTAACAGCGAACGTGCCCGCCCTCACTCGCCAACGCTCGCCGAAGATGTCCAAATTGGTCAGGTTTGCGTCACGTTCATTGAACGATCTACGATGCGTAGGCGCCGATCGTGCTCTTGTATGGCGACTCGTGGTTCTGGTCGCCGATCCCGGGCGTCGGGAACCTGGCCGACAAGTTCAATGACTTCGGTTGCGGGCAGGCGATGTCGCTCGTGTCGATCCGGGCAAGCGCATCCTCTACGCGCTATCGCGGGGCTTCACGGGATCGCCACATCGCTGTGGCCTCGTTTCGTCGCGTCACCGCGACGTATGACCAATACGTCTAATTCAATAAAAGAAGAAGTATGCGTACGGAATAAAGAGAAGACTTGAAGCAAGGACGATCAATGCTGTGACTATCTTCATGTTCTTCTCCCTTTCCGTAAGGGCAATAAACCCAAACTAAACAGAAAACGGGAGCTCGGAGGGGCCCCCGGGGTCGGATTGGGGCACTGTCCGCCTAATCCTTATCTTTGCAAATAGGACAGTCATCCTTTTTTGGGGGGGACGATTATCCCTTTGCCCAGTCGAAGCCTCATAACTATGGGAATATCAAAGCCATGCGTTTACTGTCATCCAGAATTACTAACTCACCGATGGGATGGCGTGGTGGTATCGGCGCTGCGCCAAGGGGCAGACGCCAGAGGATCGAGGGCGCTACGACTCTGCGGAACAGGAGGCGAGATTGCGGAAGTGGTGCCCGCTAAGGCACTGGAGAATCCGGGGTCAAGCCATGCTCATGCGCATAAGCGAACATCGCAAGGCGGTTGGCGACGTTGAGCTTGTCGTAAATCGACGTCAGATGGTTGCGCAGAGTGTGCTCACTGATGTTCAGCATTTGG